>CAZWFX010000001.1:0-7532 GCA_964633425.1 uncultured Candidatus Saccharibacteria bacterium
TGTTAGTACAAAGAGCCCCCATTGTGGTAAACAACGACCTCGCGTCTAGGTTATCAGTAAAGCACAACCAGCCACGATCCTTGGCAATTTTCATCAGGGTGGTACTGCCAAACACGAAAACCACCCTGTCTCCAGCCGGAAGGGTCCCCTCTAAGGGCTCAACCTCGTGCGTGAACGGGATGACTCTAACCAATGTAACTACTGAATTTGGCAGATCTTGCAACGCCTTTACGAGGGATGCGTGACCGTCTTCCTGGAACTTGTTGTTTTCGACTACGTAATGAATCAAGTAATATCCTCCATTTGGGCCTTTGGGTTTGATAGGTTTCTTCAATCTTCTCCGCTTCATTAAATTTGGTCCAGGTGCCGGGTACCGCCCCCGGTCTAGAACGCTAATCTGGCGCTAAAGGGTTTATAAATCCCTCCCGAGTCTTACTCCCACCTGGTTGGTACCGCCACCCGGAGTCGAACCGGGAATGTCCGCTAGGACCGAAGATTTTAAGTCTCCTGTGTAAACCAGTTCCACCATGGCGGCATAAATAGATCGTGCCTTATTTGCCCGCCTTTGTCAAGACCTCAAAGAACCAACACGGTTTTTCCCAATGATTTCGCATAGTTAATAGTGTAGTTGGTACCTTTGGAGGGTTCTGTGAGGTGAGGTGCTGCGATCAGGAGGTGGGTTTCTTCTACGATATTACGATTTCGTTCTAGGTAGGGTTTGGGTTGTCTGGTGTGGGTATTGGTGGTGTGTGCCTGAAGGTCCTTTTTGACTGGTGGATGACAAATAGTTGGAATTTGGAGTGTCTGGGCCATTTCACAGGCTTCCTGGTCTGCCCCGATGCAGTCTCCGTGGTGGAACTCTGAGGGTTTGAGTTCTTGCAAGAGGTTGGTCAGTGCTTCTTTTTGGCCAGCGGTCATTCCGAGTCTGGTCCCTGTGAAGCCAATTTTCTCGATTTTCATTATTTACAGTTCCAGCAAGAACAACCTGGAGGATGAGCCTTCTCGGTGAAAGGTTGGAACAAGTCTTGCAATGACTCCCATAGCGGTCGTAGCTTAGGCACAATGTCCTTAATAGCATCTTCTGGGGTAGGGCCAACTCCAGCAATTGAGGTTCCGTCAAATGAAGCCAACCAGCCGCTTCCAGCTCCTGCTGTCAGTTTTTGGATTACAAACCCATTTCCGGTGTAGTAGTCCTCATATCTTTTCACAAACGAATAGGTCTTATCATAAATTTTAACAGAAATGATCATAGATTTTCCTTATTTACAGTTCTTTTCCCGTAGGAGTTGTTCAATTCGCTCAAGGCTGTTGGCCATACGCCAGGCTGAGTAACTTATTGATGTCTGATCTGCGCTGGCTGGCTTGGGCTCGAAAATAGAATTTACAATACCTAGCCAGATCGGTACGCACAATACAAAAACCAAGATATCAAAGAATGTACGGTTTTTCATGGTAAATTATCCTTCAAAAAGTCATCGGTAGGGCTGGTCGGGAGTTGGGACTAATTCCTTGGGGACTGAATCGTAGAAGACCTGAAAGGAGCTGTATTCCATAAACAGGACCTCTTTACCATATTCCTGAACGTAGTTTGAGGCCAGATTCCACGCCAGTGCTTCCATTTGCCACTTCCTTCGCAGACGCCACTTAGTCCACCATTCTTTTAGAGTTTTGGAGGGTGAAGAGGTGTAGGCCAAGAAACGCTGGGTGACTTGACGGGCTTCCCCGAGATTAATTTCTACTCGACATACATCTGTTGGCTGAAAAACACAACGAGCTACGTTAAAGGCATCGAGACCGTAATGGCCTGCTTTGTGACCTAAACGGAGAAATGCGAGGATGTGTTCTTCTCCGACTAAGAACTGATACCCCTTGAAATTTCGATGCATAGCCCTACAGGCCCATCGGATCTGGTCCGCGAGAGAGCCCTTAGGTCCTGGCGGCAATTCTGGTTGCTTGGCGCAGTATTGGCGTCGGAGGCGCTCTCGGAGGTCTTCTTGGGGACTCGTTAGATGGTCTGACATGGATTCTCCGTTGTGGTCATTGGTGGGTACATTGTTAATTTACCCCTTTTGAAGTTTTCTCAGGATCGAAGCCTTTTTGGTGGCGGACATCTTAGACACCATGGTCAGGCCATCTAGGTGATCTAGTTCATGTTGGATTATTTGGGCGTGTGTGTTGAAGTAGGTTTCGCGCTTACGTTCACCTACATGTCCGTGCTCCACGGTCACCGACGTATACCGATCAACCTTTTCAAAGATGCCTGGGAACGACAGACACCCCTCGACCATGGGTTTGGTGTCTCCGTGCGTGGCTACCAGGACCGGATTGATGAAGGTGACCTCTAGCCTCCCCAGACCCATAACGAAGAGGCGCAAGGGCACGCCGACCTGGATGGCTGCCAGGCCAACCCCTTTGTTGTAATACATGGTCTCCAACATGTCCACCACGATAGTTGGGTATCCAACTAATCCTTCTGGGCAGTCCAGGGACTTCTGGTTCAACTTGGGGTTTGGCCACTTAAGAATCGGTAAGATCACTTGGTCTCCTTTTGGCTTCGCTTACCACATATACACCGCCGACCTCCAAAATGCAAGCAGGTCGCGAGAACCTTAAAACAAGCAATACACCTGTAGTTCATGACCGAAAGCTGTCCCTCCACCCATCGCGGCTGGTGTAAAACCCCCTCCTTGCCCTTGCAGAACTTCTTGGTGTTTTTCTTGCTGCGGTGCTTTGGAATCTCGTCTTTTTGGTCTAGGTTTTTCATTTTACTCAGTATTCAATATTAATTCCGGCAATTTCTTGTGCATTGCTGAGACCGAACATTGCCCTAATAATCACGGTAAGCTCAAAGCTTACGCCGCCGATTACCGGAAGTCCATTTGGATAAAAGAGGTTCCACCCATTACTATTAGATCGGATTATTTGATACAACAAACCGCCGTCGTTTCTCGTAACGCCTATTCGATAAATTTTGTCAAGGTTTCCTTTTGATGAAATGTAATACACGACTTGATGGTAGGTCATTTGAGACTTGCCCTAACCATTTCCATGAAGATTTCAGACTCAGAAGTATAAGTCGAACACTCCAACAAGAACTCATCCTTGCTAAAAACCCTTTCTTCGGTTTTAGAATTGTCTCCTCCGTCCCGATTAAAGTTAATCGCTGTTATAGAAGAAAAATCGTCAGCAAAATCAACTACATACCAATGTCCATAATAAAGCCAGCCTTCAAAAACCAAGGCTTCGTCAGGAAATCTGGTGTGGATTAGAAGCGAATAGAGTGCTGCGTCAAGAGCCTCCGATCCTTCTTTGTTGTGGTGACTGATGACCTCAACCAGCATCGACAAATAGTCTATCGTTTCGTCTTGGGCTTTGCTTGAAATGCTGTTCCATGAACGGGGCTTAGTCATTAAATCGTACTCCTAGTAAAGAGGAAGGTCGGAAGTTACTTGGTCGATTTGAGTATCTGAATTAGGCCCAATGGCCAAGCAGGTGTAGGTTGGAACTCCACCGAACTCAGTTAGGCCAAGATCTTGAATCAAGTACGACTCCAACCCAGCATCCTTGGCCCTTGCATGTAAATCCAAAAGCTCCTGCTCTGAGTTGACATACACCACCACTTTTTTCTGGGTGCCATATAGCCACTCGGCCTGCTCTTCCGTTAAGAAGCGTCCGGCGAGATCGTCGACGCTGGGATTTAGGAGATCGGCTAGCCATTTCAAAGCTGCATGGCCGGCCTGGGCGCACTCCTTGCCTCTCCGCATCTTAAGGTCCCTACGCATTACAATAACTTGCTTCATTTTCAATCCTGCTCATGAAAGATTCTATGTCTGGGTGCCCTCTGTCAATCAGATTCATTAACCTGATCGCTTCGTCCCTTTGTCGAATTGTTTCTTGCAATTCTTTGAGCAGGACAGAGTAAGCGGCCCCAAGCTCGGCCAGAGACCTCTGCATAGCTGTCCGCCCTTGGTACCAGGACGCCACGAGCCCAACTGAAGCCAATCCCTTGAAAAAATTGATCATTTAATCTCCGTCTGGATAACAAGATTGGTAAATCTCAGATTCCAGTCTACTTTGGAGCCATTCCACGTAATCAAGAAGATCGGGCAAGTAGTTCATTACGGAGACAATCAACTTTGCGTGAGTCTTGGACAAAGCCCCGTTGCCAGTGGATGCTGGCCACGTACCGTTCCCTGGGCTTGGTTCAATCCAATGAAATTCAGCAGAATCGTTCAAGGCGATGGACTTAGCAAGTGCCTCAGAGAGTTCCTTGGTTGACGAATACTTTTCAGAATATGCAACCCAAGGCAGTGGAGAACTTTCTTTAAGTAAAGACTCAACTACTTGTTTAAATTCTTCGAATTTCTCTTCGTTTGTTTTTGTTTTTATCTTATTCTTTTTCATGAAGAATTCCTAGACATCCCTGGATCGCATCTTGAATTTCACGCAGCTTCATTCCTTCGTCCTTTTCATCAAAAGGGATGTGTCTGGCTATACTTTTTGATCATACCAGGCATCCCAACCCATTACAGGACTTGCGTAGCAACCGCAGCAGTCGTCGTCGCAGAAAGTATGACCGGCAAGACATTTAGTCCTCTTAGGGTATTCGCCGTCGGGTTCGTCCCAGTAAAGATCGGGGTCATTTTCGTCACAAAAATTACAGCACCACTTAACCATTGTCGATCTTTCGTCCACAAAAGAATCTGTCTCTGCTGGCAGACGCGATCGACGAGTCGTACCCAAGTTTGTCAACCCACCTGAGTAGCATTTTTAGGGTTTTTGCGGCTTCTTGTCTTGACTTGGAGTCGTTGTCTTCTTGTACAATGATGCCGTTATGGTAAACCCTGCACCCCCACTTGCCGTTTCCTAGAGGACGGATGGAGGTCGTAAAACCTTCTGGGTCTGGAGGTCTGTCTTGACTCATGTATCAACCTATTATCACAAGTGGCTTGTAGGCGCCAGTTCTTTCTCGTGGGTAGCCGCGTGGGTTGCAAAGGACTATGGTCTTGCCGATGCTGTAGCGAGCAAACGTGTGCCCGTGTCCGTGAAGCCAATAGGCCGGCTCTAGCGCCAGGATCTCGGCCTCCATCGGAGACACGAAGTAGTGGTTGTAGGGGCTGTTAAGGTATTCTGGGTCTGAGGACAACGTAGACGGCATGTGGTGGGTCACCACGATGTCTCCCGGCTGGACGCTGGGGAGCAAGTTGACAAACTGGTCGTGCTGGTTAAAGATCCAGTCTTGAACTGGGCCAGTGACTGAGTCCATGAACGAAAAGTCGGAGAAGTGGCCCGGTGTAGGTGGCTGTGGGATACCATACCACATGGTCCCAGCCACAATGGACGGTACCCCAGGCAGCTCCAGCCTTTCGGGCTTGGTTACCAAGAACAGGTTTGGGTAGTCCTTTTCGATTTCATCGTAGACCTGGTTCATGGCCTGGACACCGGTTTTGGTGTGGGAGATTTCCCAGTATTCATGGTTTCCTGGGACAGCTACCACTTGACCATATCTTCGACACACCGCGTCAAAGAACCGCTTGGTCAGAGCCGGGTCGTAGACTGTACCCCAGTCACCAGCAACAACGAGTGTATCTTCCGACCGATCTTCCGAAAAGGTGCTGGACAGAAAGGCCGCCCCTTGATCCGAATCATGATCCATGTGTAAGTCTGAAATCAAGTGAATCACTTGTCGTCATCTTTCACAGCAAGATCCTCAACTCTTTGCAGATGTTTTGTTAGGGCTGTCAAAAGACCCAGCGCCATAACAAAACGAAGGCTCATTAGCTCTCCTGGGATCCTCTTGTACGTCCACCACAAGCAGGTCAGCAAAGAATATCCAAAACCAAATACAATCAAGGTCAGGGTCCACAGGGACCGTCAACGTCGGCCTCCTCCAGATAGGCTTTATAAGCTTAACTACCTCTTCGATTGTAAATCTCAGCCATGCCATAATTACAAGACAACATGCCCAACTCAACAAATACATCACAATGTTTGGCTCTTCAGTCATTTAATCTCCTTTGTTTTCCTTAGTTGTTTTACTCAGCAGAAGCCCAGTCTTCAACGAACTTCTTTAGGACATCGGGTGTGTGCTTTAGCATTTCCCTAACGGCCATTAGGGTCTTGCCGAGCTGGTTCTTGCCCAGGCCATCTGGACCGCAGCCCCAATAGGAGTCGGTCTTGGCGTCTTCGATGATTACTAGGTTGCCTGTAGAGGCCAAGGCCGCAGCGACTTCTTTGTTTTGGACTGCTTTGGCCGCCACTGCAATAAACATCACGGTGTCTTTTAGGGCCTCCCACGCTTCTTCATAGGAGGAATGCGGGCTGCGCCCCAGGCGGGCCGCTTCCTTTGGGGTTGGGCAGAGCCGAATCTTCTCCCTCACCTCAAAATCACGGAACTTTTGGGACTGATAGAAATGCTCTGAAGTTGGGTATTCCAGGCCGTCAACCGTAACCGGGTGCTTGGAGAAGTTCGAAAAGCAGCCGTAGGGGCCGATTGTGCTGTAAAAGTAGATGGGATCCATGGCTACTCCGTTTCTTTCTTGGGACTTGGCCGGCCGATCTTTGGCGGGATCCAGGTGGGCTCTGCCGGCTTGGGCGTGAAGAAGTTACGAGACGAGTCGTAGTTGGTGGTGGGGTTGACGACCATCAAGGAACCGCCGTGGGGAGCGGAGGCATACTGGGTTCCTTGTGGCCTGGGACCATTAATGGATAGGTCGGATGACGTATACACGTACCGGACGGCCTTGAAGGGGAACGTAAAGGGCTTGACCGGAAGCCTGTTTTCGAAGTCCGAAAGCCAGCACCGAGCCTTGTCGTCTAGAATGAAAGTAAACCGAATGCCATTGACTGTGCCCGAGCCGTGGGTGTCTTGGACAACGGTGTAGTTGGCTCCGGTGTTTCTGGCAATGGCTCTGGCGATTGGGTTGGTTAGGTATGACCGAATTCCTGGCTTACCTCGGTCGATGTCGTCCTGGGTGACTTCGATGTGTCGTTCTACTACTACGATCTCGTCCATTTGAGCTTCTTGTTCCTTATGTGGTGGGTGGGATGGAAAGACCCTATCGCGTTTGGTCTTTGGAGTCAATACGGAAGTGGTCTGGCTGGGAGCAGTCCTTGTGGTGGGATGAGTGGTGTAGCTTGGCCTTTAGCCAAGACCAGAACAACACCAAGAACGGGAAGCTGGCCAATAACAGTTGCGTTTCTCCATGGCACCAGTGCATTTGAGACCTCATCTAACGGGATTTGTAAGCGGGCTTACATTATCGTCCTTGGGACCGCCACAAGCATCCCACTGACATTGTAGTTCGTAGTACCCCAAGGGCAGCAGTCCACCAGATCTGCCCTCGTAGGCGGGCTCTTGGTGGGAGCCCGCGTCGATCTGGGACCCAGCATCTGACATGTCCGATCCGTTCTTTGCGCCAGGCTCAAGGAAAGGACAGGCCACGTAACAAAGGCCGGTCAGGACAACCGAGATGAAGGCGATGGTCCTGGTTTTCACTGGGCGATTTTCTGAATTAGACATTTTGGCCACC
>CAZWFX010000001.1:7632-153094 GCA_964633425.1 uncultured Candidatus Saccharibacteria bacterium
GGCGATGGTCCTGGTTTTCACTGGGCGATTTTCTGAATTAGACATTTTGGCCACCACGAATGGCCGCCAGATCGTCCTTGGCCGTGAGGATCAGGAACTGCAAGGCAGTCATCATCGCCTTGGGATGAGGCACGGCCTTACCCTTCCTCCACTTGGACACGGTCTGCTTGGAAACCCCTACGCGCTTGGCCAGCAAGCTGTCCGGGAGATTTAGGCCGTAGAGCCCCTGGTTTAGGAGGGTCTTGAAGGATACCCTGGGGTTGTTAAAAGAACGAAGATATCCTTCAAGGACTTGAATTTGACGATACGTTTCGGTCTTAAAATCAGTCACCTTTTTCACTTTATCATTTCCTTTATTCCGACAGTTTGGTTGGGATGTTGGCCATTAGGTTGAGAGACTCTAGGATCTTGGTCTGCTTGTTTTGCAGTCCCCGGACCACCACCTCTGTAGCTAACAGAAAGGGAGGGAGTCCGTCAAGTGAAATTGCCGTACCATAGCACTCGAAGGTATTGGCGAAGACAGTCCAGGTGGCGGTACCTTCAGGAGTTGGACGTCCTGGTACCATGTAGAAGTCTTTGTATGGGAGGGCGAGCTTAAATCCGGTCGGTGTTTTGGTCCATTCTAGCTTTTGCATGATGTGTACATCATATTACAAAGTGCGGGCCAAGTCAAGGACTTAATTTAGAGGAGAGGGTGGGATTCGAACCCACGGGCCCTTATCGGGCCGGACGCTTTCAAGGCGTCTGCGATCGACCGCTCTGCCACCTCTCCCTACATCCACCTACACGGGATCCCAGTGAGGGGAGTTGCATGAACAGTGGTCGCCGCTAGCCTCATACCTCTGGCCAAGCTTCCAGTACACAACCTTCCAGTCGCCTGAGTAGCTCCCGGTTTGATACACAGCCTCTTCAATAGAAGAGTTCTCCAGGTCCCTCTTTACGTCTTCCGGGTTATCAAACCAAGACGCGATTTCATCAACATCAAACATTCCAGCTTTCCTTTCATGGCAAAAAAGTCATCATACAACAAGGTCCCAGCTATCTCAAAAAGCTTAGACCTGCGTTCCAAGTCTATTAAAACTTTTAATAAGTCCATGAGCCTACCGCTTACTCTTCGTATTCCCTGACGTCCTTGCGGCAAGCATCTTTGTTCTCTTGGGCCTTCTGGTCTTCCCAAGAAGTCTTTCGGCCCAGCCCTGGATATCCCAGTTCCTTTCGAGACAGTTCCTTTAAGACCCTTAGCTTAAGTGGTTTCTTTTTCTTGGCCATGGGGATCTGCCAAAGATTAATAGCCATCTCGAATGGCTTTACCGACTGGAAATCGAGGGATACCGTCTGCAGTCAGATTCTGGTATTGCACGGTCAGTTGCTTGGATTTCCAAGTAGTTTCGTCTTTGAGATATTTGGTCAGACCGTCAAGAGACCCTTTCATCTTGACGTCGAAGGTGGTACCAGATCCGTTGTCGCAGACAAAGATGGCTTTACCCGCCATCTTGCCACGACCTTCTTTGACGCCTACAATGTCAAATTCCTTGTCCTGCATGGATTTGACCTTTTGGAGATCGTAGGATCTTTTGTTGAGGTAGAGGCTGTTGGCGTTGCGGACCATGACCCCTTCATAGCCTTCCTCGACGGCTTCTTCGTGAGCGAGTTCCAGTGCCTTATGGGACTCCACGAGTTGAGTCTTTACTACTCGGACATGGGTTGTGTCTACGGCAGAAAGATCGTTGATGTATTTAAGTCTGTCTTTAAACGGCGCGTTGTTCACCACGTCGTAGATGTGGTACTGGACCAGCAGGTGGTCTTCGGTGGGGTCTGTAGACCTCACCGCCGAGACGATCCTCTCAAAGTCATTTTTTAGGTCGTGGTTGTAAGCCTCTCCGTCCAAAATGATGGACTCGTTGGGGAACAGGTCTTCCAACTCCGCCTCGATGTGAGGCAGTGACGTAATTGGCTTCCTGGTCCTGGTCCACAAACTACAAGATCCGTTGTCGATAACTGCGATCATTCGGATTCCGTCTAGCTTTGGCTGGACAAATGCAGGCCACTTGATCTTGGTGGCGTGCTTGTCGTAGGACTGGGCTAGCATCGGATCTACCCCACCAACCAAATCCGTTTCTCCTGCAGAAGCCCTGTCCGGATCTTCCACGTAGGACTTTTTAACCTTTTTTGTCCATCGTGATTGGGCTTCGGCGAGGGCTTGTTGGGCGGGCGTGGTTTGGTTGGCCTTGCCCAGGTTCTTGCCTTCCGAGATCACCTCGGAGGTCTCTTGGAGTTTACCTCCAACCTGACCGTAGACTGTCTTGATGGTGGAGCCCTCTACCGAGATTGCCCACATCTGGATGGCCCCGGTAGAGGTCTTCTTGTAAAGAGTTGGGAAGGTCACTGGAACTAGGCCGACTTGACTGCGCGGCAGTCAAAGGTGGGACGGTAGAAGCTCGGGACGTTGGTCTGGTTGACCTCTCCATTGAACAGCACGCCGCACTCGTTGGCCCACTTGGGCGTCCGGAACGAGCCAACGGACTTGTTGCTTCCAAACGTCAACTGCATCAGGCGCTCAGCCAGTGCTGAGGCTGGCTTCCAGGGCGAATCCGTAGGGATCGTTACCTCAATGGTCTTTCCGGCCTTGAGGGCCTCCTCGGCCAGCTTGCGGCCCTCCTCCCTGTAGTACCGATCCTTGGGCGAGCAGAAGCTCACGGCGCCGGTAACCTTGTTGTCTTGAGCGACAAACGCAAAGGTTGCGCGGCCAACAGTGCCATTGTACGGGTTAACGAGCCAAACATGAGCGAACTTAACGGGCTTTGCGGTCATTTTTTCTTTCCTTTTGGTGTTGGTTGTGAAATCGAGACTACCAGATCGATCTTTCGATGTCAAGAGGGGGTTTCTAGTGCCTTTCCGTGCCTCCTTCTCGCAGGAGATAGGCCTCGCTAACGAACTTAAGTGAGATCCTCTCTCTGGCATCAGGCGCCTCGTTGGCTGTCTTGATGACCGCCCCCTCTCTGAGGGTTCCTTTGTGTAGGGCCGACATCAAGGGCTTCTTTGGATTGGGCCCATTAACCAGAGAATTCAAAAGTTCGGGGTCGTACATGCCCCTGAACAAGACTGGGACGGTAGGGATGTCAAGATCCTGACACTTGGCCTTAAAGTCTTCCCAGTTGAGGTATCGTTTTTCTGCGATAACATAGATATCAAACGCCGCAAACCCAACATCTTCTGTGCTAAATCCGTACTTTAGGTCTTGGGTCCCAAGAACCTCCCCAAACAGAATATGTCCCGGCAGCTTTTCCATCTTCTTGGTTAGGCCATACTTCTTGTCGGCTGCCAAAAAGGCGGTTTGGGTGGTTCCCATTACGTGATGGCTGCCGAGTACAGGTAGGTCTTTGTCGCACACCACTCTACAGTTCATTCCATGAAGCTTTTCAGTAACTACGATTTCCCTGTCTACCAACAGGTGAGCGTACTTCTTGTACTTGTCTAGATCATATACAGGACATGTCTGGCCGTTGGACAAGTAAAATTGAGGCTTTGGTCCACGAACGTAGGGCTGCCTAACGTTAAAGCCCAGTCGGGTACCAATGAGGTACTTCCACTTTCGGTAAAACCGAAAGGCTCTGTCTCTAATGGTTAATTCTTGCTCAGGATCCTCTTCGAACTTGAAAATTCCAAGAGCCTTGGAGGCATCCTTCCCTGGCTTCCACTTGGGTTGATACCACTTTCTTGGTGGAAGAGGAACTAGGAGCCCGTCCGAAAAGGTTCCTCTAAGGCGCTTGGCTCGGATTCTTTCCAGCTTGATTTCGGGCTTCTCGGGCTTCTTTAGGAAAGAGAATTCCGGATGATCCAAGGGCACGACCGAATCGATTGGGACCAATACGGCCAGATCTCCGACCTTCCACTGGCCAGATCTGGCGATGCAGACGGTTCCATCGACTGCAATGATGTCCAGTGTGTCGGCGTTTGGGTGCTTGATGAGTTCTTTGATGACCACTACAGGGCAGGACCATTTAGACATTTACAATTTTACCTTTTAGAACTTGAGTTTACCGGAACTTGGTGTGGGAGACGTACCTACATGTGGTGGGTTGTAGGAATTACCGGCTTTGGCTAAAGAGAATCGCCTCCCCTTTACCTTCCAACCCTTCTTCAAGCTCCTGGAAATCTCGTGAGAGTAGGAACCAATCTCCGCTGCTGCTTCTGACAGAGAAGCGTAGAAGTTACCCTGGTCGTCTATTACTGGGATCTCGGGATGGCGCCCAGTCTTCTTGGCTGGCACTGGAGTGGCCTTTGTGGGCGGAGTGGCCACCGTCTTTACGGAGTCTTCCTTCAGAGCGCGAGAGAAGGCTCTCAGTGCCATCTCTTTAATGACACTTTCCGGAATACTGCTTTCCATCAAGCCATGCAGGATTTCCTCTTTGGTTAGCACTGCCAGAGACTTAATTGTTTGGATCTTGTCCATCAAATATCCTTATACTTGTTCAGTAGATCGATCGTGGACTGCAATACCACGAAGGCGTTGGCTTGCTTTCTTAGCGCACGGATTAGTTCATCTCGCTGATTCTTAAATTGCAGACAATCTTCTTTGTAAGAACAAAGACAGTCCTGACATGCAGTGAAATCTGACATTTACAGTCCCTTTCTGGTTTCTGTCCTGTGTCTATAGGCCTCTTCGGCCCAGGCGTCAAGGAGGACTGAGACGAGTAGGGCCAGGCTTGCGACCGAAGCGATTCGATCCGACGTCTTTTTCAGAGACCTGGCGGTTTGCGTGGCGAGTTCAATCACGGTGTTCATGAAGGAGACGGTATCAGGATCGGTGAAGCTAGTCAACACAAAAAGAAAAGGCCCGCTTTTGCGGGCCGATCCTTCGCTCTTGGAAAGCTTGGTACGTGCTTACGGGACAGTAGCTGTTGTGTTTCCGGTAGTAGGAGCGGCCACCCAGGTAGGTGCCTTGGGGGTAGTCATCCGGAAGTCGTGAAGGACGAGACTGCCTCTGGGCAACCTACGATTAATCGAAGTGGACTCGACAAAGATGTCGAAGTTCCCATGATTCCCAGGATCGACCGTTGCGTTGACTCCGATCGGCAGGCCGATTAGGGTTCGTGCAATGTCACCTCCGTAGATCTTCTTGGTGAACTTGTCTCGAAGGAGGATGCCCTTGGTGGCTTGAACCACCTTCTCGTGCTTGGTAAGCTGGTAGAACCCAGATCCGATGATGTATTCGGAGCCGGTCTTGCCCTTGATGAACTCGTCGATCCGCGCTTCCTGATCTACCGTGTAGAGCCGATAGATTCCGGAAAGGTCCTGAAGCTTGGCCAGATCGGCGGCGGTGACCTTGGAAAGATCGGGCTGTACGTAGTAGTTCTGAACCCTGGACGCTCCGGTAGAGCGGGCCGTCATGTAGTTGGTGGCAGCGATCGCGTTGGCTGCCGAAGCCACTCCAGTACCCTTGACGGTGGTGTCCCATTCCATCACGTTATCGGAGGAAATCCCCAGCCTTCCCCAGTTACGAAGGAAGGAGGACTTGGTCCCACGAGGAACCATGAAGGCCATGGTCCAACGATCGGTCTTGTTGGCGGCAGTAACGACTGCCGGAGTCGGATTGCCGGGGTAGTCACCTTCGGTGTCTTCGCCGTCCGTGATGACGTTAAAGACGATGGCGTTGTTGGGGCCATTCAGCCCAGGGTCCTTCATCAGGAGAGTGACGATGTCGTGGGTGGTCTTCACCAGTGGGGTGTTCCCCGATGTCGTATAGTGAATGTTGGCATTCACCTTATCGGCCGGTACTCGCCAAAATTGAGGGACGTACCTGGAGTTCCCGAACGTGACCAGCGACACCCGAGGCATCTGCATCTTGAGTCGATTGGCAGACTCCTTGATGGAGTTAATCTGCTCGCCCAGGGCTCTTAGGGCGGGTGCTGCAATGGACTGCATGGACCCAGAAGAATCCAAAAGGATTACGAAGTCTGTCTCCAGGTTTTGCTGTGGAGTGGGCGGCTGGGGAGCAGCCGCCTCGGTCCTGATGGAAATGGTGGTCAGGGTCGACTGGCCGTTGGTTACGGTCTTGGTGATCTTGGTGGTCACCGATCCGTCCGGGTTGGTGGTAACCTCCCTGGTCTCTGTCTGTTCTCCGGTCGGTGCCGTTGGTGCCGAAATAGGGGCTGGCGTCGCAGTGGCTGATTTGACCTCGCCCTTAAGCCTAAAGGTAAGGGGCCAGTAGTTCTTTCCATCATCCCCACGAATCAGGTAGGACTCGTAGTCTCTGACGCCAGTAGCGCGGCCCTTGATCCTTGCAGGATACTGGTTGGGATTGGGACGCTTGCCCTTCTCCACCACCTCGATGACGGTGCCGGTGTACTTCTTGCCTGTTGATGCTTTGCGGGTTGGATTAACCCAAGATACTCGATCGCCTAGTTTGAACATTTGCCTTTTTTCTTTCTGGTTTCTAGGGAGAATGCCCTTTGTGAAACCGATTTCCATTAAAGATTGTGTCTATTACGTTTCGTTTTTGGCGGCCTTGGCGTAGACTTGAGCAAGGGTGTAGGTGCCCTCTTCTAGATCCCCTTCGCCACCAATCCTGGTATATATAGCCTGAGCCTGACTAAATGCAAGAGGCCCGATGTACGCATAAGAAGAGAGTCGTCCAGGACGGTAGATGGCCGGATCGATGTCGTCCTTGCTAATGTTGGTCGTGCAGATGATCCTGGTGTCCAAAACCCTACCAAAGATGCCGTCCGACAAATTCAACAGTGCCGACAGGGCCGAGTCTCCGGCCCCAACCCTCTTCTTGATGGCTTCATCGGCGTCCTCTAAAACCAAAACGGTGGGCTGTCCACTCTGTCTAAGTGACAGCAGCAATTCCGTCAAAGAAGGGTTGACGATACTGCTGACCATGGAAGACGGGATTAGCAGCACCGTGGCCTGATCTCGAATCCTTTCAATCAAAGACATAATCATAAAGGTCTTGCCAGTTCCTGGAGGACCAGAAATGACTCCGATTCGCCCCTTTGGCTCGTCCCCAATACAGTCTTCTAGCATTCGCTCGAACTTATCCTTGATCTCCGGAGCGTAGTTGTCCGCCGTAAAGGACTTGGTCTCCAAGGGGATGTTGTGAATATTCAGGCCTCTGGGAGAGGTCACCAACAAAGAAACCGTTGGCAGTGGGACCATCCTTGGACGACACCTTTGACTAAAATGCTCGATAATGACTTGCGCTTCTTCGTTTGAAGCACCGTATACGTGCAGAGAACGGTCATTCCAGTATGCGATCTTCTGGTCTTTGACCAAAATGGCGGTCTCGAACGTGTCCTCTAGGTAGAGGGGTAGCCAGTCGTCGAAAAAGTCGGTGTCATACGGATTTGACATTTGGGTGTAAACGTCGACTTGATACCCAAACGGAAGCTCATTACGATTCAAATACTCCATCAAATCCGCGATGAGCGATATCTTCAGCTCTTCTGGAAGGCCTGTATAGTTACTAAGTGCGGGCCTTTTCGAGATCCATTTCGGTCTGGGATTTTTATACCAGGTCGCTTCTCTGTCTTTAATTGACTTGAGAAAGTCCACTCTGGGCTTTCCTACGTGGCCGAGATCTTTCTGCTTATCTTCTGACATTTTATCCTTTTATAATATCCGACGATTTGTTGTGCCTATCGAGCAAATCCAATGGGTGTCTTGCTGACGGTTGTCTGCGACGGTTCCGTGCCAGAGGCCATGGCGTAAATCTGGGCTAGGGTGTATTCTTTTTCTGTCAAGACCTCCTTGCCTCCAAGTCTTTCATATACCCTTTGAGACTGTTCTTTGTCAAGGGGTCCGACATAGACATAGGAGGAAAGTCGGCCGGGACGGTAGATGGCTGGATCTACGTCATTTTGGTCAATGTTGGTGGTGCAAATAATGCGCGTGTCCAGGATCTGGCCGAAAAGGCCATCCGATAGATTCAACAGGGCTGACAGGGCAGAATCCCCAGCGCCCTTCCTCTTTCGGATGGCCTCATCGGCGTCCTCGATAACCAAGACCATGGGCTTGTTCTTGTCCCTAAAATTCAAAAGGGTATTGACCAGAGTGGGGTCTACGATAGAGCTTACCATTGAGGATGGCATGAGCAGTACGTCGGCCTTGTTACGGATCTCGTTGATGAGAGCCATTATCAGGTGGGTGTTGTGTGTGACGGTAAAGTCCCCTAAAAGGAAACGGCCATCGCCATCGAGTTCGAACCCAGCATATTCTCCAATGCCAATGGGTTCGACTGAAATGCCTGTGTTAAGGGCATCCTTGATTTGACGTCTGGAAGGCGCCCTCTTGCGAGCTATTTTTGTCGGAATGATCGAACAGTCTCCGCTAATAGACATCCTTACGTACATTCCGACAAATCCGTTTTGACAAGTTTTTTGTGTTTTAGTGCTGACTACCTTAAGCCCAAGGGATCTGGCCAAAAACGCGATTTGGCTAGCCATTGTCATATTCTTTTGACTAATTTCAAATCCTCCATTGTTTAGATGTCCGTCGGAATCTAGGATCCCAGCCAAAAGCTGGAGTCTATTATGCCGACTTGATCTTAGATACTTTTCTGGAATGACCGAATTCGTCCCAACCTCTTTTCTGAATGTAGCAAGAAACGGGCCGACCTTGCCGTCGCCCTTAAGTTTTGCGAACAGATAGGTATCACTCAGTGCTCGCGGATCTTCGTGTTTTGACAAACTACACCCAACCCTAGTGGCTGTATCCTTTAGATACTCGACAATTTCTGGATCCGCCGTTGTAATACCAACTCGCTTAAGATAGAGTCCGTTATCGGACAGTTCCTTACCGCCGTCTCCTGCCCAAAGACCGATTAAATAGGGATCTACCAAAAGATCGTCGTTTACCGGAAAATCAACACCAACGGAAAATTGTTTGTGAATATTTTTCCAATAGGTTGATTTTTGTAGATATTCATTGAGAGGAATGTCTACGATTTCTTTAGTGTATGTGTTTTTTAGAGTCAGTACGTGAACGTCATTACATACCCAAGAAGATCCTTTAACCGGATTGATCTGATAAAGTTCTCCGATTCCTCTTACTGTAGACAGTACCTTTCTTGGTTTACTGTCTGGTCCCATAAGGGAATCTCCTGCTACGATTGACTCGACAGGCACAACAGAACCGTCGTATTTTAGGACTAGAGTCCCAAGCCCCAGACACTTCCCTGTGCCTGGAGGACCTGAAATCACCCCGATTCGACCACGGGGTTTTTTGGTGGTGCAGTCTTCGGTCATCCTGACGAACTTCTCTCCGATGTCTGGATAGTAGTTGTCCGACAGAAAGGTCTCCGGTTCGATTTCAATCTCGCAAGCACCAAGTCCTTCAGGGCCAGAAACCAAAAGGTTGACTCTTGGAGCGGGCTTGGCGGCCGGCCTGGCAAAGTACGTCGCTGCGTAAGCGAATTCCTCGGGTCTGAGACCGATCATGGTCAGATATCGGTCAGAATAAAAGGCGATCTTGGTGTCTTTTACGAAGATCGCGTAATTGATTTCCCTGGAATTGGCGCCGACAAACACAGCTCGCCATCCGTCGAAATAGTCATCTGCGGAAAGATCCTTTTCGGGATATCCGGTATAGCAGATGCCCATTCCTTGGTTGAGGCTTGTGTTGTGTAGGTACAGCGACGCCAGGACCATGCGATAGATTTCCATGGCGGAGTAGGACCAGTGACCGTCATTAATGGTCATGTCTTTGGAGATCCAGTCAGGCCAGGGGTTGGCGTCCCAGATCGGGGACTTTTTGGCTAGCCTTACGAAGAAGGCGTGCTTGGAATTTTCGGGAGTGGCGGTTTGGGTTAGTTCTTGAGCCTTGGCCTTTTCGGCAAAGCTGTCCCACGGGATGTTGTCTTCGTCTTCTGTTTCGATGATTATAGCCATTGACCGACCTGTTTAATTGACTGGATAGTTAGTTCTGTGGTGAATGGGACGAGTTGTTGTCCGTGGCCTGAATCCAGGGCTTTTAGCATCTGAGTTGTAATATCGTTGTGGCTAAATGCGATTGACAGGTTGGGTTTGTATAGGCCATAGACCATGAGCTGTATGGCCCTGTCGGCCACCCAGACCTCAGTAACATCAGGGAATTCCCTCTTGAGGGCTCTGGCCAGTGGGTTCCTGGAGGGATGATCTGAACCCAGCCCAATATCGGCTTTTGTTACCTGAATCTTAATGGTTGGATTGATCATAATTTAACAGAGCCCGATCCCTGAATTGAACAGGGGATACCTCATTACAAGTGAGGTGTTATACCACTTAACTAATCGGGCCATTGGCCTAGTAGACCGGATCGTCGAACTGATCGGCTGGATCAATGAACGGGTCTATGTCATCTTGGATCTGAGGCAGAGGCCTGGCCTGGCCTTCCCCTTTGTTGCCAAGGAACGTGACTTGGCTGGCCACAATGTCGGTGGAGTACCGCTTGGTTCCAGTGGTTGGATCTACCCAGGATCGGTTCTGAAGGCGACCTTCGACATAGATCTGCCTGCCCTTTCCAAGGTACTTAGAGCAAGATTCTGCCGTCTTGCCCCAAACAGTTACGCGAAACCAGTCAGTTTTGGGTTGCTGACCACGCCCAACAATGGCGTCGGTCGCCAAAGACAAGTGCGTGTAGCTTTCCCCACCACTCGTACGCATTAGTTCTGGAGTCTCTCCCAGACGCCCCACTAGAATTACCTTGTTTACGCTGCTCATGCTGTCCTTTCTATCCCTTTTCTTGGGGAGTGTCAAGTGTCTTTAGATTTCCAGTGAGGCGAGTTCGTCTTCGAAAATGACCACGGTAGCTCCGGCGTGTCCATGTACGTGCTCAAGAGCCTTAATGGACTCATAGGTGGCAATACACCGATACGGAGTCATCCAGGTAATGGCACAGGTCCCGTTGCTAAATTCGAGGCCTTCGGCGACCACTCCGGTGCCGCTCACTCCAGAAACATCTTCTTTTCTAACCAGGATGAATTTTCGCATTTCCCCGAAATGGGTCGACAAGATCTTAGGGAGGTCCATTATTCTGAACCTTCCAGTGCCTTCTTTTCGGCTTCCAGATTTCGGTTTAGGGCGGCTTCTTGCGTAAAGCCGTTGGGATATCTCTTCTTAAGCTTCCTGGCGGTGGCTTCCATCGCGTCCTCAAAGGTCAAGCCCAAGGCATCTAACATAACGGACGCATACCAAAGCACGTCTCCAACCTCTTCTTTTAGGTTTGTCAGATCGAGAGGCTTGCCGTAGCAGGAATGCTTCTTGAGAGCATCGATAATTTCTCCAGCCTCGGTGACCATTCCTCTGGAAGCGTGGTCTAGTCGAGACATGGTCTGGCTGGCCTCTCCCTTTGGGCCCAGTGCCCCATGGACGTCAATTACATAAGTGGGCGTCTTCTCTGTAAGAAGACAGATTCTTTGAAATTCAGTTGGTGTCATAGGTCCTCTACAAGAATAAAATGGTATGGGGCCGAAGATTCCTTGGACAGTTCTAGTTCAAAAGGCTCTTCTTGAGACAAGGCCTCCGTAATCTGATTGATTGTGCCGGAGCACTCATTGCAGTAAGTCCAATAAATCCCATTACCGGATCTGAGAATGGCTCCGCGAGACTTGATATTGGTTTTCATGCCGGCACCAGTTTGGTAAATGGCAGTTTAGTACCCTTCAGCGTTGCTCCAAGCAGGTTTGCTCCGCTTAGGTCTACCTGGGTAAGATCTGCGTAGCTTAGGTTGGCGAAGGATAGATCCGCCCCGCTAAGATCGCACTTGGGGAAGATCACTAAGGGGAGGTTTAGGCCAGACAGATCGGCGCCAGCCAGCCTGAACCCGTTTTCCAGAGCAGACAAGAAAGCCCGCTCCTTGCTTTCAAACAGACCTCGATAAATAGAGGTTCCGTCTAGTCTAAGAATCTCAAACGAATAGACCATTTGGGCACCTAAACCCTGGAGGCCTTGGAATTATATAGGGCGACCCAGGAGGCCATGCAGGGGCACTCCCCTTGCCTCCGATAGTGGGTAAAGTTCATGTTGAACTTGCTTAGATCCGCTCCTGCCTGGACGGCCTTTGAGTGATCGAAGTCGGCCTGGGCCTCGCAGGCATCGGCTTCAAGCCCATTCAGGCAAAACTTGCGTAGCTCTTCTTCTGTCGCGTCTTCTTTGATCATTTACCTTCTTTTTCCTTTTGACGTTGGCTCCGAGACCACGACTCGAACGTGGGTTGGCCTTTCGGCGCCTGGTTAACAGCCAGGTGGTTTCTCCACTCACCCATCTCGGAACGGTGCTTTGAACCGTATCAGTTACGGAGACTGGCTGTCAACAACTTTCAGATATCCAACCCAATCCTCCCAAGTAGAAGGATCTGAGTGTGTGCGACCCTCTTCTTTGGCGGTTTCAAGCCAAAGACCAATCGCAACACGGATTTCCTTGACGGCCTCTTCCGGCGTGTCTCCGTGAGCTAGGCACCCAGGAAGATCTGGGGCTTCTGCAATCCAGGCGGCGTCAACACGGCTCCAAAATAAAAGAATCGGGTATTTGTCATTCATTTTAATTACCTTTTTACCACCAAGCCTCAGTCATACGTTGACACGCTTGGTTAATCTTTTTAACGTCAGCGGTTTTGGGTAGGGTCGTTGTTTTTGCTAGAGATTCGTTCAGGTCATGGAGTCTTTTAACCTCTTCCTTGAATTGTTCATATGTCCAAACACCGTTCCTGATCTCTAGCAGCTCTTTGGCGTCTGGTCTATAAACTTTAACACCTTTCCCTTGAAGGATCTCGGAGCATGTCCTTTGAAGCCGGATGGTGTGCATGGCCATTTTTAGATCGTATCCGTATTTGGCTTCCATCTCGGCCCTGACTGGATTACGATTTTTCTTCCATTCTTGGTACTTAGCCCACTCGCTCACAGCATTCTTAAAGGCCCGTTCTTGCTTTAGGTACTCCATGGCCTGGTCGTCTAGGCCGATCTTTTTTGACGCCAAATACCACTGATCTTCTGCGGTTAATTTCATGTCGGCTAAGCTTGCGGACAGCTTGTTGAGCAGATCGATTCTGTGGGTGTAATCCACCGACTGAAGGTCTACCTGCCAGCCCTCGACCACCTTTTTCATTAGGGCTTCCATTGATTCCCTTTGTTCTTTTGGAATCAATGGATGTCCTGGAAGGTTAAAATCCTCTCTTTCAGGCTTCTTTTTTGGTGGGTTCAGAAGGTATTGGCGATGAAGATCGATGTGTCTTACCTGGCTAATGGCGTAGCCACTGTACCTTGGCAATGCTTCTTGAGACAGAAACGAAGTTCGAATATTGTAGATCTCTTCCCACCCAAGGGTGGGCCAATACATGACGTACCCTTTGTCTTTCCTGGCCGCCCAAATCCACGTACCGGGATCTGCCCACAAGATCTCAATCACAGATGGATTGCAAACAGAAGCCAACTGACAAAACTTCCTCAATGAGTAGATGCTGCCATCGTAATTGCCCCACTGCTTTCCATCCGCTTGTTCAAAAGACTCAAGAAACCCAGAACTAATTTCCTTCGGGGGAATGCAAACCCCCTTAAAGTCAACGTCAGACCCAGCGACGTTGGTCCCGTATGCGTGAGATCCGTGTAGGGTCAAATAAATGGTCTGCCTGCCAAGCCACTTCAAATTCCCATTGTAGTTGGCAAAGAGTTCTTCTTTGGAAGGCTTTTTCATCTGGGTCTCTTGTTAAGAAAGTTGTCCAAGTGCTCTACGCAGCGACGATAGAAACCGGGCTTTTGGATGTCTCTTCGGGCTTCCTTGAGAAGCCCTTGCAGCCTTTCGATTTCACGCCTAAGTTCCGCGTTGGTGGCCTTTAAAACCGCCACTTCATTTTTAAGTTTACGATAAAAATCCAACTCATTTTGCATAGATCACCTCAGGCCCACAACGCCAAGACAGCTGTAATAGATTTGTTCAATTTGTTGTTGGATTTCGGCAGCCGCAAGATTTGCGTTTATGTGTCCGTACCTTGTAGACAGAGATGTAACGTAAGACGAGTCGTCCATAAAGGTCACACGCCCAAACCACTGCCCGTCCTTAAAGTAGATCTCTGCCCAAATAGGATGGGGCTTGGAACTGTAGAGCCCTGGTCGCTTTAGATCAAGCTTAATGTTGCCAATTTTTAGATGGGGAACTTCGTCCATGGAAAGACCCTATCAGGGGTCGATCCAAAAATCAATCCTTTTCGATGGTCGCTAGTTTTTTGTAGTAGGCGGGGTCTTCGGTCAGGTGGTCCATGGCGATTTCAAGGGCGATGGCAGGATCGGACGTGTGCTCTAGCTCGACCCGAACACCCTCTTTTAGGGCTTCCTTGTCGAAATCTGACGGGTTCTTTTTGTCGGCCAAGCCGCCAGGGATCTTGTCTTCGTGGATTTCTGGGATTTCATCTTCCGACTTTACCAGGTGTTGGAAAGAGATGGCTGGAAGAGAGGTGACCTTGAAAAACTGGTCCTCTTTGGCCTTGGGAATTTTGGTCAAGTCGTACAAGGTGTAGGTGTTTTCCATGCCCTGTGGTACGATATAATAATGAGTCGCATCTGAATACAGAATCGAATACAGACCATCAGGCAAAACGGCCACTCCCGGCTCCACCCAGTACCCACCAAAATCAACAGACCTGTCCGGAAGTCCCTTGTTTAGCTCAATCCATAGATTCTGGGTTCTCCAAAACAATTCCTTGACCGATTTGGTGACCTTGGGTAAGTCGAATTCCTTGGCTAGTTTGTCCGCTTCTTCCTCGCCAAGCTCAGGAACCTCCTTCTTAAGATGCTCCCTTACAGCCTTCGGGTCAGCCTTGCCTCGGTAGCTCCTCAACGCAGTCCGGATCCGGCTCTTAACCCCAAGCCACTCCTTGGCCAGTGCCGCTCCACCAACCAAAGCGTCCGGCGCCACGCCACCTCCACCACCACCAGAATCAAGTGCCTTATATAATTTGTCAAAGGGTTCCTTTTTACCATAACCCCTGAAAATCTCTAGGTTTTTTAGTTTTTCAAAGGGTATCGGTTGTTTATCAAAGCCTTCTGGGGCCTGAGGATCGGCGATCAGGTAGGCATTGCAGGTGGCGTTGCAGGGGCCGATGGTAAGGGACACCTTGCGAGCCAGGGTTGAGGTCAGTTTGTTGTCGGTTTGGGATAGGGTGTTGCCCTGGATGCTGGCCCGAACAATGGACATTTCCCCGTTGGCGTGAGCGTCTCGGATTTTGGCCGCCTGGGCTCTAGCGGCGGTCTCTACCAAGGGATGTCCAGCAGCGTCTTCCAGGCGCCCGATGACCAAAAGATAGGGCATTTCGATGTCTGCCCAGATCTTTTCCTCAATTTCGTTTTCGCAATCTTTCTTGGAAAAGATCTTCTTGGCGGCGATGATCTTGCCGACTGTTTCCTGTCCAAAAGACAAGGGCTTGGTCGGATCGCGCGGGTCCTTTTCCCCAGGATCTACGTGCTCAACATTAAGGGTCCCGGTTCCTTCCTCAAAGGAAGTAATGTCAATGCCCTTGATGTCTATTTTTTCACCCACCTTGTCGATGGCCTCTGAGGCAGCCACCAGGGCAACTATCATTCCTTGAGTTCTAGGATCCACTGCCCTTAAAGATTATGGCCTGGTACCAAGCTGAACGATGGTGGCCATGTCTTTGAATTGTAGAGCAATATTAAGGGCTTGTGGGCCATATACAAACGAGACAGAAGCAAAACTCGCTCCGGTCTTTCGGATAAGGGTGTCGCCGTCATCTTTGTAGTAGGATGTTCGTGACTTATACAGTATCATAAAAGATCCTGGCACGGACATCATCGTGTGAAAGAACTGTTGCTCTGTGTTGGATGGCAGTACGCAAAAGAGGGTTCTGGTTGAACCGGAGCTGGAGAGCAGTTCGCACTCGGTCTTCCAGACCTTGGCAAAGTCGGCCTTTCTGGAAAAGGGCGGGTTCATGAAGGCGACGTCGGAGTTCCCTTCATGCCAAGGCATTAAAAACCCGTCTGTTTCTGGGGTACCGTCGTAGATATTGGTTACGGCAGCCCCAACGAAGGACGGTTCTTTGCCAAAGGGATCTAGCCCGATTGGGGCGACACGGCGGATTCTGTCTAGAATTTCTGGTGGGGTTGCCCACTCGTCGTTAAGGGGGAACTCGGACCTGGACTTATTGAATTTGTCGGCTTTTTTAGTCATTTTGTAGTGTTGGTAAGGTAGCTTACATATTCGTGTAGCTGTCCCCAGTCGTCAGTGTAGAATGGAGACTGATAGAATACAGAGCCTTTGACCGGAATGTTGTAGGGCTGAGCCCACAAAAAAGAGGTGTGGTTTGGGTGCTGATCCAGCCAAGACACATGATGGGATTCCTTGTCGTCTACAAAAACATGACCAAAAACACGGTGTTTCTGATGTGTAAAGGTCACGTCATTATAGCTTAATCCAAAATGCTTCTTAAGCCAGGAGTACCTTTCATGCGTCCAGTGCTTGGACAGCCAAGGGCTGGTTACGATATGCACGTCGGCTATCTGACGCAGGTCTTTGACTGCTTGGATGGCCTTTTCGAATGGCGGAATGGAAAGACACCATCCAGGATTAGACCTCTGGGCCTTTAGCCACCGCTTTTCCTTACCGGAAAGACCAAAGGTCTCTTCTATTGACCAATCCTGATGGGTCTGTTCTGAGGAACCCTTGAGGGACACCACGTCTTGAAAGGTCCTGGCGTTAAAGTCGGCCAGGACGCCGTCGCAGTCTAACAGCACGGTGAGTTTCATTCTTTCAAATTTACCAGAGTTAGGGGTCTTTGGTCAAGCAATCTTTTAAGGAAGAATGCCGAAGCAGATTCCAAATCCAGTCAATACCATGGATCTCACAGACACGCAAGTGGCTTTTGACATCCAAGCCTTTGACGACATGATTAGGAATGTTGGGGTGTCTTTTGTTCATTACGCGGCCATGAGATGCCCGGTGGGTTTGGTTTCTGAGGACGACAATCGTCGACCTGGCCATCACCATCTCAACTGCGTCAATGGCTTCTTGCTAAGCCAGAAGGGCGAGGTTACCCTGGCCTTTCAAGCCAATAGCCATGGGGTCCAGGACATCGACGTGGGCCTGATTGACGGGACCACGGTCCAGGTGGTCTTTCCTCGGTACTACGACAGCCCATCAACTTCTGAGGTGGAGATCATGCCGTTTGACCGGCTCTACCTCAAAGAAGAGTCCATTACCGTCCCAAATAGAGAAACTTTCAGTTGTTCTCTGACCGGGACGGACAGGTTGAAGTTCCCCGCCGTTAGTGTGTCTCTGCTGGTGGACTCTGCCGGGAAAACCTACTACCAAAACGACGATTTCACCATAGTAGATGGAAACATTAAGTGGGTGAGTGCTGGACCAGGAATAGAACCCACCACTGGACAAGGCAAGATCTGTACTGTTAGGTACAGGTACCGGCCGTACTGGGTGGTCTCTCGGCTCATCCATGAGGTCCGCGTGGCTCACGCCATTGATGGCGTCTCCGGAGAGCGTAGGGTGGTCAGAATGCCGCAGTCCGCTCTGCTCCAAAGAGAGTTCTTCTTCCATTCGTCTGAAGTGGACGAAACTGTCCCGTCTCAGCGACAGGAAACGGCCTCCTCCAAGGCCCTTTTTGGACCCCGTTAGCCTCAATCTTTGAGGTAACATGAATCCGTCAGACGTATCGCCAAAGGAAATCAGGGACATCAAAAAGATCGGGCATTTGGGGTCCGATCAGGTGTACCAGATCAACACCAAGGGAGGCCTAACCCTCATATTGGTCAAAAAGGATGGCGAGGGAGAGTTTATTGGAGCTGGCTCTCATCAGGCCATGGCTCGCTACGCAGCCAAAAAGAAGAGGCCGGACTTGGTTTATACAGAGATGGCCAAGTCAGAGGTAGACCCTGGGGCCTTTAGTCCCTATCTGTCAGAGTTTGAGTCTCTGGTAGATACGCTGAACTCCAAGCTGTGAAAGGCAATCGATGGATCCCAAAAAGATCTACAAATGGCTTGATGGCCTCGTCGATTATGACGGAGTGGTCCCTGGATCTCACCTAGCAATCAACTTTACCAAGTCGGAAAAGGGATTGACAGGATCGGTTTTGGGGTACTCATTTAAGGATTACCCACAAATCAACCTGGCTGTGGCCCTGGGTGCCATCATCGACGTTAGAGGTCTGTCTAAGTCCCAAAAGGCTCAGCCACTAACAGAGACTGATCCTCTGTTTAGTTCATATCCAAATATTGCTAGACACGCAACGTACCACGACTACAGCCACCTGCTTCCAGAAGCCCTAAAGGCCACCAACCACAGGCTGATCCTGGATCAGCCCAATGGACCCCCAGGATCAGACCCAAAGGCTTTTGCCCCAGCGGTACATCTTGTGGGCTCCAATCATAAGATCCTTCACAATCATGTATACGACCCAACCACAAACTCTTTTGATGGCCTAGAACAAGCCCAAAAGTCGGGGATCGAACATGCGGTCAAGGCCGCCTTTCATCAACATGTCGGACAGGTGGCAAAGGAACCTCCTCCGGGTCCACCAAGACTTACTCTGGTAAAGGCCGAGGTTCCTCTTAGGAAGGAATATCGACCAAGGATCCTAACCACTGGAGGCCCAGGCGGATTTATCCCCAAAACCCCCAACATTCAGCCAGGTGAGAGCGAGATCAAACTCAACCCCAACAGAAAGCAAAAGCCCTCTTTGGAACTAAAGCCTTCTGTCGGAGGCGCCAGAAAGATCAACATTCCTGGCTTAAAGCCAGTGGGAGAGAAGCCAGGGCCCGACAATGCATTGGAGGCCGCTGAGTTACCCAAGAGGCCGACCCAGTCGCTGAAAGTGGGCAAGGCTTTAGCCCACAAAGCCTGTCCTCTGTGCGGAATCGCACAGATGTCGGGCAATGCCTTTGTTGGTTGTGACTGCTACTCGGCCATGGCTAAGTCGGTTTCGGTAAGAACAGAAGCCGACTCATATACCCTGACCTTTGGCGATGAGTGGGACGCTGACGCAGTTTCGTCCCTTGATGAGACCTTTAAGTCTTAGCCCCCTTCTTCTTTGTTGAAGGCGTCTACCAGATACTTTGTGTTGGTCTCTGCCAAGATCGTCAAGATCGACTTCCCGTCCAGTCGACTGAATAGCAGGTTTTTGAAGGGCATGTCTAGAGCCTTTACGGCCAAAGCAAAGGACTTTCTGTCATTTGTGTTCTGGCTTACATTTTCGTAAGCCGCGTC
This sequence comes from uncultured Candidatus Saccharibacteria bacterium, assembly GCA_964633425.1. Taxonomy (GTDB): domain Bacteria; phylum Patescibacteriota; class Minisyncoccia; order Phycocordibacterales; family UBA2100; genus UBA10103. The sequence continues at coordinate 26,833 of CAZWFX010000001.1, forward strand.
CAGCTTTGTAGCCAGGCCCAAATACCAAGCCTTCATCCTATCGTGGATTTCCTTGAATTGCGGGAAGTAGGAAATTAGTTCCTCCGAGTCCCCTTGCTGGATCTGCTCCATAATGCCCTTCCCGGACAGGCCCTCACGAGCTTTGTGTAATACCAGATATCCAGGATGCTTGATCTTTACTCGGTTAAAATATGGATCCACCGCGACATACCCCTCCATCTCATTCCCCTTGACATGATCGAAGGACAAAATCGCCTCCTGAAGACTCTTAAATGCATACCTCTTTGGCCTCGGGATCAGCCCAAAATGGGCAAAGTTGTGTAGCCAAATCTCTTTGCTAGAGACGTACCTCCCTCCTAAAAATCTAAGCCCCAAATCGTATTGTACCACGACCTGATTCATGGGACTTACAACCTCAAACATCAACGTCATGATCTTGTGAGAATTCCAGAATTGGGTCCTAACAAGCTTGGCCTTGGTTTGTTCTGGGCTCATGCATCCACCATCATAATAACTGGCAAAAGCCTTCCAGAATAGCTCGGCAAACGATAACCCGTACCCATTAACCTCGCCACCAGCATCCGGAGACCCGGTGGTAGCAACGTGAATGTCGTTGTCGTAAAAATACATCATACAAAGACTCCCGTCAACCTTTTCGTAAAACTCAACAGGAACCGTGCCTACAAAAGACTTGACGTTCCACTCCAACGGATGTGCGTTGGGCTCTCCAAAATTAAAAAATTTACGGTACCCCCAACATACAATCGCCCAGTCGTTCGCAGAATCCAAAATCGTGCCACGAGCATCCTGCACAATCGGATTGTCCATGGGGGATTCGATTTGGCTGTACGAAAAATGTAGCAAATTCGGGTACTTAGGATGTTCCTTTACGGAGATTTTGAGGGTATCCTTGATGTAATCCAGGGAGGTTCCGGTTTTGAGAGCGAGTTGCAGGGCATTTACGGGCATGAGGGGAGTAAAGCATGGATCGTGTGGGTGGGTCAAGCCCAATCTTTACTGGTAACAAATGATTCCAGGCAAACCAGAAAACCACAAGTGGATGGGGAGGGACATCTTCCATCCACACGATGCGCATCAGTTGCACGCGAAGGCGGCGACCTATGAATTTGGGGATGGGCTATCGCAGGCGGACGCCGAGGACAAGGCCTACAAGGAGTATCTACATGGTCGGCATGTGGAGGCGGCGGCCCATCACCTTAGGTCCATGAAGGCAGCCAATGCAGTAGGGGACTCCAAGACAGCGGCGCGGCATTCGGCCATGTATGTGGCGCACGCTCAGGCCATTGGAGGAGATCCGGTAGGTCCTGTTCACGACGACATCTCGGCCCACCTAAAGGACAAACCAGGAAAGCACAAATTTGTGGGTCACAAGGCCGATTCTCTGATTCAATCCGATGTTTTAAAGACCGAGTCTTATCGGAATGGCGTAACGGCCGTTTTGAAGGTACTGTCCAAGAAGGTCTAGGGGACAGAGTGGGCGTTGGGATCGAGCTTTTCGGAAACATCCTGAGGCTTCATCCCCTCTTTGTATAGGATGTTGGCCAATTTGGCTCTGGCGATGTCTCGTATGGCCTGGACCTTATCCTGAACAGCAATTTCCAAAAGTTCCTTACCCACTAGTGGATGGTTGACGATGGCCATTCGAAGCGGCTCGTCGTCTTGGTAAATACACCCCATAAGGATATCTTTGGCTGGCTTGATGGGCAAATAGAACCCTGACTGCAACACGGCCATTTGGGTGGCCGGATCGTCTACGGCCAAGGCCAATTCGTAGCAGTGCTCTGAAGTTGCTGGGTTGCCCAGTGCTGCCCGAGCCATCTCTGCGATAATTGGCTGGTCTGGGAATTCAACGTGCCAATGCACAAAAAGATCTAGAGTGGCCTTCTCAACTGCCTTGTGTGACAGGGCCTTGTGATAGGCCAGATCGATCAGGCTGGCCACTGTGTTTGGGCTGATATTTGGATGTCCAAGGATTTTTGACAGGTAGGAGTCTTCCTGGTCGTGCCCCTGACAGGTCTGGGTCATGGCCTCAAGGTCTTCTCCGGTCAAAGAAGGACCGGAGCCAAGGAGATCGTCCCACAGGCCCATGTAGGCCCGAGTCTTAGCAATTACAGCTCTGGTAATAGGCCCAAGGGATTTGTGTCCGACGATCTTTGGCCAAAGATCCTGGTGCTGTAGGGCCATGGCCAAATGACCATCTTGGCATCCATTCATCTTAAGAGCCAAGGATCGTTCTTCTGGAATCCCCAACAGTCTTAAGATCTCGTCTGGTTCATAGGATTTAGACAGATCTTCCGACTTTAGAGTGTAGGTATATGGCTTTAGTTTCCCATCGTAAGGACCAGACGGGACCTCGTCGGCCTCAGGGGCCTTTTGAGGGATGTAATCCATGCCGTGCTTTTTAGACATTTTTGCATGGACGGCCGAGGCCATTGATGAGTGATGATCTTCAGACGAGGCGTGGGTTGCGCCTAGCGCATTTTTTGCGTGTGAGTAGAATGCCTCGTACATGGCCAGGCCAAGTCCCTTGCCTCGGTGCGCTTCGTCAATTTTTGAATGACGAATTTGAGCATGACCTCCGAGGATCCCGTTCATTCGACCGACCTTAAACCCTCCGTTAACTTCACCAATTTCTCCTCCCTCTGGGTGGTAGAGAACTGAGTGTAGTCCGTGGCTTTCTCCGGGTCTGAGAGGTCTCACGTGAACTACGTGGAGCTGATAGCCCTGATCTCTTAGCTTGGTCGGTAATACGTGGGAATAATCGTGCGTGGTTAGATCGTTTGGATCTCCAGAGATCTGCTTCCCAACCGGGATGTCTGCTAGTTTCTTCCTCATGGGTCTTTACACCGAGCTGACTACGATCCTACGATAGATCCGTTTGATGTCTTTGCCGAGCTTTTCTCTGTCTTCTTGAAGCTTTTTGATCCTGGCATCGTAGATTCGTGGACCATCAGAAGACAGGGACTGACTCATTCCGTCCAGGCTTAGGCTGCTGGAGGCTGAGAAAGCGTTGGTTGTGGCCAGCTTAGACAAAACGTCCATGGCCGCGATCATCCCGATGTAATTGTTGATGATTCTGGGGATCTTACCGTCTTTGAATCCGGCCGTATAGACAAACCTTACCAGGGCAGAGACCCAAGGGGACTTGAAAAACTGCAAATAAAGCAAAGAAGACGAAGAATCCGAAGAACTAGGGGCCAAAAACCCATTAAACGTGGCTGGGATAAGATTGATTTGACCCCAGACCGCGTTAGCGGCTTCAATCCAGCTATTTGGGAAAACGAAGGTTTCTGTCCCATCGGCGAACTGAATGGACATTCGATCGATGGACGAAATGGGCTTCATGTCCAGCATGAAGTATCCCCAGTGCTGATAATCTAGTCGGTGGTAGTGGGCCTTCTTGTCAAACTGGGTGGGCATGATCACAAGGCCCAAGTCCACTTCAGCCTCTTGTACCGCGCCAAGGATGTAGTCCTGTAGCATCTCCGAGGTGATCTTAAAGGGCTTGCCTGTCAAAGGATCGATCTGCTTGCCTTCCAGGCGAATTCCGGCCAGATATCGACTGTAGAGCTTGTCTGGGGTTAAGAGAGGTTCCGTTCTACCAAAAGCCGACTCGATTTCGTTGTCAAAGAAGACCTCGCCGGTAATTTCTTTGCTGTCTGAATAGTCAGCCATTAGATGGCTCCACTGGAATAAATATCGATGGCGGCCTCTTTAGATCCCTTAGTGACCACGGCGGACTGGGTCAGAGTGAGCCTGATTGCGCAGGTCCCCTGGATCGTATCCGCTGACGTAATCGCCACAGACCAGATGGAGGCGTCTAGGGTCGGATAGGGCTGCGTGGCGGTTCGGTTGCTGATCTTCTTGGCTGAATCCAACGAGTCGATCGTTACCGTAAGTGTCGCCCCCGCAGCCGGACAAAATCGCCGCCCGCCTGGGTTGAACCCGCGCTCAGCCTTGTCCTTGGATAAGTCGATTAACTGAAAATAGATGACCGTCGTGTCCCCTACCGTGTAGGTGGCACGATCCACGTACTCAAAAGAGTTGACCGACGTTACGTCCTGTAACATCCTCGCAGATAAAAGCATTTGGTATCAAAGATTGCCGTTAATCTCGCCACCGTAAGTGTAGACCCAGCCCAATCCAAAGATAAAATAACCCCAACATCAATCCCAAAAATACCGCACTCTCATACGGAGTCCCAATCTCCATCCACCCCCCAATAAAAAATACTACACTAAGACAAAGTGCGGGGACGTTTAATCGTAAGGGCTCGTTTTTGTTGGAGTTTTTAGTCATGATCTTTCGACAACACCTTAAAGCCGATAATTTGTGCGATACCGGAGACATCGTCGAAGTGGAGTTGGTGACCTTGGGTAGTTAGGGGAGCGAAGATGGGGTAGACTTTGATGTAATCCAGAGCTTTTTCGGAGAGATCTGAGTCTACGGTAACGGAGAGGTAGTGTCCATCGATGATGGCGGCTGAGGTGACGACGATTGAGTCGTAGAGATTGGTGTCTGTATAGTTAACGGTTTGGGTTGGGAGGGTTTTGGGGAGTTTTACTGTAAATTTGGAAAAATCCAAAACCCCAGCTGACAGGTCTAGGTAGAATCTTTTGAGGCTCATTGGGTGATATTTACCACGTAGTGGCAGGTTTTGTCAAGAGGACATTAGGCCGGACTGCTTGGCTTCCTGCAGCATATCTGTACCAAAGGTCTCTAGCAGATCTGAAAGCGCCCAACGAAAATCGTCATCAAACTCCAGATCAAAGAACAGGGCTTTGTCCATATATTCCTCGTTCAAGAGGACTTTGGTTAGTAGGTTCCGAGACTTAGTCACGTTTTCTAGCTGGAGGTACTCCCAACTCAAAAGTACGAGTTCTTTGTATTTTTCGTGTCCGGACATACGATTGATTTGCGCTTCGAGGATGACGAGGTAGTCGGTGAAGCCAGTAGGCATATCCTATAGATTGAGAGTTTATTTCCAAAGGAAGTGTCGGTATTGAGCCCAGCCCTTGAGGTTTCCGAGGGCCACGCTTCCGGGACTGAGGGCCTGGCACTGGTGTTCGAACGGAGACATGTGCTTGCTGGCCAGAAGTTTTTGGGCTAATTCAATGTCTTCGGACTCGCCGGCTCTGGTACCGTTATGGTTGTTGTAAGAGACTCTGGCGCAGCGACCCGCTGAAACCTGGAGTTTCCATTGGTTTTCTATTTGTTTTGGTGGATCTTTAAAGAAGGGTACGTGCCATTCGCCAACGTGCAAAATTTGCGGCTTAGACTCTGCGACTGCTTGCCGTAGCTTTTTGGCCACAACGGCGATTTCTGGTTGGGCGTCTGGGTGGTCTCGTAGCTCCAGGTAATTGTCTAGTTCGGTAGCAGTGACCAAGACCGTCGCCCAAGCCCAGGGGTGGATGAGCCTAGACGCCAACTGCTTGTGGAGGCCTAGCTTGTACAAAATCCAGGCCGCGAACACCATTCCATAGCGGGCAACACCCCAAAGCCCCCTAACCAACACCAACGACAAGCCATATAGCTGCGCTTTGGCCTGCATTCCGGGCTGGTTCTTGCCCCAAAAGACGGGGTACGCTGGGTATCTGATAACCTGCGCCAGGATCTTCTTGGTGGGGATCGCCCTCATTGAGGACGTGTTGCGACTCATAACGCGGTGCGTCATGAACTCCGCATGGATCATCAACGGATGTACTTGCTCCCAGGTGTAGACCTCTGCCCCGGTTTCTTCACACCTTGAATGCAACAACATCCTTACCGAGTAGTCCTTGGGATCTACTTTGGTCACGTGTAGAATGTCGTACAGTGAGTACAGCCAAAGAACCGCCAAGATCAATGCAAGACACAGGCCCACCATCAGTCCCTAATCTCCACAGCCGGGGATTCTTGGGTATCGATCCCGGCGTCGACAACACCTGGCCCGGCGCAGTCTTTGAGATTGACGTACCCGAAGATCAGCAACAAGAAAAAGGCGGCCTGGAATAGGCATAACGCAAAGATGAGAGTAATTAAAACCACCAACTGTTTTATCATTTGTCCTCTGGGAAAATACTTTCAATAAAGTTGCAGACCAAGTCATGAAAAGCCATCACGTCATATTTTTTGCCGTCATTTTTGATGACAACCGAAAACAGACTTTCATCAATCAGGTCTACTGAGTTTTCGGTGACGTGATCGTCTGATTGAGGTTTGGGGTTCACGATCTTGACGCAGATGCCGTCAGCGTCCTTGATGGCTTTTGCTTCAAGAGGAAACCTGCCGTCTGTAACCAAAAGGACGGAATTCGGATCCTTTTGTGTTTCCAGTGCCCGTTTTTGTTCCAGCTTCTTAATCCAAAAATCCTCTCCCATCCCAGCCTTAATGTCTTCCGATACCTTTCGTAAAAGGTGCCTGGCCGTTATGTTTGAAGGACGGTCTCGGGCCAGATCTTTGAGGATCTGGCGTAGAATCTCTGACAAATCCGTTGACACTGGGGTGTACAGCAAGGTCTGGTTGGCTCTGGCCAAGAAGATCTCTAACTCTAGATCAGAACCTCCCACTAAGATTCTTTCTCGATTCTTGGATGAACCCCAAAGGTCCTGTTTGGGGACCCCGAATAGCCATTCCACCAGCTCCTTAACCGGATCTGCAAACGCAGTGGTTATGAACTTAATGCCCGGCAAGCGCGTGGCTAGCTCGGAAGCCATGTAGTTTTTCCCAGAGCCCTTCTTACCAAAAAAGGCAACATAGCTAAGGCGCTTCATCGGTTTCATTGTTAGTGCAGATAACAGTACCCTGTCGAGGCCAAAAGGTCAAGCAATCTTTGTAGGGTGAAGCTACAAAAAATGGAACGAAGGGGGCGGGCCGACACCATGGAGGTCATCAACCCTAATGCCGTGATTGCGCCGGTTGCGCCAGAGGAGACCGAACAGCTCTCCGACGAGGCCATTACCGCAAAGCTCATCAATGACGGAACCATAAACCCGTTTTTGCCAAGAGATGAACTGAATCCCCCTGTCGAACCAACCATGGATATCGTCTACGGGTCTCCCTTTGGAACACCAAGGGGAAACAACCCGCACCGACAGCCAGGTACCGAAAATACCCCAAGTACTGAAGCCCAAAGTGTTGAAAATTCACCACATCAGGAACTGAATGACCTGGCCTCTCAGTCCGCCCCGCAAGATGACTCGCCAGATCTGAAAACTAAATTGGTCGGTATCCTAAAAGAACTGCAGAATCAACAGGAATTCCTTCAGGTTATCGCACAAGAAAATCCGCAACTATACGAAAACATTAACTATTTGGTTCAGATGATCATCCAGATGGCACGAAACAACGGGTTAAGTAAGGCAGAGAGGCGGTCTCCTGCGGACGAGATGGTGCAGTCTTTAAGGGACATGCATCCTTCGCATAGTTGCAAGGGTGGTGACTGTTATCATGCGACCGAGGCTTTGTATCATTTGCTTGGTGGCAAAGATGCTGGGTACGAGCCACAAGCCAATGGTTCTCATTGGTTTTTAAAGAGTCCGACTGGAAGGATCTTGGATCCGACTGGAGGAGACGTCAAGGCCACGGCTTCGCCAAAGAAGCTAGTGACGGCAGCCCCCAGTTCCAAGGCCATGAGCCTGATTGACGCCGTCATCCGAAGAGGCCCGCTCAAGAAAAGAGACCTCCCGGCTTTCGATCCGCCAGGAGACACGTCAAGAAAGATCCCCCGGGTCCATCTGCAGTTACCGATTGGCAGTCAAAGAGGCGTTAAAATTAAGGTACTGCACCGTAATGGGCACTCTGGATGGAGGCAGGTCCAGGCTGGAATGGTGCAAGGATTGGAGCCCGACGTTCCGCTTTTGACCGCAAATAGCCATCCAGTTTCGGTCAAGAGACCGTTCGACGAGTAGCATGATTAAAGTTAACGTAGATCTGTCTCAGATTTTTGAGATCAAGTCCTATCAACAGCGTATTCAGGCTTATGCTGAGCAGTATTCTGCGTTCATTGCAGAATCAGCCTATTCTAAAATGCGCGAATTGGCCGAGCAAAAACTGCACTACCGTCGAGAGCTTTTCTTGGAAAATCTGTCGTTAACAAAGGTCGACGCCGGTAAGTGGTCTATCGTTTTGGGTAAGAAGGCTGAGTGGATAGAAGACGGCACGCTTCCACGCAACATGATCCCCGATTTATTGTCAGGGAAGAAGGCAAAAACCAGTAAGGACGGTAGCAAGTACGTAATTGTTCCGTTTAATCACACAAAAGGGGCCCCAACGTCAGCCGCTCAGGCAGCTCTAAGTCGGGTTGTTAAGGACGAACTTAGGGATCGGGGCTTGGACAAGCCACTTAAGGGAAAGAAAAATAGAAAGAATTTTCAGTTGGGTGCGTTTGATGTCACGGACAAGCCAATATCGACAGCCGCCTTGAGAATTGGGGCAGGGCCTATCGGTAGGGTCGCCCAGGGCGCTGCTTCTGGAATCCCCTTGCTAAAAGGAGTCCAGGTATACCAGAAGGTAAGAACCGGTAAGGTTTCTGTTCAGGCTTTAACCTTTAGGACTGTCAGTGATAAAAGCTCTCCTGAATCATGGAACCATCCCGGAAACGAACCGGCCGACATCATGAAAGAAGCCGTTGAGTGGTCTGAAAAGGAAGCTGAGGTTTATGTGTCGGAAATGATGGATAAAGTAGCCAAGGAAAACGAGTAAGGTAGTCACGAATGTCGTCCTATATCGCTCAAAACACTCACGCTCCAGGTATCTTTCAGGGGGACGTGGTCGTCAGGACCGCGATTCTGGAAGGCTTGAGAGATCTCAAGGCTCATCCCGAGTTCTTGGAATTTTGCTATTCGTATTTAGTACAGGACGATCTTACCAAGTCAGTCTACGGTGAAGCTGAACTCAAAAATGCCATCGAATGGGTCCTTAAACAGGACATCCCGGTAATCGACGCTCTGGGATTTAACGAGGTTAAGCTGCCGTGTATTACCTTGGAGCTTATGGAAGGCACTGAGCAGGCGGCCACCTTGGGGGACACCCACTACAAGGTCTCGGAGGATTACTACCACGACTGGGTCAAGACAGCCAGCTCGCTGACTCCGATTGCCAGAGGACTAAATACGCTAACTTTCGCCAATTTTGGCGGAGGTACTGTCACCAAAGGCATGGTCTTGGTGACCAGAACCGGTCAAATTGTTGATATACTATCTGTCAAGGATTACGTAGTTACAATAAATCCGGATTACATTAATTATGATTACACTCAGGTAGATGTCTATCCTAAGAAACCACCCCAGTCAGTTAGACTGGAAAGTATCAAACTCAAGGAAAGCTACCGGATAGGCTGCCATGCCCAGGGAGAGGCTGTGCATCTGTCCTACCTGTTTAGCCTGATCCTGTTCCTGTTGCTTAGATACAAGCAAAGCCTGTTCGAACATCGTGGCTTCGACAACATGAAGGTCTCTTACGGGCCACCTCACCTACACCCTTCATTTGAAGAGTCCCACAAGGTCTTCACCAGATACATCACCATCACCGGCTACGTTAGCCAGCACTGGCCCAAGTCCGTCTATGACAAGATCCAAAAGGTGATCTCCCAGCCCAGTGAAGCCAACATCAGCCTCTACCCAGTCAACTCTGAAGCCGAGTCCTGGAAAGGTTCCGAAGACACCAACCAAGACTTTGAAGACTTCTTTAATGACCCCAACAGCAAACGCATTACCTATATGGTAGATGGGGAAGGCGAAGACTAAGTACGCGATATTATTGAGGATCTTTTGACTTAACACCTTCATGGTACATTTTCAGTAAGAAGGCCGCTTCGGCCAGGATGAATGTTGACAGTGGGTCATCCTTGAATTCGTAGTGTTTTCTAAAGGTAGGAAGGTCAAAGACGGCCGGTTCCTTGCCTGGGTAATTAACCTTCACGTAGGAATTTTCTTCTGAGTCCTTAATCAGGAGGATGAAGGTCAAGCCGTTTTGGTAGGTTAGGACGAAGCCAAGGGGTGAATCGGAAAGGTCTTTTATTTCCATACAGTCAAGATTGTAGGGCATTTAGGGGACATAGTCAACCCTAATCTTTATGTCAGAATGACAGAGGATTTGAAAAAGGCCTGGGGACCACCGAAGGGAAGTGTCGAACATTTTGACAACAAACTGCGATCTTATACCGTTCCGGAGAGTAACAAACACGCGACTCACCTTCACGAGACGTTCTTGGGTCCGCAAGAACAGCAGGCATACCTGTCCAATCCACATATTGTAGAATACCATAAAAATATGGAAAATGCCCCAAAGATTCCGCCTGGCGGCATTTACTATCCAAGCGCAGAGGGCGATCTTTTTAATGCAAAAAAAAGAGAATTTCACAAAACGCAACACGGACACTTAGTACAAGCAAGTAAGTTACTTGGAGAGACTCAGCCAGGGACGGCCAATCATACGGTTTCAAATTTTATCAGTGCTTTGATGAACAAGCACGGAAAAGCGTCCATACCTCCTCCGAGAGGTCCTTTAGCCAGGTCAGAATACCTGGAGAAGAAGGCTCCTCCGGGGTTTTCGGAAGAGACCATGCACAAACTCAAGCAAGAGCACGGCGTAGAGTCGGCTTTCAAGATTGCCTGGGCTGCTCACAATAAAAAGACCAAAGAGACTGAAAAGGCCATGACACCAGAAGAAGAGACGAAATGGGCTCATGACTTTAAGGTTTCGGCTGACACCGGCAAGCCGATGAACCTACCCAAGCCAGCCGCTCCCGTCCCCACCATGACAGAAGAGCAGGAAACTCAGTGGGGGCAATCTTTGAAGATGCCTCACCGAAAGCTAATCAAAATGAAGAAAGAAATTACCAAAGAAGTGTCTAAGGAAGTCAAGAAGGCGGACGTAGGTCAGGCCAACAAGGAAATTCAGAGTTTCACCAGTTTGGCCACACATCCAACGGCCAAGCCGGCGCCTGGCATGGGAGCCAAGCCGAGCAAGCCAGCCGCGGTCAAGCTACCCCACCAGAAGTTTGGTGTGGGCTCTGTGGTTCAGGGCATGGGAGCCAAGCCTGGTCCTAACCTGCATCCCACCAATCCCGGACCCAAGCTACCCAAGCCACCTGGGCCTGGCGGACAGGGATAATTTGTCGACGGTAATGGTCTTTTTAGACTACACCAGAGATAATCTTTACACACAAGGATAACTACATTGGCTCAGTCGTATTTGGATCCAGAAGCGGGATTACTCGTAATTCCTTCATCAGTGGCGAAGCCAAAGGTCGCCCAGACAGACTCCACCATCGCAACCACAGGAGTGGTTCTGGTTGTTGGAGAGGCTACGGCGGGCCTTGACTACGCCAATGAGGAAGATCTGGAAGAGAACTCTTTCGGACCTGGTCAGCTCGGCGACGTCGTGGCCAAGTATGAAAGCGGCCCGCTGGTCGACGCTTTCAGAGGCATCATCTCTCCCGCCAACGACCCCCAGATCCTGGGAACTGTCAGCAGGGTCTACCTGCTAAAAACCAACGCCAGTGCCAGGGCTTCTGCGGCCATTTTGGACGATCTCTCGGCGGCTTACGGAACGCTTTATGCAAGAAACTACGGCGAGAGTGGGAATCAGATCAATTTCACTATCGTCGAGACGGACGAGGTCCGTCCAACCACGTCTTCGTATACATATATTTCTCCAGTTGGAACTCTAACCCACACGTTTAGGGTCAATGGAGCGGCGGCCGAGACGGTTTCTGTCACGGCGGCCATGACCCCAACGGCTTACGTCGCTGCGGTCAATGCGCTAACTTCGGTCAGCGCCTCGGGCGGAGCTTCGAGAGGCACCATCGGTGCTGTTTCTGGTACGTTGGCGTTGGCTGCGAGCGGCAACCAGGTTGTTGTAACCAAGTCGGCTGCTTGGTCGGTTACGCCCACCGTAGGCGACACCATGATCATTCCTACGGGATCGTGTATCGCTGGTGGATCTAACGTCAACGTTGGATCTTACGTGATCACGGCCGTCACCTCGACGACCATCACGGCCATCAAGCTATCGGATCACGACAAAGGTGGAGCGTCAGCAGGTACCGTTACGGCCCCAGCCAACGTCTCCGTTCCTCAGTCAATTGCCTCAACCACGGCAGACCTAATGGCCTACAGCCCGGTCACCGTAACTACGGTCGGGACTGCCATCATCAACGGCATCGGCAAGACCCTGGAGATCAACCAGACGACTGCGGTGGAGTACACGCAGTACGTTCTGGGGACGACCACTCCGGTCACTTGGCTTTCAAAGTCGGGAAGCCCCGCTGTTATCGTTTCGGCCACTGAGCGGTCGGTAACCATGACCACTTCGCGTACTTCGGACGACATCTCCGATACGTGGTCGGTGGGTGGCGACATCGCCCTTAAGGTTGGGTACACCGGAACCACGGCTACAGTCCAGATTACGTCAACTCAGGCCATTTTTACGGTGGTTGGCGGATCGGGGACCAGCATGACGCTGACCCTAAAGAACTTCGCCACGATTTCGGATCTGGCCACTTACATCAACAACCAGACCGGCTACACTGCGGCCGTGGGTAATGGAGTCCTTGGTCAAAAGTCCCCGCTGTCACTAGACGAGGGTACTTTCAGCTGTGGAACAACCTACGGCAATCAGACTGCGCGCATTAAATGCGATGCGGTTAGGTTCTATGAGTCGGTTAGGGACAAGTCTTCGCTGGTGGTCTTCAGCGACGATCAGACACCAGCGGCCTCGGGTCTTCCTGGTGCCTATTCTGTGACCTATCTGTCTGGCGGTACGCTGGGAGCAACCACAGACGCGGACGTTTCTTCGGCACTAGAAGCAGCCGAGGGACTTACGGTGAACTTCGTGGTTCCGGCTTTTAGTCGCGACGCCACGGATGACATCGCGGATGATCTCACCGACGCGGCTTCTACGTATACCATCGACTCTATTAACGCGGCCACTCTGGCCCACGTTACGGCCATGTCTAAGATCAAGGCCAAGAAAAACCGCCAGGCGTTCCTCTCTAAGAGGACGTCTCTGAGCGACGCCAAGGACGCCTCGGGGACCCTAGCCTCGGCCAGGGCTACGCTGTGCTTCCAGGATGCCAAGGCTCTTGGCGGAAACGGCATCGAGCAGTTCCAGCCTTGGATGCTGGCGGCCAAGGCTGCCGGGATGCAGGCAGCGGCTTTCTACAGGGCCATCTTCAACAAGGGCATCCAGATTACTGGAGTGGTTACCGCCGACGGTTCCTACAACCCACAGAAGGACGATCAGACCGAGGACGCGCTTCTCGCCGGTCTACTGGTTGCTCGCAAGAGCAAGTCTGGTGGATATCGCTTCGTCAGCGATCAGACCACCTACCAGAAGGACAACAACTTCGTCTTTAACTCCATCCAGGCGGTATACGCGATGGATATCATCGGCCTAACCCTGGCCCAAAGAGCAGAAAATGCCTTTGTTGGTCAGAGCTTGGCTGATGTGTCTGCCGGAGCGGCGGTTGGCGTCATCCAGGGTATCCTGGAAGACCTGCGCAGGCTGCGCCTCATCGCGCCGTCTGACGAAGCCCCTGCTGGCTTTAGAAACATCAGGATCGCGGTCAACGGCCCGGTCATGCAGGTTCAGCTAGAGGTCTTCTTGGCCACGGCGCTCTACTTCGTGCCCATCTCGTTTACGGTTTCTCAGGTTTCCCAGACGGCGACTGGCTAAGCGGCAATCTTAAGGTACAAGGATAACATAAGGATAACTAATGGCGGCCAGTAAACAAGTACACGGGGCTAGGGCTATTGTAAGTATCGAAGGTACTATTGTAGGTATCTGGAACGACATCAGCGTAGATTGGTCCTACGACGTCCGTCCAGCCTATATTCTGGGCAGGTTTAGCGCGGCCGGTCTTACGACTGTTGGCGTTGAGCCTTGCAACATCAGGGCCGGTGGGTTTTTGGTGGTAAATCACGGATTCTTTAAGACCGGGAAAATCACCAATTTGCAAGATCTGCTTTCCCAGGAGTACATCCAGCTTACGGTCCTGGATCGTGAATCGGATACGCCACTCTTGCTGATTACGGGATGCCTGCCAACAGGCATGTCCGTCAATCTACCGGCCAAGGACCTGGCCACAGGGACCAACACCTACATCGGGTTGCTTTGCCATGAGTACGGCAACACGCAGGCCGAGCCACCGGGATCTTCGACGCTCCCGGATCCTTCAGTAGCTTAGTCTTGGCTTAAGACAACACAGGAAAGAGGGTGGGTTTTAATAGATCCACCCTCTTTTTCTATTCACTGATCTTGTACCGAATACCATCAAGAGACAGAAACGTATAGGCTCCGGCTGGGGTGGCTGGGGTGACCACGGATCCGCCAAGGTTAATCGTGATTGGAACCGTAACCGGATTTCCAGCAACCACCGCATATGCCGTAAGAGTCTTGACCTTGGATGGATAGATCTGACTTGGAAGTGTGAGGATCGTCTGTGATTCAGTTCCTCCACTGACCGCCCCTTTGAGGGACATCCAGCCAAAGACGTCCCGGAAGTATCCTGGGGTGGAATAGTCCCCTCCGACTGCCGCCCAGGTGCCATCTGGAGTCAAGCTCTGCCACGTCCCTGCGTTCATGGCCTTGAGGTAGGCCGCAACGGTTGACTTGAAAGAAGCCTTAACCTTGTCTCTTACGTCAAGCGGATATCCACCAATCTTTTGGTATTGGGCTTGATCGTAACCATCTAAAGCCGCAATGATCTCGGTCGAGTTGCTGGTCACTCCGCTGAGAAAGGCCTGCTCTAGGTAGGTCTCTAGCAGATCTACTAAATCTTTTTCGGTAGAGGAAATGTCCAGTGCGGCCATTTTAGAGATTCCTTCCTGTTGTTAAAGCCGGAGTCTTGGTGGCCATGTTGGCCTTGATTTGCTCAAACGTAAAGGGCTTCATGTTGTTGCAGTCCACGCCAACGTCCATTTGGTATTTGTCCTTGGGATCTGGGATTGTGCCGTGTACGTGCCCGTAGAGTTGCCAAGATCCTCGGTGACTGCCGTTCCAGCTCACCATGGGATAGTGACATAGGACAATTTTTTTGGATGAACCCACTTGTATCTCTTTAATGTCCGAGACGGTCTCGAAGCACTGTTGCCAGACGGCGTCTGATACGTGGGTATCGTGGTTGCCCTTGATCAGGTGCTTAACACCGTTTAGCTGGTTAATCCAGCAGATAGTTTTAGTAATGTCTTTATCGAACGATACGTCGCCTAAAACAAAAACTACACCATCTTTAGGGATGACCTTATTCCAGTTAGTAAGTAGTCCTTCATTCATTTCTTCGACTGTTTTGAAGGGACGGCTACAATAAGATAGAATGTTCTTGTGGCTCATGTGGATATCGGAAGTAAAGAACGTTTTTTTTGGAGAATAGCCTCGATCCATTTTTGGAACTCCTCTTCTGGCAAAGAACCTTTTGCCCGATTGCAAATACTACAGCAAGGTTGACAATTGTCAAGGACATACCCTATGGTATTATCCCGCCGATCCACTCCGTTATGCCTTAATTCATCCCCATACTCAGTTTGTGTCGTTGTCCTTCCTGAGACCCCGCAATACGTGCAGGGCATCAAAACAAGTGCATTAAACTCCTCTTTAGAGAGGTTCCACGTAAATCCACGGGTACGTGCATTCTTTTGATAATAACGCCAAACCATGCCCAAGATTGCAACCCCTTTTGGTTTCCTAGAACGTTTTGCCACCAGCTCTTTTTGCAGACACCCACAGCTTTGTGTAGATCTTGAGGCTAGATTGTTATGGGTTACTATTTTCTCTTTTCCGCAACTACAGACACAACTATAATAGGTTTGTCGTTTAGTCTCATTACGGATACGAGACATCACGGTAAGTCGTCCAACGATCTGGCCCGTTAGGTCTACCTCAATTCCCTTGGCTCTACACTTGGAGGAACAAAAGGCTCGTTTCCCAGTTATCTGAGATTTGTATTCTAAGAATTGGTTTTTACATACAGGACATGTGTACTTTATCTTCATTCTACGTAAGATTACGTCTTAGTAGTCAAAGAAAAATTTTAAAATATCGCGATCGTCGTAAGTGCTCATGGCAGGACTTGAACCTGCACGGGCCGAAGCCCCGGAGGTTCTAAGCCTCCTTCGTATACCGTTCCGACACATGAGCCTTTGTGGCTTAGCCGAATCGTGCTACTAATTCCTTTGCGAACCTTTCCGTTGGGCATCTTCGGTTAGGATAGGCCTTAAACAGATTATCAAACCACTGGGCTAAAACTGGGTGGCGGCTGGCAGCACGGCTAGGGTCCTTAATCCCATAAAGGATTTGGGCGGCACAGCCACGGTCTGGATCGCAAGAACCAAATGGCTCCAACTGGTAAGCTTCATTGGCTGAAAGCAAGATTTCGATTTGATGATCTGAGAGTTTCATTATCTAGCACCTCCGTCAGTAATACAGGGATTCGTAGAACGGCCAGATCTTTCTCTTTCCAGAAAAATTCCGGTCAAGATTCCGACTGTAATAATAGTAACGACGATTACAATCGTTAGGTTTTCGCCAATCTCAACTTGTTTCATTGGCTACAATGTAGCACGGAGATGATCGGAAAGTCAACCGGAAAATGCATGGGCCTTGGCTTCGATCGTGCCATTGGTCGTGATCTGGACGAAACGGGCCACTTCGTGAAGTTCCTTTAGGTTGGTGGCGCCTGAATACGATAGCCCAGACCGGATGCCGTCTAGAAACTGAGTCAGAAGCCCCTCGGAGCTACCCTTGTAGGGTACCAGGCCGCTGTATCCTTCTACGTAACGAGGAAACCCCTTGGCTTCGGCCGAAGCCATACCCCTAAAGGCCTTGAAGGTCTTGCCTTTGACCTTAATGGTCTCTCCTGGACAGGCGCTAGAGCCTGCCAGATATCCACCGATCATGACCGCGTTAGCTCCGGCAGCCAGGGCCTTTACCGCATCTCCTGAATTTCTGACGCCACCGTCGGCGATCAGGAAATACTCTCCCAAAACGGACCTTTCTAGGTGTTCTTTGGTTTCCAGGAGAGACGCCAGCGTGGGGATGCCATGGCCGGTTCTGACCCTGGTAAGGCAAGCGGACCCTCCGCCGATACCAACCCGTATCATCCTAGCGCCAGAAAGGATCAGGAGCTTGGCGGCTTCGCCCGTGGCGACATTTCCGGTCATGATGGGGATGTTGGTGGTTTTGGCCAAGGCTTCGGTGGCCCTGGCGACCTCTAGATTGTGTCCATTGGCTGTGTCCAGACATAGGAAGTCTGGCAGTACCCCAGAGTCGAATAGTGGGCCAAGGTCTTCCTTTAGGCCCACGGCCAGCCCGACATGACCGGTTAGAGGTTTGGTGTGATCGATAACATAACGCAGTGCGTTAATTCTTGCTGGGAGTGGCATCCCTCGATGAATGACCGGGGTGACTCCATTCACCCAGGCCGTAATGGCCATTAACTCGCCACAAACCGTATCCATGGGAGCTACGAAAACCGGTGAATGCAACTGCCCAAAGGGACTATTTACCGAGATGTCCAGATCGTCCCTGGACTTAACGTCAGAAAACTGAGGGACCAAAGAAACGTCGTCAAAAGACAGAAGGGGAGTGCCAATATTCATTTTCGGGTTTGAAGGTAGCACGATCTAGAGGAGTTTGTCAAGGGCATTGACGTCAGACTTAATCTAAAAAAGATAGGAGTTTTGATGTTGAAGTATTTGGCCTCCCTGGTGATTTTGTTCCTTGTGGGGTGCCAAAACGCTCCAGTATCTAAGCCCGGAACCAACCCGAGCAAGCTGTCTCTGGATGCAGGGGAGCTTGACTCCTGCGACGCCAACAAGCCCTGTAAGTATCGACTAAACGCTACCATCAATAGAGAAAGTGTTTCCAGTGCGATTTCGTGGATTAGCTCTGCTGAAAAGGCAGGATCTACGGTCTTTGTGTTGGAGCTAAACACTCCGGGAGGATCTGTCCCGGCCGGGTTTGAGTTGGCCAAGAAAATCGAAGAGGCCAAGGTCCCGGTGGTGTGTGTGGTCGACGGCATGGCGGCCAGTATGGGGTTTTATATTATTTCCGCGTGCCCTATTAGGGTAATGACTTATCGAAGTATCCTAATGACACACGCTCCGTCGCTATCAGCCGACATGAGCGGGCAAGTCAACGATTGGGCCTCTGCGGCCGATGCGTTGCGAGCATTGCAGGTTGCCATCGCCGCATTCTGTAATCGTAGATTAACTACGACAATTGAGGAATACCACTCCAGGACAGACGGGGGAAAGGAGTGGTGGTTTAGCTGGGTTGACGCCAAAAGATACCATGCCGTAGACCTGGTCGTTAATAGCGTCAGTGAGGTCATGGCGGAATTAAATAAAATATGAAGAAATTTTTGATTTACGTGCTATCGGATCCGCTAACAGGCCAGATACGGTATGTGGGGAAGTCTTCGTCTGGGACACAGAGACCTCTTCATCACGCCACTCCAAATAAATTAAAGAAAGACAGAACCTACAAAGGTAACTGGATTCGAAGCCTTTTGGCGAAGAATCTTCGTCCTGTAATAGAAATTGTAGAAGAATTTGACGATTCTACAAAACTCAATGAGTCTGAAATATTTTATATTTCTTACTTTAAGAGTTTAGGATTCAAGTTAACAAATTTAACAAATGGTGGAGATGGGCCATCTGGAATAAAATTTTCGGAAGAACATAAGAGAAAAATCGGAGACGCTCATCGTGGCAAAACCGTTTCGGTCGAGACAAGAGAAAAGATAAGACGAAACGCATTAAATAGATCCCCCGACTCCATAAGAAAGGGCGTTGAAACAAGGACCTTAAATGGAAACTATAGGATGTCTCATGAGACTAGAGAGAAGATCAGCAACTCCCTAAAAGGTCGGGTGTTTTCTGCGGAGCACCGAAAGAATCTTTCCGCCGCAAGACATAGGCAGCTAGCTAGAGAGGTTGAGCTTGAACTGTCAAAAGTTCAGCCATAAAAGATTACCTCGTAACCCAAAATATTCAACAATTTGGCCAATTTGAGCCGTAGAGACAATCTACGGGCTATAATCAAGTCATGGCCAATTCATTAAACGTTAAAGAGTTTCATTTTACGACCGTTGGTGTTGACACCAACACGACCTGGTCTGGTAAGTTTTCCGTTAAGCTGTCGCTGTCCCCAAGAGACGTTCTGAATCTAGATCGGCTTTACCGTGAATTTATCGGTAACACCAACGGGACAGAGCCCTCCTCGATCGCCATCTACTACGCCCACATGCTGTCTCAGTTGGCGGTTCGTCTGGTGGAAAAGCCGGAGTGGTGGAAGGACAGCCTAAACGGACAAGATCTCAAAGATCCCAACCTATTGGAAGAGGTGTGGGCGCAGGTAAGTCCGATGATTGAAGAGTATCAGGCTTCTATCGCCAAAAAGGCCGAAGCGGCCAAGCCTTCTATTCGGGCCACCGTAGAGAAGGAAGAGAAGGAAACCGGACTGACCGGGTAAGGAGAACCTATCGCCATGGCCGACAATGTGGTCAAAGCCACCATGATCCTGGCCATGGAGGCGGTGCTTTCAGACACAGACGAATATCGTCTCAGGCAGGTCTGTCGGTGGTTCTCTGAGACCTACCACACCCCGCTGGCAGAGGTGGAGACGGAGCTGCCCATAGAGTACGTGCTCCAGCACTACTACGAGACTCACTACGCAGAACTTAACCACATTTCGCGTAGGGAAGTGGCTCGTAAACTCATCGAAACGGACGAGGAAAGAAGGGCTCGGCTGGAGAGGGAGGAGAGGGACCGTCGCCGGGGTCTTAGCCTGGGCAAAGAACTGGCAGAGAAGGGGCTAGATGCCCTATTCGCCAAAGCCAAAATCGCCCATCTGGCGCCTCGACCAGACGTAAAGGCGATATCGGACGATCAGACCAAGAAAATATTAAAAGACGCTCCGGCCAAGTTGCAGGACTTCAAGCCAATTCAGAAAGAAATCAAAGAGGCCGATCTGCCCAAGGCTTCGGTGAAGAAAGATATCGAGATAGAATTCGGGACTCTATTCGATGACGACGTTGACTTCTTTTCAAAGAAATAATGCGATGCGTCAAAGCCCATTTTTCAGTTTTCTAGGGACAATCTTTAAGGGGAATCCATGAATAACACCTCCGTTACGATTACTTACGATGAAAAGGCCAAAACCTTTACGGCCACTGGGCTTAAGGCCAATGGCTTGCCGGCTGTAGGTGTTGGACCTACACGCATTCAGGCTCTGTTTAATTTGGAACTGGCTCTCGTAGAGCCACAAGTCCAATACATACCCGTTACGGTCACACCACCGTCTTATCCAAGTTATCCTGGATATCCAGTTCCAGGGGATTATCCGTACTATCCTTTCTATGTCTACGAGACCCATGGAACTGACTGCGCCGGTGTTGTTGTTAATTCAAGTCACACCGGTCGTCCCGAATCTCCTAAAAAGGGATAATTGTAAATGGCAAAGAAAGAAATAGTATATTCGATTGTCTTTGACAATTCGTCCTTTAACAGGGCGATGAGTCAAATACAGGCCTTAGACCAGCAATTCAAGCGTGCCAGTCAAAGCAGTGGCGGGTTTATGGCTGGGGGTGGTTTTGGCGTTCAAGCACAGAAGAACCAGACAAGAACGGGGAACCGGCCGGCGACCGGTCAGCAGACCATTGGAGTGCCGCAAGGTCTGACCAAGGCGCTTCAAGATCAGAAGACCTTGATGGGTGGATTCGAAAAGGAAATTCGTTCAACCTTTCAGATCGTGAATCGAACGGTAATGGACGCGGTGTCTGTCCAGGTGGCTGCCCTGGATCAGCTAGAGAAGAAACTGGATTCCATCAATCAAAAGATGTCGGCTATGGGTGGCGGCCTCTCAAAGATGGGCGGGGCTGGCTCTACTGCCCAGGGAGGCGGTGGAGGAGGCGGCGGAGGAGGCGGAAAGGGCGGAAGTGGCAGCGGAGGAGGAGGTACCCAGGGTGGTGGCGGAGCCGCGCAGGGCGGTGGGGGAGGTCGTGGGTTCAATTACATGGGGATGGCAATTACTGGAGTTGGTGTTGCCGCGCAGATCGCCAAAACCGCCCCATACGAGCTAAATCGAGATCGGGCAATGTATGCTGCCGCCATCAGAACCCCAGCCATGGAAATGCTTGGGATGACTGGAAGAGGCATGGCTTTTGCTCAGGCCATGAGGGAAAACAGAAACGAATATCGAGCGAGGGTTGGGTCTAATCAAGACTCGGATTCTTGGTGGGCTAACATGCCAGTCGATATTCGTGGCGGGACATTGGAAAAGTATGGACGGTATGCGGGAGGTGTGGTTTCGGGAGTCAGCGACTTCGTAAGAGGTCGGTTCGGCAATGCGGCCAAGGACATTTACGACACAAAAAACGCAGAGCTTTCCGGAAACATGGAAAACGTCCAAGACATCGAAAACTACATGAAGGCCGATCCGAGAAGGTATCTTGGGGCCCAGAGACTTGGAGAAGGCGCGTTCGACAGAGCCAGGATGCAGAGCAAGCTGCGCCTCGGCAACCGCGACAAGGTAAAGTTCAGGAGAGACGCCAAGACAGGACGGGTGATTCGCGGCGGCGGCATTATGGATGTTGAAGACAACCTGTTCGAAAATGCCTTGAGTTTGTCTGATCTGGCTGCCGGACAGGACTCGATCGTGGCCACTGGCGGCCTGAGGGCTGCGATTAAGCGCAGGGGCTTGTCTATGTTGGCAACCCGAGGTGGATACGGGGACGCTGGATCGATCATTGGTTCTTTGGCCAAGATGGGACAGGATCCTTCTAGGTTCTTGCACCAGGTCTCTGGGATGAGGTCCTTTGGAAATCCAAAGGTTGGATTTGACGAACAGGCCGGTAACGATCTGGCCAAGGCCATCGCCAGTCAAGTGAACCAAGGGGCTACTAGCGTCAGCGCCGAAGCGGCTCTTAGAGTGGCCATGGGCGGCATGAGGAGCATCGGCGGATCTGACATGTATCGCCAAGAGGCCCTGGCCCAGGGAGGTGCGTACCTCGGAGATCAGGTGTTTGCTGGTAACCTAGATCCACTACAAAAGGCTCGTAACTACAAACATGCACTTCAGGCCTTTGGTGGCAATGCCGCCATCGCTCGCTATGTTAGTGAAAACCCCAACGCCCAGACCATGATGGAGCAGGCGGCGGCTGGTGGCAAAATGGATTCTTTCTTCCAACAAATGGGTATGTCCGAGGCTCAGTACAAGGCCGGGATGGCCCAATATGGCAATCTGACCTTCGGCAACAACTTTCGTGGCGTTGCCGACTACTCATCGTCAATCCCAGAAGACAGTCCCATGGGTAAGATGCGGAAGATGCTAGAGCAGGGTGGCTTTGGTATGGATTTCGGCAGACTGGCCAAGTCCAAGGGTTGGCAGGGAGAGGAACTCGTTAAGCACGCCGAAACAGCGGCTCAACTCTATAGACTTAATCAGATCGCTGATGGTTCTCCCATGGACGACAAGACCGCCAGAGGTGCCATTGGCAGGATGGTAGCTAGGATATCTCCAGAAGACAAAACCCTAGAGTTGGCTGGATTTAAGGGAGGTCCGGCTGCGCAGGAAAGAGCCGTCCTTGAGGGTCAGAACAAGCTCAATAAAGAAGCGGCGAACCAAGCGGCCGAGATGTCTCCTGAAATGATCAAAAATATTAGCGGCATGGGAGAACGCCTGTACGATTTGGGTGGCAAGCTGGGCATGTCCATGAAGGACTTCGATCAAGGCCTGCAGAACACCTCAGCCCTATTGGATCAGTTGAACGGTAAGCTCGAAAGCGCCTTTGGTCTTCAGCATCAGGTAACCGCCGCTGAAAGCAAGGCCATGCTTGATGTTCTGAGAAAGCTTTCTGCCCCATATACGGGAGGAGGCAAGAAGTAAGTGCCATTAGTACGATCAAAATCAAAGCCTGATCAAAAATCAAAGACTAATCAAAAATCAACAAGAGGTATGGTTTTTGATGTTTATGAGAACCTGACACAGGGTACGGGATCTGATGGTGTGACCAGCTTTTCTCCTGGCTGGATGGTGGCCGTGTTTCGGTTGGCCAACCAGATGTCTTACGACAGGCAGACTGGTCAATCAATCCAGAAAATGGCTGGGGAAGGGGCCGAGCTTGAAGGAGACAACCCGCTTATTATCACGTCTTCGTGTGTAGGTCTTACAACTACATCGTCAAAGTCAAACCACATACACTCACTAACAGCTACGCTAAAAGCTAGCTCAGACGCCGACTATCTGACCGAGATCTTGCCAGGCGACTGGATCATGGCTTGGATGTTCGATGACGTCGAGCGAATGCCTGAGGTAGCTCGACGTCTGAAAGACAAGCAGCCGGTAAATGGTATCGACGATGGCCTGAAGTTTGTGGGCCGTGTGGACAGCGTTTTTAAGAACCTAGACCAGCGAAAAGACGGAACCAAGGTTATTACCTTTGACGTTAATGCTACGGCCTTTACGGAACTAGATTCATCCATTATCTATTTCGTAGATTTGTCTGAAGCTTCCATTCAGAGCTTTACTGCATGGATGACCAAGATTGGCCTAGATCTGACCGAGTTGTTTTTCGACAACGGAAACACTTCAGAAGTAACAGATAACGTACAAATCATAATCACCAAGCTGTTTGAGATTATGCTGGGGAAAGGGGCCCGGAAGGGCCCCGGTGGAATTTCACCAGGTCAGGTCGAGGGTCTGGGGGCAGCCGTGGGCGCTGGACTGGGCGCGGCGTCTACCGTAGCCGCAAAAGACACCGAAATTGATCATGAAGCTGAAAAGGCCGCTCCGTTTGCGTATGTGGTCCCTGAGAGAATCGGGCAGGCACTTGGCCGTAAGTCACGGAAAGGAAGCGGAATTCTGGCCTACGCAGACATGCTGGAAATCATTGCCGGTAGACAGGAATTTGACGGCAATTCCATGGTCACACAAATCGAAAAGCAAAAGGGTACTTTGTACGAGACCAAGCGACCGGTTAAAGGCGTGTTTCTACCAGTCCCAGTGTCATTTGTGAATAAGCCACTGTGGCAAATGGCCCAGCAATTCTTAAACCCAACCATCAACGAGATGTTTTCTTCGTTGAAGATTAGTCCTAATGGCGATGTGATCCCCACGATGGTGTTGAGACAAATCCCGTTTACCACAGAAGACTTTGATGAGTCTTCTCTTCTCAAGGTAGGGTATGGTGTCACCCGGTTCTTAGATCTACCCAGATGGAAGATTGATGGACGTATGGTATGTTCTTACAAGGTGGGCCGTTCTAATGCCACCAAGATGAACTTGGTTCATGTGGGTATCCATTCAAACCTGTATCGAGCTGGCTACACCATGTCCAGACAAATGGTGGAAAACCCGCCGATTGTCGATGGATTGGACATCCAACGAACCGGAGTCAGACCCTATATGACCACGGTGGCCATGGACAATCCGTCAAAGGAAAACAATGTGCCGTCGGAGGTGATGAAATTAATCGCAGATCGGCTCATGACTTCACACCTTACCTTAAACGGACAGATTCGTGTGGTCGTCGGCATTAAGGCTCCAATCTCGGTAGGAGACAATCTCCAATTCAAAGACACGGTGTTCCACATTGAAGGGGTAACCCATACGTGTGGCATAGGTCCTGACGGAAGCAAGTCGTTCACCACCACGCTAAGTCTAAGCAATGGTCTAAGGGATATCAAAAAAATGGGCGGCAATGATCAGACCGACCGAAACATTTATCAGGGTATCCGGAAACGGAGCGTCCAGACCGGTAAGGCGGACCTGCAAGAAAACGATCCAGGGCAGACCAAAGAAGGATCTGGATATCTGGCAGAAAAGCGAAAGAAGAGCTAAAGAATGCCAAACATCCTATACGACGGTACGGTTGTCCCTTATGGGTTTCAGGTAACCGAAGGCGAGCAGTATTCCAGCTGGGACCTGCAAAACGACTACCAGCTTTTGGCTGGTGAGGTCAAGTCGGTTGTGTATCCGGATGACGTCAAGTCTAGAACCAAGAAGTTCCTAGAATATGTGGTTTACGTTCAGTATCGCGGAAACGGAGTAACTCAGGGTAAATACTATCAGGGTTGTGTCGTGATGAATGCGCTGGGCTCCAAGGCGGATCGCTCAACATACACCCTAAGAGCGAACGGCAAGGTTGGAGAAGACAAGGACAATAACAACCTGGGCCTGGGGTCTAAAGTCCTCATCTTGCTGGTCAATGGAGATGTCGGGACTCCCGTTATTATAGGCGGACTTCCGGATCCCACCGACGAATCCCAAAAGGACTTCGAAAAGGACAAGTCCTTGTTTAGCTGGGTGTTTAACGGGATCTCGGTCAACATAAACGACGACGGAGAGGCCACGATCACCTACACAGGGAAATCCAAGAACGACGGCACCACCGACGTGGAAGACACCGTGGCTGGCTCCTATGTCAAAATGGACAAGGACGGTAATGTCCTAATCAGCGACAAAGACGGTAAAAACTCCGTCAAGGTCAACCACAAAGACGGCAATGTGGAAATCCAAAGAGACAAAAAATTAAAGATCGGGGACGCCGATGAAGCGTTTGTCTTGGGAACCACCTACAGAAAACAACAAAAGCAACTGCATGCAAAAATGCAAAGTATGCTAAGTACGCTGCAAAATCTAACCCAGCAACTGGGTACTGCCTTGGCTACGGCCGGAGGAAAGATGGCCGTGCCGATGTCCGGGGCGGTGGCTGCGGCCACTGACATGGCCCAAGCCGGAGCTTTCGCCATTTCGGCCTCTCAGATCGTTAAGCAGCTCGGGGATGCCGTGAAGGCCTTTGAGGATGCCGGACAGCAGACCGACTACATATCAAAGAAAAATTTTGCTGACAAGTAGGGTCGTTACCCTGTTTTCTTCCACTGGACTGGTCTTTCCGGGCTAACTGGCTTGGCCAGTGAAACTGGGCTAACCGGGGACGCCAGTCTTACCAAATCCTTCCTAAGTTTCGAGATGGTCTCTAGTGGAGCCAGAGTGGATTCCGCTGTGGCTGTAATTTTAGGCCAGGATGCCGCAGCCTGGATTTCGGTGGTCAGCTCTCCAAGATTTTGGGAGAACTCAGCCGCCAGGACGGGCCACTGGGCCTTGGCTGTAAGTTCTACCGTGCAGTCAGCCAGGGAGGACTTCGAGACGGCCTTTATTGCCGGCCATTTGACCGCCAATTTGGCCTTGGTGGAACATGCCTCCAGGGCAATTTCGGAAGATGCCTCGATGGGTAGATGACCCTTTTTGTTGGCCTTTTTGGGCTTACGTTTGGTCTTAGAAGGCGTCTCTGGCCCACGGCCATATCCGACAGTCCCAATCATTGGTGGGACGTTTTGGGCGGGTTGTACGACGGACGGATTGGTGACCGTAACGGTGGCCGTCGAGGTGCAGCCGGTCAGAGTTATATCGCACGCAAAATCTGCGTGTACTTCTAGGACCGCTTCCCCGGTTAGTGGCTCTAGGGTCTGCCAGCCATGGTAATTACCATCGTCGGCGGTTTGTCCGAAGTAGGCAGCTGGAAAGTACCCAAATGGGAAGTATCCATTACCAAAGAAATCAGACATGGGTTAGTCCCCCGTGTCGTAGGTAATGGCTGTACGGTTGCCGTCACCGTCGACCGTGGCCGTGACCCGGTCTTTGGTGTCTCCGACGTTTCGGATAGTAATGGTCGGCCCTGGAGCACCGGAGATTTTGCCTGCAGAAACGGCCGCCAGCAGTCTAATGGCAGATTTTAGGTCTAGGCCTGCCTCTACCGAAGCAGACAAGATGGAATTGACTAAATCGTTCGTTACGTCAATGGTTACCAAGCCGGCTGAGTTGTTGGACCGAACAGAAACGTTATTTACGTTCGTTACGTCTTCGATATTGGAGTTCGCTCCGGCCAGCCGAACAGCATAAGATCCATTTTCAAAGGTAACGGTGTAGCCGTTGATGATTTCTACGATCCTGGCGTAGGTGACACCACCAAGGCTTACTTCGGTGTTGTGGTTGTGTGTGGTTGGGTGAGACATACCGGCCTCGCTGTCTTCTAGATCCTTAAGGTCTAAGCGAAACTGGTTGATGTCTAGTTCATATACTCCACCCCCTACGCTAGTCAGGTATGACTGCGGTACGTAAATTACCTTTGTTCCCCAGTCGATGCTAATGGCCATAGGTTACCCGGTTGGTCCAGACCCCGCAAATTTTGCGCGTAGGAGATTAATGACCTGTTGTAAAGATTGTAGTTGTTGCTGTAGGGACCCCACCAGTGCAGACAAATGAGCAATCTGAGTCTGCTGCTCAAAAACCATGGTTGTCGTGGCCTTTAGTGCTTCTTCTACGGCGGCTGTATTTTTGGCGGAGATAAGCCGCTTGTTCTCTTCAGTCATTTGGAGGGTCCTTGGGTGGAGGAATTACGATGTCGCTTGAGCCAAGGCCAAAACGCAGTTTAATCGGGCGGCCAACTTCCCTGTCACATTCTGGGCAATCAAGGACCGGAGCTTCAGATGGTTCGTGGTGTTTTGGGTGGTCATACATTATTAAGCATCCGGGATTAAGAAGACGGTCTGGCTGAGGCCGGTGGAACCAATCGTACCACTTACAAGTGAAGTTTTGTAGTAGGTTGCAGAGGTTCCTTTCCGCACCTTGATTAGGACTGGCTGCGATGCGGTGTACTCAAATGTTGAGGTGCTTGCTACCCCAGAACCGTCTGTGGTGCCTTTTAGGATTTGGGCGGTGGAGGTGATGGTTCCGGTCGCGGGTGTTGCCGGCGAGTTAGCGACAGTAAACGTATAACTGTTGGCATCTACGACGGTAATGCGCTTTGAGCCGTTGTAGTCCTGCTGGTCAGCTCCACGGATCACAACGTCCGTGTTGGTTGGTAGGCCGTGCGCTGTGTGGCTAACAGTCGCGGTTGTTCCTGACCTGGTTATGGTCACGCTGGCAAGAGCAGGAAGCGCGCCTCCTGAAGTAGCTTCCACTTGAACCATAGCGCCAGACACAGCTGCCAGGGTGTTGGCATTTTTGGCCGTAATGGTCACCGTAACCGGGTTTAGGGTGTGCTGGTATGCCCTGGATGCAGTCGTTGACGTGGTGTAGAGCCAGAATCCGGTCAGGGTCTGGGTTACGGTAACAGCGGTCTTGAACCGCACCTTGAGCTTAAACCCAAGCTGGGCGTCCACTGTCTCTGACGGAAGTTGGTTAAAGCGCAGGGTTCCAGAAACCGTTCCTACGTTGGCGTTGTCCACGACTACCGTGGTGCCGTTTGTAATTGACGTTACCTTGGCATTTGGAGCTATGTTGGTACCCCAAACGTAATCTCCGACAGCCACGCCGGTCGTGTCGGTCATGGTTACGTTTGTCGAGCTTGAACTGCCGCCTCCACCGGTACGTTCATAGTATAGGTTCTTGTACGAAGAATACCCATTACCATCGTTCTTGTCTATCGCATAAGACATGGTGAATGACGAAATGTTCACACCACCTGCGAAAAACTGGGCTTCTTGGATCGGGAAACTGGTGTGCCCAACGATATACGACGGAGTCTCGAAGGTCATTTGGTTACCAACCGTCGGCATGTACAATTCGCCGGTGTTGGTCAAAAACCCAGTTCCGCTGTCGTAGACATACGGCGTAACTGTGGAGGACCCTTCATTGAAGGTAATCCCGATACGACTGTTACACGGAACGTAGGTAAGCGTACCGGATGCGGAACCTGCGTTTAGACAGGTAAACGTAAATGTGTTGTTGGTCAGTACAGTGATGGACTTGGAGCCAAGCACAATGGCCGCAGAGTCGCTGGTAACCGTAACAACGATCACGTCTCCGGTCTTTAGACCGTGGCTGTTGCTTGTAAGGGTCGCGGTGGTGGTGGTTCTGCTCCAGCTCTGTGCCGACAAGTTGGCTGGAGCAGAGGTCGTATGCAGGTCAATCCAACTGGTGCCATACGTGTTGGCCTGGTTGGTTACTGCCGTGGCTGACGTAATGTTGTTCAACACCGCGTTGTCGTACAAGACGGCTGGTGTTGTATCGACAATCGAAGACTTCACCTCTTGCCAAGTGATGTTGTCGAGTACCGATGCGCCGCTGTTAGCCACGATGTTTGTGCGGACATGGTCCGTGTAAACACGGCGCATTGTAAGGTTTCGCATACCACTCTGGACTTCGTATAAGTACCCTGAAACACGAGGGAAATACGACAGGGTGCCCGAGGTAGCCCCAGAGTTCGTGCAGGTAAACGTGAAAGTGTCTGCTGTAGGGGCGCTCGCAACCGTCTTGGACCCTACTGGGACGGGCGTCGTCGCTGATGAAATAACCACATACACGTTGTCGTTGGCCTTTAGGCCGTGTGCTGTCTTGGTAACGGTACAGGTCGTAGTTACACGAGACCACGACACGTCGTCCTGGCGAGCAGCTCCAAGGCTCAGCGGAGAAGCGGCTGTCCCGATGTTCTTAATAGTTACGCCGTCGGCCACCAGAGCGCCGAAACTGATTAGACCTGTGTAGGGCTGGACCATCGTCAAGCCACCAAAGTCAAATCCATCCCAGGTAAGATCTCGGCCTACTGAGGTGATCGAAAAGGCCGGTACCGCGTTGGTGGTTGCTGTGGTGGTTGCCGGATGGTCAAAATACGTGGTGTTTTTGAACGTTAGACCTGTGCAGCCAGACAGTGTGTTGGGACCGTTAGACAGCGTCGTCGTATTCCATGTGGAATCCAGAACGCGAGTCGCTGATATTACGTTGATGTTGGTGGCGGACCTGGCGGCCAAACCAAGAAACTTAGTTCTGGTAAAGGTCCAGTTTGCCATGTCGGTCAGGGCTGCGAGAGTAGCTCCGGCTGCCATGGTCGCTCTGGTGAACCAGCAATCTGTCATTGTCCCGCCAGAGTGGGCGTTCGTAATCGTAAGTGCCGTCTGTGCGTTGGCGGCCTCTTGACCAATCCCGACGTTTGAAAACACCGGAGGCTCGGTGGTGTTGGTCAGCGAAATCGCGGTCATAAACGCGGAATTGCTAACGTTTACGTGGTATGGGTTGAGAAGCCGAAAGTACCAGTTCATCAGGCACTTGTCGATGTTCCAGGTGCCGGCTGCGTTGGCGTAGGTCGTGTATCGGGTGGTCAGGGTCGCGTTTGGCAGTACGTTTGCTGTCTTGGCGGCTGACGTGCAGCACACAAACATGATATTCGGAATACGGATTTTTAGTCCAGTCGGAGGGATGTAGGCCCCCGTAGAGTTTGTTCCGTCGTTACCGAAGGTTAACAGTCCAGCTGTTGAAATCCAGCAATACTTGCCGCGCACTGCGTCGGTGGCAATGTTGGCGGAGGTGGCGGTTCGGGTTCCAGCGCATGGATAGAACTCATAAGTACCTGAGCTGGCTGCTGTTTCCACCCAGACTCCGGGTAGATACACCAACGAACCGTTAGAGGGTATCTGGTACGTTGTGGCTCGAACACCATCTGTGGTGCCGACGACGTACCAATCACCCGTGACCTTAAACTGGTTAAGGCGGTAAATAGTGGTGGCGTTGCTATCGACCCCAACAATTTCCAGCCAGCCAGCTACGTCTGCTCCGGTGGCATTGGCGCCGATTCCACTAAGGGCTCCAGATGAATACGCGACGCCGTTCCACTGCTTAATTTTGATGTAGCCAGACGCCGGCATGGCGGCAGCCGGCGCTGTAGGAGCTACGTTTAAGGCTGAGTAAACGCCAATTAGCAGGCCGCTGGCAGATCCTTTGGTAATGGACGTATTGTACGCCGGAACGTTTCCGGTCCCGGTATCAAACGGGATTAAGCGGACAGCGGTACCCTTGAACTCGATGGTACCGCCCAAGGTTGACGATCCGGTTATAGGCCCAAAGGCCGCCGAAGTATTGGCATTTTGACCGTACCGAGTGTCTTGGTCTACGGTCAAATATCCACCGTTCAGGTTGTAGGTGTCACCTCCAGCCTTGGAGGTAAGCTCATCAATATTTTGGGAGGTGGTGATTGTGAATGTAGCCATACTACACCATCACCATGGTTGATTTGGTTAGTCTGGAGTTTGTTCCATGAAAGACCATTCTGTCGCCATCTATCCTATAGCCTATTTTTAAGCGTCTGACGTACGGATAACAGTCGTAGAACCACCAGCCGAAGAAAGAGTCGCTGTAGACTCGAAAGTCTTGATGGGAGTCACGCCGCCATCGCGCACTCGGACGTAGAGGTTTCGAGGAGAGCTGTAGATAACCGTGAAGCTCTCGCTGGTGCTAGCAGCAAGCTTGTCGATGTAACTAATATAGCAGTTATTTCCAGTAGTTGCGTTGTCGCTTGAAAAGTCCGTTGACGAAATAGTGAACGTGCTTCCAGTGAACGATGTGTACACGATACGACTATACACACCGCTGTTGCGCTGGACCCGGATGGTTCCGCTTGAAGGCGTGTCGGTTGGAATTGTGGTATTTACAACCACCGAAGTAACCGCTGCCCCAGACAGGGTTCCGTTCAGGGTAAACTGGTTAGTTTGCAGTGAGCCACCAGACTCTGGTCCGACAAGGACTCGGTCCTCTGTAGACACCAGGCCAGCGACCGTAAACGTGACGTTGTTGG
The DNA here is from genome assembly GCA_964633425.1 of uncultured Candidatus Saccharibacteria bacterium. GTDB lineage: Bacteria > Patescibacteriota > Minisyncoccia > Phycocordibacterales > UBA2100 > UBA10103. Next base: position 58,403 of record CAZWFX010000001.1, read on the forward strand.
GTGGGACCCTCTGGGTGTTAGTAAGGTCAAACACCTTGTCGTTAGCGGACAAATCAGCGTATTCAATGCCTAGACCGTACGCGCCAATGATCGCAGAGCCGGTCGACTGACCGACAAACGGGAAGCTAAGAGTGCGTTCTGTAATGGTTACGTTGCACTGGCATGTGGCCGACGAGGTCCCGCCAGTAATCACCTGGTTGTCTGTTGGGGCGACTCCGGTGAGGAGCTGAATCCACATCTTGGTGGGGGCTGTCGTCGAGTTGATGGCCAGCATCTGGCCAGTTCCACCAGACCAACTAACGGCTTCAACTGCCGAGAAGGTCCCAGAAGGCGTATCCACGTCAATTTCGTGGGTGATACCACGGAAACGCTCTCCTGACAGGCCATACAATTTGGGCGAGGTATGGGCGTCAAACCAAAGGTCAGCTCCGGCAGCAGCCGACCAAGAGCCGGCGTATGCCGCCTTGTTACCGGCATGGGTACCAGAGGCCGCCCCTTCTACCTGCACGTAGTTCGAGACATTGCCGCCGGAGTAATCTACAGCGACGAAATAATTGGTGCTGGCTGCCATCTCGTACTGAGTGTCGAAGCCAAGTTCGATCGTCTGGTACGACGTAGTCAGTTTTGACACGTCGTACGTAACTGAGGTGGCCAAGGCCGCTCCGGTTGGGGTGCCAGACGACCCAAACGTACCGGTGTGGGCGTATAGCTTACATGTAAGGTTTCCGGTCGGAGACCCGTTTTTCTTGAGGTGCACGTAAACGCGGGTTAGGTACGCTGCCTTTGCTCCGTTAGCAAACGACTGGCCAACAGCCGTAGTTGTACCGTCTCCAACAGGGTAGGTTGTGCCTGTGTCCGTTCCGGCTGAGATACTGGTGGCTCGACGAGACAGCCACTTCATACGCTCGTAGAATTGGTTGATGGTATAGGTGTCCCTATTCCACTCCGAGTAGTAATACTCGTTGACGGCGTTGTAGTCTACGTCGATAGCACGATACCCTTCGGTATTGGTGACCGTGTTATAGCCTGCCACGGTCGATGCCGAGGTCTGGTTGTTAAGGTCTGTCGCGTAAGTCAGCGCGATAACATTGTTGCCGCGAGTTGTTCCGTTGATTTTGAATTCTGAGTAGGTGTAGCCAAATTCACGAGTCTGACCGATTAGGCGGCGACCGTCAACGTCCGAACCGCCAGAGCGTACCTTAAGCAGGAACCGGTGGGAGATTCCGTTTGTGCTGTCGGCGTTCAGGCCAGTCGTCCAGAAGTTTGGGGTTACGACCTTGCCGTTCTGGATGATCTGTAAATACGCACCGGCATTGGCGTACACCAGGATGCCGTCGTAAATGGTGTCTCCGCCAGCCTGAATGATGGAGCCATCGTATAGGTGCTTGGCGGCCTCGTCGTCGATGTTGTACGGGCTGTTTAGCGTGATGATGTTATCGGTTGAACGCTCTGAGGCCGTTGCATTCGAGATGTCCAACAGATCGTCACCAGATGCCGCAGCATCGTCCATCAAGTCACCAAGCCAGCGGTGAAATGCAATTACTGTGTAGTTAGTTCCAGAGCCAGTATACCGAATGTCTCCGGATGCAGATATAGAAAAGTCGTCTCCAATAGCCATGGGTGTGGTTTAACCTTACCCATAAAGATTGGGGCTAGGAATTAGCTTCGTTTATAACGAACGAACTTACTGTTACGACCTGGCCGGCTGAAATGGAGGTACTGACGACAGTCATATCTCCTCCTCCGCCAGAAACCGTAATGGTTCCTTGGAGATGCGCGGTGCCGCCGGAATCATAGATGCGATAATGGCCTGCCGTCCCTGAAGCGTCGGCGGTTAAGTCTTCCCATGTTCCAGCCTTGGACTTAGATCCTCCACTGGCATCCTGCATCCAATTAGCCGGAAGGTCTAGGGAGGCCAGAACGGTGCCGGTGTCAGCAGCGGCGGTACTTGCTGGAGGAGCCCCTGTGCGAATTTTAAGCACTGGATTGGCTCCGATGGCGTCCTCAATGGCGTCAAGACGGGCGTTTCTTACTGTAACGGATAACTGGATGGCCATGTCTTAGTTATAGCCTATTCGTCGTCGATCTCGGAAAGGACCTTGATCCCGTTTTCTTCCAGGATTTTTCGATCAACCTTAAATCCGCCACGCCTAAAATCCACTACCGCCTCAGAGAGCATCCGAATCTCTTCTACTCGGCTCTTTTCAGGGGCTCTTTCGGTCTTTTTAAGGAGCATTTCGAACAAATCCTTAATAGATTCAAGGGTTTGAACGTTATTTTCCTTGGTCGGACCGATTTCGGATGAAGATTCGTCTTCCGACTTGGCCACAGGGGGTTTCTTCAGCGGCAAGTTCAGGGGTTTGGCCTGTGGCTTAGGGGCTTCTGGTGGAGGCGGCAGTGGAGCAGGGGCCTCTGGCTGGCCACCATGGCTGCCGACCGACTTAATTGGGGCAGTTCCTACCACACCTGGCTTATCTGGATGTAGAGAATGAGCCAAAACTGACGGCAGGGATGAGATTGAGTGTCCAGACTTCTGTGTTTTGGCCTCATACAGAGCCTTGTCCGCCTGTTCTGGTCCTTGTCCAATGCCGACAGACATAGAAATTTTATGAGTTCCTCCCATAAGGGGGTATTTGTCCAAAATATCCCTTAGGTGCCGAACCATTTGATGGGCATGTTCGGTGGAGGGTGCGTGGGCCTCAAATTCATCTCCACCGACCCTAAACAGTTTGATTCCGCCAGTCCTATCGGCGGCTTCTCTTAGAGCTTTCCCGTAGGCCACGATAGCGTCGTCTCCGGCCTTGTGTCCGTGGGTATCGTTGATGGACTTTAGGTTGTTGGAATCGGCTCCAATCACCACTCCGTTGGGGTTTTTGGCCAGATGTAGGTTTCTGGCTGTCTTGTTGCCGATATCCACACCAGCATCGCTCATCATTGAGTCGTGGAAATACCTCCGAGTCATATTTTTAAGGTGACGTTCGCCTTCTGGAGTTGGATTGGCGGCATGGAGTTTCCTGAAGTAGTTGATTTCGGCTTCGGGATCGTCAGGCTCTGCCTTGGATAGAGATTTGGTAAGCTGGCTTACGTTCCCGGCGTGACGAATGGTAGCAACGCCACTTCTGATGTTTTGGATAACTAGTTTGATTTCTTCTGGATCGAGCGGGCTGCCGTCGTATAGACAGGTCCCGTCCTGGCTCGACTCCAAGACCACGTCACTATCCATCCCCGCACGATTGTAATAAAAGACGCTCTTAGATGGTAGCGACTGAGCCTCAGAAATCTGAGCTGGCGACACGTCTTGAAGGTAAAGTGGGTCTGTTAGTGGCTTTTCTGGGATAACGTCTAGGTGCTGACCTGATAAAATAGCTCCTTCGGACACCATTCTTAATGGTAGACCACATCCGTTGATGGCGGTAACTGTGGCGTCAGAAACAGGACCTTCGGGAACATGACCTAAAAGGCCATAATAGTCTTCTAACACATAGGCTTTGTTGTGGTGAATAAGGAGACGTCCGGCCAGTCTGCGACCCTCGTCTCCTTCAAGGTAAGCGATGATGATATCGTCCGGCAAATTCCACATTCAAAACTGGTCCGTCCTTAAAGATTGCCTCCAGGAGAAGCAATCTGAAGAATATGGCGAATTTGTTGGTTTTTTCGCTGATTTTTCTCAATGCATTTGATGCAGTATCGACGCATTGGGCGGTTGGCATGAAGGGATATGCCTACGAGGCCAACCCTTTAATGGCTTGGCTTATATCAAAGGGTTGGGGTTGGTTTTACCTGTTGAAGTTAGGACTTTTAACCCCAGGGTTACTGGTCCTCTTGTCCAAGAAGGACATCTGGACCAGGACAATGACCGTTTCGATTGGTGTTTTGGTTTTGATCTATCTGGCGGTGGCTTGGGTCCACGTAGGGCTGACCTGGAAGGCTTACAGGCTTTTAAACATAGATCTGTAGTTGTAGTCTGACTCGTATCCTTCCTTGCGCCTTTTTGCAGAAGCCAGGGCGGCCCTAATACGACGGGCGCCTACCGGGTTTTGGCTGTGGCAGCTAGCTCTAAACGGCAAATTCTCCGGGTTGGCTTCCAGCCAGCAGGCGACATCATATCCGGTTCCGGCGCTTGCTGGTCCAAGATCGTGGTCTAGGCTGACCGTTTCAATCTCGAAAGTGGAAAGGTACTTGATGGCTTCTTTTGCGGTCGCTGCGTGCAGCCAACCATTAGGCGGTGACCTTAGGTCGTCCAGCCACAGGCCGAGTGGGTTTTTGGTTGTCTTCAGGATCCACCAGTTCCTCAGGAGACGGGAAACCTTGTTGAATATGAACATCAATTCCATTATCCTTTCCAATCGAAACCAGGCAGTCCACAAGGCCAAGGACGGCCCCCATGGAATCTCCCGTATCGCCAAGCGGAGCCAGGCATTCTAGACAAAATCCCTCGTCAGGCGCTTTGTCGTAGTCGAAGTCTGCCCCACAACTACCGCACTTCACTTGAGTAGCTCTGTCGCAACGATCGCTGCCAGGGACAGCAAGATCACGGTCCAAACACCAGCTCTAAAAAATCCGTACATTGGCTTCCTTTCTGTTTTACAGTCGTGGCAATCAACCAAGAGGCTCTTGTCGGTAACGAAAGAGGCGTCTTGGCCGCACTTGGCCTTTCCATCTTCATCGGAGAGGTGAATCATGGCTTAAGGCTGACACGGAAGAGGCCGCAAGTCAAGGACTAAGATCTGCAGGCCTTGCAGCGAGGTTCCAAAACCTTGCCGGAGGGTGTCACGTAAGAGGCCATTTGTCCTACGGCCCCGCACTTCTTGCAGCTAGGTGAGACCTGTGGAGGATCTACGAGGTCTGGCGGTGCGGTCATGTTGTTGTTGGCCTCGACAGTCCTAGTAAGCTCCTTTTGGAGCCTGGAGATCTGCTTTTTTAGATTCCGATTCTCTGATTTGTAGTGGGAGAGTTCTTTTCGAGGATGTTCTGACTGCTGTCGGTGCTGATCGCGTCGATGCATGGTTTTTGAAGGCCCTTGGGCGGTTCTTTGAACCACCTAACAATATAGATTACCTCTACGTCGTCGCTGGGCATTTTACGGTAGAGGTGATCCTCACAACCAGGCGATTTTGTTCAACATAGACCCGTAGGTCCTCGTATAGCACATTTCCAGACAGCAAAAGATGGTAATTTTCTGAAAGAAACTTGAAAATTTCAAACTTTGCCGTTTCTTCCTCTTTTTCAGAGTTCAGTTCATCGCTAACTAGAAATGTAGTTACCAGATCTTCTGTCTCTGAAAGGCGCGTTGTCTGGACTCGCCTTACGCTAATCATCTGAATCCAGGTCTTCTTCTGTGTCTTCCAGTACAAAGTGGTGCGCTAGTTCGTCAACTAGTGCCCAAACAAATTCCATATCTTCTAGATCGTAATCCGTTGCAATTCCCGAAATAAGGTCGGCGAGGTCTTCTCTGGTCATGAGTTAGTCATATATCGCGTGTTTGAGTCGCGTGTCAAGAGCTAAAATGTACCTGATAGATTAAGTCCAACAGTCCCCTGGGTGTTGCCGAAGACTCCCAGGTAAAATGGACCGACCACTCGGCGGCCAACTTCGGCCTGTATTACAGCCCCCTTGAGCCCTGGAATGCCCTGTTCTGGTTTGCCCATCAGGCTGGGGATGGACACACCGACGCCGGCAGAAACAATCCAGCCGGGCTGATTCTTTACGATCTTCTCCTTCTCAACCACCTTTTCGACGACCCGATCGATGTACTTGTCTACGTAAACTGTCTTGGTCTCGACCTCTTTGACGATTTTTGTCTTTTCGGATTCTGTGGTCTCGGTCCCAGTAGAAACCGTTGTCCCATCCGGCTTCTTGGTCACAGTCCAGGTCTTTTTGGTCTTTTTCTTAAGAGCCTCGTTGACCAGTCGGTCGATTTCATCCTGCGTGAGGGTCTTTTCTACATAGACCAGCTTGTCCTTGTAGACGACCTTCTCGACCTCTCTGATCTCAGCGGGTTTCCCAAAGAATCCAGTGGCAGAGCCAGCCGCGAAAGCCACCAATGCAACCAATCCCAACTGGAGCCACCTATTCTGATACCATTTGTCGTTCATTTTTATTTCCTTTTTAGTTACTTTTGATGACTTTGGTCGGCGGAATGGGATTTGACATAACAGACATTGTATCAGGAAGCGTCCCTGTTTGTCAAGTGAGAAGAGCACCGAGTGGGATTTGAACCCACGGTATCTAGTTTGGAAAACTAGCGCAATCGACCAGGCTATGCGATCGGTGCGAGTGGCCGTACTCGGCCAGCGAGGTCTTTGGTTGACCAGCCTTTTGTTTTACTTCTTCTTGCTGCAACAAGTGCAGGTCGAGTAGTACGGTCTTGGCCTTATCTTTGCATTCCAAGACTTAGGGGCCACGATAGGCTTCTTCGTCTTGGGGCAAAGGCCAACAACCTCGTATTCGTATCCGAGCATGTTCACCTCCGTTTAGTCCTCAGTTAACAGAAATCCACCATAGTATCCATTGTGTTCGTTGTGGTTTACAACCACAAACACCCCTCTATTCGTGTAGATGTTCAGAAACTCGGTGTCTGTATCGCCTACGGTCGGACCTTCGCTTATTTCTGCTTTGATTAGACTAGATCCATTCCAATAAGACAAATCGTCCCCGTCGACGGTCATGTACCGACGTTCGCAACAACTCTGCGCATTATCATACAGCCGCGCTGACGTTCCGTCGGTAAATTTAAATACCAGATAGTTGTCTTTAATGAAGACATCCTCGATAATTTTCCCAACATGAGAACTTAAGAATTGTGTCTTTTTGGTCATTTTATTGTCGTCTCTTTATCTATTTTGGTCAGGGTGGGAGGTTCTGCCCCTCCGACCTCCTGCTCCCAAGGCAGGCGCTCTACTAGCTGAGCTACACCCTGTAAACTACTCTAAGCTATCGTAAATATTGTGTCTTTTACACCAACTCGACCGAATCTTTATGAATTCTGTAGTGTTCAACCTTACCATTAAGGTAATGGACTTCAGCAGGGTCTCCGTCTTTTGACCAAACCGTTAGGGGTTTGTACTTCATGATCGGCTCTTTGTAAATCATGGGCTCTGGGTTGGCATCATACTCTTCCACGGTCCACCACCGATCCCCGCAGCAACGGCAGTCTTGTCCACTGCCAACTCCACAGAAATAGATGGATGTCTTCTCTACGGCAATGTCATTGGCCTGTTGGGCCGTGTCGGCTTCGATGATAACGTAATGAGGTCCGTCAAAGCCACCACCGGAATTGTTCTGACGAAAAGTATAAAACGGCATTTGTGTTTTCCTTTTTGCGGTGACCCATGAAGGAATTGAACCTTGCGTCTCCTCCTTGAAAGGGAGGCGTCCTGAACCATTGGACGAATGGGCCGTGGCGGTAAGGGTTCGGATCGAACAAACATAATCCCGTCGACAAGACGGTCGCTTTGCCTGTTAAGCTACCTCACCAAGCGGTTAAAGCCAGCATAGCCGACTGGCCTTAACCTGTTGTATTGCGTCCTACGAAGCCAACGACAAGCCAGAGACTTATCTTTATTGAGATCGCTTTTCCATTAAGCTACCTTCGCGTTTGTGCAAGCTACCTATTAGGTGGCGCGAAGGGCCAGAGTCGAACTGGCAGCTATCCTTGTTTGTCCCTTAGCAAGATTTGGCGACAACGCAACGAGCTTGAGCTTTAGAGCTACAACTTAAACATGATTTAGCAAATTTAGCGCCTCTGCCAATTGGGCTACCTCCACTTGAGTTAACAGACCCCGTTACGGGTAGTGCGGAGGGTAGGTCTCGAACCTACACTTGACTACATTTGCAGTTCAGCTTGAGTTTGAGTCTAAGCTTGCTCTATAAATCCTTTCATAGTTGTTTGGTTAGATGCCAATTTTGGCATATAGGACAAAAATATGTCCTCAAATTTCTTTCGTATGCAAGTTTGTCGGCCAGATCCTTGGATTTGTACATTTTCTTTTTGGAACACATGCTCCAAACGTCAAATGGATCTAGGTCTTCCGTTCGTTGCATGGCTTCTTACCTGAAGAGCCAGTCCACCAACGTAGTCCCTGCATTGACCGAGTCCGCTGTGGCGGTGTTGGCCTCTTCCCTGGCGACCTTTACGGCATCCGAGAGCTTCTGAATCTTGGCCAGGAGGGCCTTCTTCTGGGCAGGCTGGAAGGCTCCGCTGAACTTTACGTGGTCCCAACTGCCCACCACCTCGTCCTCCGTGATGAGCTGGGTCTGGGCCGGGTGCTTGTCGGTAGCTGGATACAGAACAATTGGCTTCTGGATCTTCTTGGTCTTGACGGTCTGGGTTGGCTCCGTGCGGGCTAGGCCGGTCTGCTCGTCAACCTTCCACTCTTCGTCTTCCGTTAGAACCGGAATGGCCGAGACGAAGGTGTCTAGATCCGTAAGCTCCTTGGATAGGTACAGGAGGTACGTAACGGGAGCGTCCTTTACCAGGACCTTTCCGTCTACCACGATGTCAGCCTTCGCCAGGCAGTTGGCGAAGTCCTTGGTGGCCTCGATGTTGAATAGGCTCTCCAAGAGAGCCGCTTCTGAATCTAGAAGCTCCTTGGCGGTAACCTGGACCTTGGCCTTCTCGTCCGGGAACGACTCCCCGTCTTCAGACTTTGCACGGTACCTCTTGATGTACCCATTGAAAAGCCCTGGCTTCTGGGCGATCTTGTAGTTCTCCGACTTTACGGAGTTACACTTCGACTTTACTGTTTGTTCGATGCTGATTACTTGGTTTAGCTTCATAGTGGAACCAATTGTGCCACCGTTTTAGAGGCCTGTCAAGGGGTTTTCTTTCGACGCTTTGTTTTAGATGGAGATGTAAAAACTTTCACAGGTTTAAGTACAACATCAGCGAGTCCGGCAGCCACCGCCTCTTCGGCTGAAAAGAAGGTCTCGCCTTTTCCCCATGCAGCCAACTGCTCCATGGATTGACCACTACGCTCGGCAATAATCCTGTAGTAGCGTTCATTACCGCGTTCAATTTGCTTGGCAATGTCTACGATGGACCCTTGCTGGATGTTGTCTGATGAGATTTGCATACTGCCTTGATGGATTAGAAGGTCGCAGTACGGGGCAAGAACCCTGTTGTCTGCGGCTTGTAGGATCGCAACTCCCATGGACATGGCTTGGCCATAGGCCGTGACTGTTATGTGACCAGGATACATTAGCATGGCTGATATGATTGACCATGCCGCTTCTTCGGACCCGCCAGGGGTAGACAGGATTAGGTTGACCCCTTTGGTGGGGTCCATCTGTGACAACCCAAAGACCACATTGTGGGCCGTGTGGTCGTCGATTTCCCCGAATAGATAGATCGTTTGACGCGATACGTCAAAATGATTCCCATTACTTACGTGAATTTCCATCTTCTGCTATGGCTATAGCCTTAGCCTTTCAAGGTGCTTCATGGCAGTCTCTACAACCTCGGGGTCTTTGTGGAATTTGATGATTTTTTGAAGTTTTGCGATTCCACGGTCTCTTCCAAGTGTCTCCAGGGCCTTTTTGGTCTTGAACGAGGCCACTCGCCCACGGCTACGGATTTCGGCGACTGAAACGGGTTCGGTTTCGTCAGAACTGTCAAAATAACGCGATGCGTCAAGACCACTGGACCGAAACTTCCTGTCTAGAATTGACTTCAGACGACCAAGTCGCTGCCTTAGGTAAACGTGGAATAGCTTCTTGTTGTCATCGTTCGTTCTGTTAGGCGATTCGTGAAGGCCAACCCAGTTCACCATCCAGCACCGGGCCAACTGCCGGATGTCTTCGGGCTGAATAGACATCATGTCTAATAGCTTCCGGTTTGTGTTGTAAAACAGCCGAATCTTAGATTCCATGACCAGACGATACTTCTTGAAATGCTCGTCCGTGACCTTGTTGCTGGCCATGGCCTTTACAAAATCGTTCCTGCGTATCGCTACCAAAAAATCATTGTCACTAATGGATAGTTTCTTCAAAACATGTAGAATATAGCAATTCCCAATTGTTTTGTCAAGGAAATTAGCCCTTTAGGTAAACAAAAATCTGTCCAGGAGTGATTTTCTTGGCACCCAAAAATAGGTCCAGGTTCTCTTCTAGACTACGATCTCCCAGGTCGCCTCCAGGAGGCACCATGTCGTAAAGATCAAAATAGGGGTAGTAGTCCTTAACTAGTTGATTTGTTTGCTGAAATGCGTCTGGGTCCAGAGCTAGATAAAGCTTCTTGCGAGTTGAAGAGGAGTAGGCCCAGTTAACCAATAGTTCCATTTGGTTACGGCTAATGGACTTCCCCATGGTACAGACAGCGCCCCCGCACAGGTCGGCCTTAATGGCAGAGATGGGACCTTCTGCCAAGACGCAGTGGTCCGATCCGATTAGGTTGTCTGAGAACATTAAAAGGTTGGCCTTTTCACAGCCTGGGGCGGTTGGGGACTTGGGGATCGTGTACTTTTTACCGTTTGGCAATACGTATTCGTGTGGGTAGGTGATTCGTTCTTGCCATCCAAGTAGGCGACCTTGTTCTAGTATTGGGAAGACCACGCTGCGTTTTGGTGGGCAGTATCGAATATTGTACTTACGTGCAAGATCTATGCCAATTCCTCGGCCGTCGAGGTAGTTCCTGCCTCTTTCCGAGTGCTTGTGGTCAATGGGATAGAAGTCCCACGGCATGACGAAGACTTCTTCTACAATTTCTTCCTGTTCGGTTTCTTCATAGTCTGGGTCTAGGCCTACCAGATTGATGTAGGTGGTGAACTCGTTGTTGAGTAGATTTGCCCTGATGATATCAGGGGGTTTGTGTAAAATTTCAGCCAGGGCGTATTCAGCGGATCCATAAAAGGATTGTTCTCCGCAGCTCCAGCAGACAAACCTGCCTGAAGATTTGAGGAGATACAGCTTCCATTTGGTACACCTGGGGCATTCCAGAACCCAGGATCTGGACGTCTGCTTGACCTGAAGTCCGGTCTCTCTAAGAAACCGGGTTAGTTCGTATGGGGAAAATTTCAAAGCGGCTCAAGCCTGGCATGTCTTTGGCTGGATGTCAAGCGGCAGGCTTAGTCTGGTAGGTCGAAGTCGTCCAAAGAATCGAGGTTTGTGGAGTGTTCATCGTCGGAGTGAGTTTCGCTATGATTGGGGTCCAATTTCCCCAGTTCACCACTCGTGTCAAGCTGACGGAGTTTGGCTTCCAGGTCGGCCTGTAGTTGAGGGTTTTCCTTGACAGCTTTGTAGTAAGCCTCGCTCCCTCTCCACTTTTGTCCGTTATACTCGTAGACTTGAGATTTGTCTGGGTGATTTACGATGTTGTATCCAAGAGCCAGTCCGGCAATTTCTTCCCACTGATTAATGGGGCCGTCGGCTCTGGAGAAGGTGAAGTAGCCCCTTCGTCCAGTGGGACCAAGAGACGATTTGGTCATGATAACCTGGGACTTAAAGGCGGTATTTTCTCCGTGGCCGTCAAGATCAGAGACGCCTTCGTTGATAAAGGAGCGGCCCAAGGCGTCGACCCTGCCTTTGGCGGTCTTCTGGGCTTGAACCAGCATGAAATATTCAGCCATATGCTTTAGTCCATAGGATCCTTGCATCTTGTAAGCCACGCCGTTACGTTTGGCTTCCCACTGATCCATCTCTGCTCTGGCTTGGGCGATGATGACCAGGGCGATGTTGTGTTTCCGGATAACCGGAAGGATCATTTTCAGGCCGATCTGAACGGTCTGCGCGTGGTCGCCAAACGACATAGCCTCAACGTCAGAGTCCTTTTCAGATTTACGGCCCTGGATCGAAGAAATCGAGTCGATGACAATTAGCTTGATAGGAGCCCCGTCTTGACACATCGCGTTAACCTTATGGGCGATCTGGTTAAAAATGGTCGGGGAGTTGTTTTGGATTACCTTCACTCGTTTTTTGTCAATGCCGAATTTTTTGTAGTCCCTGTCTGTAAGCTGGGCCGTCGCTCGATACTCGGCGTCGTAATAGAGGGCGAGGGACTCAGGATCGGAGGAGTGAAGCCCTCCAATGAACATTTTGGAAAGGGTCGACTTGCCACCTTCTTGAGGTCCATACAGGATTACGGTATATCCAAATGGCAGTCCTTGTGTGTTACCAAACAGGTAGTTAACTGACGGAGAGCTGGTTCTTAGGACGCTGGTGAAAGGATCGATCGGTGCGTTAACCGCACCTTCTAGGGAGTCGAGTTTGTCTAGGTAGTTTTTCTTGGGTGGCATTTGTTAAAATCCTTTGGTGTAATCCTGGTCGCCTGAATAGGCTGGGCCAGAAGGTTTGTCGGTGAGTTTGTAGGTCGCGAAGTACGCCCTTTTGAAGGCCTCGTGTCGAATCTCAAAAAATTCGATGGCGGCGTCAATCGACGTAATCCTGTCTAGTGAATCTTGGTAATCTTGGTCTGTGGCCAAAAAGGTTTCACGGATATCTTCCGATCCTATCGGAGATCTGGCATTCACCAGTCCCTTCTCCTTGAGAAACGCAGGTAGCCTGTCGAAGATGGCCCCTGATCGAATGCGACCAGAGGCCCTCTGTGCGTAATTCTTTTCTGTGGATAGAAGGTTGACGTGCTTCTTACAATCCAGGCAGGCCTGGTTGAAAAGGTGGAGGAGTTCCCCGGATCTCCCTGGGGACACCAGTTGGATCTCGTGGAGTCTAGACTCAGCCTTTAGAATCGGCCTGATGTCCAGAGTAAGGGTGTGGCGGCCTAGAGCTACCGGGACTACCAGTACCTCGTTAGCCCCCAGAATGAGTTCCGGGGTATCCATGATTTCCTTTTAGCTTAGCTGGCTGGTCAGACTAGCGGGTTCCGATGTCGTCTCTTCTGTCAGCGCACCGTCAAAAATCTTGGCCACTTCGTCTGGATCGCCAGAACACTCGACCAACTGGTTGATCTTGTCCTGTGGCAGGAAGAAAGCCCCGAGCGGCTTGGAGATGTCGGGTGCGTTTTCTAGGATCTTCGCCTTTTGCTCTGCCGTCCAAGTGGCCTGGACCTTGACCTCTACGGTCATGGGATTGCCATCCACCATAATTTCCTTAGTTTCCTTTAGGATTTCGGCGGAATCCGTCTTGTTACGGTTGTTACCTTGTGAGGTAAACTTCACCCAGTAATCCCCCTTGGGGTTCTTGGTGATCAGAGGATATAGGACGTTCTGGAAGGTGGTCTTGGATAGGTGCAGAACACCAACCTCACCCTCGCGATTCATGGCCAAAACCTTCCATTTGTTATCTGTCCAGAGGCTGTCCAGGTAGGACGTCATCTCGCGATAGCTGTCAGAGGCTTCCATTTCCGCGATAGCGGCGGTGTCCTTGCCGGCCCTTTCCCGCATGGCCTTAAGGGATTCTTTGTATTTCCAAGCCTTGGCACATGCAGCACACGGTACCAGCTCGACCTTGTTCTTGACCTTGCGAGGACAGACAAAGGCCTTGTAGTCGATCTTGCTTGGATCTTCCTTGTTGGTGGCCTTGTACCCGCAGTGCTTGGCGTGATAGAAAGCCCAATTCACGCTAACGAACTTTCCTGTCAGATCGTCCAAAAACCAGGCTTTCTTGTTCTTGTAGCTGTCTAGGGCGCCGATGATGCGGCAGACGAAGGTGGTGGAGGTCTCGTTCTTGCTGAAGTCTGGCTGGCGTAGCTTCCAGTTCTTAAAGTTTTCCTTGAAGGGGGTTGACTCAGGCTGCTCAAACGATCCGAACTCGGTTTCTACTGTTGTGTTTTCCATTTTTACTATTTTCTCCATTGACTAATCACCTGAGCAGAATGGCTCGTTGGGTGACTCTTCAATAAAGATTATAGCCCAGAAAATACAACGCGAAGAAAGCTAACTAATCGATAAAGAGGGACGCTAATCCCTGCCCGTAGTCTTCTTAGGCCGCTTCGGAGTGTCATTCTTTAGTCTTTCCTGGTACTTAGAGATCACATCAGAAAGGGTCTTTTTGGGATCTCCGTTCAACCCTACTTCAAAATGCCCTGACTTCTTAAAAAGAGGCTGCCATTCCTTGAGCTGTTCTTTTGTTAGACCGTCGATGACAACATAGGCTTCGGTGCTGATCCTGTTATTTAGGGCTTTTTCTCTAATAATGCGACATAGATAATAAAGAGACGGGGTGTTGCCGTTGGCTTTGACAATCCACTTCTTAATTAGGTCGCCGAGTTCTTTCCTGTCACGAACCACAAAAGAGGCCTTGTCTGGGACCACGCGAATAAACGACGTCGCTCCAGCCTGATGCAGAATGTCTGCCAGCATGGCGTTCACCGCGTTGCTCATGTCGGTAAGCCATTGCCGCTGCGGCCCCAAGAGCTTCTCGATCTGATCTGCGATGTCTTCATAGAGCTGATCTGCATGTACGTAGACTCCAGACTCATACCCTTCAATAAGTTTTCCAATACCAGAAACCGATGTCCCGGATAGAAATAGTGGAGTGGCCTCGTTGAAAAACGTCTGTGCATAAAGAACCCTTAGGTCTTCAAGCCTTTTCTTTGCCTGAGAAATCCTAACCAGCCAGCCATCCCTGGTTTGCACAGGAAACTCCTCTGGCTTTCTTCCTGCCATCTCGGTCTCTTTGGCGATTTTATCTAAAATAGTCAATAGTTCCATTTACTTGGCCTCCTTGAGGCGCTTTAGGATAGAAGAGACTCCCTCTTCTGATTGCGTGGAGGCCGGTTTGGCCTCCTCGATAGAAATACGTTCAACTCCTTGAACTAGTACGTTGGTGGCAGCGGTGCCTCCTCCCTTAGAACCGTTAGACAAGAGGCGATCGAGGGTGTCCAGGGCGTCCTTGAGCCCCTTAACCCCCTCGATTCTAAACACCCCAAGATCGTCTGGGTCCTGAGATTGCATGTATCGCAACACCTTTTCGGATTCTGCCTGGATGGATGCCGTAATTAGCGTACTTAGCAGGTTCACCGACTCGATTCGAGCACTGGTGACCTTGTCCATCGTGTTGGCGATCAGCTCGCTGGCATTCTTCTTGATAAGCTCGTCCCAGTTGCCCTCAATTCGAGCCGACACAATGGCTCCAAGTGAGTATTTCTTCCCGTTTAATCGGAAGATCTGCTCACAACTAGAGCCATTTAGATATACGCGAAATAGCTTTTCTTGTAGATCTGGCGCAAGCGGCGGAGCATTGGTCTGACAGAAGTACCGATACGCTACCGCCTCTTCCTTCGATAAACGGAATTCCTGAATCCGCTCTTCGATTTCAATTTCTTGATCAGTCATTGGTAAGTTCTTGTATTTACTAATAAATTCTATAGCCTAGAAAATACTACCAGAAGGGGTATCGACTTTTAGGAGCCAATTGGGGCCAAGAAGCTCGCAGATCCAGTCTTGGAGTGTTTTAAGGTTGGTCACAGACTGGTCTGTAAGAGCGACTTCTTCTGTTAAAGAGAACCTAATGACTCCTCCGGAGAAGGCAGTCATGGGGGTCATTTCGTCGGTGGGATGGGTAAATTTGTTTGGGCTAACGAAGCATTTCCAGTTGGCACACAGATCGTCGACGATTATGTGTCCCCAGCAATTCAACTGAAAGACCTGGGCTTCGTGGATGACTCCGGTGCGTAAAGTCATACCCTTTAGGATAGCAAACTGTTCAATTACGCTTTTTGGAGACTCGGCCACAGAGCTACCAGCCTCTCTTGTAATATTTTGTGAGGAGTCTTGTTGACTGGAACATATTGTTCCATCCATTTAGCCATTGACACATCTAATCCGTCGCTTTCCTTAAGATTTATAGCCTTAGACGTTGGAAAGGTACGAATCTTGGCAAACGGATAGAGGGCCTTTCGGTCTTTGATCCAGGTCTCAGAGCCGAGAAGGTCAATCACGTATCTGGCGTTGGGTGATGGGGTCAATGGTTCTAGTGGACTTTTTTCTGAATCTTGTAGGTGAATGTAGGGAAAACAAAAGGCTGACGTTGGGTACGTGGATTTGTCGGTGATGACCCCATCGGTAAACTCGACCACCATTAGGCTCCGATCGACATTGGCGTCCGACACGGTTCGCCACCTTGGTGCCCCTGGATAGATGACTTCTCGTCCGAGGGCCCTCAGCACCATCGGCGTGTGAATGTGCCCGCTTATGATGGTTTCTTGTTTGATCTTTGATTGATCATAATAGTCATGGGCGATGGTACCGTTTTCGTAGGTGGCTCCATGAAAAGTGTTGTGGCAAACCAAGGTCTTGGCTTCACTGGCATGAGACCATTCTACCAGTTTGGTTTCCGATGCCGAATATGGACAAAACAAGACACCTTCGATCTCTACAGAGTCGCTGCCTGCCACGACAACGCCTTCCAGTTGACTGTGAGCCAGTAGGCTACTTGCTGCCGAAACCTTGTTGTTTGGCTGATCGTGATTGCCCTTAATGAGGATTAAGTTTGCGTACTTACGAAGCCTTCTTAGGGCCTGATCCCAAAATAACATGACCTCCGAGTCGATGATTGAGTGGTTGTGATAAAGATCCCCTAAGATACAAATGTAATCTACCCTACACTTCTTGGCGGTCGTCTCAATCCCGTCAATCAACCCCCAACAGTCCTTGAACTCAGACGTGACAACATGCGGGTCGCCAACAAACAAAACCTTCATTCCTTAGTACCATGAGCTACTACTTGGGAATAGTCAATCAAAATAAATTCAACACCATCAATCTCTGCCTTACTTCCAATAGCAGCAGTCGCCGAGGCCCCCTGTACATAAACCACGTCCCCAGTCCGATATCGACCAGAATCTAACATCACCCTCAACGAGATTAACTCCCGATGATTCTCCATCCTTAAAAGACCCTTCTCGTTTCTCGTCTTTAAAGAAAGAGTCTCAGGAACGGAAACAGCAACCTTGTTGTTTGTAATTTCAATCTTCATACGTAAATTCCCTTTAGTTTCAATAACTTACGCTTAAATGGCGAAAGTTGTTTAATGGCTTGGTGCAGTTTAGCGTGGCTTTCCGTGTATTCGGTGATGTTGTCTGGTTGCCAGGAGGGGTCAGCGGCCAGTCCTTCTCCGATGGTGATCATTTTGTCTTTGGACTGACTGCTAGAGTCTTTGGACTCCACGGTATTTTCGGTAGACACGCAGTCAGAAGCCAGCATAAGTTGTGAGGCTTCTTGAACTGAGGTCTTGTCTTCTTTTCTGTCTACGATCTTGTTGACCATTTCGACAAGGCTGTTAATATCTCCGTCCGAGAACTTCTTAAATTTATGTAAGTTATAAAGCTTGCGTTTATCTGGTGGCCAGAAGTGCAATACAGTCTCTGAACCGCGCTCTATGAAATTGCCAGTCATCCTATTGATGGCGATATTGGCCAATCCGCCAAACGGCTGATCGCTGGGAGGTACGTACTTATCGATGGCCGAAAGGAGCCCTTCTGCGGCGATCTGGGTTAGATCTAGGTAGCTAAGATGTCCTCGTCCCCTTTGAGTCTTGGAGAAGAAAATCCTAGCTCTAGAGACAGCCAGGGGCATGTTTGTAATGCAGATTTCATTTCGGATTGCGCAGATGGCCTGATAAAGGGTCTTTATCCTAGAAGTCCACTTCCGTTGTGAGTAGATGAAATGGATTAGCCTGAAATTGGCCCTAAAAGCCATTAGGCTTCTGGCGTCCTTGGCCTTTAGTGCTGGGGAGATACTGGACTTAAACTTAAGCTGACGTTCTCTAAAGTACGGTCTGGCGTGAAGTATATTGCCCTTTTCTTCTGTAATGTAGCTTACAAATTTCTGATAAGCCCACGGACCCTTTGAGTGTCGCCTTATGGCATCCTGAAACTCAAATTCCAGATCTAACAGTAATTGAACCTGGAGCCTCTGAGCCTCAAGCGCATCGTCTTTCTTGGCTGCAACATAATCGGTAAATTTTGAAATCTCGTTCTGAATAGACTTACAAAATGTCCTGATGTGCTCAGCGGTGTGTTTGTCGTGGACTTGTCCCATTTTGACTCTGGTCTCTTTAAGAAGAAGCGTCCCCGTCAATTATGCGAACAGGGCCATACAGGTATTCGTAGATCGCCTTGCGCTCATCAGAATGCCTGGCTAGCGTTGGGTGGTTGATCTTGAAATCAATCCAAGTAGCTTCAATCTTTTGGTTTCCGGTAAATGGGTTATACACCAGACTTTTAGGACCTCCTCTTGTAATCCGACCGACCGACTGCGATACCTCGATTTCAGACATCCCACCCACCAGATAAACACCCACCTCCGCCACGCGAATGTCCGTACCGGTAGATACGCAAGAAGTTCCTACTAATACCTGTAGCTTACCATCATTAAAGTCAGCCACCACGTCATTGGGTTCACATTCACGGAATTTCTCCGGTACCGTGTCACGATTGTCCTTGTTCAAAGGCCCATGAGCAAACCCAACTTTGAGATTGGATATGTGCTTATATATCTTGGAAAATTGCTCAATTTCATCAATCCTAATTAAGATAGGTTTTTGAATAGAAGCGAAATGCTGAACAATTTCAGCTACTTTGCTTGCGACCTTTTCTGAATAGAACAACAGGCGTCGAGTTACCTCATTGGCATCTCCTGAGTTACAGATTTCATCTGGTTCTAGTTCAATGAAGGAAAACTTGGGTTTTGAAAGGAACCCGTCATCCACCAGGGATTTCAGGGTTTTTGAGTAGACTGCGGTACCGGCGAGTCCTTCCAGCAATAGGTCCTTGCCGTCGTTTCTGAGGAGTGTGGCGGTTACGAAGAATCTATACGGAGCATTACAGGCCAGTCCTGCGGCGACCTTCTCTTGTGTGGCGGCGGCGATCATATGGGCTTCGTCTACGATAAAGACCTGGCATTTAGATAGGGCGTCCCATTCTTTAGAATTTGGTTCTACTCTAACCAGCGAGTCGTCTATTCCTATTGTAATTAGCTTATTGACCGTCTTTTTACCACCACCAAAAAAACCAACGTATTTGTCTCCTAAATGATACTTAAATTCATCATACATCTGCTTTGCGATAGATGTTGATGGTACCATAATTAGCGTTTTTAGCGCCAATTCCTTAATCACATCAAGAATTATCCTACTCTTACCTCCACCAGTAGCGAGTTCGATAGATGCTGGGCCATATGGAGCAGAGTCTATTAAGATCCTGGCTGCTTCTTGCTGATATGGTCTACTGGGGTTCTTGGGAACATTCTTCCACGGAATAAGATCGGGTTCTGGTAATGAGTAAGATCGCCTGGGAGATCCCGTGTTTAGGATGTCAGCAACCCTTTTTGCAAGTCCGGAATAAACCCAATATCCCTTGCTGTCGTTCTTTAATAGGCATTGATACTCATCCTTTTCAATAGATAAGATCCTCTGTTTTACCCAATCCAGCTTTCGAAAATACGCCCATTTCCCCATCTTCTGTACCAAAAAGTCCTGATCTCTTAAAAGAGACTGGAGTTGCTTTCTGGTTCTGTTCAACAGAAAAGACACCTGCTTGTCTTTGTATGTTAACTCAGAAGTCAGGAGCTTAAGAGTTCCTGTGTCGATTGTGTGGATCCTGAGCTTTAACGGTGTTTCTAGTTCTAACACGTACAGTCTATAGCCAAATCGATAGACACACGTATCGCCAGGAGAGCCACCGTTCGCCGGTACCTTTCCTGGAAACCCAGATCTTGGGTTCCGGAAAAATCGCTTCGAAGTTTTCTTGTATCTTGGATGACTAGAAAGTAGAATGCCTGTTCGTGAGGCTTCCTTGGCAATCCCAATCCATGTGTGTTTTTGGGTTTTTGGGTTTTGGGAGACTCGGATTGGTCTCGATAAGGTTTCTTATATCTAAACCCTATCAAATCATCAACTAACGTTTCTTATTATATCACATTTTCGGAAAAGATTCTGTAGTGCCGCTTACACTTTGGTGCGATTTGTCAATTTGTGTCTTTTGCCATTGACTACCAGAAACCAAACCACTAGGCTCTTCCATGTAAAATGACCGCTCAGCTCAAAACCGTGCCCTTCTACCTACAGGCCTGGACTCAAGACGAGTTCGTAAAAACTCTTACGGCAAGAGAGACTGGTATCTATTGGAAATTACTGGTGTTTCAGGCAGAAAACGGGTCTATCCCAGTAGATTTGGCGTCTATGTCGGCGGATCTTGGGGTGCCGATCGTGGAGCTGAAGGAGGACTGGCCGAAGCTAAGTGGGAAGTTTCAGCTTGGGGAGGATGGGCGGCTGAGGAACCGAAAGATGCAGATGGCGATAGAGTATGCCGAATTCCAGTACCGAAAGAAGGCGGCGCAGGATGCCGCTGAGGCTTTTCGGCAGGCGAGGAAGGGCTATTACGTAACGGATCAGGCCATGGAGAGGATTTTAAGTACGTTTCCAAGGCGAAACGGAAACCCCAAGGATGGTCACACTCGGGCGATGTCTATGATACGAGCAGCGATTCATTCTGATGAAGATTTGGAAAGGATGATTGCGGCGATAACGGCATACAAGACGTACTTAACTCATACATACAAGGCCAAGTCCGATCTGCTTCAGTTTACCAAGAGAATTGACAAGTGGATGGAGTCCTGGCAGGACTGGGTCCCTGAAAAACCGGTGGTCAGGGAGGAGGCGATTGTTCAAATCCCTGACTTTAAGACTGTAGATGAGGAGTTGGCGTGGAAGAGGCAGCAGGGTATGTTACCCAAGTACCCTCCTGGGTCCAGGTTTCCCTGGGAGCCAAGGTACGGGGCAACCCCTCTTGAGCTGAAGGCCATCAGGGAGAAATGGACTGACTCTAAAAAGAAAGAAGCCGTACAATAATGTCTGATGATAATCAGTCGGAAAATAGTAAAGTACAAATAGAGACATCAATTGCCTTTGATGAAGGCAAGCAACTAGCATTCCTCGGATGGCTTTTTAGAGACCCCGGCTTGTTCGCTCAGGCGGCCAGGATCGTAAAGCCCGATTGGTTTACTGACATTTTTGCCAGGAAAGCCTACAAGGCAATGCTGGAGATCGGAAAGGCCTTTCATCGACACCCAGAGCCAGCAGAAATCCACCAGTGGAGAGGTCTTAACGGAGAAGACAGTCGAACTCGCGGCAAGATCGAACAGATCGTGTCGAGGGGGATTGAGTCTAGTATGGGGTACGGTCTGGACCTCATTCGGTCGGACATGCAGTCGTGGCTGATGGCCACATTGTTTGTTGAGACCATCCAGAAGTCTGTTCCGGTATTTAACTCAAAGGATGTCTCCAGGGCAGTAGAACTAATGGAGAAGGGGATCTTGAAGATCAAAGCCTCTTCTTTTGCAGACGGGATTCACCAAGGATTTTCAGAGTCCCCATCCAACATGAGTCTTGAAAGGGCAGATCGGCTTCGTCACAGGGAGCGAATCCTAGAGTACGGAGTGACCTTCTTAGATGACGCCTTGTGTGGGATTCGGCCCACTGAGCTGATTATTCTAGGGGCCAAGGCCGGATGTCATGCTCTTGGACAAAAAATTAGAATGTTTGATGGATCTGTTAAGGAAGTTCAAGATATTGTATCCGGAGACCTTCTAATGGGCACGGACGGAAATCGTCGGGTTGTTACGGGATTAATTACTGGTAAGGGTGTGATGTACAGGGTCTCTCCTGTAAAAGGAGAGCCGTTTGTAGTAAATGGAGATCATGTTCTTAAGGTTGCTTGGACAGAATTCGATCAAACGCATTACGTTACGGTTGAACAATTCCTGGCTTGGCCAGTTACGTATCAAAAAAGGTCCAAGCTAATCCGATCTGGTGGCGTGGACTACAAGGAAGTAAATCTACCAGTCGACCCGTACTTTTTAGGAGTCTTGCTTGGAGACGGCTGCCTGGCTTCTCATCCGGTTGGAATTACAACGAAAGACCCTGAAATTCTTAGAGAAATTGAAAATCAAGCAGAATTGCTAGACTTACGAATTTCTAAGTTTGATAATAACGGGAAAAGATGTCCAACGTATCACCTGCCGAAAAAAAATAGCGCAAAGGGCAGACAGTCATCTCTTGGAAGAGATTTGGAGTATCTTGGATTATTAGGAAAAAGATCTAACGATAAATTCATCCCAGATATCTATAAAAAATCTGGAAAGAAACAAAGACTGAGTCTACTCGCCGGATTGATTGACACGGACGGATCGCTTGGATGCTCGGTTTATGACTACATTTCTAAGTCCAAGCAACTATCGTTTGATGTTTGCGAGTTGGCTAGAAGCGTTGGCTTGGCGGCATACGTAAGGTCTTGTATTAAGACGGACCAGAACGGTGTTTCTGGCGAATACTGGAGGGTTTCTATTTCAGGTAATACTGAAATGGTTCCATGTCGTATTGAAAGAAAGAAAGCAAATAAGAGAATACAGAAAAAATCCGTATTAAGAACAGGGTTTACGATCCAGGCTATTGGAGAAGAATCTTTTTATGGGTTTGAACTTTCTGATGATGGAGAATATCTTCTAGAAGATTTCACGGAGACACACAATAGCGGCAAAACCCAGTTAAGTCTGTCTATTGCATTACATAATGCACAAAAAGGAAAGCGCGTACATTTTTTCGCACTAGAAGCAGATCAGTACGAAATAGAGCGAAGAATTAAATACTCTATTCTAGCTAACTACTACTACAGCTCAGGAAACCACAAACACATCGACTACGGTGCCTGGCTGAATGGGGAACTTGAAGACGAGTTGGGTGAGCTTGAAACCGCCCTTCAGGGCCAGTTTGAAGACGCTGTAAAAAACCTTAACCTTCTCTATCGTAGAGACGGTATGTTCGACCTTGATGCCCTCAAGGAAGAACTCCTTAGTCTTGTCGGGAAAACCGACCTGATCATCCTTGATCACCTCCACTACATCGACACCGACGGGGATGAAGAAAATCGGGTATACGCGGAAGCCATTAAAACTATTAGGGATATTGTCTTAAGGTATGAGATTCCGGTTATTGTTGTTTGTCACCTTAGGAAGGACTCCACGTTTAAGGGAACTCCTACGATTGTTCCCAAGCTTGAGGACTTTCATGGAACCAGCAATATTGGCAAGATTGCCACGACGGCGATTATGCTTGGTAGGGCGTTTGACCGGGAGCCTAGCGTCCCTGGGTATTTCTTACAGCCAACCTACATGAGGATTACCAAGTCCCGAATGGATGGCGGGCGAACGTACTTTGTGGCTCTGACTGAATTCAACACCAGAACCAACTGTTACGAGCCGGTATACAAGCTTGGACGTCCAAGTAATCA
This sequence comes from uncultured Candidatus Saccharibacteria bacterium, assembly GCA_964633425.1. Lineage (GTDB taxonomy): Bacteria > Patescibacteriota > Minisyncoccia > Phycocordibacterales > UBA2100 > UBA10103. The sequence continues at coordinate 81,582 of CAZWFX010000001.1, forward strand.
CGACACGGAATGGACTGAGCTGGAAAACCTCTTGCCTTTCCAGAAGAGGCTTGCTAGTATTTTGAACATCACGCTTTAGAGCTACAGACGACAAAGGAGACCAATGTACAAAGAGATCATGCAGGCGACGCAGAGACAAACCAAGGTGACCAAGGACGAGTGCCGGAAGGTACTGGCCGAGTTTGCTGAAAACATGAAGGAATACCTGACAGCCTCATGGCTTGAGGAGGATCGGGTAAGTTTTTTCAGGACAGGTGCGAGTATTCCTCGGGCAGGCGAGGACAAGGAGGACTACAGTGCCTTCAACGACCTGATCGAGAACGGTGACTACGCGGCAGCCATGGCCAAGGCCATGAAGGGGGCTCAGGACAGGATTCTTTCTCTTGACTGGACCTTTGAACCCATCGTGGTCTTCTGGAAGAGTCGTCCGTACGAGATCGAATTCAGCGCGGAGGCTCTTAAGGCGCACCTTAAGGAACTGGTATCAAACAGTGCCTTTATTTACATCGCGGTTAACGGGAAAGGTCCGGCGCCAACCCAGCCAGAAATCCAACAGGCCAGAGCCTCTTCAAACTAAGGCTATATTCATGGTGATTGGAAAACCGTAAAGCAAAGACTGCAAGCAAGATTGTAGTCCCTAAGGGACCACTCCTAACCAAGAGGAAGCTCTCCGCAATGGAGAGAATCTCCAATATCGTTGGAGCCACACTCGGACCTGGCGGAAGTCCGATTCTTATCGAAAGATACGAAAACGACATGCCGCCGCTAATTACAAAAGACGGGGTTACCGTTTTCAAATCTCTGGGATTTGAAGATCCTCTTGAGCAGGTGGTCTTGGATTCTGCCCGCGATGCCGCCATCAAAACGGCCAACATCGCCGGTGATGGGACAACGACAGCTACCATTTTAGCTGAGTCTTTTGTTCGACAAATCCACGAATATTGTGAAAAGAACCCCACCTTTAGTCCGCAGGGACTGATCCGCGAACTTTACAGTGATTACGAAGAAGTCCTAGAGCCGATTTTGAAGGCCCTAGTGTTTAAGCCAGGGTCTTGTTCCTTTAGCGACTCCAAGGAATATCCGTACGACGTATATCACGGAGTGGCTGCCATTTCGGCCAACGGCGACAAGCCTCTTGCTGAGGCCGTTATGAAGTGTTACGGATTGGTCGGCGACTACGGCAACGTCTCGATCGTTGAGGCTTCTGGAAACGCAGCCTACGAGGTCGAAGCTATGGATGGCTATTTCCTGGGGTCTGGGTACCAGGATCTGGGCCAGTTCTACCCAGCCTTCATAAATGACGCATCGCGTCAGGTGGCCAGGCTGGAGAGACCCCGGTTTGTTTTGTATTTTGGCAGGATCAACCACTTAAATTCTCTGTATCAGGCCATTTCAGATCTGGCAGAGGACTTTGACTGTAAAAATCAGACCGGTGAAAGTAAGTACGAGAACCATGACGTGGTTGTGGTCTGTACTGGCTTTAGCGAACAGGTACTTGGGACCTTGGCCGCCGGGTTCCAGACCAGCTCGGTCCTGAACGTTTACCCGTTGGTGATTCCAAAGATGCCGATGCAAAACGGGCAACTTCAGTTTCTACAAGACCTGTCTGCTATCACAGGTGCCAAGGTCTTCAATCCGCTGGACGCCCCTCTGGAGACCTGTACGACCCAAGATCTTGGTCCAGGAGTCGAGGCCTTTGAGGCACATGGATTCAAATCTAGCGTGATTGGCTTTGCTGACGGCTGCGAAGAGGCCGTCCTCAAGCAGGCTGATGCCATCCGGACTCAACTAATTAACCCCGAGTCTCAATTGGAACAGATCTGGCTTCAAGAACGTCTGGCTAAAATCACCAATGGTATCGCCAAGTTGATTGTAAGAGGATCGTCTACTGTCGAGGTTCGAGAGCGGAAGGATCGGGCCGAGGATGCTGTTTGTGCTGTCAAAGGAGCCATTCATCACGGGGTATTGCCTGGAGGCGCCTGGGCCATGGAGGCTCTGTCGTATTCGGCGCATCAGTGTAAAAGCGAGGCTTCCCGGAGTATCTTCAAGAAGGTCTTTTCGGAACCTCTGACTCGGTTGTTAAACAACGCGGGGTTGGTGGATCCGGCGCGTGTTGAAGCCATTCGATCTGAGATTCACAGAGGATTTACGTTTAATTCAAAGGCTCCTCTGGTTTATGACGCACTGAGTCATAAGATAGTTAACCCTCATGACGTGTATCTGTACGACTCAGCTCAGGCAGTCTTTGAGTCCATTAAAAATAGCTTCTCTATCGCCAGCGTGGTCGGGACTCTTGGAGGCGTCGTGGCCTTCAAAAGAGACGACGAGCTGGAGCGCCAGGCCGCCAGAGAATATGCGCAAGACTACAAAGAAATGAATGAATATAAGGAATAAAAATAATGCTATACGTACTAGTGAGTATCTCTCTGATATTGTTTGGGCTTTCTTTGTATCTGATCTATGCGGTCTATCGAGAAGCAACAAAAGAAAATAGCGAAGAGGCCGTAGCTACCGTCGCTCCGCAGCCACCTCATCCAGAAGATCGAAGCTGGGAGCCAACGGGGAAGCTTTTCAACTGTTCGACATACGCCAACATTGACATATCAAGTCCGGAAGTTGCGGATCTTAAGGCTCAGGTGGATAGATACGTCAAGACGCAGGAGTTCTTGGATCTACATCCACAGCTTGGCATTGACTTTTCTCCGATGCCTCCTAGCCAGGAAAGGATTGATGGCATGAAGGTCGAATTTATAAATTCTTCTAAGTCAGAAAAGCCTGTCGCAGAAGAGGCGAAAAAGGAGGTCTCAAAGGTAGAAGAGCTGTTTGATAAAGTCAAAGACACGGATCTTCAGACCTCAATTTTGGCCGCTCCGACTCCTAATGGTGGACTAACATACAAGCCAAAGAAGGCCAGAGCTAAAAAGTCGAAAGACGACAAGCCAGCCAAGGCCAAGAAGACGGCAAAGAAGCCAGCCAAGGCCAAGAAGACGTAAGATGCCGGTCTATCTTTTTGTTTGCCAAGCTTGCGGGGCGGAGACCAGGAAGCTCGCCTCAGCAAACAACAGGGAGACCCCCGTGTGTAAGTGCGGGGGTCAGACCGTCAGGGCAAATCAAGGGGCTAGTTCTCGGGTCATGGAGAGAATCGATCACGGCACTTCATCCAGGCCGGTTGAGCGCCTTCAAGATGCGGCCGAGCTTCGGCGCGAAAGGGCCAAGAACGGCCCTGGCTAGAAGGGCTATATCCCATTGCAGTGGGAACCAAGCTCAAGCGTCTTCGAATATCCAACTTTAGATCTTTTCTGGGAGATCATGAATTAGATTTTCCAGAATCTGGGCTCATTCTGTTAAAGGGCGAGTCTGGCGTTGGCAAGTCCAGCGTATTTCACGCCATCGCTTACTGTCTTGGCTTTAGTCCCATCCCAGCGAAAGACCTGCAGAATTGGTCCGAGCAGTCGGGACCTATGTCTGTCACCATGCTCCTAGAGCACAATGGACAACCCGTTGAAATAACTAGGACTTCTAAAAATTCATACATTAAAATTGGTGGGCAGATGGTCTCAACTTCCAACAAGGATTTTGAGAAAAATCTCGACAAGCATCTCGGGACCACCTCGGGTTTTCGTGAGATCTTAACTTATCGAGATCAGATGGCGCCCGTTCGATTTACCAAGCTTTCTGATTCTGAGAAGAAAGCTTTATTGAGTGATCTTTTGGGGCTGGTGAAGATAGAGCAGGCTTTAATCGAGGCGAGCCAGGAGGCCAACAGGCTCTTGGCTGAGAAGGAGAAGGTTGGCGCTGTTCTGTCTGGCATGGAGCAGGTTCTGGGACCTGAGCCGGCGCCACCACCACTTGACAGAATGGAGGCCATAAATCTAGAACTCAAGGAGCTAGATCGACTCGAAGAGAACGAGCGGGCTGAGTACGACATTCGGACCAAGACCAACACTTCCCAGTACAACAAAGACCTGGAGGATCTCAAGTACCTACTTACGATGGTACCGCAAGTACAAGATCCAAGGGATCCTGTCGTGGAGCAGAGCTACAGGGCCCTGATTGAACAAGAGGCGCAGAGGCTAAAGGCTTGGGACGAGATCCTGGCTAAGCATAGGGCGAAAACCAAAGGACTGGAGCTTCAATTCAAGGCCTGGGAGGCTGCTGAGCGAGAGATTTGTTCAGTCGAGAAGTCGATCAGAGACCTACATGTAGATAGATGTCCTACATGTAGTCAAGAGTGGGATTCTACACAACATCGAGCATTACTAGAGACAAAACTGCAAAATTTGCGTTTGAGTCAACCGCCCAATCCAAGCGACGAACTAAAGGCCTGTGAATACGAAAGGATCGCCATCGAGGCCACGAAGCCCTCAATGGCCGAAGAGATCGCTGAAGCCAGACTCCTAGTAAAAGAACAAGAATCTCGGTTCTTGGAAAAGCAACAGAATCGAAATTCAAAGATAGATTCTATTAAAGCTCAAATCGCCACCCTTACAGCTAATTGGAAATCCAACCAAAAGCCTTTCCAGTTTTCTCGTATAAATGAAGTGGCTGCATTACGGCAGGAACAGGATCGGCTCTCCAAAGACATTTCTCTACGAGACGCTGCCAAGAAGTCCTGGGAACTTAGCCTTGCAAAAATAAAGGCCCAAAGACAGATTTTGGACGATGTCCAGCAGAAACTAGCAGTTGAGCAGGACTGGCAGGCATTGCTCAGGGGTTTTTTGGGGAGGATTGTTGAAGAGGTACTCTGGGAGATCTCGTCTAAGGCCAACGACATCCTTAAAAACCTACCCAACACCTCTTCCGTTACCGTTGAGTTTCAGGTCCAGAAGGCTTCAGGGAAGGAAGCCATCACTCCAATATTCCGCTTTGGCGGCCAGGAGGCTTCCCTGAAGTCTGGGGCCTCTGGAGGTATGGCCACGGCCATTGAGCTGGCCATCGATCTGGCCCTGGCTGAGACCGTGGCATCCCGAAAGGGGATCTCGATGGGGTGGCTGCTGCTAGACGAGGCCTTCAACGGGTTTTCTCAGGGGGTCCGTGAAGAGGTCTTGACGGTGCTTGGCTCCTATGCTAGAGATCGTCTTGTGGTCGCTATTGACCACGCTGGCGAAATGCAGGCCATGTTTAGTACATCGATCGAAATTAAAAACGGGGGTTTTCATTGGTCAGAGTAAATAAAGAGATTTTGTGCTATGTCCGAGATCAGGCACAACTACACATTATGACATCATCAAGAAAAGATGATGTGGGATTTGGGATCTTGTCTGAGTCCGAATGGGTTGCCTTGTGTTGGATCAGAGCGGTTCAGGATGTGCAGTCCAAACTGCACCAAGAAGGACATCAGAACTCAGCTTACCTACATGAGATCGATACCTCAGTTAGGGCCCTTGATGTGTCGTCGGTGAATGACGATGCTTAACATGGCGTCCGTTGTGGATGGGGACCTTTACATCCTTCTTTTTGATAAGAATAAGAAACTCTACTTGGAAAGAAGTGACGATGATCCAAAAATCATCTTGTCTTATGTTTTTAAAGAAAAGGAGACAGCTCTTGATTATGCAGACTACCTAAATACAGTATCGGATAGACAACAAAAAGTACATAGACTAGATGATATTCAAAATCTGGTCGATTGGCTTGGGCCAATTACCCTAGAGCTTGGAGACTCAGCGCTAAAATTGGTCTTGGTCGATAGTATCAAAACCTCAAAAACCAAGAAACGCCCCGTTTACAAAGAGATCGCAACCCTAAACAAGGAGAACAAGAACTAATGCTACCTACTGGATATGAAGAGACCGTGAGTGCCATGTCGGAAGAGGAGATCCGTCGTCGAATCGCCGAGCTTACCCTGGCTCGATTGGAATGGGAAGATCGGCGTAAGTCCAACGAAGAACTTCAAGCCGCTAAAGAGACCGTTTCCACCCTAGACGATCCATTTAAGAGCGCCATCAAGGAACTCAAGGAGATGGTGGCCTGCTGCAAGAAGGTTCTAGACGACCGAGGACGCGGAGTCGATGTCGGATAACACAAACAACAAGATTATTGGCACCCTGGCCATTTTGACATGGGCATTACTCTTGGCCAGCCTTCTTCTTTCTGGCTGTGCTGCCCTGATCCGCGCAGCTCAAGAACCGTACCAGGAAAACCCTGGACCACCAGTGGTTATCTTCGGTGGCTATAGCGGAGACATGCCCTGGGCTAGAGTCGCAAATTCCCTGAACGTTGGCGTTGTAGTAAACGTCGACTGCCCTGGCAGAATGACCTTCGATTTGCCACCTAAGACCTCGCAAAGATTCTTCTTTTCGACCTTTACACTTCCAGGAGAACGATTCGAATGCCGGGTGTTCTCCTGGGAAGTCAAAAACCTGGTCGAAATCATTCAGTAATCATATCCCCAGGCTACAATCTTTGGTGAAATGCGAGTCTTCGCAGTAGACCTCAGTCTACACACCGGTTGGGCCTTTCTTGAAGATCAAAACGTCATCGACTACGGCCTTATAGAGGCCGGAAAACCCAAGGATTTTGGTAAATTCCCCTGGAATTACTTGAAGATAGCCAAGAGTCAAGCCAAGGCCATTTTTAGTCAAATTGCAGACAGGAAACCGGATCTGGTTGTTGTGGAGCAAACCAATAAGGGGCAAAACCGATTCTCCCAGAAAATCCTGGAATTTTTGCATTTTGCCTTGCTTCAAGAGCTGGAGTGGGTGTATGATGTCAAGTACGTGGACACTTCAGCCTGGAGGAAGGCACTAGACCTAAAGCTGACCAAAGAACAAAGGGCAGCAAACAAGCTTTCAAAGAAAAAGAAAAAAGAGCTAGGGATTTCAGGCAAGGTCACCCCGAAGCACCTTGCAGTAGAATATTGTTCTAAATTGCTAGGAAAGTCCTTCAAACTAAAGGACAATGACATTTGCGACGCCATCTGCATCGGAATGGCCGTGGCAAATGGGTGCAGCTTTTCGTTACCGACCTAACGAGGTTATATTACAATTGACTAAATATACAGAAGAGGAAGTTATCAAAGAAGCTTTGTCGTTTTTTAACGGCGATGAGCTGGCAGCCGACGTGTTTACAAAATACGCTCTCAGCGACAGCGACAACAACTACTATGAGAAGTCGCCGCTAGATACGTTTAATCGACTAGCTACTGAGTTTAGTAGGATAGAGGCCAAGTACCAAGCTCCCCTTTCCCACCAGGAAATCTACGATTACTTGGTGGGTATGACCATTATTGCTCAGGGGTCGCCGATGGCTGCCATTGGCAATCCCTTTCAGCTACAGAGCGCATCGAATTGCTTTGTGATTGAAAATACGGTGGATTCCTACGGTGGGATCTTCTTGACGGACCAGCAGCAGGTCCAGATCATGAAGCGTCGTGGCGGCGTTGGCAATGACATCTCTGGCATCAGGCCCAAGGGGATGCCGACTTCTAATGGAGCCAAAACAACCGATGGTATTGGCGTCTTCATGGAGAGGTTTTCCAACTCTACCAGGGAGGTGGCACAAAACGGGCGTCGTGGCGCCAGGATGATCACGATCTCGGTGCATCACCCCGAGATCCTTACCTTTATTCGCATCAAGAGGGACCTCCAAAAGATCACTGGAGCGAATATTTCAGTGAGGGCTACTGACGAGTTCATGCGGGCCGTTAGGGATGGAGCTGACTACCAGCAGCGGTGGCCGGTTGATTCAGACAAGCCACTAATAACCAAAGCTGTTTCAGCAAACGAGATCTTTGAAGAGATTGCTCAGTGCGCCTGGGAATGCGCCGACCCAGGAATGCTTTTTTGGGACTCTGTCATAAGAGAGTGCCCGGCCGATTGCTACCCAAGGTACCGAAGCATCAGCACGAACCCTTGCGGCGAGCTGAATCTGTCGGCCAACGACTCTTGTCGGTTGATCTTGATCAACTTTAAGAAGTTCGTTAGGAATCCCTTTACCAACAAGGCCTATTTTGACTACGAGGCACACGCCAAGGCTGCTCGTGTCGGACAGAGGCTGATGGACGACTTGGTCGATATTGAACTAGAACAAATCGACAAGATCTTGGCCAAGATTGAACAGGATCCGGAGCCAGACCTTATCAAGCAGGTCGAGAAGGACCTTTGGGTCAAGATTCGTGAGGCTTGTCAGAATGGCCGCAGGACTGGCCTTGGGGCTACTGGAGTAGGTGACGCCGTGGCGGCACTTGGTATCAAGTACGGCTCAAGGGAGTCCATTGACGCAGTGAGCCTCATGTATGAAAACCAGGCAAGGGCTGCTTACAAGGAGAGCGTCCAACTAGCCAAGGAGCGCGGCGCCTTCCCTGAGTTTAACCGTGACCTTGAAGCCGGTCATCCATTCCTTGATCGGGTAGGTGTTTACGAGAACCCCGATTACGCCAAGTATGGGCGTCGGAACATCTCGTGCCTGACAACCTCTCCGGCCGGATCGGTCAGCTGCCTGGCCCAGACCACATCCGGAATCGAACCCGCCATCTTTCTTTCGTACATGAGAAAGCGGAAGGTGGTGGCTGGCGATCCTAGTGCAACATACGTAGATGAGCATGGAGATCACTGGCAAAAATACCAGGTGTACCATTTGGGACACCAGGAGTGGCAGCTAGCCAATCCAGACAAGCCAGAGACCGAAAGTCCGTACTGGGGCTGCACTGCCGAAGACATCAATCCAATGGATAAGATCAAGCTTCAGGCTGCTGCCCAACTCTGGGTCGATCACGCCATTTCCAATACCATTAACTTGCCAAATACTGCTACCAAGGAGGACGTAGCCAACGCATACCTTTTTGGCTGGAAGGCTGGCTGCAAGGGCATTACGGTCTATCGGGCTGGATCCAGAAACTCCGTCATTTCCAAGACCGACGACACGGTTAAGAAGACCAACATGATCGTTGAGACCAATGCTCCAAAGCGCCCGGCAGAGCTGCCCTGTGACATCCACAGGTCGCGCATCAAAGGGGACGAGTACACGATCTTGGTAGGTCTCCTGAACGGCAAGCCCTACGAGGTTTTTGCCGGATTGACTTCTAATATCGAACTGCCAAAGAACGAAGAAACCGGGACGTTAACCAAAAAGGCCAGGTCCTACGACCTAACCCTTAAAAATGGTACCGAGTACAAGGACGTGGTGTCTTTGTTTGACAACCCAAACCATGGAGCCTTCACCAGGACCCTTTCAACCGCCCTAAGACATGGCGTACCAGTCCGCTACCTGGTCGAGCAACTCAGGAAGGACAAGCACTCAGATCTATATAGCTTCTCCACCGTCATGGCCAGGGTGCTTGCCAAGCACTACATCCAAGACGGGGTTGAAGCCGGCAAATGCCCTGAATGTGGGGAAAAGGCCTTAAAGTACATCCAGGGTTGCCCAATGTGCCAGGAATGTGGCTATAGTAAGTGTGGGTGACGTATGTCTAGGTCAAAACAACGATCTCGATGTCAGCATAGCTGCGTGTCGTGTAAATCATGGAAAAAGGGCTATCCGTCATTGACTGCGCAGGACGCCAAATCTCTCGAAGATGCCCATCTTCAGCTCGAAGAGGCGAAGATGGTCAAGGATGAAGACCACGAAGAAGACGAGCAGGCTATATATTAGACGATGTCTTTTGTAGACCCATACGCAGATCAAGAAGAAGAGGTCGAAGAGGAGGTCCAGGAGCCTCAAGTCGATTCTCGCTCCGCATTCAAGGAAGCACGCAAGAAGCTAACCAAGGCAGCCTTTTACGAACAGCTGGCCAATGAAGCCATTTTCAATGGAGGATCCGAGGAAGACGATGAGGTCAACTTGGAGATCCGAGAGTGGGCTGAACGTCAGATGTTTGAACTGTTAAATGTAAGCCAGCCCACAAAATCTACGGTATCTGAGCAGTTCTCTGAAGAAGAGGTGGAGGTTCTAAAAGCCCTATCTCGTCTTACGCACGAAGAGGTTGAGGCTCTAAAGGCTCTGACCAAGACCATTGCGGTTACGGCCACCGGGGTGCCTGTTCCCAAGAAGCTCTCTGGCCCTTCCGCAACGCCCCCACAGCCACCCAAGCCCAAGGCTCCGGCTCCGCCAAGGATCAAGGCCAAGAAGAGCAAGGAGGAGGCTCCCAGGAGCAGGGTCAAGCCCCTAAGAGAGCGTCCCCGTGAGATCGAAAAGCCGCAAGAAGGTGTCTATAGGAGGATGAACCAGGGGGTCCAGCTTCCCAAGGAAGCCCTGGCGCCACCGCCCACGGCCATTCCATTCCCCGTTGGAGAGGCGTATTCGGCAGCACAGGCTCAGCTAGCGTCAAACCTTATCACCGGAGGAGTTAACACTGCTCAGGTGGATTCAGGGACAGGACCGTCGACTGGACTAAGTCCAGACCAGCTCGGTGGACTAATCAACGGCTATATTAGGTAAACAATGACAAAAAAGGTACCCGCTAATTTTACAGAACGTCTTACTGCGGTAGAGCAGCAACTGGAATTTCTTAACGGACAGATGCGTCTCCTTGATCAGGTCCTTGGAAACTACAACGAGCGTTTTATCGCCATTACGTCAATTCTTGGGACAGACGCCGTTAAGGACGCCTTGGCTGGCGTAAAGTATGTTAGGGACAAGTCGAGGTTTGACGAGAACACCAAGGCGATGGAAGACGGCTTGACCAAGGGCTTTATTAGAGACGTCGAAGTTGTTACGGAAGTGGCGGGTGTTTGCGGAACGCAGCTTCTGGACGATTCGGCGGATCCGACCAAGTTCTTTTCTCAATTCAATGAGTTTATATTTTCGCCGATGCTTACCGACGGACTGGGGTCGGTCCTGCTTGGTGCCAAGGTAGGAGACGTCCGGGAGTTTCGTGGAGCCAAGCTCCGCGTGGATCGTATCTACGAGGTAGACCACACCAAGATGACGGCCGAGATCGCGCAAGCAGAGGCGCCACAGGCGTCGTAATTTCCTTGCTTTTCCCTTGGTTGTGGGATACGATCAAGAAGTTATCCACAGGCCCTCATCAAGGTCAATCTTTGAAGAGACCCTGTCGGGTTATCGCCACAATAGGATTGCATGTCTAAGAAAAACCTGCACGGAGTGTTACCGGCTCAAGTTATATCTTCTCTAAAAAAGATCGGAGAAGATGCCTTTCAGAAGCAAAAAGAGCGTCGAGACGAAGCTACGTTGATTACGTTGGGTCGAGAGTTGGCATTTGCCGACTACTTGTCTTCCTCCTTAAAAGAGGCTTTCAAAACCGAGATCCCTAAGGTTTTTCAGGCCAAAAAGCCACCAAAAGCGAAGCCTATCAGAAGGGTCCTCAACCTGGTCCTCTCCGACACCCATTTTGGAGCCAATCTAGATCCCAGAGAGACCCGGCGTAAGTATTCTTCCGTAGAAGCAGCACGGCGCTTGGCTAAGGTTGTCCAACAGGCCATTCAGTACAAAACCGAACATCGAGATCACACCGAACTTCTGGTTCATGTTTTAGGTGATATGCTGCAGGGTCAGCTGCACGATCCAAGAGACGGAAATCCTCTGGCGGAACAGAGCGCGGAGACCATTTGGCTCCTAAGTCAGGCATTCAAGAGATTATCTGAAGAATTTCCCGTTGTCAAGGGGGCGTTCCAGCCTGGAAACCATGGAAGAGACAAAGCCAGGCACAAGGAAAGGGCTGTGTATCAAAAGTGGGACTCCAATGAGACCGTTTGTTACTACGCCATCAAGCAAATTGCTGAAATGGCAAATTGGAAGAACGTAAAGTTTGCCCTACCCTATACCCCATATTACCTGATCGACGTTCTTGGTCATGGGATTTTTGGTACCCACGGAGATACTGTACTCAACCCAGGAAATCCTCACAAAACCATCAACGTAGGCAATATCAGCAATCAGATCAATAAAATAGTGGCCGCAGAAGCCAATATGGGCTCTCTCAAGCCGAAAATCTTCGTTATGGGACACGTCCATATCGGAGCAGACTTCAATCTACCATCAGACATCACGGTAGTGACCAATGGTTGCCTGATTCCACCAGATCCGTATTCTTTGTCTATCGGATCGTTCGACGCCGCCTGCGGGCAGCAAATGTTTGAAACCACCGAAGAACATCCGTTTGGGGATCATCGGTACATAAGGGTCAATGAGAGGACCGATCTAGACTCGTCGCTAGACGGCCTAATCTTGCCTTTCAAAGGTCTTGATGCGTAATGGTTCCCGTGGCCTTGGCCGAGCTAGATCAAGCTATCGTGGACGTCCTGGCCCATATTCAAAAAGCCAAGATCATACTTGAGACGTCAATAGCAAACATCCCTAAACTCGAAGAAAAAATCGAGGAAACTCAGGAGATGCTAGAGTCGATCCAAGAAGATTTAGATACCGTAAAGTCAAAATCCGTAGTAGATTTAATGACTTATGAGAAATTTCTGTCTAGAAAATTCACTATAGAGGATCTTATTTCAGACTATAAGATAGAAAAGGCCAAAAACGCAAGTTTGGCCAAGACAGAAGAGGCTCGTTTGATGGAGTTACGGGCGATTCTAGCAGATCTAGAGAAATCGAGGGCTGAGTGGAATCAGGTAGTGGACTTTCCGACCAATGACTAATAGCTATCTCGAACAGATAAAGAATCTTTTGGAAAACGATGATGACTGGATTTTTTCCAGAAGGTATGGGTTTTCTGCGTCCAAACTGGCAAAAAAATACCCGGATGGGGTTCCAGAAAAGATTCTTACTGAAGTTCTCCAGTCCACACAAGAAGAACTTGATCAGGCATGGGAAGAGATTGTTGAAGAACTTAAGGAGATCATGAAGGTATGAATGCCATTGAAGAGGTAGCAAGAGCGGCCGAAAAGGCCAAAGTGGAGCAGGAATTAGCCAACAGATCCCGAGGGCCGGTCTTTACGTCATCTAAGGACAAGATTGGACTTCCGCAAGAAGATCCTCAATATGCTTCTGCTAAGTGTAACACCTGTTATGGCAAGGGCTACGCCATCAGGCACGTCAAGCCGATAGTGTCCCCTTATGGGAATTCCTACGATCGGTTTTATGTTGTGTGTGAATGTGTGCATAAAGGATACACCAAGATCAGACTGAAGGTTGAGGAGGGGCTCGGCCAGGGACTGACTCTTGAGGAGGCCGCTAAGAAAGCGAAGTTTGTTCTCTAGTTGACTTTCTGCCTCGACGTGCTATATTGGGCATAGCCCAATGATTAACCCACCAACATGCCACTGCCACCCTCTTAGTCTTGACACTGGAAGTCAAATCAACGACTTTATCAAGAAAGAACAAGAGCTGGGAACCGGTTACGTTACCGCCACAGACCATGGATCCATGGGATCTGCGTATCTAATTTACACAAAGGCCAAGAAGGCCTCCCTAACACCGATTCTTGGTATCGAAGTCTACCTCAGAGACCCCGACTGCGACGTCTTAAAAGAACTGACACCAAGCCCGGAAGACTACCTTAAATTTGGCAATCCCAAGTCTAAGTACATGCACGCCACTCTCCACTACATGGACGTGGAGGCCTACGAGGCAGGCTGCTCGGTTCTTTCAAAAGCCCCAAGAGAAAAGCACGGATCTGAAGACAAGCCCATCTACACCTGGGACGATATTGCTACCCTTGGGGCCAAAAATGTCACTGGAGGATCCGGCTGCCTTATTGGTGTGGTGCAGCGACATCTCATGGTCGGAAGACCCGACGTCGCTGAAAAATACTATGTAAAATACAAGAACATGTTCAAAAAGGACAACTTCTTTGTTGAGGTTTTCCCTCATAAATGTACCCATAACTGGGTATCTGGTGTTTTCGTTACAGTAAAAGACAGTAACGGTGAAACCAAACAGCTTAGGTTTTACGAAGAGAAAAAGCTTAAGACCAATCACTCAGAAGAGGTCACGGCCTCTAGCCTGGCTCGATCTCCAGCCAAACACACCCACTTATTGGGGATTAAGAACTACAGGACCTGGGACGAGGTCTCTTACAAGATCGTCTCCGTAAGGCACGTAGAAGAGTTTGTTCAAAATGAGTGTACTGTAGATGCCCCAGACGGAGATCTGCAAGCCAGAGCCAACAAATTCGTTTTGCAGATGGCCGAGAAGTACGGAGACCCAGTGATCAGCTCCGATGACAGCCACTACGTAAGCCCGGAAGACAAAATTGTTCAGGACGTGGCTCTGGCTCAGTCGGGTAAGTGGAGGTTTTTCGGTAGTTATCATAGGCAGAGCGCGGCCGAGCAGTTTGCCTGTTACAAAGAGACTTTGGGGCTTGGTGAAAGGGAGTTCGAAAAATGGACGAACAACGCTCTAGAATGGGCTTCTAAATTCAAAAACTTTGAGTTTTCTTACAAACCATCACTAGCCAATAAATTCTATCCGTCCGACACCCTTGGATACCTAAAATCCTTGATGGAAAAGCACGGAAGAATAAATAACGCACCAGAATACACCCAGCGCCTAGAGACCGAAATTCAAATGCTTCACAACAACGGCAAAATCGATTTGTTGCCGTACTTCTTTCCCGCCGAAGAGGTCTGTGAAGAGTACGCTATCAACGGAGAGCTTGCGGGGCTTGGCCGAGGCAGTGCCGCAGGGTTGCTGGTGTCGTACTACCTGGGTATTACCCACATAGATCCAATAAAGGACGGCCTGTCAATGGAAAGGTTCATTTCCATTGACCGTATTTTGGGAGGCAAGCTTCCAGATATCGACCAGGACCTTTCGTCAACAGATTACCTTGTTGGTACCGCAATAGATCGCGTTACGGTAGAAATGGAGGACGGTACCGTTAGGGAATATTTGTCTGAGGAACTCATTCAGACCGAAGAGGGCCCCATGACCATCTTCGAAGCGGCAACTAAAAAGCTGGATATCTTGGATTTGGATGAGAGTGATGAATAACACTGGAGTTTTTGGCAAATTTCTGGTACTGTTCTAGGCAGACCTATGGACCCCAAATCACTAGCAAAATCCTTTATGGATCTTTCAGTTGAAGATCAGGCCGAATTCTTTCTACAATTAACCATCTTGTTCCGTAAGGTGATGCCCTCGACGCAAGAGCGGCTTCTCAAGGAACTGGCCAATAAGATTTACTTTTTGGATCACGAAGACGATTCGTACCTAAACGGTCTTGTGGTGGCTCTGTTCGATCAACACGACGAAGAAGAAAAAACCGTGTATGTGGAATCTACAAAAAATGGGCTGAATAATTGAATGAAGATAAAGGAAATCCTCTCGGTTAAAACAGAACGGAAGCCCGGATGGCTAGATCGCCGCTTCGGAGAGCACTTTGCTCGAATTTCAACCGTTACTACCAGGAAGCTGAAATATGCCATCAGGGACGTCGCCCGCTTTACTTACGGCAAGGGCATGATCCCGTATGACATCGAGCGACTGGCCAAGGCCATTCAGACTCCACCACAGGGCGTGAACGACTACGACTTCGTATTCGGCTATGAAGAGGCAGGACGTTTCGTTGAGGGTACGATAAATACTGACCCAGCTCTAAAGGAGTATGTCAAAAAATACCCTAACCAATGGAAGATTGTAGTCAAATGCCTTAGCTTGGTTAGAAACAGCTCGCTACACGCCTGTGGTTATGTAATCGCCTCCAGGCCAATCCGGGAGTTTATGCCGCTCTCTTCCATAAAGGGAACTGAGTGTACAGAATTCACGGCTAATTCATCAGACGGGATATCTTCCGTTGAGGGCGTAGGCGGCATCAAATACGACTACCTTAAACTAAACTCTCTAAAAGATGTTCAGATTGCAGTTAAACTAATACAAAAACGATCTGGACTTCAAATACCTGATTTTATTACAAAAAATGGGCGATGTCCAAAGGTCAGGATCCTACCATACAAAGGCCAATTAGAAGACATCTGGACGTCGTTACCTGAAGAGCCTGAAGTTTTTTCGGACATTTCCAATGGGGATACGGAGTCTGTTTTTCAGCTTTCTACTCAAGGAGCCTTGAAGTGGCTGAAACTTTTTAATCAGGTAGGAAGGGACGAAAAGCCACTAATCTCGTCTGTAAGAGATATCGCTATTTTTACAGCCCTAGATCGACCAGGGCCGCTCGATATCGAGCTTACCAATCCAGAAGACGGGTCTAAGCACAACGCCTTGGTTGAGTACGTGAGAAGGGCCAGAGGACTGCCTCCATCAGAGGATATTTTGGAGGTCTTTGACAAACTTTTTCCTGAGACCAAAGGGATTCTTGTTTTCCAAGAACAGCTCCAGAGAGCATACCAGACACTCACAGGCTGTTCTGGGGCTGAGGCCGATGAGTTCCGCTCAAACGTCGCCAAGAAGAGGGCGACCAAGGTGGCGGCCGCTTACGAGACGTTCGTTAAGCGGGCTGGGCAAATCCTTGGATCTGAAGAAAAGGCGGCTCAGGTATTTCAAGCTTTCGGAACCTGGTCAAACTATGGGTTCTGCCTAGCTCACGCCGTTAGCTACGCAAGACTTGCGTACGTTATTGCCTTTCTTAAGCGTCATTTTCCACTTGAATGGTGGACGGCCGTGTTGTCAAACGCCACCAAGGACGATATCTCCGATAAGTTCTGGCCAAAATGCTCAGAGATTATTGATTTGCCAGACATGTCAAATCCAAGAGATCGATTCGATATCGTAAATGAAAGAATTCAAGCCCCAATAGGAATGCTTTGGGGTGTCGGCGGCAAGGCTCAAGAACAAATAGTCGCTTTTGCCCCATATTCTACAATCGATGAGTTTTGTGGTGGTATCCAAAAGTACAAGGAGCTAAATGCTATCACCACAACCGAAACAAAAGAAGTTAAGGGCGTGGTGAAGACTGTTTCTAAAAGGCGTCTTGGAAGATCGGCTGTCCATTCTGGTGTCGTGTACTCGCTCGTTGTCTCGGGAGCTATGGACAGCCTGTTTGAGCCAGGCCTTACCCTTGAAGAAAAGCTCCTGGCATACGAAAAAGCCATTGCCAAGGCCTCTGGAGCAAAAAAACACAAACCAGTCAAACCACAATTTAAGGATCTGAACGCCTACAACCAATTCCTAATGAGGAAGAAGCTCTTGCCAGTCTTTACACAGAGCCTTCCAGATCTAATGGTAGACTGTAAACATCCATTAGTTTCAACTACTTATGGCAAACCCAGGTACAAGATAGCCGATCGGTTTGTGGACTTATGGGGACTTAAGGAGCTTCGGCAGTTTGAAGAACACGGAAGTTCCATTCCGTCCGGAGGCTACCGAGCCGCCATTCCAGGATACGTCTCTAGCGTTAGGCGTTTTACGTTTGATGGCAACAAGGAAGCTTGTGCGATTGCTTTGAATATTGAGGGCGTCAATCAAGAATTTGTTAAGTGGCCGGATTGGAACTCTAAAAAGCTAGATCCGCGATACGACGCGGATCTGGAAAAGAGTCTGCTAGTTTTACATGTCGTAAAGCGACGTGAAGATCGGCCGTTCGTCGTTGAAAACTTTGAGGTTTTGGCCTCTAATCAAGCAAAACCGTAGGGATTAAAGACACTTAGGCTATATCCTAAGTGTGACACCAGAAGAAAAACAGCAGCTTGAGCGCCAGCTCCTGTTCACTCCTTGCAAGACAAAGGAGGAGCTGGGGGACTGGATAGATCACATGCTGGGGTATCGGTTACCCGACTGCATTGTTGACGCCGACTCCAACTCCTCTCCATTAGATCTTGTTTGGGAGATCTACCACGAAGCTCTCTACGTAAACAATCCAAATTTCGAAAAGATTCTAGCATACGCGAACAGATTTGGCGCGAAAACCCTGGGCGCTAGTGCCCTAGAGCTTTTGATGGTCTTTCATGACCAAAGAGACGTTGTCCACCTGGCTGCCATTGAGGAGCAGTCAACAGACTGCCTCAACTACGTTAAAAAGGCACTCCGCAATCCCGTAATGGCACCTTTTGAGGTTCAGGGAGATAAACGAGCCATTACGATCCAAGTCTTTAAAAAAGACGGTAAATACTATTCCCCTAAGGAATATGAAAAAATCCCGGATGTAGAAAAGTTTGGGTTTCAGGAGTATTTCAATAAAATTGAAGTCATTGTGGCGACTCCAAAGTCGCTCAACGGGAAGCATGGCGCTTTCTTTTGTATTGATGAAAATACACCATTACTAATAGCAGATAAAACCAGATCGAGGAAAAGTCGGTCGGCCAAATTTGTCTTTAACACCATAGCCGGGCTCCCGGTAACAGGCAGGAGGGGTCGTCTTCCTATAGAAGATCTTGACATTTCTAACCCACAAAAGGATATTGAACTACTTACCTTCAATTTCTCTACAGGAAGCCTGGAGCCAAAGAAGATCCTTCGCGGACATCGTAAAAGGGCACAAACGATAAATATCGTGGCGGGCAAGAGGAGTTTGATTTGTACGCTAGATCATCCCATCTTTGTATTCGGGAAAGGCTTCACAGAAGCCGGTGCTGTGTCTCTAGGAGATAAGATTCTCGCGATCGGCAAGGGTGGCTGGGGAAATCGACAATTCCTGTCAAAGGAGATTCAAAACAAAGATTCGATCATACGAGATCCTGGAGATCTATTTGAGCAGGTCGTCTTAGGTTCTCTCCTTGGCGACGGATCTTGTCTAAAACATACTCGCAGCAAAAACGCTTATTTTTCTGAACGACACTGCATTGAGCAGGCTGAATATCTAAACTGGAAACGTCAGATAATTGGTCAGCAAGTAAAAACCTCAGAATGTAAAAACATAGCCAGCGGGTATACCGGGAATCCTCAAGCTGGATTCTATACACAAAATAGTCATATATTTAACCAATGGTTAGGATTTAAGCAGAACTTTCAAAATCTCGAAAAGATTAGTCCCATTGGACTTGCAGTTTGGTATATGGACGACGGGTACGCTAAAGGATTTAGTATAGCTTCTCATGGGTTCACTAAAAATCAAAATGAGAGACTTGTTGAAATTCTTTGGAATAAATTTCAAATAAAAGCTAGAGTTGCTAGAGAAGTTAAGAAAGACGGAAGATCCTATTGGTATATAACAGGAGGATTAGATGCAAAAAAACGCTTGGTAGAAATTTGTCGTCCATACATACACCCACAAATGGCGTTCAAGTTTGATATAGAAAGTCACTCCAAACAGTGTGTCGCTTGTGGTCATAAATTTTGGCCACATCAGCAAGGACCAAGTTCAAAAACTTGTGGACAGGCCGTATGTCTGTCGGTCCTAGCGGGTACATTTGAAGCCGTGTCTGTCGATAGAATTGAACCTGCAGGAGAAAGAACCGTTTATGATTTTACGGTAGAAAATAACCACAATTTTTTCAGTGGACAGATCCTTAGCCATAATTGTATGGACGAAACAGACCTTCTTGACAACGAGTCTATCGTCCAAGAAGCCGACGGAGTACCCACCCCAACAAAAGATAGAAGAGCCAAGCACCCGATCGTCTATATGACATCTACCAGAAAGAAGGCGGCGGGTAGGGTCCAGAAGCTTATTGATAGGGCAGAGCAAGAAGACATCCGTGTTAGACACTGGAACTTGATTGACATCACAAAACCATGTCCCCCAGAAAAACACCAACCAAACGAACCTAAGGTCTCGATGTATGTGGACGACAACGCCCTCAAGGCCATCCCAGAAGAATCATACGAACAGCTAAACGAAGGCGATCGACTAAAATATCAAAAACACGAGATGTTTCAGGGCTGTAAGTCCTGCCCATTGGCCGCCACTTGTAAGAGTCGGTTGGCTACTCATCAAAAATCCAGTAATTCTACACTCTTACTGGATCACGCATTCACCACCAAAAAGGTAACTAAGGGAAATATTGAATTCATTAAGTCGCAGTTTCTATGCAGGAAACCGCTGTCTACCGGATCTATCTTTTCTAGGTTTAGCAGAGAAAGGCATTTACTTTCAGCGGCTGAGATCTATGAAAAGCTAGAGCAGCAAGAGGCCCCAGCCAACTTTAACAAGCAAAGTCTAGTCAAGTATCTAAAGGCTCATCCACTGGCCAAATTTTACGGTGGTATTGACTTTGGTTACACCCACATGTTTGTTGCTATAGTCGCGGCCAAGGTCGGTCTCCACTGGTTTGTATTGGACTGCCTTATGGCCACCGAGTTGGAGACCATGGAATGCGTGGATTTGTGCAAGAGATCCTTTTATCATTACGGAGCTGAATGGTATCCGGATCCTGAAAATCCACAACTTATAAGTACGTTTAAAAAGCATGGATTTAATTGTATCGATTTTTCCAAGAAGAAAGGGACGGTCTTGGCTGGAATTGAGGCGATTCGAGCAAAGCTCAATCCTGGACCAGATGCCGAACCTCAAATGTTCTTTCTGAAGGGAGATCCTTCTATTGACGGGGAAGAAGAGTCTTTAGTGGAAGCCATGGAAAAATGGGCCTGGAAGTTGTCTCCTGCCGGAGAGCCGACAGACATCCCTGCAGAAAAGCATAAGGACCAATGCTTTACGTCAGATACGGAGGTACTGACCCCATCTGGGTGGGTTTCCCTTAAGGACATCACAACAGAGGATGAGGTTTTGTCTATTACCAGAAACGGCGTCGCTTATTTTGAAAAACCGTATCGGGTGATCCATCAAACATATTCTGGACCTATGATTTCAATTCATAAAAATCATTTAAAGTTCAGCTCAACTAAGGGACACGCCCATTCCGTAATAAGTCAATTTAACTGGAGGGTAAAGAAGAGATGGATTTTTGATAAAAAGACGTTCGATGAACTCCCGGCTGAGTCTTATTGGGCTAACTCGTTCAAAGAAATTGCTGAAGGTCCGGGTCTGTTTGAGGGAGGACAAGACGAGGCCTGGGTTGCTGGGTTTTGGGTTGCCGAGGGATGCTTTGATCGGTCCAACCCAACTCAAATTCTAATAGATCAAAAAAAAGAAAAACACAAAAAAGAATGTCGTGAGAGGCTTAGCCGTCTCGGGTGGTCATATTTTGAAAAGACAAGAGCACAAGATCGGCTTATGACTAGGTTTTGTATTAATAGTCAAAGAGATCGAATAGTTAAATGGAAAGAGTGGTTTAATCATGGAGCCAAGAATAAAAAACTCAATCCGGGTATTGTTTTACAAATGACAAAAACGGAACGTCGCTCGTTTTTTGATGGATATATGGCAGGAGACGGCTCTACGACCCAAAGTCTTTGGCATTTTGATTCTATTTCCAGAGATCTTATTGATGGAATCCAATTTTTAGCGTTGTGCCTTGGATATGGATGTCGTGTAGTTACCTATGACTGTATGAGAGAAGATCGTCCTTCTACCCTTAAGGGTAAGATGCATCGATCATGGAGAGGACATGTTTTAAGATCTAGACCTGTTTGTCATATCAAAAAGAGTAGTTTTTTTGAATGGACGGCTAAAGACATTGAGGTTCACTGTGTTTCCGTATCCACTGGGATCTTTTTGGCTAGAACCGCAGGAGATGTCTTCGTGGCCGGAAACTGTGACGCATTGCGTTATATGGTTTACAACATCACTCCGGTAAGGGCCACAACCGGCAACCGAGGAGGCCGACCTACCAACGAAGAGGTGGCCTCTAGGCCCAAAACCCTGTCAGAGCAATTTTGGGATACCATGAAATCAGAAGGCGAGCCTCTTTTTGGCCTAGATATGTCAGAAAGGCCGGATCCTTATGACACAGACCCGTCGTCCGGAAGGCCGTCGCCGAAGATCCGTAAGAGGTTCTTTTAGGAGGCAATCTTTAAGTCCAAATGGCTCAATTTAGGTATTTTTCTGGCTTGTCTATGTATTCGGATGCTAGCCCTAGCTCCAATCCTGACAAAAATAACATGGCGTGGAGCGTCACTCGTTCCTTAACCATGAACAACCCTGGGAATCAGTTTTACGACCTAGCCCCAGGAGAGACCCTAAGCGTCTTTAACGGTACCAGGAGCACGTCAATCGGATCTGGTACGGAGTTTGTCCTGGCCTTGTGGCTAGACACCACACTCTATCGGATGTCCTGGACGGGCATTGGGGCGGCCCCCGTCTTTAGAACCGACAGAGGTCTCGCTGTTGACGGCGTTTCCTTGGCCCTAACAGCTAACTCTAACGGGACGCTTACTGTTGTTGGTCCTGGCGTAACGTTCGCCTCTGTAGTGGCAGGAGACACTGTCTTCCTACCAGGCCCGTCCACTGGAGACTCTGCAACCGAGTTTTCCACCGAAAATGAGGGTTTTTGGACTGTCTTGTCTGCCTCAAACACCACCCTCCAACTTAAGCGCCCTAATAACGAAACCTTCGTAGGATTGACCGAAACTGTTGTCCCAACAGACAACACCCAATTCATCGCGTTTTCTGCCTCTGGAGTCCAAGTAGGCGATACCATTAGGTTATCCGCCGGGTTTTCAGACGTAAGCCTAAAGTCATACACGATTTCGGCCGTGGCCCCAGAATGGGTTGAGTTCTACGACAGCTCTTCACTTCCCGTTACAGAGACGGCCATTCCAGGCGTTGCTGGAGTAACGATTTACACAAAAGCCAAGAATTTCATATACTTAGAGTACGATCAGGAGTGTGTTGCTCAATTAAACGGAGACACTGGTACGACCAACAGGCTATCACCAGTAGTGGCGGGTGATGAGGATTGGACTGGAATCACGGTACGATTTGGTCCTTGCTGGTCATTGACGGTAATCAACACAAGCCAAGAAACTCTCCACCTATTGGTTGGAGGGGCCGAGAAAGCATAATTCATGTCTGAAGTTAAAGATCCTATCTTACAGTCCTTAGTTGAAAATGAAGATCCGAGGGTGGATTCAAACGGAGGGCCTTCAAGACTTTACAAGAGCGTTGCGGACACTCTTTCGCTAACGGCGTCTGAGGATGAAAAGGTCCATCGGCTCGCATTTGAGCGAGATCCGAACAGAATCTACAACAGCTTCATCTACGTTGGCAAGTCAAATCGCGTCTTGGCTGATTCAACGATCAAGAAGATGGTCCTTACGGACGATCTCGTCGGGACGATTGTCGGCCGCAGGCAGGATCACCTATCTCGATTTGGTCGAGAGCAGCCCAACCGCTCGTCTCTGGGATTTGTTATCGAAAAGACCCAGTACATGGCCCAAGAGATCGCCAAGATTAAGGACGATCAAAAACGCCAGCAGGTCCTGGATGAACTCAACGAAAAGATCCAGCGAGTGATCCGCCTCATTTCCACTTGCGGAGACCCAAACGCGGCCACTGACAAAATGGACTTTTCTGAGTACCTTGGGTTGATTGCTCGAAATGCTGTAGCCCACGGACGGTGTGCTACGGAAATCGTTTACGAGACAGATATCTGGACAGGAACTCAAAAGTTCTCCTACTTCAGACCGACAGACGTCGCGACTATTTTTAAGGCTCGTCCATTTAGCCGTCAGACTCAGTCTGTTAGAGAGTCGGGCCTAAAGGAGATTGAGCGTCTCCAGGAATGTCAAATCGATCCTCAGAAATGGATTAACGAGGAGTACGCCTGGATCCAGGTAATGGAGGACGGAACTCCCAAGATGGCCTTTACGGCCAAGGAGATGGTCTGTAAGAACTTCTATCCGGCTCTCGACGTAGAGCTAGAAGGCTATCCAGTCACTCCAATCGACGTGGCCATTACTTCAATTATAAGCCACATCAGCCTCACTCGCTACAACAAGTTATACTTCGAGTCTGGCAGATCCGCCAAGGGTATGTTGGTTCTAGAATCTAATTCTATTGACCAAAAGGAAGTGGAAAAAATCCGCCAGGGCTTCCAAGCCATGATCACCGGCAACAACAACGCCCACCGGATGCCACTTATCAATATCGATAAAGACGACAAACTGATCTTTTCTCCGTTTGAGACTGGCTCAAAAGATATGGAATTTCAATATCTTAGCGACATGACCGCTAGGATTATTTTCAGTGCTTTTGGTATGTCTCCGGATGAAATCACTGGGTGGGCGTATCTTTCCAGAGGTATGTCGAACCAGGGATTGGCGGAGTCGAACAACTCGTTCAACTTGACGGCGACCAGAGACACGGCGATTCGCTCGTTGCTTGGCAATGTAGAGAACTATCTAAACAGAGAGATTCTACCGTTACTAGATCCTCAACTGGCGGACAAGGTGGTGATCCGTCTGGTTGGTCTGGATGCCGAGACTCCAGAAAAAGAGTCTATTCGTCTGCAGCAGGACCTCAAGATCCATTACACAATGGACGACGTCCTACGCAAGGTCAACAAGCCGCCCATTGGCAAGTGGATGGGTGGAGAGCTGCCATTTAGTCCGGACTACCAAGCCAAGCTGGATGCCTATTTTACCGTTGGCGAGATCCTTGAATTCTTTTGCGGAAGAGAAGGGGCCTCCAGGGATCCTCTCTTGGCCTATCGTAGAGATCCTTTCTGGTTCCAGCACTTGCAGTTCCAGCAGTCTGAAAGACAAATGCAGCAGCAGGAACAGATGATGCAGCAGGAATCGCAGCAGCAACAGGGAGGCGGAACCGACGGGGACTCTGGCAAGGATACTCCTTCTCAGAAAGATCCGCAGCAAGGACAGATGACCGAACAGGATCAGGCTAGGGGCGGGAACGATCCGCAAAACCTACCCAAAAACCCAGATCCAGCCAAGTCCAATAAGGGATTTGAGCGTAAAATGGCCGATCTTAATGCCAGCATCGGAGAGGCTTTAACAGAAATCTCCAAGTCTGAGTATACCAGATCGGACCAGATGGCCCAAAAACAAAATTCAGTAGTACGAAATCTAGTAAAAGATCTTAACAAAGAAGCCTCCAGGGCTCTTGAAGATATGATGAGGTTGCTTAGACCTCTTAAGTAGCTATGATCACTAAGAAAATCGCTAAAGCCATTGGCTCTATAATTGATAGGGCCCTATTGACCATCACAAACAACCTTTTGGATGGCATTGAGGAGGTGTATCGGTGGTCTGCGGTATTGGCCGGAGCGTCTTCGGCTGACAGGGAGGCCCTGGCGGACCTTTCTCGTGTTTCTGAGATGTACATGGTCGCAGAGACGGCAAGGGCCAAGGCGACCGCCATGAAAGCGGTTTCAGACGCCATCAAGAACGAGACGTCGGTTGAAGAGGCCTTGGGACAGGCAATGGAGAAGGCCAAGGCCAACCTGACCAGAATCATTGAAAATGAGGTTAGTGTGGCCAAAAACCTTGGGGCGCTTGAGGGGATAGTTGAGAAAAGCCCTTCAGACGATCCTGTGATGTTTTGGATTTGCCAACACGATCACAAACTTTGCGAAGAATGCAAAGAACTTCACCTTTTACCAGACGGATACACCCCCAGGGTCTGGAAGGTGTCTGAGGTAGAACACGGATATCACAAAAAGGGAGACCCAAGCCCCAAGTTTGGCGGTTTGCACCCAAACGAGAGATGCGCTCCAGCCAGCGTTCTACCGGGATGGGGGTTTGATCGTGGCCAGCTGAGATGGATTTCCGACGGTCACGACGAGTGGGCCACACAAAGAAAACTAGACAAGAAATAATCTTTGTAGGTAACACATGCACTCTTATATTTACGCCCATCCATTTAGGACGACCGCAACGGGCAGCGGAACCGCGGCAGGGACTATTACCCTAACCGACGTCCAGGGCATTTATGTTGGCCAGGTTGGCTGGCTCAAGTCCGCTGCGGCGGGCCCGTCAAGAGTCAAGGTGCTGAAAATTAACACCACCTCCAAGACCGTAACCCTGCAAATTCTGCCAAATGAGATGAGTCAGACCTCCAGCGGACAGTTTACTTACCCAACCGTAAACTACAACCCGTCGGATATTAGCGGCTTCTTGCTTGCCAATAGCCCTGTAATTTCGTTTCCTGGACAAGTCGTTCAGGTTTACCTTTCGTTTTCTAAGCCAGGCGCAGTTGTCTAGGCTAGAAACTTAATCTTTACCACTAGGAGATTTTGAGATAAAATGTCGGTTACTTTGAAGCAGTTCGGAGAAGAGTTTAAGATTCAGCGCCTGGATCGTAAGTTTGGCGGCACTACCGCTGACGTACTTACGGTTGACGGAGACGGCGTCCTGACTGCCGGAGATCTTTCGGTAGACGCTGATGGCGTTGTTACGATTGCGGGAACGGCCGTTCTTTCTGGCACGGTTTCTGACAACCTGTCGATGGCGTCTGGCAAGGACATTACCTTTGCTGGCGGCGCGTCGGACCTGGACATGTCGCTGTCGTCCGGTGCATTTCAGACTCCAACTGGTCAGACCACACTGAACGGTGCCGTGTCGCTTGCCTCGGGCAAGGATATCGTGTTCGCTGGCGGCGCGTCGGACCTGGACATGTCGCTGTCGAGCGGCATCCTAAAGGGCCCGACTGGCCTGACAACCTTTGCCGGCAAGATCGCTGCTACGGCATCGGCGTGGGCCATTACGGACCCAGGTAACGCCGGAGCCATTCCGGTGACCTCATCGGGAGTGTGTGCAATGACCTCGGCTGGAGCCGAGACACGCACCCTGGCGATTCCGACCTTCGTTGGTCAGCAGCTCACCCTTATCTGCGACACCTATGTAGGCAATATCGTGGTTACTTCCGCTCAGGCGATCAACCAGGCGGGAAATACCACAATGACCTTTGGTGCGGCGGCTGACTACATCAAGCTTGAGGCAGCTACGGTTGGTGGTGCTCTCAGGTGGCGTGTAGCGGCAAACGACGGAACTGCCCTATCGTAATTTTTAATCACGCTGGCAGTTCTCAACCGAGGGCTGCCAGCATTCCCGCTATCTGGTGCGCTGAACACAGCTTCACCATCATAAATCTCCTTCCAATCCACTTGTAGTCGTCTACTTCCAGTACCCACTCATCACCCACTTTCCAGACAGTGGAGACTACCTGGTGGCTTCGCCACAGCCATTCCTGGGCCTGTTGGGCAACCCTGTGATCGATTACTGGCAGCGTGCTCACAGAGCCGGCTGTGGGGATGTCTGACAACTTCACTAACTTAGACCTCCATTTTTAGATTGCATCCAGAAAGATGTGGTTGTCAAGTCCTAAATAGCCCCTTGACGAAAACGCCTTCATGGACTAGGTTTGCCAAATGGAACTCATTTTAAGGTCTTTGTTAGCATTCTTAGCATCATTTCATCTGGAGTTTGGGCTGGCCTATACCTTCAGCGCCTCTGAAGGGCCGCCTTCCAATCCCAATCCCAATGCAGCCTGCCTGGGGAGGGACCTCCGAGATGACTCTGACTTTGCTGTTGCCCACAGATCCCTGCCATGCAGATCCAAGATCCGCATTTTTAACCTTGACAACGGACGTCATGTTACGGCTATAGTGGCAGACAGAGGCCCTTACGGCAAGACCAGGAACGGGAAGTACCGAGCCGTCCTGGACATGGCACCCCTGGTAAACAGGGCCCTTAAGGCCAAGGGGCAGGCCAATGTCATGATCTTGTTCGTAAAATCAGACAATAAACAGGAATCGGCTAAATGAACAACCCCAACGACAAATCCACACAAGATCCAGCACAAGATCCAGCCAAAGATCCGTCAAATTCAAAACCACAAACAGGATATCTCCTCGCTCCACTTCCGACTCAGGTATTTGGAGCACCGGCCATGACACCGACATATACAATGCCCGGAGCTTATATCCCTGCTGGACCGATTATCTTCGCTCCTACGTTTAAACGTCAGACGGTCCTTTCAATGAACCTTGACGACAAGGGCAACCTCAAATACCCCCTCCAAAAGGGAGACTATGTCGCCAACGTGGCGTACCCAGGGGTGAAATTCGTGATCAAGGACATGATCCCATCTAGGACGTCCCAGTACGGAGGATATGAGGTTCGCGTAGAGTACGTGGAAGGATCGGACTCGGTAATGAAGACCTGGGACCCCTATCTCTGGGACCCTGCCTCAGATTTCTATCCCTATGATCTGGCAGTTCAGTTTTGGCCAAACAAATACACACCCAAAACAGATAATCGTTATCCACACAAATGCACGTTTTGCGGAGGGCCTGCCTATATCGGCTTTAGCTCACTCGACTGCAAAAATAAGTGTAATGGGAAGAAACGTTAGTGACCAGAAAAGCGATCGTAGAGGTGCTTGGCTAGATACCCAAAAGATGTCCCGAATATGGTGCCAAGTAGACCATAAATGGTCTGTTTGAACTTGGCCATCTTGACTTCCTTTGCGGCGATTAGATCTAGGGATTTTTCGTGAGATTGGACCTTTTGCGATAGGTCCTCGACAGAGCTTTTGACGGATTTGATTTCGTCAGAGAGACGGACACTGCCTTCGCTGACTTGAAGGCTAATATACTTTAAGGCCGTTGATGTCTCGGCCAATGACGACTTGATTTCAGATCTTTCTGACTCCAGGTCTGTAAGCCTGTTGTCGAGATATCCATAACTATCGGCAAAGGTCTTTGGGCCCATCTCTTGTTACCTAAAAGATTACCACTCACAAGCCCAATTCCCTCAGCGCCTCCAAGGCGTCGTCGAGTGTCGAGTGGGGCCTCTCATACTGCGTCCCCCACGAAGGATCTTGGTGGTCTGGATCCGCGTGCCCCTGGTGGCCCAAAACAGCGTGGAGTAGCTCGTGGGCTAGACTGGTGCCGCTAAATTGCCTGGTCCCAGGCTCCCAAGCCACCTGGCCAACATACAGATCAGGCCAAAAAACTCCAGAAGCACATAGATCCATCAGCGGCCCCTTCATGTTGTACCTTAGATAAAATCCTGTCCCGTAGGAACAGTTTAGATTTTGGCTAAAAACCCAAAGGATTTCAGGGGGTTCCGTCGTTTGTTTGTAAACACCATTCCAAACCACTGCGATAGCCAGGTCTTGGTTTGGAAGTTTTAGGGGTTTTGCGGAGCAACCGATGAGAAGGGCGGCGATCAGGGCGATTACGTACTTCAAGGCTCACCTCCATCTTACTATAGATAAAGCTTAATGGCCGGTGGGCCAAAAAGTCAAGGGCTATATTTGGTAAGGTGGAACACAAAAAGAAGCCTGTTGGTGGAGAGCAGCCCAACAAACTACCTCTTTTCCTAGACAGGAAGAGGAAGGTGTCCTACTCGTTGTATCGGTGGGATAAACCCGAGGAGGTGCTTTATCGGGTCAACAAAGAATCAACTCTTCGGCTTTTGGTGGAGGAGGCGATGGCAAAAGGGGTGTCTCTGGATCGGGTAAACCTAACCAATGCGTACCTGTACGGCCTAACCACACCCAAGACTCATAGGGTTATGCGATCCGCCAAGTTGGACTGGTCCCTACTGGCGTATTCTCAGTGGACCCTGGTGGATTTGTCGTATTCTTCAATACAAAAGGCGGTTTTAACAGGCAGTCAGTTTAGGATGTGTGTCTTTGAAGAGGTGGATTTTGAAGAATCTGATCTAACCAGATGTCGTTTTGTGGAGTGCAGGTTCGTTCGCTGTAACTTCAAGAACACCGTTGCTAAAAAGACCAAGTTTTACAAGTGCCTGTTTGACAGGTGCCTTAGTCAGCCAGATCTTGGTTTTAAGTCTCACTTGATAAAAACCCAAAAAATAGACTTCTAGAAGGCCTGGAGGGTATACCGAAGACAGTCCCAGTCTTTGGGTACTGGATTGGAGACGATCTTATGCCACTGCTTGGCCACCTTCTCATCGGTAACCCCGTGGACGTTGCGGTTTTTGCTAGGGAGAGTGAAGGTGACCACAACTACTTGGAACCCATGCTCCTTCCCGATCTGGTAGTAAGGAGACATCTCCTTTACGGTCGTGTTGGTGTTGTCGATGATGATCTTGATTGGTTGAATGAATGGGTCGGTGCTGGAGCCTCTGGCCAACTCCTTGGCCAGTCTCAGGCATCTACCATGAGCGTCGCCCAGTTTGGCTGGGTCGAACTTGTAGGTGTCGTCCTCTTGGACAAAGTAGTCGTCCGCCGAGCAGACATAGCCACCAAGGGTCTTGGCAAAGGTAGACTTCCCAGACCCAGAAACCCCTCTTAGAATAAACATGGTGTTTGGCATTGGGTGATTAGAGCACAGGACCTACGCAGCAGTCAAGCACGAATTGTTTGACGCACCGCGTTATGCATCACGACAGCCAGTAATCTTTACACCAGTGAGTCAGTTACCTACGCCACAGACAAGATCTCAGATACTCGGCTCTATGGTCGAGTATTTTCTTTCAAAGTACGGGCTTAAATCCCTTAAAACTGGAAGTCCTGTGCTTTCTCTGTTTGAGGCTATCGCCCAGTCTCAACTGAGAACCTCCGACGACATCTTTTCAACCCTCCGAGGCATCGCCCTGGAGTTCGCCACCGGCCAGTCCCTGGACCGGCTCGGCCTGGACGAACTGACACCTCGACTGGTCGCTAAAACCGCCAGCGGTTATACCACATGGGGAGACTCCTCCTTTACCAAGATCTCCACCGTGATCTTCCAAGGATCTGGCCCGGTAATCGTAGGCTCTAGTTCCATCGCTGTCTCCGACGCTACCGACTTCCCCACAGTCGGGACCCAATACGTCTACCTCGGAAGAGGAACCTCTAATTACGAAGGTCCATTGGAGATTTCTTCCATCGACAATCCAGGCGTAACTGGTGGAAATTATTGGAGAATTAATCTAGTAGGGTCGACCACAAGGTATCATGCACCTGGCGAGTCCGTTATTTTGGCACAGGGAGGCAACCGGACCATTGCTTCGGGCCAGCTCGTTCAAACGGCCCAAGGGGCGCTTTCAGCGCCTTTGCGGTTCAGGGTGGTATACACTGCCACCATCCCTGACGGTGAAGACACTTTAGAAAACGTTCTTGTCACGGCAGTCCAGACAGGCCTTTCTGGAAATGTTATCAAAGAGGGTATCAACACCGTTGTCTCTCCTCCATATGCGGGAGCCACGGTCTTCAACCCTTCTCCATTTACGAATGGTAGAAACCTTGAGCGGGACGAAGACTACAAGGAAAGGATCAAGCTCCGGAGGCGATCTCGGACGCTTGGTACGGCCACCGCTCTAAAGACCTACGCTCTTGGAGTTGAGGCTCCAGACGAGAATGCCACGGTCACGTCGACCTCCCTGGTCACCAAGGAGGGAGAGCCGGCCGTTCTTTATATCGATGACGGTACCGGATACGAGGAAAGACACTCCGGAGTCGCGGAAGAGGTCTTGATCGATCTGGCATCTGGCGGGGAACAGTATTTTAGGGTTTCTCAGGTGCCGATCTCCAAGGCCGTGTCGCTGACCAGCCTTTCAGCTCCTTACGTACTACGAGCAGGGAAACTCGCGTTTAGCGTGGGCGGCGTGGTTACGGAACACACCTTTGACGCCAGTTCATTTTCTTCAATTTCTTCAGCTTCGGCCAACGAAGTATGTTCCTCCATTAACTCAAATGCTGGCCTGAACTGGTCCGCCAGAACTTACGACGGCGGGTCCAAGATCGCCGTTTACGCTAAATCAGATACCAACGATGACGTCCAGTTGTCGACCGCCTCCTCAGATGACGTAAATGATGTCCTTGGATTTGGTTCTGAGAGGGTCCTTACTACCAGCCTATACAAGAACGATCTGTTGCTTAGCAAGGACGGGTTGGCGGCGACTGTTTATTCCAGACCCTTCAGCGAGTGGCAGTCTCTGGCCAGCCCCCAGGGCCTTTCCCTGAGCGTTGATGGAGTCCAGATGGACTACACGTATGTCTCCGGAACCCCTACGGTTGGACAGCATACAGCATTTACAGACCAGGACTTTATTGACGCGGAAACGGGATATAGCACCCTGGGCAAGAATAGCTTGGCCGCATGGGCGAAGGTGCTAAATTACCGTATACCTGGAATTACAGCCACTGTCGTAGGTAATCGACTGGCCATCACCTCCAACAGAGGAAAGTCTGACAGCGCGTCAGTACAGACACTGTCCGGGACACTCGTTACTAATTCTGTGTTTTACGAGCAGGCCAGTTCACTGTCGTCGTCTATCGGGAAAAATTCAGACTACACGATCAATCGTAACACAGGGGAGATTCGTCTCCAGACACCACTGATCGCAGGAGACAAGCTGTCTCTTGGTACTTCGTACACCAGGGCCTTTTTGCAGACCCCCGACGTTCTTTCTACCGTGCTGTCTGCCGATGCCAATATGTGGTTCGTTGTGGATGGCCAGGCGGAGGTGGTTGCCATCGGGGAGATGCTTGGGCAGGCCTACACGCTAACCAAGACGGCCACGGCGTGGGGAGCCTTACAGGCCCTCACCAACTCTCGACTGGCTGCAAATGCGGAGGTCGGAGACTGGCTGATTGTCTGGGATTCATCCCCCAACGCCCTTGGCGTTTCTGGGGCCTATCGGATCAGCCGCGTGACTGGAACTGACGTGGAGTTTGAGGTTGACGGAACTACGTCCAATGGCTCCGGCACCTTTGCGGAAGGCGGCATCGCCCTAGTAAGAACCAGTCAGCAAGTGCAGAAGCTTACCCTGGCGCGACTTACAGGTGGAACCCCAAACACATATACGGCCACCTCTTTGGCTAACCTGATTGATTTGCGAGGTGCCACTGCGTCCGTCTATCGCACCAACAAAGTGCGAATTGCCACCAATTCATTTGGTGACGTAAGGGACATTGCTCTGGTGGCTCAAGATCAGGCTGCGGAAGACTTTGGTCTTAGCTCGTCCAGCTACACAGACAACCTTCAGGGACATCTGGGATCGATTGAGACTTCCAATGGGCAGGTCGGTACTCCCGTCTTTCAGTCCCTTAACGTATCTACGGCAGGTGCCACTACGATAGACGTGGATAACTGGTCGTCGTCGGGGATCTTCACAGATCCGCCCAGCCATTATTCCGCCATGGGCCTTTTTAGCCCATCCTATTCTTTGGCCCGTCCCCGGTTCGGATCGAACAAGGGCTTTGTGTCTTCTCTTTCCGACACCACTCCGGGAGCACCAGACACGCTGGTTCTAAGGAACACGGCGGCCCAGGACTGGCTTGAGACCACACAGCTAGCCCTTTTAAGTCCGTACTGCCTATCCTGGAACGATCAACTCAACCTGATTGTTGATCAGGATACCACCTACGGCAGATTCGCGATTCCGTTTGCCAGAAAGGTGACGCCTACGACGTCAACCTATGGGGCCACCAACGCCTTTACAGACGCCGACAACGGTGGCGTTTCTCTGGCAAGGGCCTTTGGGTATGGTTCTAACGTTTTTGACTGGGGAGACTTTGCAGTCTGGATGTCTCCTAGAGTCTTAATTACGCAAGACGCCAACATCCTATGGAGGTATTACCGTCCAGGCCCAGACGGCAACAACATGACCTTGCGGTATGCACTGCCGGCCAACCCAGATCTGACTCCGGCCCTGGAGTCAGATCCAACGGCTGGGGCTGACACCGAGCTGAGGGTCGTGCTGGGTTCTGGCAACCTCCGCTCTGGATACACCCTACCAGCCAATTACCCGATGGGGGTTGTAGCCCCCAGTACAGACGCCGGAAGCATGACCTCGGTCTATTACATGACCGGCCTCAAGGTCATTTCCTATCAGAGAACAACAAACGTTGCTACGGTTAGGTTTGAATTCCCCAGCGCAGACGTTACCGAGTCTGGGTTGGATAACAACCCAGTTAAGCTGTATGCCTTCTCTACGCTGTCAGCCGCTCCTTCTGGGACATGGGACTTCAGCGCCGTGACTCTTTCTGAGTGGGTCCCCGCTTCTGGAGTCTACGACAAAGCCGTCTTTGCTGACGTCGGGGTCGACGTACCACTAACTGCCGGAAATGTTGGTGTAATGTACTTTAGCCCAACAGCGACAGCTTCCTTCCTTGGAGGATCTCCGGCGGTGGCCCAGGGAGACTACCTTAGGGCAGAAGCCGCGAGTGGCCTGCCAGCAGACTTCACTGGGTTTACGGCCAGCATCCAAAACGTCCCAGGAACAGATCTTTACCACCTAAAGGTCCTGGTCCCAAGCCTGGCAGTAAACACCGTAATCCAGTACGCCAATGTGGTGGATACCTCTCAGTTTAAGATCTTCGCCAATGCTGGGTCTACCGCTAATTCCATCGTTTCTTCCATCAATGCCCTGGGAGGATTTGTATCAGGGACGGTGATTTCCGGTGGCACCAATGTCATTACGGAATCAACAGAAGAAGCTCAAGACAACATTTCTCCAATTCCAACCCTAAAAGACGGAATCAACTACGTCCAGTCAACGACATCCCCTGTCCTGATCAGTGACAACTACACCTTTACCTTTAAGGACGGGATCACGGCCGCCTTGGCCACCGGGACCGACTGGCTTAACGAGGACGTCTACCTCGTTCCTACAACACCGAAGAACGTGGTGGACTGGATGAACATCCTTGGGGTTACTGGCCTTTCTCAGGTGGCTGAGATTGTGGCCAGCGACGCGGGCAAGCGAGTTCAGATCTCCAGCCTAACCACTGGCAGCGGCGGATCCATCCAGGCCATTGGAGGTAAGGCCAACTCGGCAACAGCTTCCGTCGTGGGATCTTCCCAAACAGTTGGATCTCAGATTTTGGCCACGGTTCGCTCGTCCGACGTCACCGGCATGTTTGCTGGTTGCTGGGTTTCAGTGGATAACGCACTGGGCCTGGACAAGACAGGGTCTATCTTTAACGGATCTTCCAAGATCGAAACCCTGTCTTCGACCGGAACCATCACCTTTGGCGCAGCCACGTCCCTATACACAGAAATCGTGGCCTCGTCGAAAACAAACCTGGCAGTTTCAATCCAGAAGGTCGACGACTTTGTCCTGATCTCGGATTCCGGACTTGGAGCAAATACCATAGTCGGCGCCCTGGGCGGAGTGTCTGAGAATGACTACGTCCAAATCAAAACCGTTACCGCCAGCCAGTCAGGTACGGACGTAAACGAGCTTAATATGGGCCTGTTTAAGGTTGTCCGAGTCGATAGCACCAACGGTCTGGTTTGGATTGAAAACTCCACCGCAGTTGACCAAAACCTCTGTGACGTGGACCTGA
This sequence comes from uncultured Candidatus Saccharibacteria bacterium, assembly GCA_964633425.1. Classification (GTDB taxonomy): domain Bacteria; phylum Patescibacteriota; class Minisyncoccia; order Phycocordibacterales; family UBA2100; genus UBA10103. Next base: position 116,428 of record CAZWFX010000001.1, read on the forward strand.
GATTCTTCGACGAAAGCTCCATTATGCCAGGAGATACGTTCCGTATCGACACTCCATTCTACGGGGTGTCCAATATCGGATCGTGGCTGATTACCGAAGTCGGAAATGACTTCACAGACGACTCGGTGATGACCGTGAGTATCTCGGACAAGTCCATTACCGACACGACCAGCGGAGTGGCCCTTGGATCCGACTACGTATATCTTAGGTTCACCGGCGCCCCGTATCGCGGCATCAAGCAAATTTACTCGATTTCTCCATACGACTCCGATGCCTCACTTTCGTACATCAAGCTATCCGGAACCGCAGGTCAGTCGTCCATCGGAGCCGCTGGAGAAACAGTCCTTACGGTCTTGGACAAGCTATCCTTCCCGCTCACCCTTAACGCAGGCCTGGACGGGTATTCTTACTCAACCGGACTGATCAGGGAAGTCAATAAGGTTATCTATGGGGATTTGTCCAGCCCGTCTGTCTACCCAGGAGTAGCAGCGGCTAATTCCAAGATCAACATCGAAGGCCCCTTGGTCAAGAAGATCAAAATGGGATTCCAAGCCAGAATCTTTAAGGGATTTTCCAAGTCCGTTGTGGCCGAAAAGATCAAAAACGCTGCGGCCGGTGCGATCAACTCTTACGGGGTCGGTCAGTCCATTAGCGTCTCTGACGTTATTAAAAAAGTACAGCAAATTGGCGGCCTTAGGTCCGTCGTTGTGTTGTCCCCTGTATACAACTCGGCCAATGACCTTATTTCAGTCCAGCCGTTTGAACGGGCCATGGTTTTGAATCCTTCGTTGGACATTTCGGTAGTCTTTGTTGGTGAGTAGCTACAAAAACGGCAATCTTTTAAGGTAGAATATGGCCTATATTTACGGTTCTGACACATTTTGGGATGCAAAGGTCGATCTAAGCGACCCTGGTGGGGCAGCCATCAACAAGTGGATGGCGGCTGACGCCAACGCTATTAGGACCTATCTATCTGAGACCAGGTCGGCCATCTTGGCTGGTCAGGGGCATGGATTTACTGGGCAGGCGTCCGCGCCGGTGATCACTGGGATGGATTCATTCCTTTGGATGTCGTCCACCAACAACATCCTGAAGTACCATTTTGGCGGATCGGACAAAACTGTACCATTTGGTACAGTCACCACAAAGGGAGACATCCTGGTCTGGACAGGATCTACCTGGCAGGTAGTCCCAGCTGGCACCAACAATTACGTCCTAACCGCAGATTCAGCCCAGACCGCTGGAGTCAAGTGGGCCGCCGTCGCAGCCCCCACCACGTATTACCAAACCGTTCAAGCCAACGCCGTAGATCAGACCCAAAGAGACAAGCTGAACTTTAGCTCGCTCTTTACACTGTCCGACTCAGCATCTCCCTCCAGGACCACGGTTACAATAGCCAATACCGCAGTTACTCCAGGAAGCTACACAAACACCAACCTTACCGTCGACGCTCAGGGCAGGATCACAGCAGCGGCCAATGGTTCTGCTGGTTCGGCAACCCTTACGGCCGCATACGCGGCTGGTTCAAGTCAGGCATCCAGTACATTTAACCTAGATTCTACCAGACTGGGGTTGCTAATCAAGGACAACGCGACGCCAATCACTGGGTCTTTGTTTGCTGTCCAAAACGTCGGTGGCCCTACCGTAACGTTCTTGGATATCGGAGCCACCCAGACCCAGGTGCTGAAGTCTGGTATGGCTGACGGGGCTTCGGCTGTCGCTGTCCAAACAGACACCCAGACCACTTGGTCTAACGCGACAGCAAAGCTTCTTCGGGTTGCAAATGCTAACGCCGAGAAGTTTGCGGTATACGCTTCTGGCAACTATAACTCGTCAACGGACGATTTCTACTGGGATTCTGCCAACAAGAGATTGATGATTGGGCAGCCTGCGACAGGAACGGGCAGGATGACCCTTTCTGGCACGAATGGCTCTACCTCCCAAATGAGGATTTCTAACTCGGCTGGAGGCCCATCAGATCTTTTGATGGGAGCGGCCGATACTCCCGCAGGAGCCTTTATTGGGTCTCTGTCGAATCATCCTCTCTATCTTAGACAGCAAAACAACAACATCGTTACGGTAAATGCCGCCAGCGTAACTCCCTACACTCACCTACTGGCCGACCTGGGGACCACCTCAGTTCGCTGGGCGGCTACCTATCTAGGTAACGATACCGTAGGAACGACCGTTGGGTCGGCTGGATTATCCCTTAAGAACGCCACGCTAGCTACCGTTGGCGCCCAAAAGTATTCCCCAGCCATTACCCTAGAAGGACAGGGATGGAAGACCAACGCGACGGCTGACAGTCAGTCCGTGGTATTTGCACTTCAGAATATCCCGGTTCAGGGAGCAGCCTCACCAACCGGCGGCCTTTCCATTCAGCGTAACGTCAACGGAGGTGGCTACTCTGAACTGATGAATATTGGCGGTTCTGACCTTATCGTCATGAACCAGTCCCTGAACATGGGGGTTAATACCAATATCGTTGGCGGCGGAGGAACCTCTGCGGCTGACTTCTCTGGCGGATCGGGTGTTTTCAAAACCACCACCGGCGCAGCCACGTTCGGCGGTAGCTCAAACACCTTCACAAATGCCATTACCGTTACCGGAAGCTCGGTTGCTCTGGTAAGGGCCAATGCCAGCGAGACACAGCTTACCACCACTGGAGCCACGGACATTGTTGACTACACAACTGCGGCAGCCGGGAATTTCTTGGTTGGTGTCTATTATCGTGTAGTCACGGGTACGACCAACGTTGGGATTGACTTGACGTTTACTGACCAGACTGGGGCTCAGACTCAGGTACTCGTCCCGGCTGCTACATCTACGGCCGTCGGATCGTATTCTGTTACTCCAGTCTACATCAATGCAGCCAACGCCACACACATAAAGGTCACAGCCACAGCCGGAACAGCCAACCGCGTCTACGTTTCCGCTACCGTAACGGGATTCTAATATGGCTCTAGTAGGCAGATGGACACTAGACGGCCAGGCCTTTGACTCTTCGGGGCAGGGCAACAACGGGACTGTAACAGGAGCCCTCTACACCAACGGCAAGGGCTCTCCAGGTCTTTGGTTCGACGGTACCGACGACAATGTGGATTGTGGCACGGGCAGCAGCATTGCCTTTACGTTGTCCACCCCATTCACTGCCTGCGCCTGGATAAACAACTCGCTTGGCTCAGACGACATCATCGTCGGAAACTCCTGGGGCGGGCCGGGCTGGCACCTGCGGGTAACCTCCACCAACAAGATTCGCTTCATCCTAGTTGGCTCAGGCGGAACGACCCATCGGTACGTTGACTCCACCAGTTCACTGACCACAGGCTGGCATCACGTAGCCGCTACATGGGATGGCACCTCGGTCATCAAAGTCTACATTGACGGCACCGACGTTTCCAACACCCAGCAAACAGCTGGGTCGCTAACTTCCATTACCAGCACCAACCCAGTCACCATTGGCCTGTCTGAAGCCTCTGCAGCGTATTCTGGCCGCATCGACGATGTTCGTATCTACAACACAGCTCTAGATGCAACTTCTATTGCCGGAATCTACGCCGAGCCAAAATCTGGTGTTAGGACCGGGTCTTCTCTAGTCACCGGGTCTCTGTCCTTTAATTCTTCAGTTACTGCCAATGTCCCAATGCTCAACACCATCGGGACGTATCTGATGTCTAACCCGTGGATTTCAGTCAATGGAGGAATCGGATATACCAATAGTTACGTGGACTTCGCCACGGCTGGCTACCAGGACAGCGTTTATTACAAAGACGCTTTTGGAATTGTCCATGTGATTGTCGGCTGTAAAAACGGCACGGCTAATGCTTCAATGTTCACTTTACCTTCCGGCTATCGCCCAGGAGCCAGCCTAATAGTCGCCGCTTACGTAAATGGCACACAGGACTGGGTCAAGTTTATGTCTGATGGCACCTGCATAAATCTAGTCGGAGCCGTAACCACGGGTGGAATTCTTTGTGTAGCGCATTTTCCAGGAGAACGGTAAATGGCAAACAACCTCCTTGTAATTCCTGGTCCATTGGTCCTAGACGCCGCTACCTGTGCAGGAGGAACCTCTAACGTAGCCATCGAAGGCAACGTAGGATCCTCTACCGTATCAGACCCGTTCACTTACGTCAATGGTGGGGTTGGATATACAAATAGTTACGTGGACTTGGCCCTAAATGGATACCAAAACACGTCCTATTATAAGGACGCAGCCGGATTCGTCCATCTCATTCTAGGAGCAAAAAGCGGCACAGGAGGAGCGTCAATTTTTACGCTGCCTGAAGGATACCGACCATTTCTAGGTCACGTAATTGCACAAATCTACGTGGATGCCGGGGCATTAAACTACATCAAAGTTGTCGATGACGGTACTGTTTATTGCCTTAATGGCGGGGGTACAACCCAAGTTATTGGGTCAATTACCTTTTTAGCTGCCCAGACACTACCAGGATAACCCATGTCCAAGCTATTTCTACCAGATACGTCACTTACCGGGCCTGTTACGATAACGGGGTCATTCTCCACTTCCAAGCCACTCGTTATGAGTGGCTCGATGCTTTCTTCGGTCACCAATCCTCCATGGATAGCCGTCACGTATTCCAATAGTTACGTGGATTTGGGGTCTGGATATTCCTCGTCAGCCTATTACAAAGACGCAATGGGTATTGTCCGAGTGGTAGTCAATGCCAAGAGCGGGACGGCGGGGGCCACGATCTTTACCTTGCCGGCTGGATATAGGCCCGTAGCGCACAATCTTGTAGCTGCGTACGTAGATGGAACAACGGGGGGCAGCTATGTCCAACTGGATGCTGGGAGTGGTTTCTCCAGTAAAAGACGCTACGGTCTGGATTGCCCTGGGAACCAACGACATCGCGGCGTCGGAAACCTCGACCAATCTAATCCTATATTGCAAGCAGCTATGTCAGTTGGCTCGTGCCGGTGGAGCCAAGAGGCTTATCGTCTCGACCATCCCGACATTTACCGGGATCACCGGTCCTCAAGATACCAACCGTACCCAATACAACGCCTGGGGCAGATCTCTCCCTGGTATCTTTGACGATCTGCTAGACGTCGATACCATCATTGGATCTACCCCAGCCTACTTTGCTACCGGTGGCGTTCATCTAACAACAGTTGGAATGGACGCGATCTACGCTTCATTCCCAACCCTAACTTAAAAGGAACCAATGTCCAACTACATCACAATCGATCCACTATCCGTCTGGCGGTGGATCTGCTTCCAGCGTCTTTGAAGAGGCGTCGAGTTCAGATTTCAACACCTATGCCTTCAACTGGTTCTCCAACAGCCAGGACAGCTCTGGCCCAGTAGACGGTGGAATCGGCGGAACCGGCTTCGGAGCCAACAGTGTTACTTGCCGCAACGTGTCAAATCGCTACGAGTTTTCGCTGGCGCCCAAGCACAAAATCGTCCAAATTGTCACGGCATCTAGGGCTGTGTCTCTGATCGACGACGTAATCCTTGTTGACACGACCGGTGGAGCAGTCACGCTTACGCTGCCAGACGCGACATACGGGGCTCGCGAGCTGACTATTAGGCGCAAGGCGGGTACGGCCAGTATCACGGTCACCCCGTACGGCACCCAAAAATCAACGGGGCCTCAAGTCTGACCATCAGTGATGACTTGGCTACTCCGATTCAATCGGACTGGTCTAACTGGTGGACACTCAGGTAGCCACCCCAACGCTCCCTCGTTCCCCCCAGTAATCTTTAGGAGGTGCCTACCCTTGGTCACCTCTTAGGATTCTTGCTTTCTGGAGACGCTTTTTCGGTGGATTTCGCCGAACATGACTCCGGCAAGATCTACCTCACGTTCTCCCAAACACCCAAAACCACCGACGCGGCCGCCGCAAACGACGGCCTTAACCCATCTAACTATACACTTTCCGGAGGCTTCACCAACGATATTGTCTTGGTTGAAACTACCGCAGATCCGACCATTTTAGCTCTAACGCCGCGATATCCTTTAACAAATGGATATTGGCAGATCCAAGTTGCCGCTGCTGTTGTGGATTCAACTCTGGCCAACACGATGGGGCTTCCCAACAGTTGGACCTTTTTGGTTGGTGGCATGTTTGAGGCGGAGGTGGTGTCGCAGGGTGCTACGAGTCCGATGGCCCTGGACGTTTTGAATGAATTTTTGAATCCGGCCTATGTAGGCAAGACCAACTGGGACAACATCATGGAGTCTGTGGCTGTGGCCGAGCAGGTGGCTTATGACAACGCCAGGCTGGCATTCGATCAGACCCACATTTCTTCTGCTGTAGGGAAATATCTTACACAGAGGGCCGGAGACGTTGGCCTGGCTCGCCAGCAAGGAGTCTGGCTAACAGACGACAAATTCAGGCAATATGTCATTAGATCGACCAATAGGAAGCTAACGGAAGAGTCTCTCCTGTCTCTCTTGGAGGTGTTTTACGGGATTGATTCCGTTCGTGCCACCTGCACTTCAGTCTTGCCAGAGCCCTATGCTATCACAGAAGGCGATGAGCTGGATGTTTTGATTGACGAGAGGGACTCCTTCAAGGTGGTCTTCTCTGACACCGACTTCGGGATGCCAGGCCAAGGGACTGCGATTGAGGTGGCTGCGGCCATCACCAGATGGGCGGCTCTGAATGGCTGCACGGCCATTGCTCTACCGTACCAGGATCCAGAAAGTGGCGAGACGTATGTCAAGATCTATTCCTATGGTATTGGGCTGGGTTCTACCGTACGGGTTACCGGAGGGACCGCTCAAGAGCACCTACACTTCCCTACATTTCTTGACATTTACACGGCAGATCCACTCCCGTCATGGGACGTCACCTATGACTCCGTAACACAGAGGGTGCGGTTTACAGTACAGGGCGTCGGAGTGGCCTTAAACCCCAACCTGCAAAGTGTCTTGGTTGGCGATTACGTTAACATTACTGGCACGGAATTTGCAACAGACAATCTCGGCAGCTACAAGATCTTGGATCTTTCGGTCGAGTACACGTTCGAAGCCACACCTCAATTGATTATGTGGTTTGAGGTGGAAAATCCAAACGGATTTACACAAACAGTAACACAACTAGAAACCAATTCAATCTCGTTTTATCGTCCTACCAAGGTCAACTCTTACGTAAGCCCGGCGACTTCCGTTATCGTGGCCGACTTTGAAGATGGAGTTACGGTAAAACTACCCGCGACCTCTTCGGCCGTCGCCCGTGAGCCGTACTATGCCGCGTATCTGCATTCTCCAACAGAAGTGGAAATTTCCAGCTATGTTGTAAAAGACGGCACGGCCACCATAACGACATCTACGGCGCATGGTCTGTCTGCTGGACAAAGGATTATGCTGGAGGGGCTCACCCCAACCAACGTAGAGCCGACCACCACGCCAGCCGTCTCTGGGGTGTCCGCGACGTCGCAGGTGACTGTCTGGTCTTCCACCGACACCGGCGTCATCCATTCCTATGGATCTATGGCCAAGATCAACGACACTCGCGTGGTAAGTATGCAGGGGTTCGATCACGGAGGGACCCTTTCTTCCATCACATTAACCAACGATGGCAATACCACAGACATCGTAACGACCGAGGCTGGTGGCCTCAGAACTTCCAATTTTAGTTCCATCGGGACCACCGGAGGAGCAGCGGTGTCTCACTCCAATGCAGTGCCGTATTCGGTCAACTGGGCGGCCATTCTTGGAGAACCAGGAGCCTTTGTTACTGGCGGAATTCAAGAAAGTACCGGTATCTATTCTGGTAGCACCCAGTCTCTGTTTGTGCTGACCGACACCGGAACTGTTACGGTAAACTCAAGCGCCATGACGCAGGCTCACGCAGGTCATGTCATGGGAGCGGTCGGAGATGACCTTTACGTCTTCGGAGGAATGGGAGCCAATTGGCAATTTACGATACCCAACTGTATCTCTTTCAACAAGGTAACTGGGACATGGACCACCAGGGACTCGATGAACAGTCCCGGTCTAAGCCCAAACACATATGCGGCTGGTAGATTCGAAGGAGCGGTTTCGGCCCTCTCCAATGGCGAAGACTTTATGGTCACCGGAGGAAGGTCGTTGGCCATGGGACCCTACTACGACGGTCCTACAGTGGCTCTGTGGAGGCTAGACGACAGTGCTGCGGCTCCTGGTTATTTTGGACCCTACGGCTCTGGCATGACAGGGACCGACACCAACCTGGTAACAGCCGCCCCAACTTCTTACAATGCCAATTCCAAAAATGGCGTGGCGTTCCCACTGGCGACGTCCAAGCTACAAGGAACCCCCAACGCTGGGCTAATCAACACCCTGGTGTCTAGATCTTTTACGGTCGAAGGATGGTGGAGATACGAAGGCTCTAACCCACAAAACGCATTTTTTGCAGTTTCGGCTACCGGAGGAGGTACCCCAAATAACCTGCTCTTTGGCTTTGGGCCCAGCTACTCAGCCACCACTAAGTGGGGGATCTGGTGGGAAAATCAATCAGAGGCCAGAGTCCTTAGAGAGTCTTCTGCCACAATTGCCTCTACCGTTTTAAGGGAGTGGAATTATTGGGCCGTAACCGTTGCCCCAGATACCGCTGCAGACGAAGTAATCGTTAGTTTGTACATCAATGGCTTGCTGTTGCAGTCCTGGCCTGGAGTCAAGACGGCTTTCGGCGGATCCAACACCACCCTTTACGTTGGCCAAGATCCCAATGCAGGCTACGGAGCCACCGCGTGTGGCGCGGGTATTAGTCAGATTCGCGTCTCTAATATTTGTCGTTCCGCCACTCAAATCTGGCAAGCCTATACCGAATCAACAGGAGAGGTCTTTTGGCACGTTCCGTCAGATCTATCTCCATCCACGACCACCCCAGACAGAATTGGCGTGGTTTATAATTCCACCGACGTCTATGATTCCAGCGGGGATTCTTGGACCAAGGGCCCGCCCATGACCTACGCCAGGTTTGGCCATTCTCAGGTCACCCTTCCTACTGGAGAAATCTTGGTGGTCGGAGGTATGGGCTACGATCCAACCAAGTTCGGCCTGGGCACCGTTCCTGAGATCCTGAGAGAATGTGAAATTTGGTCCCCAACTGCCAATCGCTGGAGACCAGCAGGAAGACTTCCTTCCGGAGCCGGTGGATTTGTGGCGGCAGTCCTCAATGGCAATGACGTTTATGTTGTTGGATCTATTGATGGATTTGCCTACAAGTACGATTCAGTGAAGAGAACTTGGTCTAGGGTGGCCACACAGTATTCACCTGGGACCACCCACCGGCAGGCGGAATGTCTAAACGACGTGATTGTTGTGACGGGGGGATCTGGGGTCGATGGTCTCGCCGCCGCGAACGACAGGGATCTTCTGGTCTTAAACAGCCCATACTTTTACAAGGGATGCATGGATGGGGTCTACGAGGCACTCACGGCGTTTGGATCTACCATTACCGTCTATGACCCCAAGTTTCCAGCGTATGCGGTTGGGACTGGTGGGATCGTAACGGCCATGAAGGCGGTGGCGGACACGGATCTAAACATCCCAGGGCCATTTTTAATGTCTCCCACAGAAGGGGTCTTTACCACAAAGTACAGGACCACATTAAACGAGGATGTATTGGCCAATCAGACTTACACTCAGCTAACCCTAACCGACGTGGCTGACTGGCCAGAAGACGGGTACGTGGTTATCAATTTTGGCCAATCAAATCAGATTGGTCCCATCAGGTACTACGCCAAGACCGACGACTACACCATCCTGATAGATGGATCTGTGGTCTTTGACGATGACTATGCCATAGGCTCTTACGTGGACGTGTTGGTTAACAATTCCCCCTACGTCCCAGAATCTCCGACCTCACTTGGAGTGTTTTACCTTACGGACTCACCGTCTGGTAGGGCCGCAGCTCAGAGGGCGGTCGAGGACGCCGTGGCGGCTGGAGTTACCGCCAATATTTCCATCGCCTATCCGGGAGATCGGGGTCTTGGCGCAGAAGGATACGCCCAGTCTGGATCTGGCAAGCTCTCTGATGTCGTAGAGGTCTTTGCCCATGAATCTGATGGCTTGCAGGAGGACACGTAAATGCAATCACTTAACCTAATGCACGGAGCCGGGGTCCTTTGTTACTTTAACGGGGTCCTGCTTGGGCGTGTCACAGAATTCAGCTATGAGTATTCGGTTGGAGGAAAGGCGATTAGGGGCCTGGATTTCGCCATGCCCTTTGAGCTGCCTGACGGTAGCATTTCTGTGACCGGTACTATCAAATTATTGAGGCTGTCTGGCGACGGCGGGGCCCAGGGCATCGGGGCCTTACCCCAAGTCCACGAATTTGGCAACCTAAAGTACAGCACGTTAATGATACTTGACAGGAACACTGGAAGGCCTGTGTTTAAGAGTGATTATTGTAAGGTAACCTCTGAAAGCTGGGGGGTTCCGGCCAAAGACTTGGTTCGTGGCTCTATTTCCTTTACTGCCATTGGCTTTAGCAATGAGGTAGCCACGAGCAATTTGGTGTATTAGCGATTGTGGCGTTTTGCCACATGTGGTCCGTAGCCTCAACAACACAGTAATCTTTGTAGAGACAAATGAGCGTAACTAGGTCTAAAAATTGGGTGGCAGGTCAGCGAGTTGATGTCCCCCATCTTCGTGAAGTGGATAGTTCAGTAGCCGGTGACTTCGATGTCCTGGCCGGACACATCCTGGCAGGAAACGTATCCTTAATCGTCAATGGTTTTAGGATCTTAACCACCGGTCTGGTTGGTCAGCCAGCCACGACCATCCAGGTGGTAACTGCAGGGTCTGGTCTTATTCATCCACTGGCGACGTCTAGCGGATCCATCCACAAAGTCCCGGAAGATCGAGACACCGAGGTTTTGTCTACGACGAACGCGAGGGTAACCGGGTCTTTTACGACATCGGCGGTAAATTACATTGGGATTGATCTGGTCAGGGTAGCCGACGACGACACCTCAGACACGGTTCAGTTTATTGATGAGGCGACCAGGCAAGAGGTACCCAAAAGGGTCCCTTTGGCCAAGACCATGGATTACAAGATTCATGTTTCCACCCAGGACTTTACTTCGACGCCTGGGCTGGCACCTCTGGCCATTGTAACCACCGATGCTTCAAACAACGTAGTCACAGTTCAAGACGCCAGGGATTTGTTCTTTAGGTTGGGTGATGGCGGGACCTTACCCGATGGGCTGGCGACCTATGTTTGGCCAGACAGGACGGAGGCTGCGGACAATTTTGAGTCTGGTGACAAATCTCTGGCCAGTTTCAAGGAATGGGTGGACGCTGTCCTAACCCGGATTTGGGAACTTGGCGGCGGTGAATACTGGTACTCGCCTACAGCAGATCGTAACGTCAGGATGATCCGGACCGGGTCGGCCATTGTCAGTTCCGGGGACTGGTTTGCCTGGGACGGCACTAACGTTTCATGGCAAGGCCTCAAGGTCATCTTTGACAACTCTACCGGGTATTACAACGAGATTAAGGATCAGATTGCAACCTCTGCTGGTCTAACAGATCTGGCTGACGGCGAGTGTATCTACGTTGACCTTGATCGTACGCAGAACCTCAGTGGAGGATCTGCTCTGCAGCCAGTCAAGGCTGTGATGTCAACACTTGGAACTCCAAGTGTTCCTGGATCTAGATTCGTCTTCCTTTGGAGGATCGGTTCGGAAGTATTTAGCCGAGATGGTCAGTGGAAGGTCAACGCAGCCCTGCCGCCAGCCACCACATCGGCCATCGGCGCGGTTAAACTAAATCAGACACCAGGATCGTCTTCGGCACCGGTAGTTCCGGCCATTGACACCAACGGCCTCATCTCGGTCACCGCGACGGTAGTTGGATCTACGTCCTACTATGCGGTAAACGGAGTCGGTGCTAACTCTGGGGCCAACACCAGCTCTTCTGGCGTTAAGGGCACCGGAGGCACTTCGTCTTCGGGCGGATCTTTCCACGGAGGAAACGGGATCGAGGGTGTCGGAGGCGCATCTGACTTTGGAAATGCCGGAATTGGAGTTAAGGGTACGGGCGGAGCTGCGACCAATGCAGCCGGTGCTGCAGCCAGGGGAGGTTCTTTCACAGGAGGCAATGGAACTGGCGCAGGAGCCGCTGGCGTAGGTGTTTATGCTACAGGAGGAACCACCGGAGCAGCTGGGGCACAGGGAGCTGGAGTCCAAGCCGTTGGAGCAAATAACGCAGGAGGTGCCGGAGACGCAGGAACTGGTGTTATTGCTACAGGAGGGACCAATACCACAGGGTCCGCTGGTTCTGGAGTAGAAGCTACCGGCGGATCTGTGTCTAATGCCGCAGGAACGGCAGGTGTCGGTGGAATTTTTGTTGGAGGAGACTCTACAGGAGCAGGAACCGGAGCGGCAGGCGTAACTACTGTTGGAGGAACCTCTGGTGCTGCAGGAGGTAGCGGAAACGGACTAGAAGCCACCGGAGGATCTAATACTTCTGGTGCAGCCGGTAATGGACTGGCCGGAACAGGCGGTGCCACAACTTCAGGAGATGCCGGGGCTGGACTTGTTGCTCAAGGCGGAGCTGCCACAACAGGAACGCCAGGAACAGGAGCCGCTGTTACTGGCGGCAATGCCTCTTCAGGAAACACCGACGGAGGGACGGGAGCAACTATAACCTCCGGGAACGGGAACGGCACCGGACATGCCGGCTCTGGTCTTGTCGTGTACTCCGGAAGTGGGAAGACAAGTCCTGGTGTGGCCATTGTTAAGTCTACCCACGACTCAACTACAGATTACGCAAATTCCCAAGGAGAACAGCTTTCTCTTCAGAAAAGCGTGTCGGCTGGAGGCAAGGATCAGGTAGACGCCTCCCTTGTCGTCTATGATTACGGTTCGAACAAGCTTTTCCACATTCCACAATTTGGGGCTCCGTCTTCTAGATACGCGAGCTTTAAGGAGTCTTGGACGCAGGGCTCGACGTCTGAGGTCGAGGCTATGTCTTGGACCAAATCCGTAGACACAGGTGGCGGAGTGGGTACCTATTCTCTTAATGGTCCCAGCTACGCCTCTTCCTATAGAGGCAACTACGTTACGCTGTCCTCTCAAGGGTCTTCGTCTACGGCACATGCCAGGCTTGAAACCACCAGGGCAATGTTCCCGTTACCCACGATTACTGGCCAGACCGGTTACGTAAGTTACTTGAGTGCTGAGATGATTGTTGGCGTGGCAAACACCGAAGCCAATTCGGACCTGAATCTGTGGGTTGGATTTTCAACAGATCCTTCCGATCCTACAGGATCCGGCAACGGTACGATTGCCTTTAGATACCTTGAAGGAACCGATACCGGCACCAACTGGTACGCCTACACCAAGGCAGCAGGCGGTACCGGAGGATCTTACGAGACCGCCACCACAACAGGCAAGTCTATTACCAATACGGCGATTCCGTCAAAGACCTTGAAGATCGAACTTTATGGAGCAAACACGGAGAGATCTGGTGGTAGTGGTACGGCGGTGTTCTGGGTTGATGGGGACGTCGTATTGGTGACTACCTCTACGATGCCGACCAACGCACCCGTAAAGTTCTTTGTATCAAGTGCGTCCGATCCAATTCCGCTTCCGCTATTTTCAACAGACCTACATGTAGGTGAAATTAGTATACATTGGGTGGTTCAGGGCCCAACCCGCTAATCGCAAGTGTACTCCACTAGGAGTTGATAGTCTTCCGGGGTTAGTTCCGAAACCCCACAAACCGTCCCATTCATCAAATGACATCCTGGGTGCAGGGTCTCATCCATGTGGGCCTGGATTCCGATGATGTGGCCCATTTCGTGAGCTACCACGTCTGGACCGGCTCCGTTAGCCACCCAAAAAATTGCGTCGACTGCAATTGAATAGCCCCACAGGGTAAGGCTGGCCTTTGCGTCCATTTGTTCTGCTCTAATAAACATCTGTCCTGGAATTGGATGTCCCACCTTGAATCGGTAACCGGCTGGTACCCAAAAGTCCAGGCCTTTTTGGACTACCTCGTCTGAGAGTCCGGAGTTGTTTTGGACTATGTATTCTTGGCCTGTGTTGTAGTAATTCTGGCACTCAATTTTGCCACAACCACCAAGGAGAAACGCCAACGACAACATCAATGCGGACATGTTTTTGCTCATGTCCTCACTCTAAGCAAGAGCGGGCCGGGTTGTCAAGCCCTATTTTAGCTCTTTGGGTTTCTTTGCCAGGACTGGCATTTTGGGGCCCTTCTTTACGAAGGGCTTGATCTCCACAGACTTGGGCTCCGGAGTTTGCTCGACCGGCTCGGAAACAACCGCAGCACGGACCTCTACGGCCTTGGCCTCGGACGAGACAGGGGACACTTCGATTTCAGGGTCCTTTACCTTGAACTCAAAGGCCACCCCTGGCTTCTTTGAAGCGGCCAAATCCTCCGCTGCCTTAATGGCCTCGGCTGAAATTTCTCGGGGAACAACACCCTTGGCGTTTCGGGTATTCTCCTCTTCCTCTAACCTAAGACGTTCGGCCTCTTCCTCCGCAAGACGAGCAACCTCTCGGGCTGTTCTTGCCGCAGCCTCTTCCCGAGCGATCCTTGCCGCTGTAGCGGCGGCCTTTTCGGCCTTGGCTTTTTCCCATTCCTCGGCCTTGGCTTCGTAGTTTTCTAGTTTAAAGATTTTACCAGGGATGGGATCTCCACTAACCAAAACGGCCAGTCCAGCTTCTTCCAGCTCAACGGCCTGTTCGCTCGTGACTTCAACGCAGTGTTCTGGCCAGATCCCCAAAATCTTCTGGGAAGTTCTATTTTGTAAGACTTTCATTAGTAGGCTTCCTTGTTAAGGTATAAGAAGATCTGTGCTCCAGGTGTGGCTGCTACGGTGTTTAGGGCTCTTCCCAAGATATTTCCAGAAACCACCTTTTTCCCATACCCTCCAGTGGCCCCGGAAACTCCAACAGCATCTCCTGCACCTTGATTTGTGCTGGCTGTTCCTGCAAACCAGCAACGCTCCATAATAAAGCCGGTGTCTGAGGCAGTTACTAGAAACTCCGAAGCTCCTGATTGCTGTAAACCAAAGAACTGGCAGTCGTGGACATAGGCCTGTCCCATGTCGTGTAGGTACAATAACGAATACTGGAGATCCGCCCCGATTAAGGAATTCCCATGGAACAGTAAGTGATCGATCTCGACTCTGGCGCGGCCATCGGTTCCGCCTATGTTTAGAAGAGCAAAGGCTCCGTTATTTGAGTCCAGGTAAATACGCGATTTACTGCCTTCTCCGGTGAGTCGAATCGTCTCGTCGTCCGTAGCACCAAAGGTTAGGGTGGTCAGTGCGGCTGTTACTCTAAATGTACCTCGTGGAAAGTAGACAGTGCCTCCAGCAGAGGCCGCCGTCAGAGCCGCACTAATCGCTGAGGTGTCATCCGTAACCCCATCCCCTACAGCACCATAATCAGTTACGTTATAGACATCAAGCCCGGTCCCTCCACCGGCCGCAGCTGCCCACTCCAGACCAGTCGTCTGAGCGGAATTTGCTGTCAACACATAGCCGTTGGTTCCCGCAGCCAACTGTACCCAGTCCGTTCCAGTGTTGGCTAGGATCTGCCCCTTCGAGCCATTCAACGGGAACCCATCCGGAGTCTCCCACTCCAAATTCTCCGAAATTGTGCCGTCCGTGTTCCTTTTGGTAATTTGAAGGTTGGAGTCGACGATGTTGATCTTTACGCTCATCTACCACAAAGATTGTCGTAACTACCACCAATCTTAAAGACCATGGCCGACCCAACACTAGCAGAACTTACCAAGCGGATTGACCTAGACAAACTGTACCCACCATTCAAGGCCAAGGTATTGGAACTACTACAAAATTGCCTTGACAAAGGAGCAATTTACGTGGTGACTTCTGGGCTTAGAACCTATGAAGAACAGGCCAAGATTTATGCCATTGGCAGGACGACTAGGTTAAACGAGGGGATCAAGACCAAGGCGTGGGCTGGCAAGAGTCCCCACAACTTTGCGATTGCGATTGACTGTATGCACTCAGCCCCTCCATGGCAAGGTAAGCTTGTTCCAGATGATGCCAACAAGAACTACAAGCTATACGCAGACGAGGCCGTCAAACTAGGGCTAGATGCTGGATATTACTGGAAGGGAAACTTCCAGGACACCAACCACGTTCAACTAGATGTTAAGGCGCAGGGTATTACCTGGGACGAACTGGACAAACACTATCGCTCTGGAGGATACCCAGCCGTGTTCGCGTACTTAGACAAGTTTTCTTGGTAATTATCGTAAGTTGTATCAAAATTTAGAATAACTAGGACACAAATGGCCAATTCAACAATCGCCTACGCCATCTACCAACTGGCCCTCATGCAAGTCAAAGACCGTGGAGCCAAACTGGTCTATAAGAAAGACTCTAAGTTTTGGAGAAACCTAGAGAAATTCGTCGCTGCCATAACCCCCAATAAACACCTCAACGAAGGCACCACAACCACCTACGGCAAAACCATCTACCTGGCCGACGGATTTGACGACCTGCCCTACGAGCAGAGGGCCGAAACCATCGCCCATGAATTGGTGCATGTAGAACAATTCAAGAGAATGACCTGGGTTGGGTTCATGTTCGTTTACGTATTCGTGTTCTTTCCCATTGCCCTGGCCTATGGCCGGTACTGGCTGGAACGCCAGGCCTACCTAACCGGATACAAAGTGTTCCTCTCTGCCCTACCAGAAGAGGAAAAACCCTTCTGGAAAGAAGACCTGCCAAAAGAATTCGCTGAATACATGGCCAGCGGTACCTACTACTGGGGCTGGCCTTTTAAGAAAAGCTCCCGAAAATGGATGGCTAACCAACTAAAGGATCTCTAGGATTAAATTCCACAGTGATTCCAATTAGTTGACCGCTTTCATTCCGAACACCGAAGAGTCTGAAAAGTCCTGATCCGTAGCCTGTTTTGGTAATCAGGCCTTCGTTTACGGTTTTGGCTGGGTGTTCTGTGGTGGCTTTGTAGAGTTCTCGGCAACTCGCCCAGAGTTTGGCCCAGGCTCTGGCGCAGAACTCGCTTTCGTCAATGGACGCATGGTCTTGGAAGAGAACTTTTTCGGTGGGAAAGAAGCCAAGGATTGCGGTTCCGGCGTAGATTTCTCCCAGTGGTTCCTGGAAGAGTTCCGGCTGGGCTGACAGATCTTCATGACTTCCATGGACCATGATCCACCGATCAATGAACGGTGGCTGTAGCGGATTGGCCGCCCTGGCGTAGTGGATGAAACCCTCCCAACGACCACCCATCATACCGTCAATCAACAAAGCCCGATCTTCGTTGTTGTCGTTCTGAGGATCTAGAACGTAAATCGCCTGCCCGACTTCAGTACTTCCCACTAGCCACGGAGAACCAGACGTCAAAGCCTGGTAGTCTTGTTCCGTAGAGTCTCGTAGACCTTGGATTTTATTGAGGATTTCCGTCTTGTCTGCTGACACTAGTTGGGAATCGTCACACGTAAGTCCCTTAATAGACCACATAGTCTTGAGTCTTTTGTTCTCCAGGTCGAGTTCTTTGGTGAGCCGATCGAGTTCAGCGATCATTTCAGCGGGATTTTTCATGGTTAAGTTTCCTTGGTTTGGGGTTTGCGAGCAATCTTTAAGATCGTGTCTAAGGATGTAAACCCGTCGTTTTTGTCTTCTGTGCAGGAGGCCGCTAGGTCCAATGTGGCAAGCCCACAATTCTCAGCTGAGGTAGAAGACGCGACTCTTAACAATCCCCTCTGGTACCAATCGGACATCGACCACACCAGATGGAACAAACTCTACCCATATCGCCTTTCGGTTGTCAAGGCCGTAAAGACCGAAAACGGTACCGATTATCAAGAAAATCTTAAATGGCAGTATACGTTGCCTATCCCTCCGGAATCATTAGATAATTCCATGAATTTTGCCATTGATCTGGCAGCCACGTTAGAGGGTATCCATGCAGATCACAACGGGGTGGTATTTCAAGACATCAATTTTTCTGGGACGACTGGGGTATTGCCTCTTAGGGGAGCGGCGCCGTCAAAAGACTTCAGCCCGCTGAATTCTATTTTTGGAGGGACGCTGGCTGCGGCAGGGAGGACCGGTGCGTCCGCCTTGTCTGTGGTCAATGGAGGAGTGGCTCCTACGCCCAATTTTCTAATTACACAAGAAGACATTCAGGCTGGAGACATTGGAAAGTCGAGTGGTTACGCGCAGTTTCATGTACTTTCGCAGTTTTTGAGGAACTACGCTAACTTCAAAAAGACCGTAGATGGAAGGGCTTATCGTTTGGTCTTTAGTATTTACAAAGACAACGAGTCTTTCTTGGTAGAGCCGGTAAGATTCAGGCTGAATCGAAACGCAAGTTCTGCGTTAGAGTACACCTATTCGTTAAGCCTGAAGGCCTACGGTAAGATCAAGCTAACAGGAACCGCTGAGGCGGCCGAGGCTTATCACCCTAGCGTGACGGACCCAAATCTGGTGAGTCAAATGCTGGCCACGGTTCAGGCTGGGCGACAAACCATCTATGACGCGACCGACGTAATGAGCGCCATCGGGATGGACATGGATCTGTTCTTGCATGAGCCCATTAGGAAGATGGCCCTCTTCCTTAAAGAAGCAGCCGGTTCGGCGCTTTCCGTGGCGGAATTACCCAAGACCATGGTTTCCGGCTTCAGGGACGCCGTTGTGGCCTATGTCGGAGTGGCCGCCTATGGCAACCAGTTGATTAACATGGCCGACAAGCCAAGCGTATTCAACCAAATGGTTAATGATATTAAGGCCATAGCTGAAGAGACAGGCATGGTACAGTCCGGGCTTGGCAGTCGGGTCTTTGGTAACAACTCCAGCAATCGTCAACCGGGCTTGGGAAACGCCAGGTCTGGCGCTAGCTCTGCGGATTCTTACAATGCAGATCCTGCGCACAGGGTTTTTGAAGATCCCATTAAGGCGTATTCGTTATTTTCTGCCATACATCCAGCGGACCTGGCTCTTCCAGCGTCTTCCATTCGAGCCATCAACGAAGAGCGTCAGGATGTTATTAGGATGACCAGGAAGGACTTTGAGGTCATTCGAGACAACCTAGAGAAATTTCTTACTGCTTTTGAGTTTTACATTGGAGGAGGGCACGATACGGTAGCCACCCTTTACGGCACCAAGCTGACCCACAACGACAGCCTTGAGCCCAGCGACGAACACTTTGAAGTTATTTACGCCCTCAATCGGTTGATACAAGTGGCTTCTAAGCTGGCCGCCACCAGGCTAACCAACCAAATCAACATTAGCCCGGTTGAGTACGTGGCTGGTTTGGCCAGTCGCAGCGGGATCGCCTTTACAGTTCCTGTGTCTAAGTTCATTGTTCCGTTTCCCTATGGACACAACCTAGAAGATCTGGCTAGGATTTATCTAGGGGATCCGGATAGATGGATGGAAATATCACAGCTCAATGGGCTTAGATCTCCTTACGTAGATGAGGAGGGCTTTCAAAAGCCCCTACTGGCTGATGGAAATGAAAATCAACTTCAAGTAGCCGATTCTTCAAATTTGGCCTTAGGTCAGACGGTCTGGGTGGTTAGCAACACCAAAGCGAAGACCAAGAGGCAGATCGTTGGGATTGAGGATTTTATGACGCACAGCGTCATAACACTCAACGGCGACCCTGACCTTGAAGACTATCACTATCTGGCAGGAGCTTACCTACACGCCTTCTTGCCAGGAACGGTTAACAGCCAGATGTCCATCTACATCCCGTCATCCACTCCGGTTGATGACGACACCTACCAAACAAAAGACATCCCTGGACTAGAGGACTTTGATCCGATTATCGCTGCTGGTGGGGTTGACCTACTCTTAACCAACGACAACGACTTGGTTATCACAACCGACGGAGACGCCAGACTGGCCATTGGCCTGTCCAACATCATCCAACGAATTAGGGTAATGCTGTCTGTCACCAAAGGCACCTTGAACCAGCACCCTGAATTTGGCTTGCCGTTGGCTGTTGGAGCCTCTCTGGCTGAAATGTCTGCCAAGGACATCGCTGAGTCTATTAAGGGTATGTTCAATTCAATTCCCTCTTGGTCAGCCAGAGACATCCAAGTTAACATAACCGGGCCGACCTGCAAGATCGGGTTTAACGTTTACGTCCCTGGGACCGGGCAACTACTACCCGTGTTTTTTGAGATCGGTATCACTTAATCTTTACTGACATGGCCATCAGGTACGGGAAATACTCTTCTAGAAAATTCTGGTTCAGCGTCGGAACCTCCGTTCTTATTTTTCTATGCGGATTGGTGGCTGCCTACATTGCAGGGTTCAGGAGCGCACTTGAGGTAGTGGTTGGTGGCTTGCTTGGAGCACTTGGTATCTACACGGGAAGTTCAGTTGGAGCCAAGTACGTAGCGGGAAAGACCGGGCAGATCCCGGACGATGAGGGTCCGATGCCCGAAAAGAAGGATCCGCCCAAGGATCCGCCCAAGAAGCTAAAGGATTAGTGTCTGTTGTAGCATTGTTTACATCTTAGTCGGTTCCGATAGAAGTTCTCCAGCGGTAAGATCTCCAAACAGCTCCTACACATTTTGAGGTTAGATCTGTCATTACAGGGTCTACAGAACCCATTCCATTCGGTGTGGGTTTGGGTATGGCAATTAAGGCATGGGGGCAAGGTGGAGGTGTAGGTTTTACGCCTACATTCTTTACAATAGTCTTGGTGGCCTGAATTAGAACAGGCTTTTCGATGGAAGCAAGATGGGGGCAGGAGGTTTTTGCAAGACAGACATTTGATGAACTGGGTCACATAGGAAAGATTACTTCATTCCATTTGAGTGAATGTAAGGAAGTTGACAATCAATCTGATGTCCAGGGGAAACTACCCCAAAATTTTCAAGCGGATCAATTAAGATCCCTGGAGCTAAACGAAAACAATGGCTACTTCTTATAAGGCTGAATCGATTGCTAAAGACCTGGCGGACAAGCTGACCTCACGTCAGCCCTTTGCTGCGGGCGCGACCCTTGCTGTTACACTGTCGTATGACACCGACCTCAACCCGCTGATTACCGTTGGTCCTGGAACCAACGGATCGCGGACTGCGGTAATTAAGGTCATGCCAGAGTCGTGGACGAATGCCAAGGATTCGCTTGGTAATACCGCCCAGCAGTACGCTCCTACGGTCATTATGATCGCGAAGGAAGCGAACTATGTTGGAGCGACCGACAACGTCGTCGACCCCCTGAAGGAGTACGACCTTCTGTTCCTTTACGGTGCATGTGCGGCTTACGGTACGAAGCTAGAGCTTTGGACCTCGGCTGCCGGCGCTGCCCCAACTGCGTCGACCTTTAGCACTGCGTCCAACAGAATTGCTGAGTTTTATCCACAGCACTATCGCCCACTACAGAGCCAGTCGTAATCGAGGGTTAACCCAAGGAAGGAAACTCCCACATGGATACAACCCTAGACCTAGACAAGCTAATCGAGGAGACGGCTGCGCGGCTTAAGCTGCAAAAGTCCGCCATCGAGGATAGCCCGAATGCTTCGTCAGAAGGATCGGGTCCGCCTGCGGACGCTGACCCTGATGTGAAGGAAGATAAGGAAGAGCAAGACGCTAAGGAAGGTAAGGACTCGGGCGAAGGTTCCGAGGGGTCAGCCCCTCCGGCTGATGCTCCTGCTCCTACCGAGGATCCTGCGGCCGATGCCCTCCAGGCTGAAGCCCCACCGACCCTAGAGCAGTTGGTTTCTGAGTATGCTGCGCTGCCAGACCATCTTTTGGATCTGTGCCTTCAGGCTGCTCAGCAAGCGAAGGCGATGAAGGTTGCCCCAGTGGCTCCTCCAGTAGCCGCTCCGGCTCCCCCAATTGCTCCAGCAGCTCCTCCAGTAGCGCCTCCAGCGGCTGCGCCTTCGGCAGACCCCATGCTGGCCCTCAAGTCGGAGAACCTGAAGTACATGCAGGAACTCAGTGCGGCTCTCGCTAAGAACGAGGAACTCATCAAACTTAATGAACGAAACACCAAGATCGTGGAAGAGTTCATCAAGGATTTTGATAAGCCCACGATGCGGAAGTCTTTTGTCGCCTCTTCGGAGGTTAATCCTCCCAAGGACAGCGCACCAGACTTGACCAAACTTTCCAAGGCCGAAATCAACGGGATGCTCCGTGCGAAACTACGCGATGGAAAACTAACGAAGTCCGAAGCGGACCTGGTTTCAGGTTTTGCAATGGGTTCGAAGACGATTAAGGATATCGCCCACCTGCTTAAGTAAGCTAGGTTGCTAACATAAAAGGACGAGGCCTCTGGTGGCTGTGCTGCCAAGCCAGGAGAAAAGATAAAACAATGTATACACTTTTTGATAAGATCGAGAAAGCTGCTCAGTTTGCCAAGGCTCTAGAAGCCGGGCAGTACAATGGCGCTCCAGACAGCCTAATCCATGGTTCGGCTCTGATGACCGAGGACCTCAGCAATGTGGCTGAGGTTGTTACCTTCAAGGATGATTCCTTCAAGCTTGTTAAGGCTGTTGGAATCGAGAAGGTTAAGAGTGTCCTGGTTCAGTTTAACCGCGTTCTGGCCTACGGCACGAACGGTGGTTCGGCTCAGCTAGAGGGCCAGGTTGGACAGTTTGAAGACGGTACCTACGTGCGTGTCACGGTGCCAATGTGCTTCTACTCGATGCTCCGTAAGTGGACGGATGTCGCCGATATGGTTAACACCTTCGACGGCAAGTCGGCCAAGGAGCGCGTGGCGGAAGAGGCGGCACTGAAGCTACAGTCGGACATCGAATTCGATTCGTTCCGTGGTATGGCGGACTTCTCGAACGGCGGAGTCTTTGATGGCAACCCGCTGGCGATTGCTCCGCTTCCCAATATGTACGGCCTCGACGTTCAGATCCGCCAGTCGGACTCGGAGCGTAAGGCTCGCGACCTGATGTTCTCGGAGTTCGGCTCGGACGAGACTAACGTCTTGGCGTGCGGAACCTCGCTTACGCAGGAGCAAGTGCAGGACGCGGCGACTCGCAGTGAACTGAACTGGGGCGTCGCTGACGAGCTTATGGTCGATCCAAAGACCAAGGCGGCTTACAACAAGATTGCGCATGCGTGGCAGCGTATCATGCTGGGCGGCTCTCCGGTGACGTCTTCGGGCGCTCGCCTTGGTGAGCAGTCGGTTGCTCAGGGTGATGTTAAGATCACTTCGAGCCAGTGGCTTCGTGGCAAGACCGGCCCCTCGGCTGCTCGTGCGACTGGCCCGGTTGGCACTACCGTGTCTGGCGCCTCCTCAGCGGTTGCGGCCACCCCAACGACCTTCGTGTCGGGTGACGTGTACCAGTACAAGGTGACGGCGGGCAACGAAATCGGTGAGTCGGCTCTCTCGGCGGCTGGCTCGGTTACGATTACCACAGACGCGGACATCGTGACTCTGACGATCGTGGCCTCTACCGGCGCTCGGTTCTACAACGTCTACCGCTCGGCGGCTAACGGTCCATCGACTGCGGTCAAGTTCATCGGCCGCGTTAAGGCGGCTTCGACGGGCAACACCTCGTTCATCGACCTGAACAACATGGCTCCCGGTTCGACCAAGGGCTACCTCTGCCAGTGGAACACCATGACCCTGAACGAGCTGGCTCCCTTCTCCCGTAAGGAGATGGCGGTTACAGATCTCGCGACCACGACAGCGTTCTATCGGTTCCTTTGCCTCGCGGTAAGGGCTCCTCGTAAGAACGTGATCCTGGACAACCTGATCGCGTAAGCTACCCAGACCAACCAACACTTAAAACCCCTATGGGAACCTACCCATAGGGGTTTTCTTTTTACAAAGCATATTTGTATGAAGAAAATCCGTTCCTCTCTTTCATACGGATCGCTCTAATTGAGCTCTTGCACATTTGGATCATAGTAGGTACTACCAAATCGTTCGATGGAAATATTCTACGATGACAGAACAGACGTGACGAGGACGAGAACGTAGAAGAATCGGAAAAAGAAAGGGCAAGATTAAGTCTGGTTGAAGAGTTTAGGAATTCTAAACGAAACAGATTGAAAAGATTCATTCCTTTCGGTGTCGAAAAATCTACGTAAGCTGCTAAGCCTGACATCTCAGCTCTTTTCTGTAAAAAACGCAGGTTTATTTTAATCAGCCTTAGGGTATCGAATAAGATTTGACTAGCTTGATTTTTAAGCTCGGTGTCGTTTCCCATTTTTAGTACGTGAACTGCAACCTGGATCCCATTCAAACTCAGGGCGAGAATAGGACAGAAATCGGGAAGGGAGAGTTCTGTCCTAATAGACAAATACCAATTACCAAAAACCCCACTTAATTCACCGGAAAACCAAGAAACGTCATGCATTGATTACCTCCTTTCTTTTTAGATCATGAAATTCATTGCACTGGCCCCAGATCTTTCGGTCATACGGATGGCCTTGAGCAGGTTGGTGCATCGATCTTTAAGCCTTTCCATATCAGGACAGGCTGCGAGACTAGCCCTGGTACCACTTGGAAAATATAAAGCTATGTGGATGTCATCACTCGACCCCACCCTCTCAACAGACAATCTAAAGTCCATCCCTTTCCGATCTACAAAAAACAGGGAAGGACAACGAGAATCCTCGGGATGGGGCTGAATCATCTTCCTTAGCAGGAGAAGATTCCTCTTCAGAAGAGTGATAAAATCAAAAAGTGCGGTTTCGGCTTCGCGCTGGGTCTTCATCAGGCCTTCCTCTAGATTAAGGCCTCCTACGTCAACTCTGAGTTCTGCCACTACGTTGTGTCCGGCGGACGACTGGGTAAGTATAACTCGCGCAAATTTAACTGGGATGATGGTTGTATGTGCGGAGTAGATGTAAATAGACAACCTACCCAAAGTTCCAACGAGTGTGTTGGAAGGAACCGTACGGACGGTCCAGTTGTCGTATAGGGTCGTTGATTGTTCATAATAAACCCACTGAACGGCGGTCTTCATTGGTCGGATCCCTCCTTTCCTTTTTCACATAAGGGTAGTGATTTGGCTGCCCTTCCCGTCTCTTTCAAAGCGCCGAATGGCCTTAACCGCATTCTTGCAGCCCTCATCTAGAGATCTATTAAATTTAGAAAATTTAATCGTTGTGTAGATGTGGTCAAGCCCTTCAATCGCAGCCGAAGAGAATGTTGCCTCAATAACATAGAGAGGACCAATTGCTCTTATCCACATTGTATATCCGTTTCCTTGGCCAAAGGAGTCGGAAACCCTAAGCCCGCTCGATGACGGTAGGCGAAGCAGGCTCTTTTTGATCGAGCGGAGCATGGCCGAAAAGAGATCTGTGGCTTTCACCTTGGCCTCATCCCAAGAGCATTCGCCAAGGGCGAATTTGGCGATTGTATCGGCATATCGACACACAAACAAAGTTTTGTCTTGGGTATGCTCCTCCCCCAAGACGTAAAGGTGCCATCTTCCCATTCTGGCGTGTGTCTGGCCGTAATATGTCTGGCCGTAATATGTACGATAAAACGTGCCGACGCCGGCCGGGTGGACCCAATGAATCGAAGGAGAGGTAACGATCGTCATGATCTAAGGTCCCTTTCCAAGAGTCTAATCGGAACCACGAGGTTTCTGATGTTGTATCGTAAGAAGGTTCTTTCTCTGTCGTCGTACACTGCCCGACCAATGAAATATCTCGACCCATTAGAGGAAATTAGACAAAGACATAGCTTAAAATCGTTTGGCGTACCGTTAAAATCGATTCGATACCGATAGACGGTTAGAGCGTATTCCTGCGAATCTACCAAAAATTTGTAGCTATCAAAATCTCCGATGTCGTTCTGACTAGGGTTTGGGATGTAGGGCCATGCCGAAAGTCTTTTCGAGAATTTCAGACATCCTGCCTTGATTCCTTGCAGGACCTGAAGAATGATTTCTTCAGCTCTTTCTTTAATGGCCACCGACCATTCGGTTGTATCTTCCCATGGCCCTACATCGATCCGGGCTAATTCTGCCGTTTGATTAGCGAAGAAGGTCAACATGATGTCTAGGGTCGCTGTTCTGCGGTAATTCTCGGAAATCCATGCGGTGATTGGAATGCGGCCCTTCAAAGAACAGATCAGACGATACCTATCACCGTAAAATGCCCAAGTTTTCATTAGAAAAACCTCCTACCCATTCTTGTTACGAAGGAAGGTAGCAACCTCTTCTGGCGTGAGGAAGTATTCACGGTCCTTGAGTTCGAAATCGGCCTCGAATTCAACGGAGAGATCGGCGCTGTGATCCTCGGTGTCTTCCAGGCCGAGGAGTTCGATCTGGCTGGCCAGCTCCTGCTCCTCACGAAACATTCTCTGGATCTCCTCTTCGTCGTCCATCCAAGTAACTTTACCCGTGATGGCGTCGATCTTGGGCGTACCAAGAGCGTCTTTGTCGGACTCCCACCACGACTGGTAGTCCTCCTTCTCGGACTTACTGAAGCGAGAGCTGTCCGGCCAGTGACCCCAATCGTTTTCCCAATTGCTGCCCAACTTGACCGAATCCCAGGTCTTAAACACGGTACGCTTGGCCAGAGTGAAGGCCTTTTCCGTGTCGTGAATGGTTCCTTCATAAATACGATAGACTGCCCCATCGTCTGGAATATCGTAGATGGCTTCCAGCTCCTTGCCGAAGGCTTCGATCAAATGATCGTCGTCAGACGACCAAACAATCCCGCCATTTCTGGTGCGAGCGACACACAGTTCCCCTCCGTCCAGGCGAGCAATGTAGATTGCCCCAGGATCTGAGGTTCGGACGAACTGGATGGAACCGTAACCTTCCAGGTCATTCAGATCTCGGCCCTCGGCAATGTGCCGAAAGATGTGCTCCGAATCAACCTGATAGGTCCTACCGTAATTGCGCCCAATGAGAGCATGGTTGTAAATCATGCCGTTGTGGGCTCCAATGATGGCGTCCCCCTCATGCTCAATCCGAAACGGATGAGAATTCTCCTTGGTCACGGCGCCGGTCGTGGCCCACCGAGTGTGCCCAAAGCCATACCTGGAGTGAAACGTAGCGTGCGCTGCCGCCCCAACCTTCCCCAGACCCTTGATGACGACCCCGCCGTCATACAGGCCCCAGGAATGGCCCCCTCGGCGGTCATTCAGCGACCCCAGGGTGCGAAGTCGCTTGCGATCCTTCTTGCTCGGCTTATCCTTAAACGAAAACCCATAAATTCCACACATTTGTGTTATACCCTTTTGTTAGTTTGTTAGCGACGGCGGTTAGACTGGCCCATCGGAAAGGCTTGGCCCTGGCCGTATTTGGCCAACCTGGCCGTCACATAAGCGTGAACGCCAGGATTCATCACCGTCAAATTCAGCAGCTTTTGCTTAGAGGTGCTGCCGGTTGGTTTGTATCGCTGCTTGGCTGCATCCAGGATCATTGCCCACAAGGATCCCCAAGAAACGATGTCTTCTGCACTTACGGTGCCGGTATGAATTCTGGACTCCACCGTACCACGGAAAAACCAGCTATGCAAGTTCAATGCGAAGTAGCGCGCAGAGGCATACTTGTTCTTCTTCAGTTCCTCAATACGCTCTTTGCTGTGCTGGTTACTGTAGACTGCGTAATCAAGATCCGACTCTTTGGAGTAAATGTCTCCACATGGAAGACAGTAATCACTCTTTCGGCGGTCTTTGGGTTGAGTCAGAAACAGCCCTCTTTCGATGCTCTTATAGAGCACAATAAGAGCCTTGATGTCTTCGTAGTTCAGATCTCTGGCGTCTACGTGAATGTGCAACCCACAACGCTCAGTGATAATCGCATTGGCGCTGATTGAGTTGCAGATCTCCTGGATCTGATTCTCAAAGGAGATGCCTCTGGCTGGTGCCGTATTGATCTCAAAGCCGTCGCCGCTAAGGCTTCCATCACGAACCACGCTGGCGTTCCATTTCTTAATGACTTTGTTGAGATCTTTGAATGAAGACCTGATCTCAGTTAGGTGACCGTGCATTCCATCAACCTCAATTTCTGCCGCAATGTATCTCTGCGAGGGAGTCAGGATGGTAGACTCCCCTGTGTGAAATTGAAGTGGATTGGTCACAAACTTAACATGCCCACGACAACAAGTTCCACATCGGCCACAACTACACAAACTACCCCGAAAAGTACAATCAGTACATTCCTGACAACAACAGCAACAACGCTGTCCTTGGCCGCATGTTCCGCACATTTCGTAGCCTCTACGGTTACAGCCAGGACACGCCGGACATACGCAGTGATTGCCATTGATGCAATGCGCGCACGTTACACAATGGCGGTGCTCCTCATGGGAAAACGCGGGGCTCCCATCAGGAGAACACTCGCGGCATTCCCACGCATTATGAGTGTCGGTGGCCTCCTGGCAACCGGGCACTCGACACAGATTGCTTGGGCACACAGCGATCCAGTCTCCGTATGTGTTTTCGGAATACTGACCAACCAGACTGGGGAAATTCCTAAACGTGTCCCTTAGGACATCAACCCCAAATCGACTCCTAACCTCACGAGCCCAGTCAATAGGATATGACGTTGGCATTCTAACCTCCTTTCATTTTTTGCTTAGTAAAGCCCCTTTAAGACTTGATCGAATTTGTCCACATCATTGAATAACCCCCTTTTAGTGTTCCCGGCAGGAATCGAACCTGCGACATCCAGCTTAGAAGGCTGGCGCTCTATCCGTCTGAGCTACGAGAACTTCCTTTTACGCCAGTACCGTGTGGAGCCAGAATTCCCCAGGATCTGTCTCAACGTAGACCAGATCTCCGGCATTGAGGCTTTCCACGCTACTGGCCGCTACGTGCTCCAGATCTTGCGTAGACGGCCAAATCACAAAATCTGGTTGATGGTTCTTTTCCTCAATCGCCTTGAAGTACGGCTCACCTTCGTGGATTACCGTAACGCTTCCATTCAGTCTGTCAAATGCGAATTTCATCACCAAAACTCTCTTTCTTTGTTAGATCTTTGGTTTACATGCTAGAACTTCTACAGTTTCGGCCTCGCCGAATCTGCACCGTTAAACTTTGAGTATTTAATATAAAAGATTTCGTCACCGTCTTCAGGTGATTGATCTTTAAATTTTTTAAAGTTTAGCTTATACATCACTTCCTCTTCAACCAGCAAGCCACACACTTACAGGCATACCCAATAACTGGGATAGCAAACATCATGGCCTGGATCTCGTGCATACAAATGTGCATCGTAACCTCCTTGTTTTATTTGAACTTCTATAGTGCGCCCAGTAGGACTTGAACCTACGACCTTCACCTTGTAAGGGTGACACTCTACCGCTGAGTTATGGGCGCTTGACCCTAGTGCCCCGTGTGGGAATCGAACCCGCTTCCAACAGATTAAAAGTCTGCTGCTCGCCATTGAGCTTACGAGGCATGGCCAATTAAATTGGCCGAATTAATCTACAAGTTCCCTAGTAGACAAATTGTAGCTGTCTTTGGATGTCAAGCAAGAAAACCCTAGTTACGCTATCGGGACATTTTTCAATAAGACTCCTTATCGCAGGCAGATCTCCTTTCTTTTTTGCCTCGAAAGCTAGAGGCATGAAATAGTTTCCTAATTCTTTATCCAGACGATCTACTTCCTGTACTGCTTTTTCGTAGTCTTCTACCAGTTTATTGTAGTCCATTTGTCCCTACAGCCTAAAGTCCGTGTTCTTTAAGCCTTAACAAACTTACCCTTACTGTCTAAGGTATAAGACACATTGGCCTCTAGGTTGTCCTCTCCGATATACCCTACGGCTAGCCGAGACCTCTTACCATCCCAATACTTAATTTGAATGATACCTCCCTCGCCAGCCGTAGCGGTGCCATCATAGCCAGCCGTAGCGGTGCCATAATCGCCAGCCGTAGCGGTGCCATAATCGCCAGCCGTAGCGGTGCCATCATAGCCAGCCGTAGCGGTGCCATAATCGCCAGCCGTAGCGGTGCCATAATCGCCAGCCGTAGCGGTGCCATACTTTCCAGCCGTAGCGGTGCCATTATAGCCAGCCGTAGCGGTGCCATTATAGCCAGCCGTAGCGGTGCCATTATTGCCAGCCGTAGCGGTTCCTCCATTGCCAGCCGTAGCGGTTCCTCCATTGCCAGCCGTAGCGGTTCCTCCCTCGCCAGCCGTAGCGGTGCCATAATCGCCAGCCGCAACAATAGATCCGATAACAGGTTTGGCCTCAGAGGTTGGCCTGTTGGCCAGAACGTAATCGGTGGCGGTCTTACGGTCTGCCACCAAGACCACCCTACCTCTACGGAACTTAACCTTGTCGCCTAGATCTACAAAACCCTCTTCGGTTTCAACCTCTAGGACCATCCACTTTGCTGCTTCGTCCCAATTGGCCAGCCTACCATCCCCAGCCCCCCACAAAAATCCGTGTAGGCCGCTGCCGCATTGGGGCTTTGGATCCCAGTCCGAAGCCTCTACGGCTCCCTCCATGGGATACTGGAAGTTCCCGTAACTACGGTTATCTTTGTCGTTTGACCTTAGAACCAAAACCTTCATTGTTAGATCTCCTTAAAGGCTAAAGTCAATACCGCCATATTTAGCGGTACGAGCCTTAACGTACTCGACAGCGATCTCGGACCAACTAACCAAGTTCACCAGCTTTTCGTAGGGAGTATCGCCAGTAAGATCCTTACCAGCCTTAGCGTGATCCAACAAGATAGCCAAGATAACCCCCCAAGGGCCGATCTTGTCGGGATTGGTGGTTCCGCCATGCAAGCGGAATTCCACCGTACCACGGTAGAACCAACTATGCAAGTTCATTGCCACGTATCGGCGCCCACCGTGCTTGCTGCGCTTGGAAGCCTCATCCCAATACGGGCCAATGATGACCACCTCCGGCGTCTCTCCTTGGAGGATCCTACTATAAGACTGGCCACAAGGCTCACAGTAAGAATTGGACCTACGGCTAGACGGCATCATGGCGTAAAGAGCAGACTCGATCTGAGCGTAGATCTTAATCAGAGATTTGATATCGTCTACGGTAAAATCCCGCGCGTCCACATGAACGTGCAGGCCGCAAGAACCATCAACGCTAGCGGACAGAGACTTGAGGGAAGCGCCCAATTCGGAAACCTGCTCAAGCCACTTGTTGCCACTACTCGGCTGAATCACGATCTCCGATCCATCGGACGGCAAAGATCCGTCGTCCACCACACATGGACGCCACTTAGAGTAAAAGTTGGCCCACTTGTTGGAATCACGATCGGAACTTGCGATTTCCACTTCCGCCCCAAGAAAACGGGTCGAAGGATTATTCTTCACGGCCTCCCCATTAAAGAATCTCAGGGAGTTAGTATGCCTTGCGAGACAATCCTCTGATTCGCACTGGCAATCACAATAATCGCAAGTTCCGCAACCACTACAAACTTCCCGACGCCTCTCTTCACAAGAGTTACAAACAACACAATTACAACAATTGTCACACCAATCACAATTATCGCAAGTGCTAGATACCGTAGCGTCGCATCGACGACACTCCACACAATTACAGCATCCCGAATTAGGATCGCCGCACTCCCCGCAATTATCGCAAATTTCCCCTACGATTTCATCGCAAGAAGTACATTGTTGCCCGGAATAGTAAGGTCGGCGCATACCACCAACCAACGTCCGCCAATCATCAATCAGCTCGGGATTGTTTTTCCACGTAAAGCGGACATACTCAATCCCTTTCCAATCACGGAGGGCCCGCGCCCATGCAATAGGGAGTCTGGTAGGTTCTGCCGTCGTTGCTGCCGTTGCCGCTGTCGCTTCCATGACAACCTCCTTTGCATGGCTTGTGCCACGCTTAAATCCTTGATATGTATGGGGCCGAAGGCCTCAGAAAACTGATACCCACACATTTTCACCACGAAAATCTGATACCTTTAGGGCGCGCCGTGGGAGTCGAACCCACGTCATAACCAATACGCGCTTTTCGCTTAAACCTTTACTTCCGTGATTTTAATTTTCATTCAACCACAACCTTTCTACAGTGCCCACGGCAGGACTTGAACCTGCATAATCCAGTTACGGTACTTCGTTTAGGAAACGAAGCCGATACGTGGGCTACGAAACCAGCCTAAGCCGCTAATCGTCCTCCGCAATCAGCAACAAGCGGCATGGCTTCTCAAACACACAGGTGGCGCCACGAGCATAATGGCCCTTGACGCTTCCATCATACCTCTTTGGTCGATCTGCCACGATTACGATATTAGGAGACTGATACCCTTGGCCAATACAGTAATTCGGATTGGCTTTGATAAACTCCATGGCTTCTTCGTGATTCTTCCCGTCCTTGTATGGATCAAGATCCACAATAAGATAGGCCAGATCTCCCAGATCGTATTCTCCATCATAAAGAGTCTTGCCTGCGTCGCAGAAATTGTAGTATTCGGGCGTTCCCCACCTAGAATTGTTTTGCTTGGATCGCTCGTACTCGTTCTTGTTAAACTCTTCAAGAAATTTGCTAAATTCAGTACGATTACCCATGAAATCCCTCCTTTTTCCTTTACCTTTTAGGTTAGCTCGTGTTCCTCTACTCTATATGAACGTGCAGTCTCAAAACAGAACGAGTCTTCTTTGAGAAGATCGAAAAATTGCGGATAATTCGTTTTTACGAATTCCCTTAATCGCGTTTTTACCATGCGACCAAATTCAAAACTCCACGGAGCAGGAGGGATACGGCGTTCCTCATTCCAAACCTCCTCATTTACTGCGCGAAGTTCATCGTTCCTTCCATTCAAGTAAGACGCTTTGAAATCCGCCTCATCCTTAGATTCGAGAACTTGGAGGATTTTTTCGATGTAGTAATCATCATCGTGATCTTCCCGCACGATGAGAACATAAACTTTTTGCATTTTGCCTCCTTTTAGCCATCATCAGGCGTGGCCTTACCACGCGACCAAATTAAACAAAGAGCCTAATCAGGAGTACGCCTAACCCTGACTCCGTAGCTCAATTTGTTTAATTTGGTTTCGGCTTTATCTAATCCCTCGCCCCACGCAAAATTTGCGCGAATCTGGTTTCGATCCCTTCCTTCTCCGCCTTGCTCAACCTGCCCCAGATCTGCGCCGCATACCCTCGGCTTACCTTCCATTCCAAAGCCAACACCATCCGCCACAAATCCTTTACGCTAAGAAGCCCACGCTTACACTGCAAATAGGCCCCATAACCGTAACTGCCATCAGCCACCCATCCAGCACGCTCTACTATAAGCCCAATCCCAACCTCTTCCAAGTCTTCCAGAAGATCACGCTTGGCTTCCAGCCGATAACGAATAGCCTCGTTCTCGACTTGCGCTAGATCCGCCGCCAACAACCGTAATTCCCGTGACTCGTATTCTTGTTGACTCATCATGGCTTCCTTCCTCCTTACCAGGCTTCGAGCCAATCAATAACCTTGCCAGATGATCGTAACTCCACATACGAATTGTAACGATTCATCATGATCCTGGCCTCAATCCGATTGTCGCATGTGGCAACCTTTTCCATCTTGCCGCTTTCTGCCCGAATCCAAATCGTGTAGGTTTGACGCTTCAACGCCTTCTTCGCTTGCTCCAATGCCTTTGGATCGTTGGCCTTTAGCCAATCTCGAATCGCTGGCGTCAATACCAATACCTTCAACGCCTTTTCTAACTTCTCCCTTTCGGAAAGAAAGTATCTGTACGCCATACTCATTGACCACCTCACTTTATTAAATGATTTCAAGCAGTTAGCCTAATCCCATTACCTGATTAGGCTAACCATTGAAGTCACTTAGTCGCCCATCACCTCTTCCCGAGTAAATCCAAGATGCTTTAGGAATCTCACCTCGCGTTCTACGTTATGCTCACGAGAACTTCCCGCATTCCTTCCACAATCCGCGCCTTACATGGCGCGTCAAGGTCGAGCAAACCGTGGAAGTTTTTGTCTTTTTCAAACAGATTTATCAGACTTACCATTGCCATGATCTTACTCTCCTTTGTGGTTAGCCTCATCAGGTATGGCTTAAACCATACTACCTAGTATATCACAATAAGTTCTACCAAAAGAGTAGGATGGCCTCTTAGAGCCTAAACTCTACTAACCCTTTGGTAGAACTTATCGTTTTATACTAGGTTTCGGCTTAGTTAATACTCGAAATGCTCGGGTGAATCCTCGAAGTAGTCGAACGGATTACCATCTGAATCCATGTAGTAATCCTCATCACGACGATCCAAATCGTAACCCGGATCGTATTCCACGTTCATTCCGTAGCTTGGTTCACTGCGCTCCTCTTCCGGCAAGGTCCAGACCACATCTTCTTGAATGTGTAGGATCTTACCCTCCAACACCACGCACTCTTTTTGCTTGGCCTTCAGCGCATCAAAAGCCTCAGCGAAACTATCGTAGTTCTCTTGGGTAAAACCCAAACCCTCGATCTCACAACGCACGGCCCAAAAGTCTTTTCTCATTGTCCTACTCCTTTTATTAAAAGAGCCATCATCAGGCGTGGCCTTACCACGCGACCGTGGCATTTCGCCACGGTTTCGGCTTTTATTCTACCCTTTCCGCCCCTTAATCGTGAGCGGCCATGTGCTCCCAGTAGGAAACACGATTACCCTTCTCGTTGATCCCAACTGCGCTTTCCCAGTCAAAATCAACGTAAAGCCAGTCGTCCAAATCAATGTACGACGGCAGTTCACCATACATTACATGGTAATGTAGGTTCCCCATCAGGTTTACTGTGATTTTGACTCGAAAGTCATTCCACACACTCGGCCCGTCGTCCCGATCCTCCTTCACACTACCCACAAATACCAAAGCATGATCGTTGCTGGCATTAAGATCAATGTCCAGCAACAAATCCTCTAGACTCCGAGGCATCGTTCCCAACAGATAATTTACCTTCTGCCGAGCTTCGTACCCAATAGATCCCCTACCACCTACCTTGATTGTCGAAACCTGCCATGCGAATTCTTGGTAGATTTTCATCTCGCACCTCCGCTTTGTTAAATGATTTCAAACAGTTAGCCTAAACCTAAACCCATTTAGGCTAACCATTGAAGCCACTTAACGACAGGCCAAGGTCTTTACGATATACGTCCAATCGTTTTCCATGAAAGGATATCCGGCAGGAATACCCTTGGCGTCACACTGCCGCATGAATTCCCACGCAGCATCACGACTACGGAATTTATTGTAAATCACCATGGCTTCTAACCTCCTAGCTAGACGAAACGCAATTTTTGCGCGTCTTCGTATGCCTTGCTGGCTGCAACAGCCAATTCCCGACACGCATCACAGCACGGTAGCGACCATTCCCCCGAGTCGTCGAGGTAAAGCCTACTACAATTAGCACACTTCGTCAAGCCAGCTTCGGCCAAGGCCGCATTCTTCGCCCATGTACCCTGAAAATCCAGCTTTGAAACCAACATCGTACACCTCCTACGATTAAAACCTTGATCGTTACGATAACCAGTCAAACCGTTTAGGTGTACACACTAAAGTCTCATTAGGAGACACCATCTCCCATAAGTTTCCTTAATGTGTACGGTAAAGGGTTTCACCAATCCCAAAACTGTCAACTTTTAATATATGTCCACAATTTATTCAAAACCATTACGGCCAGTCCATTGCTACCCCCTCATTTATCATTATCTATTGGGGTTTATGTTTGGTATGCGGCAACTCCCAGTTAGCCGCGATATTAATAACCCATTGATTTCTACCATTACGGCCAGTCCATCTTACCCTTAACTTTTCTGCCCCCTTTTTTGAAGGCTTCTCACGCCAGGGAATCCAATCTACCACATTCAGTTACAATCTCTAACTTTTGATTATCATATGAAAATCTAATCGCAGTAATTGGACCATCTTCTTCTTGCTCACGGTATTCCATCCATGTCCAATAATTTTGCTCACCTTGCCCATCAAGCCATGATATAAAATGTTCAGCTGCTTCTTTATTCGAAAAAACAATTTTAAGTTCACTCATTCTTATCCTTACCTCCTTTCTTTTCTTTGTTAACGAATATTTAGCATACTTCGCATCGCTTTTAGCGAAAACGGCAGGATCCGACCCTACTTTTGCCCGGATATTAGGCAACCCTTCCAATAGGCGTTTTCTGTTCGGATTATAACCTTTTGAGTTATAACCCTAGTTGGCCTAGTACCCTCCTTAGGGTAAACAATCCAACATTGGTAGGACATTAGGGAGTCGAACCCTAAAACGTAGAGCCACTTATGCTTTCAGGTAACTTGGATTACCCTAATAGCATAAGGCCAAGATGCTCAACGCCGAAACCGATCTGTCCTAGAAGCCCTACCTTATCTATCAGAAATCTGATAGGTGGCTACCGGAGTAGCCTGATTTGGAGCGTTTTGTCCAAAGTTTTGGACGGTTTAGGGTGAATTGTGTAACTTGTTGGTTACGCTTCCGCCCCCGCCCCAAATTTCACCACTTAGGATAATTCTTGTCCGGTTTTATCCTAAGTTTTATCCAGTCTTATTCTCCCACCATGGCCAACAGAGTAAGCGCCATGATGCACGCTACTCCGCAAACGTTGAGCAAGACGGAAAACGTTACTTCGGTGTCCGCCTCAAGATAACTCCGATACCAATCACGATTGCGCCGCATTGATCTATCCTTCCTGTAACCCATTTAGGATTACTTGACTATTCTTATCCGAATTAGGCTCACCGACGAGCAAATTAGGTTTTGCCCTAGATGATAACCCGGATAAAACCATGATTCTTACTTGACTAATTCTTAGGGCCCACAATTTGATAGGTAATCGCCTTGTGGGCTTAGGCTCAATCC
>CAZWFX010000001.1:153194-156311 GCA_964633425.1 uncultured Candidatus Saccharibacteria bacterium
CTTAGGGCCCACAATTTGATAGGTAATCGCCTTGTGGGCTTAGGCTCAATCCACTTCCAGGTAGGAAAACCTGGAATCGGAATTAGGATTGTCCGCTTGGGGCTCTACCGTAACAGGCTCATCTCTTACGGTAGACGCTACAGGAATAACTCTATTTCCTGTGGCGGTACGATTGGCGGGAATGCGCAGCATCGTTGAACGCAAACTTTGCACCATACACCACCTTTGCACTGAGAATCCAGCTTCTAGCAGGCTACGCTCAAGCTGCTGCAGCTTAGGCATCGCCCTAAGCACACACTGATCCGTCGAGAAGCTGCTTAGTCCTATCCTATGATGATTGATCATAGAATAGAATTGACTCATTAACGGAGACATGGCCACGCCGTGAGACGTGACTTTCACGGTACATGGGCCGAGTAGCGGATCGGCCCAATCTGGCTGATAGTAGGGCCCGAAAGGCCCTACAAACCGACTCCCATCAGGATTAAGGAGATCCTGATTGGTTTCCACCGTGATCCTAGTGTCCTTAATTTCCACGGTAATCCTCCTTTCTTTGCAAACTTAGCCTAAGAGGCTTGATCGGTTAGGCTAACCCGTTTCCGAATTAGCCTAACCTGTCATGCACCCTAGCCTACTCGCCGATCTCCAACAGATCGAAGCGAGAACTTCCGCGAGAGTACCCGTCAAGGCACGCGCGCAGTTGCTTGATCGTACCGTCAAGGCACGTTCCGAGCACTCCCTTGAACGCTTCCGCTTCCTTGATCATGGCGGAGATCTCCGCCATCTTCGTGCCGCGCGTCCGTCGCGATACCGATCCGGCCAGCTCTTCTCGATACTCGCCGATCTTGGTTTGGTACTCGCCGATCGCCGATTTTGCGACCTCGGCGATTGAGTCATCCGTCGCGACGAGAAGCCGAGATCCGATCCCTTGGACCTTCAACCACTCGACAAACTCCTCAGCTCGCTTCACCGCTTGCGGCAAGATGTAGTAGGATCCCTCCATCTCCTCTTTGCCGCGAAGATCTTCGCGGAGCACGGCTTTGACCAGATTGCTCACTTGGGGAGACGACGGCAGAACGTTGCAGTTTGCGAACCGATCGCGCAGATCGGCCGCAAAGACGCCGTAACGCTCTGCGTCAAGGTGGCCGTTCTCACTTTGGATCTGGCCTTCTGAGTCAAGCCAAACCCTCATGAGCGTCGGCCGCTCGTTCTCTCCGATCGACTCGGACGAAGTATAGATCGCCCGGCCGGGAAGCGTAGGATGTGCTTCATGTTTCAGCTTTCGAGACTGCGCGAAACCGCGCACCGTCTCGGCGAACGCTTCGGCCGGAGTCAACGACTCTGGCAATCTCGGAAGGAGCCAGGCCGGCGCAGTCTCTCGCCCTTTGGCGATATTGATTGCCTTCAGGCCGCGACGCCCGAAAAGACGCCCCTCACCAAAGCCGACGACGATCTTTCCCTTCGTCTCCGTCGCGACGCTTGGCACGCTACTTTCTGGGATCACTGCCGATGGCGCGTGCTCCGTCGGATCGGAGTGTCCGATCGGAGGGATCACGGTATCGGTGGGATCCAGGTTTGCGGCGCGCGGGCCCGTCGTATCCAACATATCGAAGTTTTCCATTGTAGTTCCCTTTCATTTAGTGTGGCAAAATGCCACATTACAATTATGGTTCTAGGGCCGACGCTAGGAATTGCACCTAGTTAGGATTACTTCGATAGAATCCTATTCTACGATCGTCGGCCGTCAATCCAAGGGATAACCACGATTATCCTAATTGGAGATCCAATTTTACGGTAAGGTTGCTTTCTGGCCTTCCCGATACTTGGATATCCAAAGGCATTCTACCCTTGGCGCTTGTGATTTTCAGCTTTCGTGGCGCTGAGCCCGCAATCTATGGCTCAGCCGCTACTACTACACGGCTCGATGGCGCACCCTAGGATCTCCCGATCTGAGGGTTGCATGGTTAAGGGAACCCCACTTCTAACGGTGGGCCCTATTCGTAACCCGTCCTAGCAGTATGGTTCGATTACTCTCTGACAGTAATTGGTTAGCCTCTGACACTAACCCGCCATCCGTTGCGCCATCCTATCCTATGGTCGCGACTCTGCTAAGGTGGTTCGGCTTAGTCGTAACTTGCTGCGCTAGGATAGGGCGCCCACTTGGAGCTGTGTAGCCTCTCATGCATCCTAGCGCAGCAAGTATTATACCGTGTAGCGTTTATCTGGCACGTCGAATGCCTTGCCGCTACCTCGCCTACTTCTCACTCACTCTCGGATCACGTGGTACGTTCGCAGCTTGGCACGTTACCTGCTAGGATAGGGCGCCCACTTGGAGCTGTATGCCTCTCGACACCCTAGCACGCTTCCTGCCCGTGCGATCGTGTGGTGATCCGTTCGCTTCGCTCGTCTATTCAGTTTTCAGCATTCCATACCCTAGTCTATTGCAGACCGAATGCCAAGCCAAGAGGCTAGCTAACTATGCGGAACCATTGATTGGCCTACAGCTTGCATGGGCTCAAAAAACCGTGGTACCACGAAAAACTGATACGGAAAACTGACGGTCAATGATTTCAATGGGTTAGCTTGCGAGCGGAAATGACGTTGTGCGGCAGTGCAAGGCGCGTGCCATGACGCGGCATGTCAAGGTGGGTGGGGTAGTACCGTGGGGGTCGTGCAGGAATCGTGCCATGACGCTGTGCGTTAGGGAAGCTGGCACCCTCACACACGAATTTTCTGAGATTTCAACGAATTTCAGGATAGGGGGGTGGTTCTAAAGGGCTACCTGGGGGGTGGTACTTTTAGTAGGAAGCCAAGTCATCAGGGAAGGGGAGGTACGTCAACGGAGAGGGTTTCGTAGAGGTAAGCTCCTGGGGCCAAGGTTTGGACGTAGGGGATTACGAGCTTTTGGGTTTGTTTGATGGGATTTTCGATAATGGGGGTATTAATGAGGGAGAGGGCTTGTGGGATAGACAGTCCATGGAGTGTGCAGGAATTATGAACTACGGTCCAGAGGACTTGGTCATCGTTGGTGGAGTATTTTGTGCTTTAACACAAAGGATTAAGCTGACCTTGTAGGAGGCTTGGTGTTGGTATTCAAGCAGTTTCCTACCTATAAAA
>CAZWFX010000002.1:0-124490 GCA_964633425.1 uncultured Candidatus Saccharibacteria bacterium
GATCCGATTTTGCAGGAGAACCTGCGTCAAACGGCGGCTGCGGATCATATTCCAGACCGACCTGTGCAATCTTTGCGCGATCCTCACCCTCGATCATCGCAATGAGTTTGAAGCCCATATCGATGCCCGCAGAGACGCCTGCAGCAGTGACGTACTTTCCGTCCACCGTGTAGCGCTTACCGGTGTATTTCACACCGAAGTCCTCAAGGTAGTCCGCACCGGTCCAATGTGTTGATGCCTGACGGCCGTCGAGTAGGCCCGCAGCAGCGAGTATCCACGCACCTGTACACACGCTTGTCGTGTACTCACTGGTCTTGTCGGCCTCACGCAGCCACGCAAGCGTTGCCGGATCCTTCGATGCGGCAATAGTGCCGAACAATCCGCCCGGCACCACGATGATCGCCGGATTTTTGAGCTCATCGAAGCTGTAGTCGGCGACCATTTTTGTACCGAATGCAGATGCAACCTCGCCCTTCTGCTTCGCAACCGTTACGACTTTGTACCCGGTAAGCTGGCCCAATACCTCGAGCGGACCGATAGCATCGAGCGGTTCAAATTCGTTGTAGAGCACAACCGCGATGGTCTTTCGATCATCGTGCATGTCCATAGCCATTCCGGTGCTTGTGCTCATGAACGCAGCCATCATCGCTTTGTGTGATTCTTCAAGCGCCTTATAGGCCGGGTGCGAAGCAGCTACGGGCGTAGCATGCGAAGCAAGCGCTGCGCGCGAGATAGGTCCGAAGTACCCGTTTGCCGCGATGTTACGCTCGGACTGCCACTTGCTGAGCGCCTGTTTGGTGATCATCCCGAAGTATCCGGTAATAGCCGCATCCGTCAGGTATCCGGCTTCACGCAATTCCTCTTGTAAACACTCTACTTGTGCACCGCGCGCACCAAGAGAGAGATTATCGGTAAGTACGCAGTGCGCCGCCTCCGGGACATCTGCAACGGACTGTTCTCCACTGCTATGGTTTGCGAATGCCGTAAAAGGCATCGCGATCATCGCTATACCGACAATTACTGCCGGTACAGACAACCGTTTCGTATTCATTGTTGATTCAAGTAACTTGCTAAGAGATCGATCTCTCCAAAGTTACGCAAATCGTCGATACGGACTAATCCCGTTTGAGAGCCACCGTCCGGTTAGAGCGCCGAGCATTCTCAGATCTGCCGCTTCTGAGCGAACGCGAGCACGCGAGCGAACCAGTGATCGCATAACAAGTTTCCGGCGGTAGACGAACAATGCCCCAAACACAATGACTGACAATATAGAGAGAATGACTTTTTTATCATCGTGACGGAGCGCGGAGTGAAGCGACACCCACACCGGACTCTCAGATCCTGATCCTCCGGTTTCGCCGGGATGCGAATGAACGTGCGAATGTGCAGCTGCGTGCGTGTGCGGTACCAAACTGTGGAGAAGAGGCCCGGTTGAAAAAGCAACAAGAAAGGCGATGCACACGATCGCGCTTATTGTGGCCGATATTCTCATGCGTGAATTCTACACGGCAATTGCGAAGCGCAAAGGTTGACAGGTGTGTTCCGAAGGGCCGGCGTCTGGTCTCAATCAGAACGAACTTCAGGGTGAAGTCGAGCGAATGTTGGAGATGCTCAAGAACCGGCAACTTGGTCTTGCGACGTGGAACTCGTGGATGAAGGAATGCATGAAGGGCCCTCACCGCCTGACGAGCGAAGCACTCCGCTGACCTTCCTTTCCCACCCACAGGACCACGCGGCTCTGTCGGGCGTCCGAAGCGCCCCTTGCCATATCACGTATAATGATGTGGCCTGCTAACTCACGAGA
This sequence comes from uncultured Candidatus Saccharibacteria bacterium, assembly GCA_964633425.1. Taxonomy (GTDB): domain Bacteria; phylum Patescibacteriota; class Minisyncoccia; order Phycocordibacterales; family UBA2100; genus UBA10103. Next base: position 1,805 of record CAZWFX010000002.1, read on the forward strand.
TCATTTTCAAACTATGGAAAAAATGAATCTTTTCAACGGCCGAAAGAACCCCGAAGATCCGCCAGCATCAAGAGCGGATGCAGAATGCGAGCGCATCATGAAAGAGGGAGAATTTGTTCGATGGGATATCGATAAGGCATACGGACTCTCCACCGTAAGCGAGTCGGCCAAATGGACGAGTATGGTATCTGCGTGCACAGTCGTTGTTGTCTCGGGGATCTCGGAAAAGACCGGAAAGCGCATATCATTTATGGCGCATGGCTTGCCGACACTCACGGTACCGAATAGGTACGTACCAGACGGTCACGTAAACAAAAACGAATATTGGGCCCTTATGCACAAGAGTGTGCAAGAACTTATCCATGAGGTCGCACCGAGATCAATCGAGATCTCCTTGTTCGGCGGTATGCTCCACGAATCACGAGACGATGATCATGGCGAAGCTACAGTCGCATCCATCATAGAAACCGGCAGACGAGTCCGCGGACAGATACAAAAAGCAACAGGTGCGTTTGTAAACCCAGTCGTTATGTCGATGCCGAACGCAAAGATATATAGCAAACAACTACTGAATCGAGATTCAAACGTTGCCTACGACACGGTGAATGACCGTTTTTATACAGAGCGCACCGAAATGGATCAGTCCGCGTATGAATGGAAACCTGTCCGTTTTTCAGAGTACATCGCCGCATTGCGCCATCTGCATGCTGACACCGCACAAAATAAAGACTATTGACGAGGTGTCGGTATCGACAGAGCATCGCAGAACTTTTTGGCCCGGGCCCATTGTGAATATACGCAGTCGATCCGAATGCTTGACAATATTGGAATAGCATGTTACTATTATTTTTAGTATTCAAACCGGAGGACTTCTTAATGGCTGATTCAGCGAACGCCACCGTGACCCCATCGAAGAAGGGTGTCGATCTGAACGAACTTCAGGGTGAAGTCGAGCGAATGTTGGAGCTGCTCAAGAACCGGCAGCCTGGTCTTGCGACGTGGAACTCGTGGATGAAGGAACGCATGGAGGGCCTTCACCGTCTGACGAGCGAAGCACTCCGCTGATCTCCCTTTCCCGCCCACAGGACCGCACGGCTCTGTCGGGCGGTTTCTGTTTAAAAACCACGCACGATGACTCAGTCGCTCGTAGGACTGATCGTCACCATGGGACACCAATCGTGCATTATTGCGCGGCATTATTGCGTAGTCAGCACACTCCTCTCCAGCTGCGCAAGATCGTCAGCGTTCGGAAAACGCTCTTGAAACAGCTGTATGGCCGGCTCGCCCGAATACTCATTACGATGCACCGCATAATGCATAGCCAAGATCATCTCCTCTGGCTCGCCCACACAATCAAGCGGCTTGAACCCCTCGATGCCCAAGATGCGCCGCACGAGCGGCAGCAGCCGCTTCTTCGTGTACAGATCAGAGCCGAACATTGCGACGACATCTTTCTTCGGCAAAAATGCCGAATAGCATGCAAACAGAAATACGCACTTCGGGCACTGATTGCACCAGTATCCCCTGCGCGAGAGCATCTGCATCGGACGAGGGAGCCAGAAATACGTATTGCAGCTCGTCACATAGGGTAAATATTTCGGATAGCGCACGAAGCGCCGCACAATTTCGAGTTCGCTGTATTTCCGCAAGAGAGATCTTGTCGAAATATCCGGCGTTATGTACTTCTGTATGTAGCCGTTGATCAATGCTTCCGCTTCCGATGATTTACACCACTGATGGTTCACGTTCAATCCCAAATATTCTACATTCCCGAAGTCCGCGCTTCGCTCGTTTGAAAATATGATCGAATCATAGCCGAGCAGTTCACAGAGCAACGTGGCAATGAACGTGAACATCGAGACCGACGGGTACGCATTGGAAACCCCTCTCGCGAGCATCGTCAATTTCACTCGAGGATCGCGACGCCGGTCGACCGTGATGGTTCGCGCGCCGACAAGCTTCGCGATACGGCCATGAGCAGGCGTCGGGGCAAACGAGAACAAGTCGAACGGCGAACCCGCGTCTTTCAAGATCTCTGCAGATAGGATCGAATCCTTACCGGCGCCGTTTAAAAGGAGTGAACGACCGGGAAGCCGTATCCTGGTGGACACGGGCTCAGGTGCGGATTCGTCATACGGAAACGCAATAAGATCGCGAAAATCCATCTGCATGTCAAAAAAAAAATTCGCCAAGTCCGTTTACATACAGGGCGTTCCAAAAAGCAGCCTGATCCTTCGTAAGCGAAAACCCCTCGACCCGAATGTTCTTCGTGGGATACACGCACCAGTAGTTGATGCCGATCATGAGCAAGAGCGATCGCAAGGTGGACTCCAAGAGACTCGACGGGACAGCCGCCCACGATTCCGGCGTTACGTCCGGAAACGACAGTGTGTCGGCGTATGTTCGCACCCTTCCGCTCTTGAATACCACCCGGTATGTAAAGGTTACGGTCGAACGCGCCGCATCCACACGATATGCGCCAAAGGTGAACGAAGAAACTGCGAACATCATCGAATCGTATCACTCGGGAAAATGAGCCGGGACAGCATTCACGGCCACGCGTCGCGCTAGGAATTCAATTCTTCGTACCGCTTTTCGATCTGTTGCTCAACAGCATCCCGCTCCCTCGAATCACTATGTACACCAAAACGCGATTCCTGTGCGGATACGATCGAATCGTATACGGTGAACAACCGGTCCATTTCTGCGTCATTTCTGCGAAGGCGTTCATACGCACTGCGGAATTTTTGGAAATCGCGAGTAGCGGGAGCAAGTTCCTTTGACGAATCGGGAGTGCGATTTCTTTTACCGAATTCCCTAAATCCTTCAGTCATACGGTAATCGTATCACGGCGCCTGTTTCAACTATCTGCTCGTTCATCGCGCAGACACCGGCACGCAATTGATTTTTTGCAGAAATATCGTATAGATAGCCCAGAAATCTCTGAACCGGAGCCTCCAATGACTGTATTTCAGGCTATCGCAACACTTGTCGTACTGACGTCGCTTTTTAGCTTCTTCAACTTCAAATACCTGAAGCTGCCGAAGACGATCGGACTCATGCTGCTATCGCTCATCGTGTCGATCGCGGCGGCGGCTCTCACGGGACTTGGTGTTGATTTCGTCGGCACCGCAACGCAGACCATCGCGAAAATCGACTTCAGCGAAGCGGTGCTCAACGTCGTGCTCTGCTTCTTGCTCTTCGCAGGGGCGCTGCACATTGATCTGGACGCATTCATGCAAGAGCGCCTCGCAATTGCAGCGCTCTCAACACTGGGCGTGTTCATATCAACCGTCGTTGTCGGGATCGGAGCGTGGCTCGTATTTTACGTGTTCGGTACTTCGCTGCCGTTCGTTGTGTGCCTCTTATTCGGCGCACTTATATCCCCGACGGACCCTATCTCGGTGCTGGCACTCCTCAAGGAGTCGAAGGTGCCGAAATCCGTCGAGATGCAAGTTGCCGGAGAAGCACTCCTCAACGATGGTGTCGGCGTTGTACTGTTCCTCGCTATCCTTGCGGTTGCAACCGGAAGCTCTGCCGTAACACCGTCGTTCATTGCGGAACTCGTCGTGCGCGAAGTAATTGGCGGTGTGGCACTCGGTCTCCTGACCGGGTATTGTGCATTTCTGTTGCTTCGCCAGATCGACGACTACCCGATCGAGATATTGCTCTCCATCGCGCTCGTAGTCGGCGGCTATGCGCTTGCCGCAGCCCTGCATGTTTCGGGTCCGCTGGCCATGGTTGCTGCCGGATTGCTCATCGGAAACCGGGGCCGGAAACTCGCGATGTCCGATGAGACGCGAAAGAATCTTGATATGTTTTGGGAGGTTGTGGACGATGTCCTCAATGCAACTCTGTTCGTGCTCGTCGGGTTTGAAGCGCTACTGCTCACACTGAAGGGTTCGTACGTGCTTGCGAGCTTACCAATCATCGCCGTGGTCCTGTGTGCCCGATACACGAGTATTGCCGTATCGGCTCGTATTCCGGTGCTGCGCAAGAGCTTAGGCGGACACTCGGTAACGATTCTTACGTGGGGCGGACTCCGCGGCGGGATATCGCTCGCGCTCGCGCTCGCTCTCCCGCACGAGATCGGCCGTGATCAGCTCATGTTCTTTACATATGTCGTCGTCGCTTTTTCGATCATTGCGCAGGGACTTTCGTTCAAGCCAATGCTCCGACACATCGGCATGCGACAGTGAGTACGCTTGAGGCCCCGGCATCCGCCGGGGCCTTTTACATACAAAAATACCTTCTATACAAAAACGCCCGGCGGAAACCCGCCGGGCGCGAACGTACTGAAAGAGCGATATCCGGATGTTCCTGTCGCGCTAGTAGTAGCGCGGCGCCGGACGCCCGCGATAGTACCCGGGGTAGCCCGGATAACCATGCCAGCGCCGGCGCGGCGGCGGACCGCGGAAACACGGCGGGTACGAACACCCGTAACGGATCGCCGGCGGCAGGTCGTACCGTTCGTAGTTGTACTGGACCGCGACCACGGGCGCCTCCGACGCGGGGGTCGGAGCGGGCGCAGCACCGAGCAATGCAGCACTTGCAGCAAGGATGGCAAAATTCATTCCATCTCCTCTCTGTTGTAGACCGGCTTCTGGAGCCGCGGGCGACGATACAACACCGTGGGCGATATGTAAAGGCACAATACGTACCGGTGTATGCATTGCCGCGCCCGACTGATACCAAAAAGACCGTCGCTGTGACGGCCTTTTGGTATGTGTCTACAGGAGTCCTATTGTGTAGCAACAACAGTCTGGCTCCGGGATTCGAGCGTAGAACCGTTTTTGAGACTGACTACGTCTAACTTTACAGTGTACGAGTTCCCCGGAACGTACTGTGCGAGTGTAATAGCGCCACCCACAAGATCCGGAATCATGATCGTAACCATAGAAGAGCCCGTTGCGACATCTATCAGTGTGTAGCGCACATTCAACGTCTCTTTCTTATCGCACGGCTTCACCGCATACGCAGTCTGTACGCTCGGGCCCACCTCACCCGGGCGGGTGCCGTAGATCGTATCCATGCTTTGTATGCGGACGCAGCCGCTGTTGTTTCCGCCGCCGCCACTGCCCCCACCGGAGGTACCTCCTCCGCTGCCACTTCCGCTTGCGGCGAACGCGGGCGAAGCGACAGCAAGGATCATGATTGTTGCGATCGATGCTGCTTTCGAAAATATTGTTCGAGTCATAGCGATTTACTGAGTGCGCCGAATTACGGAAGCACGTTTACCTGAACTCCCGACTGCGAGTACAGCGAGTTGCCCTGGTAGCACATGATCTCATAGAGGTATCCGGTGGAAACATCAGGACTCATTGCGGTAAGTACTTCGCTACCGGATTCTGCGACAGGTTCGCCTGCTCCCCAATTGCCGTACTTGTAGCACTGGTCAGCATTCGTCGAATCCCAGGTAAGCATAAATTGCTCACCCGGTGCAACATTAATGAGCGTCAGACCGTTTGCAAACAGTGAGCTTGTCGGAGCAGGCAGTTTGAACGCACACGTATTGAGCCAGATTGTTCCCTGACCACTTTTGCGCTGGAATTTACCGATGAACAGGTCGCCCTTTGTGCCGTCTGCACACGCAACACTCTTTGATGTGTAATCAACGGTGATCTTCTGTCCATAGTAGACACCGTCTTCAAAAACGGCCTTGCCTTGATTAGAGATCTTTCCGGTAATGGTTACACCCATGCGGTTGTCGCGACCGACAAAGTTACCCGCAGCATCTTGCGAAGAAATAGTAAACGACATCGCCATCGGCGCGCCGACCGCGTTACCGATCTGGTCTACGTACTGTTCATAGCCACCCCACGTGTTAACCACGTTCGGGATTACCTTTGTAGAAACCGAACCACCGCCGCCTCCGGTCGTTGAACCACCACCGCCGCCTCCGCCTCCGGACGATGAGCCGCCCGCAGCGAACGCGACACTCGCCGAGGCGAGCAACATCACACCCGTAATACCTGCAATAAATACTTTTCCTTTCATGCAATAATCCATTTACGACTAAATAAGTTCGAGGTGGAGAAAAATCTCGCACATCTACGCTCTAAGCCGCCGAAAATTGCGATGTATTACAGTGCAAACCGTTTTTGAATGAGCAGAACACGTTTTATTGTTTTGTGGAGGGGTACATATCGATACGCGCCTGCGCTTCTTTCTGAGAGTCTTCTACGTACGAGATCAGTGTCTTGAACGCTTCGATCTCTGCAGGGTCTTTGAGGTTCGGTAGCTGCGTCTCGGCATACTCATGTACGTAATCCAGAAAACCGTCATAAATCACATACGTGTGCAGACAGTCCTCCTGAGAATACTTTGCAAACTCTCCTTTTAACTGAAGCGTGTCGAGGATTGCGCGAGTCGATTTAACGGATTGAAGCATCGCCTCTGCGTCGGCAACCGAGTTTGAACTGTCTTCAAGTCGCTCACCGGACTGCTGGAGCTCTGCGAGCGATGTAACGGAGCGCTTGTATGCGCTATGCATGGGGATCTGGTTTGCAGCGACGATCGCGAAGAGTACCAACGCGACCGATGCGTAGCGTTTTGCAGCAGCCGAAAACCAGATGGACTTCGTCGCTATCGGTGAAGCTACCGGAGTGCTATCGATCGCTGCGAACACGCGTCCGCGGATCGCACCCAAAGATTCCTTACGTGGCGTAAGGGTATGCATTTTTTTCAATACCTGTTCTATATCGTGTTCATTCATACGGTGTGTGCATGTTCCATGACTGCGCGAAGCTTCGAAAGGGCTCGATGAATTCGGACTCGTATCACATTCTCAGACTGTTCAAGTATTCCTGCAATCTCTGAAACAGAGATATCCTGCACGTAATGCAAAAGCAGTATCTCTTGGTATTCATCCTTGAGTGTCGCGAGCGAATTCATCACCGCCGCAAAACTTAAGCGGTCATTTACCGTTGCGGTAATGTCGCCTTCTGTTTCGCCTTCGAACACATCATCAAAAAGATCGATTGAAACTGTTTTCTGCCGCGCCGCCTTGCGATAGTGATCGACGACGAGACCGTGCGCGATCGTATAGAGGAGCGCACGGGGGTTCTCGATTTGCTCGCCTCCCCGGACGCGATCCCAGAATTTGAGAAACGTCTGCGAGGAAATGTCTTCCACCATTGAGCGGTCCGCAACCTTGAGCGCAATATAGCGGTACATTGCCGTAGAGCAGCGTTCAAAAATCTCCTCAAAGTATGCTCGTGCAGATTGGTCCATAGAATATGCCGCCGAATCAGGCCATCTATTACAACGACCACAGCCAATCCTACTGCTTCATGAATTCCTTCACAACGTTTTGATGCGAATAAAGCAAACAAAAACCGGAGGGAATTCCCCTCCGGCTTGCATTTCAGGCCGCAACTATCAGCGGCTCATATCGACTTCGTAGAGGAAGCGCGTACCCGGAACGAGCTTCCGGTTGTACGAGGTGCTCTGGACGAACACGTCGTATTTGTCCAGGTGCGCCGGCTTCAGGCGACCACGGACGCCCGAAGGCAGCCCGATCATGCTGCGGGCTACGTCGCCCGTGTACATGTCGCCGGTCTCCTTGTCACGCAAAACGACCTCCTTCCCTTCCTGGATGGTCTCGGTCTTCGTGAACTCGTAGAAGCCCTTACCCTTCCTGAATTCGAGATCGTTGTGTTCGACGAACCCGCGGATATCCGACGGAATGTCGACGCGCAACATCTGGAATCGTCCGGGCGACACCGGCTCGAGACCGGACGCCAGCGGCTTGAACCGGATGGAGTCGCTGCGCTCGGCGAGAACGTTGAACGCGCGATCGAGTGTCCGCGACATGCGCCCGCTGCGATAGACCGTCTCTTCGTGCCGCGCAAGCTGTTCGGCGCCGACCTGCTTGTAGCCGATAGCCACAATCAGGTCGACCACTTCCTGGAACTGGTCGAGCGCCAGGTGGTAACCGCCGGTGATCGACGCAAGCTCGCGGTAGAACGCGTTGGCGTAGCTCTTGCCGAGGCACTGCACCGCGTAGATCTCGACGCCGATCTTCGCGAGCTCCTGCGCTTCGGTGCGCCAGTCGAGACCCAGCACGTTCTGCCGATCGTGGGCCGGATGCGGTCGATCGTCTGCGAACGGCACCAGGATCTTGCGCGAATGCACGTCCCAGCTCAGGTCGCGGGCTTCGTGCAGCACGAGCTCGTAGCATTCCTCGGCGTCGCCGCCGCCGGTGTTGCCGACATCGCGGACGAACTTCGTGAGCGCGTGGAGATCCGACGTGAAGTCGATCCATTTGGTCACGTACGAGGTACGGGCATCGCAATAGTCGCCATGTGCGCCAATCGCGATCTCGAGATCGGGGATCTCGGCGAACAGCGACTTCAGCATTTGTTCCAGCTTACGGCGAACCTCTGCAATGCAGGGCCGCATGGAACCGGTTGTATCGAACGTCAGCGCAACCTGGGTTTTCTTTCTCGGGGCCACTCTCGGCACTCCTCTGTTTGAAAGATCATATCCAAAGCGATATGCATTGGAAGGATATGTAATGACATTTCTGTCATACATTGTCAATCAGCGGTGTATCCTATGGATACCGAGCTCGCATTTGCCAAGGTGGCACTAATATGGTGTTATAGCGCAAGATACATCACTGGAGGTTACCTATACCAATGGAACAAAATGCTGACGGATCACTCCCCCGGCCCAGCGTTGGCCTTGGCGCATTGATCGAACGGGACCGCATGGTCCTCCTCGGACTCCGCAAAGGCTCGCATGGCGCCGGCGAATGGTGCCTACCCGGCGGTCATCACGAACAAGGCTTCACTATATTTCAAAGCATCGTGACCGAGGTAGACGAGGAAACGGGGCTCGCCGTGATACCCGTCGCGATCATCTCGGTCGCCGATGAAATGCAGTATCTGGAAAGCGACGGCAAGCAATATACGGACCTGAGTATCTTGTGCGACAGCCCCGAGGGCGACCCGGTTGTAAAGGAGCCGCACAAATGCGAGCGGTGGGATTGGTTCTCGTACGACAACCTTCCGAGTCCGCTCATGGAATCGACCGAGATCACGATACGCAACTATCAGGAAGGCGTACTCTATAAGGAGCGACACGGTTCCGTGGAAACGCTTGCAGCAATGCGGATGTTCACCTACGAAACGGAAAGCGTTACGTACGAGAGTGGTTGCGTGGAGATCGTAACGATTGTTGCCCGCACTCGGGAAGACGCCGACCGGGCGATGCTCGCGGATCCCGAATGCATCGCGGACAGGCTCGAAGACCTGCAGCGAATATATAAGGTCGAAGAAAAATCCCTTCGCCCGGGCACGGTTTTGTTCCGCGGCAAGGTACTCGAGCGACTCGATACTCACCGATACACAAAGTAGGGAGCCCGAACATGGACGACAAAGTCGCGCCATTCATCAAAATGCTTCAGGAAGAAGCCGAAGGCGGCGCGTACGTAGGGCGCCTCGCACCGATGCATCTGGGTCACCAGGTGCAGACCGAGATCCTAACGACAGCGTTCCCCAACAAGCATCTGCTGCTTGCGGGCAGTTGTTCCCACGCGATTTCGATCCGCCACCTGTTCACCTATTCGGACCGCGTAAAGTTCATCAAAGTGATCTTCCCCGGCGCGCGTATCGCGCCGCTCGCGGATTTCGAAAGCGACGACGATTGGTTCCACGCGATGGACTCACTTTTGGAGCTCGCCGGCATGGATCCTTCGCGGACCGTCTTCATCGGCGGTAGCGAAGAAGACGTGAGTTTCTACCACGGTCGCGGACGCAAGGTGAAGATCCTGAATCGATTCGACGGCATCACTGTGGACGTGAGTGGATCAAAAGTCCGTGACTCACTGATCCAAGGGCGACCGCTCGACGGCATGGTCGACCCGCGCATCATTCCGCTCGTGCAGGAGACATTTCGTCAGCGGTGGGCCGAAGTGGTCAAACGTTAAGTTCTTGAACAACACATCCGCCGGTGCGAACGCATCGGCGGATGAATCATTTGTATATAAACAAAATTGCCGGAAGGGTTGTACCCTTCCGGCTTCGTGTCAAAAGATCAGCATTCAGCCGTGCGGCACGTGCGGCCTGGGCTGCGCAACGGGAATGCCGGCGCCGACATTCGGGCGCGGATTTCCGTGAACCCACGGGCCCCACTCACCGCTCGTCCACCAGTGGCCGCGCGGGATCGGCATCGACCACGAGAAGTCAGCGATCGGGCCGAGCGCAGCGCGAAGGTCCTCGCGATTCTCGACCTGGAGTGCGGCGATCCGCGGCGAATGCCTGCGGTAGCTGAGACCTGTGTCGCGATGCGAACGCCGCTCTTCTGCGCCGGCGCCGATCGATGCTCCGCCCTTCGCGATCCCCTTCGTCCCGAATGAACCCTGGCGGTTCAGACCTTCGGCACGCATGTTGAACGTGCCGGATTCCGGCGTGAACGACTGCTGCCGCTGCCGGTACCGTTCGCCCTGGCGCTCGTACAAGTGGATCTGGCCGCGGAACTGCTCGGTGCCGAAGGTTGCCTCGCCGACGGCAAGCCCTTGGCCGGCCGAGACGATCACAAGCGGACGACCGCGCTGCACGCTCGGATTCATGATTGCGTCGATGACCATGGTCTGACCGGACATCACCTCCCACATGTGGTCGGTCGAGCAGTTCTCCGGCTGGGCCGGGCCGCCGTCCCACAGATTCCGAGCCTCGATGTAGGTCGGGATCGCGATCGGGAACGGATTGTCGTTGTGAATGGCGATGCCGATGTGCATGCCGTTCTCGACGGGCAGATACGCGGTGTCGCCCCACTTCACGAGACCTATGGTCTCGTGGGTATTCATGTTCTGGACCCACATCGTGGTTCCCGGACTCGGGCCGCGGTGGAACCAGGAACGTCGGAGCTGCGAGCGATTACCGCTCGGATCATGTTGCAACATCAGTGACTCCCTTAGTCGCGAGGTTGAATTCTGCGATGCGACTGGGCGAATTTATACCATATAAACGTTCTTTGTAAATTGCCGCTGCGCCATGCACATGACCCCATAGATATTGACTACCGGCGCATTTCAATGCATTGTAACGCCGGTTATAGGTTTCGTATCCGAGATGTCCCGCAGCAAAAGGAACGCCTCCAATGGAGATCTGCACCATCACCGATCGCGCAACGCTCGAAGCACGATTTGCCGGCATCGTTTCGAGGGAGGAGCGAGAACGACACGCGCCGTTCTACGAGAAGCTGCTCGAGCACGCCGGATGCCAAACTGATCCGATCGCGCTCGTCATGATGATAGCGCTCGCGCTCCCCTTCCGGGACAAGTCCGGCGATGACCGATTCAGCGTCAGTGACCACATCGACGCCATCGCCGGCAAAGGAGACCCGGTTGCGGTAACCGCACGATCCATCATGGAACGCGTCGGCAGCCGCTGGAACGAGATCAATGCGGTCTCACCGCGCAGGAAAGCGACGGCGATACCCGCGTTTCCGCAGAACGAGCTCGGACTGAAACGAGGCACGGTGCTCGAAGCACGAAGCCCGGCCATCAAGCGATGGCTCGGCATCGACGTCGGTTCGCACATCCAGATCGGCTACGACGGTGATTGTGTCCGCCACGGTGAGTTCTCGTGGGACATCGATCAACTGGTCGCCGAGATTACCTCCGGTGCGTGGATCATCTACGGCGAGACCGATCTGTCCGATCCCGAATTCTCTCTTGAATTCGCCCGGCAGATCGAACGGCTCGAGATCGTCCCGCAGTGATTCGTGCACATTCTTGAGGACCCGCTTTGCTGCGGGTCCTCCTCTGTTATTGACGTCGTTCCCCATTTTTAATAGCGTGCCAGGAGAACCAGAAAGGAGTACGCACATGCGCATCTTTTTCAGCGAGGCATACGTGCAAGCGAAGCACGGCTACGACACGACCCGAAAGGCGCAATGGATCGCAGACTCGCTCACGAGCGATCCGATCAGCGCTGTGGAGATCACCGTTCCGCGACCCGTTACAATCCCAGAGCTGCTCACGATCCACAGCGCCGCGTACGTGCAAGCAGTACAAACCGGCACTCCACGAGCGCTCGCCGAAAGCCAGCGTTTTCCGTGGGACGAAGGACTGTTCCATGCGGCATGTGCATCGACCGGCGGCGCCGTTGCTGCAGTCGAAGCCGCCCTCACGGACGGTGCGGCAGGGTCGCTTTCGAGCGGACTGCATCATGCGCGTCACGGTCGAGGCAAAGGTAATTGCACGTTCAACGGACTTGCGCTTGCCGCGCTGCGCGCGAAGCAAAAGGGCGCCAAAGAAGTGCTCATCATCGATGCTGACGCACACTTCGGCGGCGGCACACACTCACTGGTGCGCGCAATTCCCGGCGTGACGCATGTCGATATCTCGACCAACCTGTACGATGCATACCTTCCGACCGGAAATAGCAGCATGCGGCTCATCCTTCGTGCAGGCTCGTATCTGTGGACACTGCGCGCACTGCTTGCAACCCTTCGCGACAGCGGCCGTTTCGACCTCTGCATCTACAACGCCGGCATGGATCCGCATGAGGATTGTCCGAACGGCGGTCTTCGAGGCGTCACAGCCGAGATGCTCGCGGAGCGGGAGCGGATCGTGTTCACATGGTGTATGCGACGCCTCATACCCGTCGCATTCGTAATGGCGGGCGGCTACATCGGCGCACGCCTTTCGCGCGAGCAGCTCGTTGCTTTGCATCGTTCAACGATCGAGGCCGCAGTCTGAAACCGATCTTTCAAAAAATGAACGCCGGAGCTTGCTCCGGCGTTGTTTTGTTTGTGACCGTTGCGTCACTTTTTCTTTTCGTTGTCCTTCTTTTGCTCTGTGTCGGCGTTGCGCAAGACAGCAAGACCGGCACTCACGAGCGCCAGCGCCACGACAAAACCAAGGCGAATAAGCGGAATGGGCATGCGATCCTCCTTTTACGTTGCGAGCGATTCAGGGCGATTCATGATGTCGTACCCTTCCTGCTCGGTCTTCCCGTCTTCGTGAACGAACCAATATGCAGTCATTACACCGCCTATCGTTGCCTCGTCGATACCGAGCCGATGGATCATTCGCGTGGGATACGCGCCGTCGGCCCGGGCTCCCCACTGTCTCCAACCTTCTGGTCGGGTCCTTACGAGCACTGCGAGGCCGCCATTTTCGTGCTGTATCGGTTTTGACCAGTCGATCATGCATGGACTCCTGAACGATCCTGCCCATAAGCAAACTCCGTGGCGAGGGTTTTGTCAAAGATACCGCCGACTTGTTTGTCTGTTACGATATCGGTATATGTCACGAGTACTTTTGGTAGAAGACGACCAGTTTCTCTCATCCATCCTGAGAGATCATTTGCGTAGCAACGGTTTCGATATCGAATGCGCATTCGACGGCGACATGGCTGTGCGCCGCGCGATCGAGAATCACTTTGATGCTATCCTGCTCGACATTTTGTTGCCGCAGAAAGACGGATTCGAAGTGCTCGCGACGCTCAAATCAATGTCTGCGACCAAGCAAATCCCGGTCGTGATCATCAGTAACCTGTCCGACCCGGGCTCTGTCGATCGCATGATGAAAGGCGGCGCAGTCTCATATCTCGTAAAGGCACATGTCACCCCGGACATAGTCAAAGAGGAGCTCAAAAAAGCGATCGCTCACTGATGTGTCCAATGGACAATCAGCGATACTCCCCGGAGCAACTCCGGCGGCATTCTGCGCGCGGGACAATACGATGCAATGCGGTACCATCATCGTGTGACGTTTCGACACCCGACCGGATTCCAGGCTGCACTACTCGTAGGCACACTTCTTCTTGCGCTCGCATCCACTCATGTGTTCATCCGCAGTTCGAGTGAGCGTTCCCGAGCGACCTTTGGCAGCGAATACGATACGTGTATCGCTCAAAAGGACCGGCTCGCCGCCGGCAAATGTTTGCGCATGCTTGCTACAAAAACATCCGGCGCGCTCTCTCCACAGGAGTTGGAATCAGCGCTGTTAGCCATGGATAGTGAACCGGAGAGATCGTGGTGCCACGAATTTCTGCATTACGCAGGATGGAGCCTCTATGATCAAACAAAAGACTTCTCAAGTGCATTCGGCAACGCAATCGACGTATGCGACAACGGCATGCGGCATGGCGTCGCCGAACGATTTGCATCAGATGCAGCGCCGGGCTTGGATGCCTCGGGTCTCGTCGGCGCATCAGATATCGCATGCAATTCAGGCACTGCGATCGGCGTCCGAGCCTCCTGTTACCACGGGATCGGACACGCACTTATGTTCGTGACCGATCGCGACATGCAGCGCGCGCTCACACTGTGCGATCAAATACCCGAACGGTATCGAATGGCTTGCGATGCGGGAGTTTATATGGAGGTACTGATGACGAAGCATGTTGATCTCGACGGATCAGAGATACCGGAGGCTCCAAAAAAAACGCTCGTGCAGACTATGACAGACGCCTGTCTTCATTCCAGCCCGGCACAACAGACCACCTGTTTCCGATACTTGGGTAATGCCTATTTTCTGGCGTACAACGGTGACCAGCGAGCCTTCGACGGATGCGGGTCCGTTGAAGGTACTCATCGCAGCGATTGCTTTTGGGGACTCGCGAGCACGTTTGTCTCGCCGGGATTCACGTTGCCGGAAGCAGCGCAAGCCTGTGAGCGCGCACAAAAATTCGGTGACGCTGCATACATAAACTGCATCAACGGCGGCATTACCGATGTTGTGAACCGGGGGCACGACGGCGCGGGAGAAATGGTGGAATACTGTGATCACGTCGTAGCAGACAAGCGCGACTTCTGTTATTCCACAGGAATGCAGCGGTTGGCTCTCTGGTATCCGACCGAAGCGGCGTTCCGTCGTGTTTGTACAGCTCAGAGTGAAACGATCCTCAAAGATGCGTGCGAAACGGTGGCGGCGGATTTTTCGAATTTTGCGCAGTAAGTGTGCGCTCCGCTACAACGCGCAAGAGATCACTCACCGTTCATTCGACGCACATCCGTAACCCGACTTCAAAAAAGACCCGCGCACCGGGTCTTTTTTAATGTCAGCGCGTCCTCGGAGCGCGCGGTGTTCTATGTTCGTCACGCGACGGTTCCGTTGTTCCTCCCCCGCCATTCGTCGCACCGAATACATTCGTGAGCGTGCAATTCGCCGTCGAGTTCTCTGCGACTGTAAACACACCCTGCACACTGCAATCGCCGCCCCACATACGCCCGTATCCTGACGGCCCGTCTACCACAACAGTGTATGTTCCCGGTGTCAGTGAGCTGAATATAACCGTGTTACCCGAGCCGGAGGGTGAGCCGGTGTCATGTGCCCCCACTTTAACAAGATGCAGCTTGAACGCACTTGCCTCTGCAGATCCGCCCGATACTCCTACACTGATGCGCACGTTCCCGAAAACCGCACCATGCACCGTTGTCGTGAACATCGAATAACTGAGCACCGTAGCCGCCAATAAACCTATGATAAATATCCCTCTCCTCCCCAAAATTGCATTCATTCCGATACTCTACGACCACACGGATGAAGCCTCTGTGATATGAGTCCGAACAGCTGCTGCCAATTCAATTATCCGCGTCATAAAAAACGACCGACACAAGGCCGGTCGTTTTTTGCACGCCGCGGGTCCGGCTACTTGTCCTCGCGGGCAAGATCCTCGAGCTCGGACTTCGTATCCGATGTCGATTCCGCCTCAGTATCGAGCGCGCCATCCTTCTTATTCTCCTTCATGTCGTCGTATGCCATACAAATATTGTGATCTGTTAATACGACAAGCCTAACGGGAATCGCATTAACGTCGCGTGAACAACGCGCTATTTCTTTGCCAAATGCTTTTCATTCACCGCGTGCAGCGCTACGACGAACATACTCTCAGACCACCCGAGCGGCGTGTTGTCGTTGTACTCGGTTGAATTCGAAAAATAGAGCTCGGGCACCGTTCCGTCTTTTGTGACGGTCTCGCGGGCGGCGTCGAGGTATTCCTTCGCCTCTTCAGTCTTACCGATCTTTGCATAAATAATAGCGAGCCACGACAGACCGAATGTCCACTCAGCCTCTTCGGACCAGCCGTCTTCATTGGCGTTGTAGTAGCGATCCCCCTTGTAGCGGATCACGCCGCGCTCGCGAAGCAGATGATATTCGGTGTTCTGCAAAATTGCCGTTTGCTCTTCGGGGGTTACAACGTTGTACGGCCAAATGAGCGAGAGCAAGGCGAGGTCCACAAACTTGCCCGAGGACTCGCGGGGCAATAACGCCCGTAGTGTTGCCTGGCCTTTTTCGATAAGCGCATCCGGCACTTCTATGCCGGCGATCTTTTTGGCCCAGGTAAGACCCGCTACACACGCACCGACGGATGACGCATGGAGCTCCTGATTCTCTTCCCACATGCCGGAATCCGGATCGTGCCAGTATTCAAGAGTGGAGAGATACCAAACCAACTTCTGCACGATCCGCCGATCGTCCTCGTCGAGGATGATACTGCCGGGCTGTCGCGCTTCGAGCTCACCGAGCTTGAACAGAATGCATCCGATCGAGTCGTTTTGCTTATTGCCCCACTCTTCCCAGAATTCATCGAACGTCTCGGGGTGATATCGGGCATGTATATATTCGTGCGTATACGCGGGCTTCTTCGATATCGCGTGATCAATCTTGTACTCGTGCTTTTTGAAAATATCGAGGATCGCCCGGTACGTTTTGCGCACAGTCTCAAAATCTCCGACCACTTCAAAGGCGAGGCACTCGTAGAAGTTGTCGCGCAGCCACGCCTTGTCGTATCCTGTGCCGACTCCTTTTTTGGAAGCAGCGAACAGACCCGATTCGTATTGCAGTCCCTCGAGAATCTTGAGGTGTTGATCAACAAGCTTTTTGTACAGTACGGTCATGCGTCCGATTGTACCCCGTTATTACGGACTGCCGGAGCGGCACCATATGGATAGGTGAATCGGGCCGGCTCGTATGCACAGGCGACATACAGGGTGCAGTGGTACTATGCCCCGGTATGTACGGGAAAGCGCTGTACGCGGTCGCTGTCGTCATTGTGCTTACGCTCGGCACAGCATTTTTCGTATTCCAAAGCTCCCGGTCAGAGGGCAAAACATATAAAAACTCGGTGAACAATTTTGAACTCACCTACCCCGCTGATTTGGACGTAAAAGAATACAACGATGACATGGCGACGATCGGCGTTGTATCGGATGATGCCGTCGACGGCAAGGCTGACATCCGGGTAATCACCGCACAAGGTGAGGCCGGTCAGACAATGCAGGATGCCGTGGCGGATCAGCTCAAGAATCTCTGCGCCGCAGACGGTCCCGAATCTTCACTCTCGTGTACAACGACCCTGTCGACCGAGCCCTTCGCGACTGATTCGGGCGACGAGGGCTTCATCCTGATGCTCAACGGTGAACTGAAGCACATAAAATCCGGTACGGTCGAGAGCGTGCCGCACGGACCTTACTACGTGCTTCCGCTTGCGACCTCGGCGACCATCAGCAAAGTGCTTGTTATCATGCCGCCACTGAATCGTTCGTCCGCAGAGGCTGACGGCGACCTTATTCACGCAATCGCGCGAAGTGTGTACTTCCGCAAATAATATGAAAAAAAAGATCCGCCGCCGCTTCGTCCCCGGAAATTTCAAACTGGAAGTTCGCCGCTCACAAAGCGGTGGTCGCGGCATGTTTGCGGGAGAACGCATTCCGCGTGGCGCATGCGTTATCGAATACACCGGTCGCGAGCTCTCCGAAGCGGAACAGGAAAAGGACGGCAAGTATTTCTTTTGGACGAGCTCGAAGACCATGATCGACGGCAATATCCCGTCGAATAAAGCCCGCTTCATCAACCATTCGTGCGCTCCGAATTGCGAAGTCGAACTTAAGAACCGCCGTATATACGTCTTCACCCTGCGAGATATCAAGCAGGGCGAAGAACTGAATTACGACTACGATACCGAATACTTCGAGGCACACATCAAACCCAAGGGGTGTCTGTGCTCACAGTGCGTAAAAAAGCGCGAGCGTGCGCTGCGCTAAAGCCCGAAAATTCGGGTACGTTTGATCGAAAACGCGAGCACGGGGATCTTGAGTCGCTTCCCCGCATCCTGCACGATCGAGCGAATATAGGTACCGCCGGTCACCCGCGCGCGATAGCGTGCGACCGTATAGACGCCGTCAGGAAAATCAGCCCACGACGCGCGCACCAAGTGCTCACGAAAATCATTTTCGGCCGGACCATGCTCGTCATACCGCAGCAAACGCGTTCGCTCGGTCACATCGGAACGAATAACGGTGCCGGTCATCGTGCGCGCACCGATAAATGCGACAGACTGTACCGTCATGTCCCGCACCGGTATACGGATGTCGTGCAACCGACCTTCGAGTGCATGCTGAAACAGCGGTACGCCGTCCACCGTCTTCGATGAGTACGCCGGATACGGGAGCGTGAATGTTCCGGGCTGCACGATCTCGTCGAACGGCACGCCGGGTTGCAACGCCGCATACGCGGTAATGAGACCGAGCACATCGCCGGTATCGGTCGACGCACCGAACAGGATCTCGAATTCATATTCTTTTTCGAGCCCGGTATACGCATCCTTGTTCTTGCACTCTTCCCCTATCAGAATCGGCAATAGCCCCGTTGCCATGGGGTCTAACCGCCCGGCGTAGGTCATTTTTTCTCCGGCCAGATCCTTTCGGGACGCACGTAGTCGCTCCAGCGCCTGCAGGGGTGTTTCTCCCTCCTTTTTATCGATAACAATGCATTTCTCCACGAAGGGATGGTACAGCCTCTACCGGGGTGCGAGCAAATGAAGACTTTCATGGGCGCCGGATAGAAAACAAAAGCGGATTTTCCACAATTCCGAGCCTGCGCGCCACACTGTATACTGGCGGCAATGAAGGACGGCGAGATCAAAAACAAACTGTCGCCGGCACAAGTGAGTGTCATGCTACACCGTGTGACTGAGCCGCCGTATTTCGGTAAATTCTGGGATCACTTTGAACCCGGCACCTACCGATGCGCAGCGTGCGAAACAGCACTGTTCTCATCGGACGAAAAGTTTGACTCCAAGACAGGGTGGCCGTCGTTCAAAAAACCCATTCACGAGCGTGATCTGCAATTCAAAAGCGAGGCGGGACCTGACGACAAGGTGGAGCTTCGATGCAAAAAATGCAAAGGTCATTTGGGATACGTGATTTCGGGAGAAACCCCGTACTACCGCATCAATTCGGTCTGTCTGCAATTTGAACCGCGAGAAGTTCCGCCACCCGCAGTTGCCGTCGCCGCAGTCGAAGAAAAACCCGCTGCCGAAAAAAAGACAGTTATTCCCGCACCCGTCATGCTAGAGGTCGAGCCGGGAGAGGTTAGCGCGTCATGGAGCACGTCGTCACTGATCGTCACGCTGCTTGTCGGACTGATAGCCGGCGCGCTCGGTATGCAACTCTACCTGTCGAAGAGTATGCCCGGACCCGCAGGACAAAACGCAACATCAACCCTTGAGGCCGCCACATCGACAACCGAAAGCGAGCCGCAGCCGGAGGAACAACCGCAACCGGTATCGAAACAACGAGAGGAACCGCCGCAGGAACCGGCCTCCGAGGCACCGGCAGCGGAAACCGCCGCGACGAGTACACAATAGAAAAAGGGCGCTATCGAGCGCCCTTTCTGCTATAGTGGCCGTCCCCAAGCGCTCGTATGAACCCCACGGCCTCGATATTCAGCGGCTTGATCCCGACCCGGGCAGAATTAGGACGCTGGAGCATCACCTTTCTCGCGTTTCTCCTTACGGCGAAGCTTGGACAATTTTTATACACCGGACTGGACACGGCACCAGCATTCATCTGGCCGCCGTACGGCATTGCGCTTGCCGCCGTCTTTCTGTGGGGAAACCGCATGACCTCCGCCGTTATGGTCGGCGCATTCGTGGCAATCGCGAGCAACGGATCTCCGTGGCCACTAATCATTGCCTCCACCCTGGGAAACCCCGCACAAGCGCTCATCGGCGCCTATCTGTTCCGACTCTTCGGGTTCCGACCCGACTTCTCGCGTCTGCGAGATACCCTGCTTTTGTTCGGCGTCTCGCTCGCCACAACGACCATCGTGCCGACCTTTTCACTCATATCGCGCGGATTGTTCGGCCCTGCGATCGAAAACCCCGGCGAGATGTGGCGCATCGTGTGGGCAGGAGGCATCTTGAGTGTCTTGGTCATGACCCCGCTCATTACGGGATTCATGCAGCAGCGCTCGATTAACCGTGAACGCCTGACCGAAAATTCCATCGCATTGCTGCTTGTCGCAGCGATAACGTATCTGCTTTTCTGGACGAAGATCGGCGTGTTCGGCGGCATACCGCTCGTGTACTTCTTACTTGTCCCGTTTTTTTGGATAGCGCTCCGATTCTCACCGCGATCCACCGCATTTGCTCTGTTCGTTACCTCGACAATCGCAATATCCGGAGCGGTCACACACGTGCCCGACGGAACGCATGCAGGCCAGTGGCTCTTCCAGACGGAGCTCTTGCTTGAAATATTTGCGGTCATATTTCTTATCATCTGCTCTGCAATTGAAGACCGACGGACAGCGACGGAAGAGCTCCGCGCACACGTGGACCAGCTTGAGAATGCCGTTACACAGATCAGCGAGCAGGACTCGGCAAAAAGCGACTTCCTCGCGATACTCGCGCACGAACTCCGAAATCCGCTCGCACCCGTCCTGAGCACGCTTGAGCTGTTGCGGATGCGCCGCACCCCGGACGATGAAGAGACCAAGCTTGTCGCAGGCGCAGAGCAGCGACTGCACATGATGGGACGACTGCTCGACGATCTGTTGGATATGTCCCGCGTGTCAGAAAAACGACTCAAACTCCAAAAGGAATACGTGAGCCTGCGTGCACTCGCCCAGCGATCCGTCGAGAGTTCCGAACCGATGATGGATAAGTTCAGTCACACGCTCACCGTATCGCTCCCGACAAACGACGCGACTCTGTTCGCGGATCCGCTCCGAATCGAACAGGTCCTCGTGAATGTCCTCAATAACGCGGCAAAGTACACACCACCCGGAGGCGCTGTTGAGTTCAAGGCTGAGACGCACGGCTCCCGTGCAATTATCACGATCCGCGACAACGGTACAGGGATCGAACAGAAAATGCTTTCGCGCATCTTTGAACCGTTCATTCAGGTCTCGAACACCAAATACGGCACGTCCGGTGTCGGCGTAGGCCTCGCACTCGCAAAGGAGCTCGTTGAACTACATGACGGGTCGATCGTTGCTCTGTCTGCCGGCCTCGGCCGAGGGAGCACCTTTGTGATCGAATTCCCTATTGTCGCCGCTCCTGCACCTGTCGAAGCGCCCATCGTGCACATTCCCGAACGGTCAACGGGCGCACTCAGTATTCTTATTGTTGATGATAACCAGGCGGGGTGCGAGGCGCTCGGCCGCCTGCTTTCCTTCCGTGGACACAAAGCAACACTCGCGTTCACGGGCAACGACGGTATTGTAAAGGCGCTCGAACACGCTCCCGACGCGATCCTGCTCGACATCGGGCTGCCCGACATGGAAGGCTACGATGTTGCTCGACGCCTACGTTCAGGTGGTTCAAATGCGTTCATCCTCGCACTCACCGGCTACGGACAGGACGATGACCGCCGCAAGGCACTGGATGCCGGCTGCGATGGACATCTTACGAAGCCCGTGGGACTCAGCGATATCGAAGCCGCACTCCGTTCCCGATTCGCTGCCTGACCCCCCCCAACAAAAAAGGCCCCTCCTTTCGGAGTGGGCCTTTTCGTGTTCCGTGAGGAACAGTTACTTCATGTGAGGCGAAACGAGCTTCGTCATTTCGAACATGGTCACTTCCTTCTTTTTGAAGAGGGGCATGAGCTTGTCGTCTGCGAGGATGTTGCGCTTGTTCTGGGGATTCTGAAGGTCGTGCTTCTTGATGTATTCCCAGAGCTTCTTCACGACCTGTGAGCGGGGCATCGGGCCCTTACCCACGACCGCTTCGAGATCTGCTGAGAGATCCATCGGCTTCAAAAGCGCCGGATTTGCTTTTCGTACCATATAAAAGGCAATTTACTGTCTTAAGCGTCTAAGTAATGTGTGAACGTTTCGACGCGCCAATTATATACCAGCATAGGGCCGTTGTCCCCCTAGCTAGGGATAACCTATATTTGCCCACATTAACTACGCGGAGGCAAGTTTCGCAGTAGCTACCACGCGTAACCCCAGTTGCTGCCGTAATTGTAGTTGTAGTTATAGTTGTATGAGCCGTAATTATAGCCGTAGTGCAGAGCGGGATAGTAATAGGTTTGCTGAGGATAGTAATACTGATAGGACGGATAGTAGGAATTTTGGCTATACGAATTGTAGTAGTGCGATGGCTGCTGGTAGCCGGACTGCATAGGCTGCTGGTAGGAGGAGCATGGATTGTATGAGTAGTAGTCTCCACCCTGCCCCGTGCACCAATACAGATACTGCTGCGGCTGCTGGTACCCGGAATTCCCGTATGGCATCGAATATGAGCCGTTGTAGTTATAGTTTGCATTGTAGTTGTAACTTTGCGCGAATGTGACCGTTACCGGTATTGCAGCGATCATGAGGCCCGCCATCATTGTGAGCAGAATGTTCAATTGGCCGCGAATGGAAAACATAAGCAAACAGCCTACCCAAGGTAGGCTGTAGCTTTGATGAAGATGAGGCGTTGATTCCTTCACTACATGCGATACGCAGGCTCTCCATGCACCGATGTATCGAGTCCTTCAGCCTCTTCAGCATCCGTTACGCGAAGCGGCATGATTGCCGATATGACTTTCAATATGACCCACGTCGCGGCAAATGAATACAGGCCGACAGCGGCGACCGCGAACAACTGAATACCCAACTGGCCGGGATTACCGAACAACAAACCGTTATTCCCTGCCGCATTAATCGCCTTCTCCGCAAAGACTCCCGTGAGCACCGCACCCGTAAGACCGCCGATGCCGTGACCTGCCCACACATCGAGTGAGTCATCAATAGCAATGGAGCGGCCGCGAATATGGACCGCTGCATACGTTACCGCGCCGCCGATCAGACCGATCGCGAGGGCGGAAACCGGTCCGACAAAGCCTGAAGCAGGGGTGATGGCTACTAAGCCGCATACCGAACCGATCGCTGCGGCAATAGCTGAAGGCTTTCGGCTTTCGGCGTACGAGAGTGCAACCCACACGAGCGCTGCCGCGGCCGCGGCCGTATTCGTGACTACGAAGGCACTTGCAGCAAGTGCGCCGGAGGCAAGAGCCGACCCCGCATTAAAGCCGAACCATCCGAACCACAAGAGCGCTGCGCCGAGAATGACGAACGGAACATTGTTCGCAGCGGAAGCCGGGGTCGATTGATGCAACCGACGGCCAACAAGCATGGCGGCAGCAAGGGCTGAGAAACCTGCTGTCATGTGCACGACGGTGCCGCCCGCGAAGTCGAGCGCACCGATGGCGTGTAGCCACCCGTTCGGCGACCATACCCAGTGTGCGACCGGATCGTATACAAGCGTCGCCCATAACAGCGTGAACACGACGAGCGCGCGGAATTTAATACGTTCAACGAAGGCGCCGATTATGAGTGCCGGTGTGATGATGGCGAACATCGCCTGAAAGATCATGAATACCAGCGCCGGGACCGTTGCTGCGTAATTCGTATCAGGTGCAAATCCCACGCCACGCAGGCCGAAATTGGCAAGTGTACCGATAATCCCATTGCCCGCGTCGGGACCGAATGCAAGGGAGTATCCGAACAGAACCCACTGCACCGATATGAGCGCGAGAATGATCATGGACTGCTTAATGACGGAGACGACGTTTTTCGCGGACACCATGCCGCCGTAGAAAAAACCGACTGCCGGCGTCATGAGCATCACGAGCGCAGATGATGCAAGCAACCATGCCGTGTCCCCGGAACTTATCGCCGACGCGTCATATTCGCCGGCGGATGCGCCGGCAAAGAATACTGATGCATACCCGACAATGACGCCGATCAGTGACCACAACGTAAGATGCAGATAAAACCGAGACCGCGCATGAGGAGCTAGAAGCTGTTCCATAGCAATTGATTCGTTATCTCGTGGTGATAAATGACCTCGGTACGCTTTACGGTCGTGCCAAGCTCTTTGGGCGACCGGTCGGCCGCCATCTGCTTATAGCGGATAAACTTTTCCTTACTTTCCTCACCCATGACATCGGTCATAAACTTGCTCGATTTCATGTTTGCGATCGCGTCGTAGATGTTGTCGGGCAAAAATCGAAGACGGTCGCGTTTATTTTCGTCTTTCTTGAGCTTTGTACCCTCCATGCCGGTCTTTATGAGCGTATAGAGCACCAGATACGGATTAGCATCAGGTGCGACCGATCGCACTTCTAGTCTCGCGGTGCGTTCATTGCCGACAGGAATACGGACCATTGATCCTCGATCAATCGCAGAAACCTTGATCTGATTTGGCGCCTCAAAATGAGGATCCAGACGGCGGTAGCTGTTGACCGATGAATTCAATACGAGGCATATTTCCGGCGCGTGATTCAGGATCTTCAAGATAAAGTCCCACGCTATATTGGATAGCCCCTCCTCGCCCTTCGGGTCGAAGAAAATATTCTTACCGTTCTTGCTCAGCGAGAAGTTCGTATGCATCCCTGATCCGTTAATACCCATGAACGGCTTCGGAAGAAACGTCGCGGTCATACCCATATTCCGTGCGACCTGACGGGCGATCAGTTTGTACAACTGTATGTTGTCAGCCGATCGCACCACGTCGGCGTACGAGAAATTCATCTCGAACTGAGACGGTGCGACTTCGGGGTGGTCCTTTTCGTTCTTGAATCCCATGGCTCGCTGCGCTTCTGCCGCAGCATCGATGAATTGGCGAAGCGGATCCATGGGGAGCGAATGGTAGTACCCCCCGGAAGAAATAAGCTTGAACCCCTCCGTCACATCAAAGTTTTGTTCGGCGTTCACGCCGTCAACAACGAACCCTTCGATTTCGGGAGCAGCATAGGCGGTTACACCATCCCGCTTCTTGAGCTCGCGCGTGTATGCCTTCAACCTACCTCGGAAATCGGAAAAATACGGAGTTCGGTCCCGGTTCAGGACGGACGCAAAAAAGATAACCTTGCCCGGACCGAATACGTCCGACGGCATCCACCGGATACTGGACCAATCAACCTCGAGACGCAGGTCACTCTCGTGTTGGGGTGTAAAACCCCGTATCGATGATCCGTCGAAGGTCAGGTTTGAAAGGGAGTCCAGGAGAAATTTCTTATCGTAGTCCAACATGTGGAGTCGGCCTTCGATATCTGAAAAGCAGATCGTTACCGCTTTGATACGCTTTTCTTTTGCTAAGTACTCGGTGTACTCCTTTTCGAGCTGCTTATCGCTCTTTTTTTCAGCATCATCCTTCGCCTTGAGGTTCAGTTCCTCCAGTTTGGCATAGGGAATCTCCAAATAATCCTTAAGTTCCATAGTTTAATATTAATTTACGCACTATTTATAATAAGTGAGAGTCTTTTTGCACTATACATATCAAAAAAGCCCGCTATTGAAGCGGACTGTGGACAGTGTGTGGAAAAGTCAGCTACTGATGTGTTCCGTCTCTGTCGATCGAGAGGGTTCCCCGCTCATTAAGATATACAGCGCTCCCGACAGATGCCACGTTCGGCTCAAGAAACGGATGTGCCGATGCCTGGCGCTCCGCCGGCTGCATAAAACTGACAAAACTGATGCACAGTACAAGAAAAATGATACCGATCGTCCCGCTCATGATGTTGCCGTCCATGGTACCTAGTGTACCACTGCTATCCCCGCTCGTGTCGCGTGGCCACACTGTACACTGCAGCTATGCGGATCCTGAAACATGTACTCGGCGTCATACTCATCATTATCGGATTCGTCGCACTGGTTACCCCGCTGACCCCGGGAGCGTGGCTCATGTTCGTCGGGCTCGAACTCATAGGAGTCCGACTTACGATCTGGGATCGGCTCAAGGCGCGCATCAATGCGTGGCGAGGCGTTCATCCGAACGACACACACGTACCGGATACTGAACAAAAAAAGTAGCATTACAACTAAAACGATCAATATATGTTGGATCATGTAGGTGTTTACATAACGGATATCGAAGCCGCGAAGAACTTTTATACAGCCGCACTGAAGCCGCTCGGATATGAATTATTGAGTGAATTCCCTGAGTGGTCGGTGATCGGTCTCGGCAAAGGCGGAGTATCTGACGTATGGTTCTCTCAACGTGAGGCCGTGCACAATGTGCACATCGCGATCGCTGCGGAGAGCAGGGATGCAGTCATCGCATTCCATCAGGCAGCACTCGCTTCCGGCGCCACCGATAACGGCGCACCCGGATATCGCACAGAGTATTCACCAGGATACTTCGCAGCCTTTGTTACCGACCCCTTCGGGAATAATCTTGAAGCCGTCTTTCACGACCCGTCGCCTTCGCAATAAGGCCCTGTAGGGCCACGGCGGCGTCTTCATGATGTCTTCATTCGCGGGCAGTAGACTGCTCGGTTAATGACCGCATTGACTGACCTGCCCGGCCTCAATACAAAATCAATTGTGTGGTCCCTGTTCGATTCCCTTCCAGAGGGCGTAATCATCTGGAATGCCGAAAAGGTTCTCGAGTACGCAAACTCATCCGCACGACGCATAACATCGCTCGCACTTGATCCGGGCACCGCACTACTCGCTCCGACAGATACGACTCGGGTCCACGTTGTTTCTCACGACCGCGTTGCGGTTGAACTGAGTCGGCTCCCCGTATACCGCGCCTTCGCGGGAGAGAACGTGCCGCGCGAAGAAATGCACTACGTAGATCCGAACGGTAACCATCGGTGGCTGTCTGTCTCCGCCTCACGTGTCCTGCACGACGACGGATCACTAGCGTTCGTGATCTCGTCGATGCGCGATATATCAATACGAAAATCCCGCGAATCGAAGCTTGAGTTCATGGTGGAATCGGCCAAGATCCTGCAGCTCGACCTGAATTTCAAGCAACGCCTCATTGAGAAGGCAAAGCTGACCGTTCCCATGCTCGCCGACTGGTGCCTTATGGACGTGCTGGACGACGACGGACATCTGGAGCGCGCTGCGATCGTCCACGGGGATCCGGAACGAATTGAGCGTTTCAGATCGTTCGAACGCACGTACCCGTCCTCGGACGGCGGTCCGGGGTCGATCCTTTCGGTGGTGCGATCCCAACAGCCGCTGTTTCTGAAATCGGTTACGGAGGAAGACATTCAGCGGGCCGCATCATCTGACGATCACATGCGCGACCTGCGTGCACTGAATGTAAAGTCGCTCATGATCATTCCTATTTCGTCACACGGTCGCGGAGTCGGTGCGATGACGCTCGCATACTCGGAAAGCGGGCGCACCTACGACGAAAGCGACCTCGAATTCTTTCAGGAGTTCTGCTACCACCTCTCGGTTGTCTTTGACAATGCACGACTCTTCCATGAGATCGAAACGCGCGATAAGTCCAAAGAAATCTTTCTCGCTGCGCTCTCGCACGAGCTTCGTAATCCGCTGGCACCCATCAAAAGCTCGCTCGAGCTCTTGAAATTGCGTGATATGCCCCACGATATTCGCGAAGAGATCGACATCGTGGAACATCAGTTCGATCACATGGCACACCTCTTAAACGACCTCCTGGACGTGACCCGGTTCACACAAGATCGCATTTCACTGTCTGCACGCCCCGTTGAACTCAGACGCCTCATCGAACGATCTGTGCGCGCAAGCGACGGCGTGATCCGTAAAGCGGATATCACGCTGCATCTTGCGTATCCCTCATCCCCGATTTCAGTCGTAGCTGATGAGACGCGACTTGAACAGGCGGTCAGTAACCTGCTTTCGAACGCCGTGAAGTTCACCCCGGCAGGCGGCTCGATTTGGGTCGATATCGAACGGCACGATGCGCAGGCGATCATTCGTGTGCGCGACAACGGCACCGGTATCGACGCCGCTGATCTGCCGCATATTTTTGATATGTATTACCAAGGGAGTGCAGGCACAGCTATAAACAGCGGTCTCGGGATAGGGCTCCTGCTTGTACAACGCATCGTCACAATGCACGGGGGCGATGTTACCGCAAAAAGCGCAGGTCGGGGTGCGGGCAGCGAATTTGCCATACGATTGCCGCTCGTTGAGAGTCCCGAGCCCGAAGCGAAAGGTGTAGTTCCTGCGTCACCGGCCAGAAACGTGCGCATCATCGTCGCAGATGACAATGCCCCTGCCGCAGATGCGCTCGTGCGCCTCCTCAATAAACTCGGCGCCCGTGCTGAAGCGGTATATTCCGGGTACGAAACACTCGGATGTGAACATCTCCACGAGATCGACCTCTTTCTGCTCGACGTCGGCATGCCGCATATGGACGGCTACGAACTTGTTGCCGCACTCCGCAATCGCGGGATATCGGCACCCATTGTCGCACTCACCGGATACGGACTCTCCGGTGACAAACAGCGCGCGCACGAGGCCGGATTCACGGCACATCTCACCAAACCGGTTAGCCTCGCCGAACTGCATGCGGTGTTCGAGCAGGTACTGGTCGCGGCATGACAAAAAACAGCCCCGACGAGTGTCGGGGCTGTTTTTGTTGAGGACGTACCGGAGTCTCTCTATACCTCTTGCTTACGGCCGAGATAGATCGCACCCAAGAGCGCGATGATACCCGCGATCGCAATGACCGAAAGCAACCCCGCTGCCGATCCGAGACCTGTGTTCGGAACACCAGGAGTCGAGCCCGTACCGGTGCCGGTACTGGTGCCCGGCGTGACCGGTGTAGTACCAGCGGCGGAGACGATCACCGATCCCGACGTTGAAGCCGGCAGACCCAAGGGCCCTGTACCACCTGCCGGAATACCGACCGGGGTCACAGCAGCACCCGTTGAGGCGTTCGTGGCACGCACATTACCCGGAGTAACCGAGATCATGTACGTACTCCCGACTGCTGCGGACGGCTGCACATCGCACGTGAGCGAGAGCATGTTCGCGGTTCCCGCAGACGCGAACAACGGAGCGGCGAAGTTGAATGTTGTTACATTCCCGTTAATTACCGTTGCAACACTTGAAAGCGTAGCGTCGAGATTCGATGCATCGCGAATCTTACAGTCGCTCAGGTTCCCTACGGAGCCGTTTGCACTCGAAGAGATGGTGAGCGGAATCGAGGTGACATTGAAGCTCGCACCGGTTGCACCGACCGAAATATTGGCAAGTGCCACATCATTGGAGCCGGCCGGGACCGACGGTGCAGTATCAAGGTTGATACGGAGCACCGGACCGAGCGAAGCTGCGCCGAATGAAAGCGTGAATGTCGAGCCGTTCGGCGTCGACGACGAGACATCGCATCGTACGCTCAAGGTCATCGTTCCTGTCGAAGCATTAACCGCAAGCGGCGAGTTCAACGTGAATGTATTACCGTTCGTGCTGAACGAATTAATGACATTCGATCCCGACGTAAGCGACGTTCCTGCATTGTTAAAGACCTGGCAGTTCGAAAGATTTCCGATCACGCCGCCGTTTGCAGCTGTGACCGCAACCGGAAGGGCCGTTACGCTTCCGCCGCCGTTCACTCCCGAGAGAGTCAAGGTGCCGATGGTCTGGTTCGCTCCTGCCGAGAAGCCAGTCGTGACCGGCGTCGAGGAAACATTAACGGTTCCCGCTGTCTGCGCTGCCGCGCCGCCTGCGACGAAGATGACGCTGAGCGCGGCGATCTGGGCAATTTTCTGTATGTTCATACTTATGATTTAAGCTTTTAATAATGAACGCGGACACATCCCTGCCTGCCGGGGATTGCTGTAATGGGCAAAGTGTCGGCTTTCCTACAAGCGCAACATGTGCCGCGTATGCACAGTAAACACGACCGTACGTTAAGGACTGATGAAGAAATTCATGAGAGCGCTGCCGCACGCAGCGTCGAGCACATGCGTGAGCATTCGCGAGCTGTCCCCGTATCGTCACATGGGACGAGTCTTTCGTGCTCAATGTATTTCTGATATCGACACGTGTTTCATTCCTGTCAAAGGGCATGCGCACAAAACTGGTATCATGTCGGGGATGCAAAAAAAGATCCGCAAAGCGATCATCCCCGCAGCCGGCTACGGCACACGCTTTCTCCCCGCGACAAAGGCGTCACCTAAGGAGATGATGCCGATTGTCGATAAACCCGTCATTCAATACGTAGTCGAAGACGCGATCTCTGCGGGTATCGAAGACATCCTGATTGTTACCGGTGCACAAAAGCGCTCAATCGAAGATCACTTTGATAATTCGTTCGAACTGGAAAAGCGGCTGGAGGAGGCCGGTAAGACGAAAGAGCTGGAACAAATCCGCTCCATTGCAAATCTTGCCAATTTCCACTACATCCGCCAAAAAGGTCCGCTCGGTAACGCGACCCCTATTTGGAATGCCAAAGACTTCGTCGGCGACGAACCGTTTCTCGTGCTGTTCGGTGACGACTTTTTCTCCGCAACACCGAGCCGCTCGCAACAGCTGATCAAGGCGTATGAAGAGCACGGCGGAAGCGCGATTCTCTCGTCCATTCGCGCACGCACTCCGGAAGACTACTCACGCTACGGATTCGCGACCGGTACCGAAAAGGCGCCTGGCATGCTCAAGATCGAACACGTCGTCGAGAAACCGGGTGCGGGAAAGATTGATTCCGATTACGCACTCGTTTCGGGTTACCTGTATGAACCGGCTATTTTTGGCGCTATCGAAGAAGCCATGCGACGTCTTGAAGCTGAGCAGTCAGGTCGCGAGCTCGTGTATGTTGACGCGCTCAATATATTGCTCGAGCAGAATCACGATATCTATGCCCTCGAGATTGAAAATGGAACGTATTACGACTGCGGAAATAAACTCGAATACCTCAAAACAGTCGTCGAATTCGGATTGAAACACCCTGATACAAAGGACGGGTTTGCGGAATTCATTCAAAAGATCAAGCTGTAAATTACGGCACTGTTAAGCGCCGCAATGCAGGCCCCGCAGACGCTGCGGGGTTTCTTCATGAATACTTCATCTTACGTCCTATACCCTGTACCATAGGTTTAGCAGCTTAGTTAACCTCACTCACTATGAAAATCCTATTGGTAGAAGATGAACAGAAACTCGCCACGGCGCTGGTGCGGGGCCTGGGACTGGAAGGATATACCGTTGATCACATCGCGGACGGCAAGAAGGCGCTAACGCGCATCTCGCTGCACCGGAGCGACTACGACCTGGTCATTCTTGACCTCATGCTCCCCTCTATGGACGGCTACGAGATCTGCAAATAAATGCGCGAAATGAACATCACGGTGCCGATTCTCATCCTCACGGCACGCAACGAAACCGACACGAAAGTGCAACTTTTGCAGAGCGGCGCTGACGACTACCTCGTCAAACCGTTCTCGTTTGCCGAATTGACCGCGCGATGCCGCGCGTTACTTCGTCGACCGAACGAAAAACTTCCCGAAACCCTGAAGATTGCCGATATCGAGCTCAGCCCTTCAGAGCGACGAGTGCGCCGCTCCGGTCGCGACGTCCCGCTTACCTTAAAAGAATTCGGTCTGCTCGAGTACTTTATGCGCCACCCGAATCAGGTCGTGAACCGGGAGGACTTACTTAATCATCTGTGGGACTTCAACTATGTCGGATTTAGCAATGTCGTCGACGTACATGTCAAAAATCTTCGACGCAAACTTGATGCAAACGGCGAAAGCGTATTGGAAACGGTTCGCGGAATCGGCTACCGTCTGGCTGAATAGCTACCGCTACGATCCGTTTTTCCGGACTGAGATAAACGTCATCAGCCTACAGGTGGCATTCGGACTGGTCATCCTCGGACTGATCGGCACCGCGTACAGTCTGCTCTACCACGATATCTCAGAGGCCTTCATTCAGGGTGTCCGGGAAGCGGGTACTGCGCAGTCGCTGCAAAACGTTGCACCGTCGATCATAAAATCGACGGATGCTATTCGCACACTCAACCTCACCGGACTTATCGGGGCAATCATCCTTGTGACGGTTTTGTTCGGATACATTATCGCGCGCGTAACACTCGCACCCGCGCGAAACGCACTGTCCGCACAAAAGCAGTTCGTCGGCAATATCGCGCACGAGGTACGCACACCGCTCTCAGTCATCAAAACGAATACTGAGGTTGCCCTGCTCGGTGAGGTGAACGCCGAGATGCGAGAGACGCTCGTCAGCAATATCGAAGAGCTCGACCGCATATCCGAGATCATCAACAACCTCCTGTCGCTTTCTGCGCTTGTCCGGCCCGAGCGCATGGAATTCGCATCGGTCGACCTCTCACATGTTGCGAGCGAAGTTGTTCAAAAGTTCGCACAGCTCGCCCGGCGGAACGACCAGCAGATAACACTTCGTAAATCCCCTGACTGCAAGGTATGGGGCAATAACACTGCGCTCACGCAGATCGTGGGTAATCTGGTCAAAAATGCGATTACGTATACGCCTCGCGGAGGCCATATTCGTGTCACGATTGAACCCGCCCCCGACAACCACGTGGAACTGGTCGTTCAGGACAGCGGCATCGGTATCGCTCGCAAAGATCTATTCCGCATTTTCGAGCCGTTCTATCGCGCAGACCCGTCTCGCACGAAAGGCGCAGGCGGCTCGGGCCTGGGGCTTGCGATCGTTTCCGAGCTCATCAAGACGCACCAAGGCAGAATCACCATACGCAGCGCGGTCGGTCGGGGCACCACGGTCTCGGTGCTGTTCCTCGGCTCGAACAACCGGGCGAAAGTAGGACAAGAGGCGGATACGAGAGACTCGCTGAACGAAATAGCGGTCGATTTTTCCAAGTGATCCACAGCACCCGTCTGATCGTGTGCTACACTTTTGCGACTAGTAGCTGTAAAAAGTAAAGTAACATGCAGACATCATTCTATTCCGTCATCTATCCGCCGATGATCAAATCACTCGAGGCACTATCAGGTGTCCTTGAAAAAGCCTCGTCGCACGCGGATTCGCGCAAGACCGCGAACCGCTCGTACGAGGAATGGCTCCTCAACGACCGTATTGTGTTCGACCAGTTCCCGCTCGTGCGTCAGGTACAGATTGCAACAGACAACGCAAAGAATTCGGTGAAGCGCCTGACGGGTGCGGACGTACCGGCCTTCGATGATACGGAAACCACCTTCGCACAACTGCAGGAGCGAATCGCAAAGACAATCGAGATTCTCAAAGGGATCGACAAGGACGCGGTGAATGGCGCCGAAGAAACACGCGTGTCGCTTCCCTACTGGGGCGATAAGACCATGTCCGGGTACGAATACGCGATGGAATACCTTATCCCGAACTTCTACTTCCACGTCACGACCGCCTACGCTATCATCCGCAAGAACGGGGTGGCCCTCGGCAAGTCCGACTTCATGGGTCCGCTCCCCCTCAAATAAATGACCTCACATTTCTTCTTTGACCTTGATAAGACACTCACGACGAGTCGCAGCGAAATGGATCCGGCCCACCGGCCGCTATTCAAACAACTGTGCACGGAGCGTGATGTAGCAATCATGTCGGGAGGAAATGAGCAGCAGATACGCGAACAGACGACCGCCAAATTCGACGGCATGTATTACGCACTCGGTCAGAGCGGTAACCATGCCGTCGATAAAAGCGGCTCCGAATTGTGGAACGACGTACTCACGCCCGAACAGGTCACGGCAACACTCGCGTTTATAGAACAACTCAAACAGCATTTCGCCATCGACGTACGTGATCCGGATGATCTCGTAGAGAATCGCGGCGCACAGATAAGCTACAGCGTGATCGGATTCCACGAAGATACCGAAAAAAAATACGCATTCGACCCCGATGACTCCCGTCGCGCCGCCGCGCTACAGCAGATGGTCACCGGCGTGACCGCACTGAACACGGCAGGAGTCGAAGTGGTGCCTGCCGGTACGACAACGTACAACTTCATGGCGCTTGGCCGTCACAAGGGATACAACGTTCGTCGCTTCATCGAGCACATGGGTTGGAATGCAGCTGATTGCGTGTACGTCGGCGACGCACTGTTCCCCGGCGGCAACGACTCGAGCGTCATCGGCATCATCCCAACGCACGCGGTTCGGGGACCCGATGATACTTTTTCCTTCATCAAAGAAATGCTAAGCTAGCCCTCTCATATAACACATCATGGAATCAGCACTCTCGATCAAAGACCTCAAAAAAGTGTACGGCAACGGCGTAACGGCACTCAAAGGTGTATCTCTCGAAATACCGAAGGGAGACTTCTTTGCACTACTCGGTCCGAACGGCGCAGGCAAGACCACCATTATCGGCATCTCGACCGGACTCGTTACAAAAACGAGCGGAACAGTATCTGTCTTTGGGAGCGACATCGACAAGGAGCCCGAGATCGCGAAG
Organism: uncultured Candidatus Saccharibacteria bacterium; assembly: GCA_964633425.1. Classification (GTDB taxonomy): domain Bacteria; phylum Patescibacteriota; class Minisyncoccia; order Phycocordibacterales; family UBA2100; genus UBA10103. The sequence continues at coordinate 36,189 of CAZWFX010000002.1, forward strand.
ACCCACATCGGCCTGGTCGGACAAGAAATCAATTTCAATCCGTTTGAAAAACTTATAGACGTGATCGTAAATCAGGGCGGGTACTACGGCATTCCGCGCGCAGAGGCGGTGCCGCGAGCCGAACAGCTGCTGACCGATCTCGGCCTCAAGGATAAGATTTACGACACCGGCATGCAGCTCTCCGGCGGCATGAAGCGCCGCGTCATGATCGCCCGCGCACTCATTCATAAGCCGAAATTCTTGGTACTGGACGAACCGACTGCGGGAGTCGACGTAGAACTCCGACGCGGCATGTGGGACTACCTCAAGAAGCTCACCTCTGAAGGTCTCACGATTCTCCTCACCACGCACTACCTCGAAGAAGCAGAGCAGCTCGCAAAGCATGTGGCCATCATCCGCAAGGGCGAGATTGTCGCCAACGGGACGATGGACGAGATACTGTCGATGCATTCCGATACCGACCCCTCAAAAGACGGCTATCGCGGCGGACGACTCGAAGAAGTATTCCTCAAGCTCACCAGCGATAACGCCGAAACTAAATAATATGACACCGTACCAAAAGTGGACCGCGTTCTATACGATGCTACGCAAAGACGTGGTACGCATTTTCCGCATCTGGGCACAGACGTTTCTCCCCTCTGTCATCACATCGGTGCTCTACTTCACGATCTTCGGCACAATTCTCGGTTCACGTATCGGGGAAATGCAGGGCGTCAATTACATGTCGTTCGTCGTGCCCGGCCTTGTGATGCTCGCCATTGTTACCAGTGCATACTCAAACTCGTCGTTCACATTTTTCCAGTCGAAGTTCTTCATGCGCTCAATCGATGAGATGCTTGTTTCGCCGATGCCGCCATGGCTCATCATTGCAGGCTTTGTCGCAGGCGGTGTGATCCGCGGCGTTCTGGTGGGTCTGCTTGTCATGCTCGTGTCGCTCTTCTTCACAGGACTACACCTGGCGGTATTCAACCTGCTCATCATTCTCGTATTCGCAATCATGACGGCCATCGTCTTTGCGCTCGCCGGTCTCGTGAACGGTGTGTACGCCAAATCCATCGACGGCATCAACATCGTGCCTACATTTGTTCTCACGCCGCTCGTGTACTTGGGAGGTGTGTTTTACTCGGTGCATTCGCTCCCAGCACTCGCACAATACGTAACGTACGTAAACCCGATCTTTTATCTCATCAACGGGTTCCGCTTCGGATTCCTGGGTGTCGCAGACATTGCGCTCTGGATATCGTTTGCCATCCTTGGCACCATGATCGTCGCACTTGTCGCCATCAACTGGTATCTGATCCGCACCGGATTGGGCCTCAAGCAATAACCCTTCCCTTCTACGGGACCTGTGGCATAGTGCGGACAGTAATCACCGCGTTGAGATCCTCGAAGAGGCGGCATCAATGGCCGATGAACCCGGTAAGAAATACCATCGAAGCGTCTCGACCGATACAGAACTCAGCGACGCATACAATGTCGCGCACGCGATCGTAAGGCACACAACGACTCGCGAGCGCGCCGACGATCTGTATGAAATCTGTTTAAAAATGTCGGTGGGTCAACTCGCGTACGCCCTTTTGAACCTCAAGGAGGGTTACCCTGCGCGTGACCGGGCGATTGCCGACGCATTCCTCGAACTATTTCGCCCGAGGTCTGTTCACTGAAAAACTCCGCACGCTCGTGCGGAGTTTCCCTTTTGTCGCGCCACGTGAGATATGCATTGCTGTCATCTCACGAGGCACGTGCGGCCGCTTCAGTCGTATCAGGGCGTCGATTCCCTCTACGGTCGAATCAAAAACGGCTACGTTTGTTAATACTACAATCTCGACCTGTACCCGTGAGACGTGCTCGATACGGGCCTATTACTTCATGAATCAGAGGTGTTCGAGTATGAACGAGACACGGTCTGCCACTGGCATGACCGGAACTGCTATCGGATGATAGCCTTGCTCGGTATACGCGGTACGGATCGCCTCGTGCAGTGCCCGAGCCTGTTCCGGGGTTTCGGTGCGGGCGTAGTCGGTTACATAATCGACGAGGTCGAGCAAAAAGACTTTTCGGTATCGCGTTTCGCGGAGCGCCTTTGTGATCTGCTCGTCGAGAGCCTTACCGCCGAGTCGATAATACGCGACACTATCCGGTGTCGCCCGATCGAGGAACCACAGCTCATTCTCCGGCAATTCGCCCTCCTGCTTTGTCGAGCGCCGCACAACCGAGGGAAGCCAGTCCGGGTCGGTCACGATCTGCTCGATCGTATGACCCTGTGCAAGCTTGTACTCGATCTCCAATCGCGCAGGTTCGGCAAGGACGGGGTGACCGAGGCGCATCAGCTCATTGCAGGTCGTCGTTTTTCCGGCGCATGGTCCGCCGGTGATTACATACCATGGAGGTGTCGGGGGCATCGGCAGAACTATACCAGAAAAAAATCACAGGTAAGATGCGTGGAATGAAAAAAAGAGCTGCCAACACTGCATCCAAAAAAGAAAGCCGCATTCTCGGCCCCCTGCTCAAAAAGCTCGGGCGGGAGATCGGGGCCACGGTCCTCATGGAACCCGAATGGGGTATCGTCGGACAGATAACATTTAAGAGCGGAAAGAAGAGTTACTTTCGATATAACACAGTCGACCTGAATCCTGTCGGATCGTCGGACATCGCCAAGGATAAGGATTACGCCGCCTTCTTTATGAAAAAGATGGGCTACCGAGTTCCGGTGGGTGACGCGTTCGCCTCACCCGACTGGGCCAAAGCGATAGGTTCACGAAAGGGTGCCGTAGCGGCACGAGCATATGCAAAAAAGATCGGCTTCCCTCTCATCGTAAAGCCCAACAGCGGCTCACAAGGCTTTGGCGTGACCATGGTTCATAACGATGCAGAGCTGGTGCGGGCTCTCAAATTCGTTTACAAAGGTGACAAGATAGCGCTCGTACAGAAACCGGTATCCGGACGCGACTACCGCGTCGTCGTGCTTGATGGAAGGGTTATTTCCGCATACGAGCGTATCCCCCTTCACGTAATCGGTGACGGCCGGACGTCGATCATCGGCCTATTAAAAAGGAAGCAACAACGGTTCATTCATGATGCGCGCGATACATGGATCAAGTCGAACGATCCGCGAATCGCGACAAAACTTAAAACACAAAAACTTCACCTCTCATCGATTCCTCCCGAGGGTAAAAAAATATTTTTGCTCGATAACGCGAATCTTTCGACCGGTGGCGACGCTGTCGATGTAACGGATGTCATTCATGGGGATTTTGCCGCGCTCGCTGTTCGCTTGACGAACGATATGGGACTTCGCCTATGCGGCGTCGATATTATATGCCCCGACATCACGAAGCCAGCAAAGTCCTATTGCATCCTTGAGATCAATGCCGGACCGGGACTCGACCACTATGTAAAAAGTGGCGACGCACAAAAAAAGGTTGTGGAATCGATGTATCGACAGGTCCTCAAAGGACTGGAGAATGCGCGTTAACACCTCCGTTGACAGCCTCTGTCGGTTCGGGCACGGTGGGCACAGAGGGTCTCACCGAGACCCAAAATACAGGAGAACACCATGGCCTCAGGGCTCATAACCGCAAAGTTCGGCGGCTCATCGTTGGCTTCCGCCGGCATGATCCATGTCGTTCGCGACATTGTCCGGAGTGACGAAGCGCGCCGCGCGATCGTGGTCTCCGCACCGGGGGCGCGCTACCCCGGAGACGTAAAGGTCACCGACCTCTTAGAAGGATGGGCGATCAACAAGGGAGCGCCGTTCGACGGACACTATTTGGACGTCGAGCAACGCTTCGCTGATATCTATCAAGGGCTCGGTCTCGAGGATTTTGACATCATGATTCGTTTCTCGCAGATGATGGCGGACACCGAGCAGGTCGCCGGAATCTCGCACGACCGCCTCAGGCAATTCGCCATGAGTCGCGGTGAGTGGCTGCACGCACAATTGATCGCGCACGTGCTTGGATTCGAATTCATCGATGCCGCCGAATTCATCTCGTTCAACGATGATGGCGTATACAATCACGAACGGACGAAGGTACGTGCAGACGCGATCGGACTTCGTGACCGTGCGCGAAACGGCATCGTTGTGCCCGGATTCTATGGTTCGACGGACGCGGGACTCATTACAACGTTCCCGCGGGATGGGTCTGATATTACGGGCTCGATCCTTGCGGCGCTTACCGGATCTGATGTGTACGAGAACTTCTCGGACGTAAACGGCTTTCTCGCGACGTCGCCGAAGATAGTTGATAATCCGGCGCGAATTGATGAAATGACGTACGAAGAGGCACGCGAACTTTCGTTCATGGGCTCCTCGATCCTGCAGGCGCGAGCATTCAAGTATGCCAAAGTACTGGATATACCGATTCATGTACGTAAAACTGCTCGGACTCTTCCTGAAGGAACCTGGATCCGTCCGTGGATCGACAGGCCGCCGACTCGCCCGGTCACCGGTATAGCCGTGCGCAAAGGCGGAACCCTGATCAACCTTGCCAAGGATGAAATGGATGACGAGATCGGGTTTCTAGCGCAAGCGGCGACGATCTTTGCCGAAAACCACATCAGCGTGCATAACTGCCCTGGCACGGTCGATACGCTGTCGTTCATCGCGCTCGATCCACTACCGTCCGACAAGATTCCGATACTCGCGCACAAGTTTGAAGCACTTGGCGCTCAAGTGTCCGTCACGCGAGGAATCTCGATACTGTGTGTCGTCGGCCGAGGCATGAGTGACACTATCGGTGTCGCAAAGAAAATCACAGGCGCCGTGGCTGACGCGGGCATCAACGTGAAGGCCATAAATCAGGGTGCGAGCGAACGGAACGTGGAGATTGGCGTGATCGATGAAGACGCCGATCGGGCCGTACGTGCTATCTATACCGCATTCTTCGCCGAATGATCCTTCGGACATACAGTCCGCTCAAAGGGCCGCGATCTCGCGGCCCTTTTTTGTTTAACGCTCGAGGTCGACCCACGTGTATTTGAGTCCGTTGTGATGTCTCTCCTCGCGAAATGTCTCGATGGGAAACTGACCCTCGTACTCCGGGAAAAACGTATCTGCTTCGGCACTGTCGTCGATGAGCGTGAGGTGCAGGCGATCTGTGTATGGAAGCGCAAGTTTGTAGAGCTGCGAGCCACCGCCTATGTGGATCTCTTTCGGATTCAAGGTTTTTGCGCGAGCGATGGCCTCGTCAAATGAATGTGCCACAACGATGTCGTGAAATCCCCTGTCATCGGCCCCCTGCCGGTATCCGGGATCACGCGTGACAACAATGTTCGTACGCCCGGGGAGCGGCTTACCGAGTTGTTGCACGATACTTTCAAACGTCTTGCGGCCCATAATGATGGGGTGTCCGAGTGTAAGCGCCTTGAAACGCTTCAGGTCATCCGGAATGTGCCACAAAAGCTTTTCGTCCCGTCCCAGTTCCCTGTTTTTACCGAGTGCAACGACGATCACGATCTTGGGATCCCGCATCATATTCACCAGATCGGCCGGCCCCTGAAAGGTTTCGTGGATGCTCATACGGCCACGATAGCACGTGCGCCCCTGAGATATGCACGCATTACAACACAAACCCCCACAAGACAGGCAGGATATCCGATATACAATGGAGCCACGTATGGGCAAAACAAAAACCCCCGTCGCCCCCAAGAAAGCCGCTGTAAAGACCGCGCGCAAACCGGCGAGCGCTCCCGTATCGACTGTGTCGATCAAAAGTATTCTTTCGCACTCTTCGAATGTGCACGACCGGCTTATCCCGACGCTCGAGGAAGTCGGCGCGATCATCGATGACCTGAAGCGAATGGGCTATCGCATCGTGCTCACGCAGGGCGTCTACGACATGATCCACGAAGGTCATGCGCGCTACCTTGAACGCGCTCGTGCGCTCGGCGATATCCTGATTCTTGGGGTTGATTCTGACGAGCTCACCAAAAAGCGCAAAGGTCCGTCCCGCCCGGTCGTTCCCCAGACGGAACGACTCCAGATGCTCTCGCACCTCCGCTCGGTCGACATTTTGTCCGTTCGTGAGGTCCATCACGACATCGGCGATTTGATCCGCACCGTCAAACCCGACGTCCTCGTCACCTCCACCTCGACCAACGATTTCAATCAGGACGCCCAATTTTCCGTCTATAAGAAATACGTGGGAGAGATTGTGGTATTGCCGCCGCAAGCCGCAACATCAACCACCGCGCGCGTGCGCGAGCTCACAATCTCCGGAGCGGATCAGCTTGCGCAGGAGATCATTCAGCGTATTCCTCAACTCGTCAAAAATGCCCTCGACTCCCTCCAGCAACGATAAGGCGGTTGTTGCCTACGTCCCCGCGATCCATGCGGGCTATGTGCGATTCTTTGAAAAGCATGCGGGAGCGCCCGTGTACGTGCTCGGTAAAACATTCATCGATGCATACCCCAGACTGAATCGGGATATCCGCGCGCTCGCACCCGAGCAAGCCGCAGCCGCATTGCGCACCATCGGCTTTTCCGCTCACGTGATCGAGATCGACGGGACTGCGGTACTCTCGTCGTACAAAACAATCGTCCTTCCCGATGAGGATGTGTCTCGTGACTTTTCCGAAAAATACGTGATTAAAGACCGTGTCGTGTTGGAGAATATTTTCTTGCGTTGGGACGGTGTCTTTGCGAACAAAGAAGCTCCGGTCGTGGCTGACCGATTCATTTCGCGTGCTGATTTCGATCGCGACATGATGCGATCCGCAATTCAGGAGGGTCAATTGAGTGCAGACTGGTGGCGACAGATCGGGGCGGTTCTTGTAAAAGGAGGCACGATCGCATTCAAGACTCACACGCGCTATTTCCCCTCCGATCTCGCGCTCGATGTGCTCGGAACGCCGCGAACAACGGTCGATGCCGGCGAGCGTCCTGACCTCTACATATCAATGCACGCCGAGGCGGACATCGTGGCCCAGGCAGCAGAACAAGGAGTGTCGCTCAAGGACGCCTCACTGTATGTGAGCACGTTCCCCTGCATCAATTGTGCATTCCTTATCGCACGGAGCGGGATACGGAGCGTCTATTACTCGGAAGGGTATTCGCGCGTCGATGCCGAAGGTGTTCTGAAAGCCGCCGGCGTTGAAATTATCCTCGTGCAGAACGAATCGCCCTATATCCCAGCGAAGTAGGCATCGGCTCGGTGTTTTTGCTGCGCTTCGCTCCCGAGATCAATTGCGCGTGCAAATGCTCGACTGACCCTCCGGTGTAGTCAGTGTCTCCGAAGCGCATAAACATGGCGCCGCCTTTGATACCGCGCCTCGCCGCTTCGTCTGCGAACAATTTCAAGAGTTCTGCGTGGGCGGCAGGCGCGAGATCAGCGAAGGATGTCGTGTGCTTACGGGAAACAGCAAGGAGATGATGCTTTGTTCCTTCGTATGGCTGAAAGTTCTCCGTCAGGATCCAGTACTTCCCTTTCTTGATAATCGGTTTGGTGTGATAGTTCAAAAAATGCTCCTCGCAAAAGGGGCAAACGCCGTCTTTGTTGATGCGATTCATTACATCGCGCTGAAACTGCGTACGCGCATGCGCGAGATTTACTGTCCTCTTTTTTGCGGTCATACCGGTGTCGGGATGATCATTTTGTCGTGCGGCTCGTAGTCCGAGAGCGTGAAATGTGACGGGCGAAAATCGAACATATCCGTAACGGAAGGATCAAGCGTGACCGTCGGGAACGGATTGGGATCGCGCGCAAGCAGCTCCCTCACCGCATCGAACTGATTATGGTAGATGTGGGCATCAGAGAGCGTGTGCACATACTCCTTGAACTTGTATCCCAAGACCTGTGCAAGCATCATGCCGAAGCCTGCGTAATGAACGAAGTTAAACGCGACACCCACCGGCACGTCTGCACTGCGCTGAAAATGATGCACGCTCAGCTCTTTTGTTTCCGGGAACGCAAGGACATGAATCCATCCGTGGCAGGGAGCGACCACGGTGCGACGCGACAAATTGCTGTGCTGGATAACGTGTTGCGGCACCCAGGGTGAAATGAAATGGGTCCGCAGGTACGGTCGCTCTTTGATCTGTCGAATGACTTCGGCGACCTGGTTGAACGGCTTGCCTTGTTCGGTCGGGAACGCTCCCCATGCAGCGCCGTATGAACCGTCGCCCAAATCCCCTTCCGGCAAACCGAAGAACTCGCACTTTTCTTTCGTCACCCAGCGGTCCCAAAAAACCGCAGGCATGCCGTAGGCTTTCAGATCCTCGAGCGTACGCGCGCCATGCAGGAAACCGATGTGTTCGCCGAGTGCGCCGCGAAATGATTTGGAAAGATCGCGCTCGGTAAGCAGCGGAAACCCGTTATCCATATTGAACCGCAATTGATGTCCCACAAGCATGCGGGATCCGACGCCGTGAATCGGCATCACATCCGTTCCCTCATCCATGATGCGCTGCAGCAGTTGACGATATTGGAGATCCGGGGTGCGCTCAATGTAGGCCTTCATCGCGGAAATACTATCACAAGCAAATACCCTGCACGTATGCAGGGTATGGGGTCACAAGGACCGAAAAGTGCGTTCAGTCGCCGACGGGGATCTGCATCCCCGTCTTGCAGAAGATCGCCATCGCAGGGCCGGTCAGATCCGGCACCTGTATGTGGGCGTGCAGATGATGCAGCGAACTTGCGGAAAGCTTCGGGTCGCCGAACCGCATGGCGATACCTCCGCCCGCGATATCAAATTCATCGCAGATGGACGCTATGAACGTCCCGAGCTCGGCCCACATGCGTGGCGTCAGTTCGTCGATCTCGGTGCAGTGCACCTTGGTCGCAAGGATGATGTGGTGACGATGATTCGGATACGGGAACGGATTCGGCCACGCCATCCAGTATGTTCCCTCCCGTATGAGCATGTTTACCTTCGGGTCCGGCTTACAGAACGGGCACACTCCCTGCCCGATCGTACGTTCCATATGCGCCCTGTACGCAGGCGACAGCACATTGTCCATGGTCCCCAGTTCGTCCGCACGCTTCGTCATGGCTTCCCTCCTGCCCTGTCCGCGGAAACTATACATGAATATGGCCTCTCAAAAAGCGGTGATACAATCCCGCCATGCAGATACGTATCAGGCGCTTCGATACAACCATCCCCTTGCCGGAATACAAAACCCGTGGCGCGGCAGCCATGGATCTCGCATCCCGCGTCGATCTCACACTCCAGCCCGGCGAGGTCGTCCGCGTACCGCTCAACGTGGCGATTGAACCGCCCCCGGGTCATTTTGTTCTGCTTGCGGCCCGAAGTTCGCTCTGGAAACGAGGACTCACGCCCGTGAACGGCATAGGCATCATCGACGAAGACTACGCAGGCGACGAGAACGAATATCATGCGGCGCTCAGGAACTTCACGAATGAGCCTGTCGAGATCAAAACGGGTGACCGACTCGTACAAATGATGGTTCTCCCCGTCGAACGGGCGGAGCTTATTGAGGTAGAAACCCTGGGTAATCCCAACCGGGGTGCGAGCGGTTCGACTGGTATATAATGCCGCTTATGATTTAGCTTCGGTACATATTCCTTATTCGTTTCAGCTCATCTGCTATGAAAAAAGACTACCCACGAATCAAGAAACTTGACCCGAATCTCTACAAAACGATCCTGAAAGAAGGAGTGCGACAGGCTGAAGGCCTCGAGCTTATTCCTTCCGAGAACTACACCTCCGCCGCAGTGATGGAAGCAATGGGCTCATGGCTCACCAACAAATACTCCGAAGGCTACGCAGGCAAGCGATATTACAACGGCAACGAGTACATCGACGAGATCGAGCAGACCGCGATCGATCGCGCCAAAAAGTTGTTCAACGTTGCGCACGTAAACGTGCAGCCGTATTCGGGCTCTCCGGCAAACCTTGCGGTCTACCTTGCGACCTGCAAGCCGGGCGATGCCGTGCTCGGACTCAACTTGCCTGACGGCGGACACCTCACACACGGATGGAAAGTGTCGGCAACGGGGATGTTCTACAAGACACTTCTCTACCACGTGAAAGCCGACGGTCGTATCGACATGGACGAAGTACGAAAGCTCGCGCTCGAGCATAAACCGGCGCTTATCTGGGCAGGTGCAACCGCCTACGAATTCCAGTACGACTATGCGGCATTTGCAAAGATCGCTGACGAAGTCGGCGCATACCTCGCGGTGGACATCGCGCATATTGCAGGACTGGTTGTCGCGGGTGCACATCCAGACCCGGTTCCGCACGCACACATCGTCACGACCACGACTCACAAGACACTGCGCGGGCCGCGCGGAGGCATGATTATGGTCACGAAGAAGGGTCTCGCGAAGGATCCGGATTTGGCGTCAAAGGTTGATAAGGGAGTCTTTCCCGGACTGCAGGGCGGGCCGCATGATCACCAAACCGCCGCGATCTCAATCGCCCTGAAGGAGGCATCGACACCGGCGTTCAAAGCCTACGGGAAACAGATCGTAAAAAACGCAAAGGCACTCGCTAAGAGCCTCAAAGAAAACGGCGTCACTGTCGTGACCGGCGGTACCGAAAACCATCTGCTTCGCATCGACATCTCAGGCATCTACGGCGCAGGCGGCGGCGTATTCGGCGCGGACGCGATGGAAGCTGCGGGTATGACGGCTAATAAGAACACCATCCCGAACGATCCCGGAACGCCGTTCTACCCGAGCGGCATTCGTATCGGCACTCCGGCGCTGACAACTCGCGGCATGAAAGAGGCTGAAATGAAAAAAGTGGGTGCGTGGATCGCGCGAGCGCTGTTTGCTGTCAAACACTACTCGCTCCCCAAGGACGGACGCCAAGAATACATCGCGAAGTTCCACAAAGACATCGCAAAGAATAAAGAGCTCAAAGCCATCAAGGCAGAAATTGCAAAGTTCACAAAGCGATTTCCGCTCCCCCACGCCAAGTAGCTCCCTGGGCCGAGACTGCTATACTGGCCCGAATGCTTACGCTCGCCATCCTGCCGTTTATCGAAGTTATCGGGTACCCGGGTCTGTTCCTTATTGTCTTTGCCGAAAGCGGGACCGTAGTCGGGTTTTGGCTCCCCGGTGCCTCGCTCTTGTTCACGGCAGGCCTTCTCGCTTCAAAAGGACTCTTTAATCCGTGGATCCTCATCCCGACCGTTACCGTCGCAGCGATCCTTGGTGACAATGCCGGCTACTGGTTCGGTAATAAGATCGGCATCAAATTGTTTACGCGTCCGAACTCACGGTTCTTCCATCAGGATCACTTGCGCCAGACGCAGCATTTTTATGAAAAGCACGGACCGAAAGCGATCGTGCTCGCACGCTTTGTGCCGATCGTCAGATCGTTCGCTCCGATTGTCGCGGGAATCGCGAGCATGAATTACAAAAAATTCATGATCTACAATCTCCTCGGCGCATTTCTGTGGGCAACCGGCGTAACGGCGGCAGGATATTTCCTCGGGGAGACCGTTCCGGGCATTCAGGACTACGTGACCTATATCGTCTTCGGCATCATTTTCGTTACATTGATTCCCCTGTTCTGGGAGACATACAAACAGTATCGCGATCGCGATCCTGAGCTGCCCTCGACCCTCTAGTCTAGGCGACCGAGATCTTTACGCTGGTTTCGCCGTGGTGCGTACCTCCCTGCGCACTCTTCTGTCGCAACAGCTCGAGCCCGCCATGTAACCCGCCCACATCGCCGAGCGCTGAATGCACGATCTCGGGCGTGACCGGGAATTTCGTCATGATCTTTTGGACATGTGCGGCGACCGAAGGAACCGGAATACCTACCTCGTTGAACATAGAGCCACCAAGAACGACGCGATTCGGTGACCAATGAACAATCGTATTGTGTATGCCGTAGGCCAGAATCTCTGCAAGCTCCTCCCACAGCGGATCGTCCTTCGGGATCTCACGCGGCGGTTTACCGAACGCCTTTGCAACCGCAGTTCCCGATACCATGTCTTCGAGTGTGAGGCGCGGCTCCTCTACCGTCATGAATTGACCGCCGATCTCAAAACCCTCGGCCGTGCGGTCGATCTTGCCGTCCACGATGCGTACCCCGTTCACGCCGGTCGATACCGTCACATACGCAACGATCGATGATCCTGCACCGGCGCCTGCGACTGCTTCGCCCAGACCGACGAGTGCGACGTCATTTTCCAGATACACGCTCGTACCATTGAGAGCGCGCTCTACGTCGTCTGCGACTGCGCGCCCGTCCCAATGGAGGTGCGGTGTTTTGAACACACTTCGTTTATCCGCCGAGAGCGGGCCCGCGATGCCGATCGCAACACCGTCGATCTTCGTACCGGCGCCTATCAGGTCGTGCACCGTCGTCATGATCTGTTCGATACCCGCGGGGTATTCCTGCGGTGTCGGCTGAATGACCGGCTCCGAGAATGACTTCAGATCATCGCTCTTGGCGATGCGCATCTTTGAACCGCCAATGTCTGCGACGATGAACATACCTATTGTGCGAAGGGCAATCCGCCGAAATCGGACTGACGAACTTCCGTATAGAGCGGATTCTTTACGAGTGCCGGCGAGCCGTTCTGCTCGACCACGTAGTATGCAAAGCCGCGCATTTTCTGGATCGCGGAATAATCTGCGTGCCCCGGCATCGACGCCGAGTCACCGGCTTCGGCGACCGGCGAATCGTCTGTGGTCACGAACCATTCGTGCCCGGTATTGATGCCGAGATGGCCGTACTCCGGCGGCATGTAGACGGAGTCGCCAGCGCGCACGCGGATCACCTTGAACTCCTCGATCACGTCCGGGACCGGCACTCCGTTTTGCGTTGCCATTTTCTGCTGGAGAATGACACCCTCGCCCTGTACGACCCAGTAGGTCTCGTCGAGTGCACCGACATGGTAGTGCCCGTAGGTCTTGATGTATTCCCCGCCGATCGTGCCGCTCTCCCACACGGTTACATTCTTCTTGTTCTTGCCGCCGCGGATCATGTAGTAGTGCACCGCAGGCCCCGGAGCGTCCGGATGCATTAAGACCTCACGCATTTTCTCGTGAGTGCGACCTGCGTAGGGCTGAAACTCTGCAAATTCCATACAATAATTGTATCAGGAGAACATTCTTTATAATCCGAGATCTTCGGCTTTCGCGAGATACTGCAGCACCGCCGTCACGTACGAGGCATGAGCCCAGGTAAGCGGTGTCGCGCCGATCTGCAAGCCGGTGTCGGGATGCATCTGTTCGGAAAGCACACCGCTCGGTTGTGCATGTCGTACGACCCACGAGAATATATCGCGCACACGAGCGAGATCATGCGATTCTTTTGCCTTCGCAATGAGGTATTCGGCATAGAAAAGTGTCGTGATCACCCACGGATTGCCCGGGGCGGTATTCACCACACGGTAGTAATCGTCGTCATCAAAACGCGCGATCCCCCCTGCCGGTATGCCGTGCGAGAGCACTCGCACTGAGGTCTCGAACGCGCGCTCCAGGCGCGGATCATCCACCGGCAGGACCCCGAAGCTGAAGATTCCGTACGCGCTCGAGATATCGACCGTGCGGTCGAACGAAACGCCGTCGCGCCCGCGCACGAGCATGTTCACGAATATACCCGCCTTCTCATCCCAGAGATGCTTGAGGATAGCTTCGCGGATCTCTTCGGCGGCTTTTTCATAGATATCGGCATTCGCATCGCGACCGAGGATCTTCGAGAGTTCGTGTGCGGCCTTCAGAGCACCGAAGACCGTAGACGATGTGTACGTAGAGATGCCGCGCTTTCGCTCCCACAGGTCGTACGAAGCATCGGGCAGGCCCGTCTGTTCGTCGCGGTAGCGCACCAGGAAGTTCGCAGCTTTCTCGACAAGCGGCGCATACATGCGTTCCAAGAATTCGAGATCCTTACTCTGCATGTAGTGTTCGTACATCGCCCAGATGACGAGCGCCGTCTCGTCTTCCTGGATCGGCAGCTGTACCTGTCCGTCTTTGAGCCACGGATGCCATGAAGACCCGAGCGAAGAATCCGGCAGATATTTGTGCATGAGATACCCCTTGTCATTGATGACCCCGGTGCAGAATTCGAAGAACCGGCGCGAGATGTGCGTATCCCCCGCCATGTCGAGCGCGCGCGCTACGTATGCGCTGTCACGCGGCCACATGTACGAATACGTATCGAGTCCGTACTGCAACATATCGGAGTCGATCGATGCGATGATGGCGCCGTCCTTGTCGACATGCGCGCGCATGAACATAAGCGAGCGTTTGAACAAGGTCACCTGCTCGGGAGAGAGGTCCCGAAAATTCCACTGGTAGGCGTTCACCCACGCATGCCAGAAGTTGAGCGTCTCTTTGATGATCTTCTCCGGGGTCTTCTTATCAATGAAATCCTGGAGTTCGTGTGCTTCACGGATCGACTTCGCAGCCGCGAGCGTGTAGTACGCAGTGCGCGATTGTCCGGGCGCGTAGGAGGCGTAAAGCCCCATCACGGAATCCGCCGGTCCGTGCTCGATCGGGTTCTTCGTGAGCTCGCCGTCGTCTGCATCGCGATGCGACCCTTCCTTGCCCTGAAAATTCGCGCGCCCCATCACGTAGTCCCCGAATCGCTCGCCGTCGAGCGAGCCCGACATAATGAAAACGCGGTGGCCCTTGTAGTGAATGATCGTGTGCGTGGTCGGATCGAAGTAGGCGGTATCGGATCCGTGTGATTTATAGATCTCGAATTGGTGCCCGAAATAGAGCTTGATGACCCGGTTCTGGTCGCCGCGGTTCGTAACAGAAACGCGACGCACAAGTATCGGTTTTTCGTGATACACCACGTCGTGGAGCGTGATCTCTACGCGTAGCTCGTTGTTCACTGCGACCGTGGTGCCGGCAAGCGCATCTGTCTCGCTCCCGACACGGATCTCCCATCCCGAATTATCGCCGAACCACGAGATGCGTCCGTCCACCCACACACCGACGCGGTGAATATAGTGACCGCGCACATGATCTTCGAGCCCGACGTGCGGATAGTAGATGTCCCGAATGAGCGCATTGTGATCGAATGCGATACAGAGCTCTCCGTTTGATAGGACCATTGATCTCGACATATTCGTATGCGGCGTACGCCGGTCTACTTCTGCACTTTCTGCACGCGAAGTCGGAGGTCGGAGAGCGCATTCATGTACGCAATGTATGCATCGTACGGCGATTCATAGGGCGAGAAGTACGCGTGTACGTCGCCGTCTGCGGACCACTTGGTGCACATATAGTAGAAGTGGTCGGATGTCTGGAGCTTGCGCCAGTCCTCCAATAGTCTGCCGTCGTTGGCGAGCAACACATCCGGTTCGAGCGAGTACACCGCCTCAATTGCAGCACGCTGCATCGGGTTCCCCACCCATGCGGTGAGATCGCGATCGGTGTCCGCCCACGTGACGATGTGCGGCATATCTACCTGATCGCGCGGTTCGTAGCGCTGGATCACCTGTGACGGTGTGTGGAATCCGATATCCGGATTCTTATAGACCTCTTCCGGCAATTTATCGAGGAACGCGAAGATGCCGGAATCTTCCCACTGGTGTTCGCCGAAGGTCTCGTAGTCCATGAACAAATTGATCGTGTCGCCATCCGCGGCGGAGAGCCATTGACCGAACTTCTCTGCGGTAAGCGGCCACTCGGTCCACTCGCGTGACGAAAATCGGAATGCGACGTCGTCGGAGAGACGGTAATTCTTCATCAACAGTCGCGTATTGTTCGCGCCCTGCGGCATGTATACGTAGTTCGGTGATCGCCAGCCCAGGATCGGATCCCATCCCTCGGAAATGACTCCTGCGTAGCCCTGAGAATCTGCCCAGTGTGCAAGGTCGTTGCGGTACGAGAGCTCAGTGTTGCGGAACACGCGCGGTCGTACGCCAAAAATGCGGCGGATGATCTCGCGGTGCTTGGTGACCTGTCGCTCGAATTCAGCCGGCGAATAGAAGAATGCGAGGCTGTGGTAGTAGGTCTCTCCGAGGACCTCCGCGCGGCCTGTCTCGACTACCTTTTTGAACAGATCAAGCGCTTCCGGGGCGTATCGCTCTAATTGCTCGAGCGCGATACCGGAGAATGAAAAGCTGACATGGAACTCAGGGTGTCGCTGCATGAGTTCGAGCAACAATCGTGTTGCAGGAATGTAGGATTTATTCGCAACTTTCTCGACGATCTTCCTATTATTGAGGCTCGTGTCCGAGCGGTCATTGAAATATTCGGGATCGTTTCCGATATCGAATACACGATACTTCTTGACCCGGTATGGCTGGTGTACTTGGAAATAAAAACAGACAGACTTCATACGTAGGAGTTCGCACATTATACCGCGCAAAATCACGCTCGATTGTGGATGCAGTGGAGAACTTTATGAAGACTGCTATAGTCACGGTCGGAATATCAGCAACGGAGGGATCCATGAGCGAAGCTGAAAAGAAACTCACCTTCTCTGATGTCGAGAGGCTGCTTCGAGCCGATCCGGAGGAACGACAGGCTGAGGAGCCTGTCCGAGACCACCGGATCGTCGCCGGTCTCTTGTTCGCACGGTACAACGACGGCAGTACGCGTCACCTCCTCACCGGGAGAAGCGGTCCTCCGCTCGTCGTGGTGCATTGGGGCGCGGGCTGGAACCCGTTCGACGACGCCGAGATCGAGGTCGATCCCGCTGCGGTCGAGTTTCTCTTGAACGGTCGGTACCTCGAAGGGACGCCCGAATGGGGTCGGACCGATATGACCAAGTTGCGTCTGAGCCAATCCGGCATGCGCGAGCTCCTGCAGAAGTGGGTCGGGGGCGGAACGCTCCACGACTTCTTCCAAGCGGGCGGCTCGCTCGATATGAGCGACGGCCGTGCGCACTGGCCGAGGAATTAATACCGGACTATTCAAACGATCGAGGACCCCGCCGGGGTCCTCTTCTTTTAGTGGACGAGCTCGCGGACGATGCCGTCTACCTTTTTTGCGGCGTCGGCCCAGGTGATGCGGTCGGCCTCTTCGCGCGCATAATCAGAAAGTGTCTCCTTGAGCCCCGGGTAGCCTACGATCGCAAGGATCTTGTTTGCCATTTCATCAACGTCCCAGAAATCGATCTTCATCGCGTGCTGCACGATCTCTGAAACTCCCGACTGTTTTGATATCAAAACGGGAGTGCCCAGCTTCATTGCCTCGAGCGGAGTGATACCGAACGGTTCTGAAACTGAGGGCATCACGAAGAGATCCGACGAGGCATACATCTCGTGACGATCACCACCCGCAAGGAATCCGGTGAACAGTACGTTTTGTGAAATATTGAGATCTGCCGCGAGCTTCATCATGCTCGCTTCCATATCACCCGAGCCTGCCACGACGAACATCACCTTCGGATTGCGCTGCAGCACACGCGCAGCTGCCCGTACGAAATAATCCGGCCCTTTCTGGATGGTGATACGCCCAAGAAAAAGCACGATCTTGTAGCCCGACGATTTCAACGAGCGGAAACGGTTCCAGCCGGAACCGGACGGCTTCGTACTGTCGTCGATGCCGTTGTGTACCACACGTACTTTGCTCGCGGGGATCCCGTACTTCTCGACGATGATCTGTTTGGTGAGCTCTGAAACCGCGATCACACGATCTGCCTCCATCATCCCCCACCGCTCGACGTTATAGACGTGCTGGTTCACATTCGGACCGCCGCAGCGATCGAATTCGGTGGCATGCACGTGCACGATGAGCGGTTTACCGGTGGCGTACTTCGCCTCGACTCCTGCGCCGAACGAAAGCCAGTCATGTGCGTAGATGATATCGAACTCCTCTTCCTGTGCGATCTCAGCACCCATCATTTTGTAGCGCTCGACTTCTTCGAAGAGGTCTCTGCCATAGATGGTGTTGCCGTCGACAGTGCGCTCGCGCAAATACGATTTGCTCGTCATGTACGGCTCGAGCACGGAATCGACGGAGCGGATCTTCACATCGGCGTTCTCCGCGAAGATCATGCGGGCGTGCGGCGAGGATACCGCGAGCTTGCGCGGCATCACGAACGTGACCTTGAATCCGCGCTCAGAGAGTGATTTCGTAAGCCCCTGACATGCGACTCCCAAACCACCGCTATTGAACGGCGGAAATTCCCACCCGAACATCAGAATGCGGGGCTTCATGATTTCATTTTGTATGGTGTAATTCTACCACCGACCTATCCCCGTTTTGGGGCTATCCCTGTGCATTTCTCTCGGGCCCCCGCGTGGTAGCCTGAGCCAATGCAAATACCTAAAGCGGTGATATTCGACCTCGACGAGACCCTTGCCGTAAGCTTCCAAGCCCCGAAACCGAGCATGCTGGAGCGCCTGGTACGCCTTCAGGCGCTCATCCCGGTCGCTATCATGAGCGGAGCCGGCTTCGACCGCATCCAGCGCGACGTAATCGCCCATATGCCGGAAGTCTCAGCGAACATGGCCCTCTTCCCAAATAGCTCCTCTCAGTGCTTTATGTACGAAAACGGTGCATGGAAGACGGTGTACAGCAATTTGATGACTCCCGAAGAGCGCACCAAGATCAAAGAGGTGCTCAATGCTGCACTTACGGAATTCGAGGAGCTGAGTTCCGCTCCGGTGTTCGGTGAGCGGATCATCGATCGCGAGGCGCAGATCGCCTTCACCGCCGTCGGCCAGGAAGCACCGGCTGATGTGAAGGCCTCGTGGGATCCGACATCAGAAAAACGACTGCGCGTGGCACGTGCACTGCGTGATCGACTGCCGGAGTTCGATATCTTGCTGGGTGGCGCGAGCACGATCGACTTCACGCGCAAGGACACCAACAAATCGTACGGCGTTCGATGGTATGCCGACTACCTGAAAGCAAAGCCCGAAGAATTATTGTATGTGGGTGATGCACTGTATCCCGGCGGCAACGACGAAGTCGTCTTGGTAACCGGCATTCAGGCGCGCGCTGTAGCAAACCCCGAAGACACCGAGCGCGCCATTGATGAACTGCTCGCGGTGTGCGAGGCAAAATAAAAGAAGTGCGGGCAACAGCGCCCGCACTCCGAATTCGATCACGTATGTTCATCGTCCCCGGCGATCCCGCAGAGTGGTGACGAGCAGGAATCCAAGAATAAATACGGCCGCTGCGGCATAGCCGAGCATGTCCTTCGTCACGTTCGCGACGAGCCATCCGTAGAGGCCCGTATACTTCACGACTGCGCTCCAAAAGACGATAGTGCCGAGCGCGATCACGAGGTAGACGAGAACGTTCCCCCAATCAATCGGCCTGTATTCGGGCATCTGGTGCATTCCCTCCCAGTTACGCATTACTCTCTCCTGCTGGTTACATCCCTTTTTCCGTCCGTTGACACATAACCATATTCGTGCCGAAAAAGCAAAACCCCGCCGTGTGGCGGGGTTTTGCGAGGAGATTCGGGATCTAGCGGGAGAGGCAGTACGAAGTGCTGCCGGGAATTGCAGTCTCCGCATGACCATCGGCGCAGATCGTATAGCGACCCGCCGTAACGCCAGAGGCACTGAGCGAAACCGTGTAATCGGTATCAGCATCGGTTCCCGTGGAAGGATCCTTCGGAATACCACCCGGAATGTACGTGCCTGTGAGGCATCCGAGGTTCGAATTACCCGAAGCAGTACCGATCGTTGTCGTAGCTGCTGCGATTGCAGTACCTATGCCTGAGCAAGTGAAAATACCCTTATTATCGGCAAGGTTCTGACCGATTCCGTTGAGGATGGTGTTCAGGTTTGATTCACGCTGCGAATTACGGGCCTGAGCGAATTGCCGAGCAGGGTTAATGGCGATAAGCACAATTGCAGCCAAGATGGCGATGAGGCCGACTACCACGAGGATTTCGATAAGCGTAAATCCGCGGTTCGAATGCTTGGTAGACATCATAAGATGCGTGGTTTGTCGCGCGTGTAATCCAGCCACGCAGTTATACCACGCCGCACTAAGACAACAAGATTAAAGACAAAGGCCGCAATGCGGCCTTTGTTTTGACCGGCATAGTGAATTAGTTGTTAGATTCGGATGCGTTCGGGAAAGATGATGCTAAGTTGCGCAATGGCTTCACCCCATCCCCGAACTGCAGTGGTCCAATGCTGCGAAATCTGCGCTTGAGATAACCACAACAATTTCGTCAGAGCATCGTCGTGGGGAAAAACGCCTTTCGTCTTTGTAACTTTTCTAAACTGGCGGTTTAGATTCTCTATTGTATTGGTCGTGTAGATCATACGCCTAATTGGCTGCGGATAACTGAAGAAGCTTGCTAGCTCATCCCACCGCTTTTCCCAGCTTTTTAGCAATGGTTCGTATTGTGGCCAAAGCCCGATAAGATAATTAAGCGCAGCACGACCATCCGGTTCGTTGGCGGCGGTATAGACAGCCCGGAGATCATCACAGAATCGCTTACGATCCTTGAGCGGAAGAAACATGACAGTGTGCCTGATCTGATGTGCGACACACACCTGAATGTCAGCCCGTGGGAATATAGTCCTTATTGCGTCTGGGAACCCCTTTAGTCCATCAACGCAGGTTATAAAGATATCTTCAACCCCACGATTTTTTATATCCGTCAGCACCGACATCCAGAATTTCGCACTTTCTCCGCCGTTACATACCCATATGCCGAGTAATTCCTTATGCCCGTACAAACTGATACCCAGAGCCACGTATACTACCTTCGTTACAATTCGACCCGAGTCGCGAACTTTATAGTGGATCCCGTCAAAATAGACTATTGGGTAATTCGAATCGAGAACGCGCGATTGCCACTCTTGTACCAAGGGATAAACCTTATCTGTTATTGTCGACAGACTCGATTGATCTAGATGGTATTCGTGATGCAGCTTCATGTAGTTGGATATGTCCCGCGTTGACATTCCGCGTGAGTACAGATCCATAACTCGCGCCTCGTTCTCATCTGCCACCGCATCTGCCCACGGTGCAACGGGGATATCGCGTCCAGATGTCGGCTCCAGTACTACGTCGGAATTGCAATCCCCCTTCGCACTATCACCCTCAACTTCGCCAGATGTAATTCGCGATGCAAGAGCTGATAACAGCTCTTGCACTAAGAGCTGAATATCATCTGAATTGTGGATGCCTTCAGCGAGGGAAGCTAATATTTGATCATCAATTTTTTTGTTCATATGACTTTTAATGCCGGCCATAGTTCTCGTAGCAAAAGCAAAATGCGGAATTAATGAAAAGGAAAACACCGCCTTTTTTAGGCGGTGTTTTCCTGCACGAGACAACGTTAGTTTGTCGTTGTAAAGCTCCCCTGTCCAGACGTTGTGGTGTTGTTCGCAGCGTCCTTTGACTCAACAACGTAGTAGTACGTTGTGCTTGCCGAAAGACCGGTGAGAACAAACGAGTGTGCAGTCGAGAGTGTGGTCGTCGAGTTCGCAGTTGCACTCGCAAGCACGAGCGGGTTTACCGTTCCGAAGTACACCTTTCCGGCTGCATTCTCGTTCGTCGTCCACGTGACTGTGGCAGAAGTCGTGGCAACTGAACCGGAATTGATCGCAGAGATAATCGGCGCAACCGTGTCGGCTACCGGCGGCGTGGTTGTGCCGTGCTCATTTTCGTGACCCTTGCAGTCGTGATCTTTGTCCTGGTTTCCGCGACCCATCATCCAACCCAAATGTTTACCGTTGTTGTTGTCGCACGGACGATCATCATCATTATCGCCGTTATGTGGCTTTACCGGATGACCCATACCCGGCGTTGTCGATCCCATCATACCCGGAGTTGATGAGCCCATCATGCCGCCCATACCCATTCGGTGACCGAAGATCTCATTGAGCTTCCTCAGTGTTTTCGGGCCCACGTTGCCTGCCTGTTCAATACCGAACTTCTTCTGGAAACGCTTGATTGCCGCTGCAGTGCGCGGGCCGAACGTACCGGAGATTGTGCCCTCCGGATAGAGCGTCGGGTCGCTCGCAAGAAGCTGCTGGAGCATTCGGACGTTCTCGCCCCTGTCGCCTTGCTTAAGCGTCGTCAGTAACTGACCGATTGCAGCCTGCTTCTGCTGCTGTGCTGTCTGGATCTGTGCCTGCAGTGCCTTGATCTGATCAAGGAGCGTCTGCATGCTCGTGGTTGAAGTCTGAGCAGAGGCAAGCGCCGGCGTCATCAGACCCGCGATCATAAGGACCGCCGCTGCTTTCTTAAATGAATGCATGATTTTTCTTCTTATTTCTAAATAATGAGCGTGTCTGCCCGTATGACGTGCAGATGAACCCGCCCTTACCGTTTCGGTAGTATACATCACAAAAACCGCCCCCCTTGGGGCGGTTTATGAGTCGGATTTCGGCTTAGGAATTCTGATTGAACGGCATGCACAGCTGAATGGACCTTCTGGCGCCTGGCTACCCCCCCCCGCTCTGTGACCAACCGAGTTACTTAACCATGTGTGGTGTAAACCGTATGGCGACAGATTCGGCAGTATTCGCTGCACACATCGACGGAATCCGGAAAGCACTGTATTTTGATCTAGCCAGAAACCGTCGACACGGCACCAACCAGCGGCGAGGCACTGGCCATATTTACAAACCTACTATATCAGCCCGGATGCAACCGTCGCGACGATCAGGTAAAACTTATGCGAACTTTTCGACATAGGGCTACCGTAAGAAATAATGCTTGTACTATTTGCTTATGACTATGTAAGGTAACATTATTCCAGATATTGCGGCGCCCCCTGTCTTCATCCCGACCACCTTTACAAGCGTTACAATCACTACATGAACATGAAAATGATCGTCATTTCAGCCCTGTTCTTTAGCATCGCAGCGTTTGTAAACACGGCAAGCGCCGCTTCCTCTAGTTATTCAAGCGTACAGACCAGCGTCTCCGGCGGATCGAGTGCAAGCGCAGTCGTGAATACCGTTATCGGCGGCACTAATGCACAATCCGAGGTGTGGATCAACGGACAGCTTGTCGAAAGTAGCGTCTCATCACCCAACCCCGTGAATATCCCCGCTCCGGAGCCGCGCCCGTCCGCCCGCGAGAACACCAACCGCGCCCGCTCCATAGGTGGACACCCTGTATCTTCGGAAATTCGAGTACAGCAAAATATTCAGTCCGTAAACGGCTCAACAAGCGGCCAAGTGCATATATATCGCAAAGAAAACGGTCAGGTTGTCGAAGACCGGATTGTCCCGGTTCCTCCGGAGACATCAGGCAAGCCGTTCTTGTTCCGATCTTCCGCTTCGACAGGCACAGGAAACGCACGGTCAATTACACAATCAGTGCTCGCAAGCAGCTCAAAGGCTGTGTTGATCCGCAACCTCTCAAGTACAACAGGATTGCCGTGGCTCTTACATGTGCCGTTTTTTTCTCCGCGCGGGCTGGGCGTTATCGCCTCGACATCCATGAGCGACAATCTGTTTCTTTCCTACGGTGAGCCGGAGCCTCCGCTTCAGAATCTGATCGATAGAATCTTCAACATGTTCCGCTAGCCACAGGTGCACTCGGTACGCACTACTTTAGGTCCTGGTGCGAGGTATCATGTGTGCAATGATTCAGGTACAGGAATCCGTAACGGCTGCGCCGCCGAAAGGTATTCATTTGCGCACAAAGATATTTCTCGCGCTCGCGCTTTCGAGTACCATTCCGCTTACGCTCGCGATGCTCTTTGAGGCTGTGCTTACCAAAGATGCGGATTCGAGGGCTGTTTTTATGGAATTCATGGCCACGAATGTAGTTGTATACGGATACGAGCTCCACTTTTATCTTATTTTCGTGATCCTGGTATTTGCCGTCAGCATGGCAGCCGCCGGAGCCTACATGGATTGGGCATTCGTGCACCCGATTCATAAAATCACTGCGTGGATCGAGACGACCCGTCAAACCGCCTTTGAAAAGGTGCCGGTGATGCCGGATCCTCATTCCCATGACATCGCCATGCTCGGCCGCGCTATCGCAGCGTCACTTTCCTATTCCTCTGCCACGCGCTCGCAAAACGCGACGCTGGCGGGTAAAAAGGACGAGCTCGTGGTTATTGCAGCGCACCAGCTGCGCACACCGCTCACGGGTCTGCGTTGGGCTGTAAGCACGCTGTCGAATGCAGGGCTTTCTGAGCAGGACCGGACGGCACGAATCTCTGAAATTCAAGAAGCGGTATCCCGTATCGGACTCATCGTAGACAACATCGTCGCAAGCGCCGATATCGAAGAAGGAAAATTCGGTTACACGTTTAGCGATCAGGATGTAATCGACATCATCAAAAAACAGATAGCGAATCTTGCCCTCCCGATAAAAGAGCGCGGCCTCAATGTGATTACCACGTTCCCGAAAGGTCCGTGTATTTCGTATATGGACGCGTATCGCATGTCGACCGCAATTTACAATCTGCTTGAGAACGCCGTCGAATACACACCGCAATCCGGTAAAATCCAGGTGACGCTCTCTGATTCGGGTACGAACTACGAACTTACTATCGAAGACAGCGGCATCGGCATTTCCGACAACGATAAGCGAAATCTGTTCACCAAGTTCTTCCGCGGCGATGCCGCAAAGCACATGCGCCCCAACGGCTCCGGTCTCGGTCTTTACCTCGCGAAGCACGTGGCCGAGTCACACGGCGGCAAAATCTGGATCGAGTCGTTTGAAGGCAAGGGCACCAAGGTGACGATCCCCGTTCCCTACGCCAAAGACAAGCAGCCGCCGGCTGCAGGTCTTACAAAGACTGTGTAATTGCGCTTCCCGCTTCGGCTACGACCGCGTGGCTAAACATAGACACATTGGCGTACCAGAACAAACCGGCCATTGCGGCGAGCATAAGCCCCGCTGTTGCCGCACGCTTGCGGTGATGCCATTTAATTTCGAGGCCGGTATCCACCGCGAGCGCAAGCAGCACCAAAAGCGCAAGCAGGTAGTACGAATATTTGAGTGTGGTCGACGGCGAGGTTACGAGCACCTGCCAGTCATCGGACTGCCGCTTGATTGCGCCGATCGGCTGCTGAGCACTCTGCACCGCAACAGACGGTGTGACCGACACGGCCTGTTCTGCATTCTGATCCGCCGGTTTCGCCGCAACGACCGGCTGTGCCTTCGGTTGCTGCTTCACAATCGGTTTCGCTTGCGTCACTTCTTTGTATTCAGTTTCTTCGGTAACCACGGGCGGCGTTTCTGTCTGTTCACCAAGAACGCCCGACGGGTTGGATGCGGTTGCGGGTTCGGTCGGATTGCTCGGGACCGTCGCGAATTCAGGTTGCGTCGGCTTGGGTGCGGGCGTCGCAGCCGCCACTTTGCGGGGCGTTCCGAACATTGTGACCACAAATACGGTCGAGCGACCCTGATAGATGCCGATTGCGGTTGCAATACCCACCTCGGTGTATTTACCGTTGAGGATGTTGTCGCGGTGCGACGGCGAATTCATCCACGCACGCTCCACGTCTGCCGAATCGGAAAAATCAACGGCCAGATTTTCACCCGCACTCTGGAAGTCGTATCCTGCTTCTTTGAACCAGTGCCACGAATCCAGACCTTCGGGTGATGTGTGTGCAAAATACGATTTGTTTGCCATGTCGTTTGCCTTGGCTTGTGCGGCTGCAACGAGTTTTTCATTTACGGTGAGCGTCCCGAGGTTGTACGCAGCGCGATCGGTATTGGTAAGGTCGACGAGAACCGCATTAATGACCGACGCAAACTGGTTGGTCGCCATAAAGAAATTCTGGAGCGACGAAATCAGAAATACGCTGCCGATGACAAACGCAAAGCCGCCCGCCATTGCACCCTCCAAGAGGCGGGTCTGGTTTTTGCTCATTACCGGACGTGCCGCCCTTTTTTTAGGGGCGGTTTTTGCTGCCTTTTTGGCCATGGAGTCATTCTAACAACACAAAAGGCCCGTTTCAGGGCCCTTTGTGGACACGGTGCTTACCCACGGTACGGGACAAGCTTTGGCATCGGTAGATCGAGCGTTTCGCAGCTCATGAGATTTATCCAGCGCTGCGTAGTGAGGTATACGAATCCTGTCGGCGACGTGATGCCCCACGGCGCAAGGATCTGCTCCGCGTACTTCGTCTGGAACTGTTTGACCGCCGCATCGGTGCTCGGACCGAATTCACCGGTAAGCGGCAGGTTCGCCTGAATATTCTCATTGAGGAACTGCTGCAATTTCTTTACCTGATCGAGATCATTTACCATATTTTCCTTGCGGAAGAATCCGGTGAGCATCGGCGTGCATCCTGCGGGAAGTTCAGGAAGCGTTGTAGAAGCGGCCGTCGTCGTCGATGCGCCGAGCACGAGGCCGTTAAAGTTGGTGATTGTACCAAAGAAAGGACCAGCGTCGCTAATCGGTCCGTTTGCCGGTTTTTTATCCTCTGCTCCCGATCCGGCTGCAGGTGAACCCAGTTGTGTGTATATAATCGCACAGTGCTTACTGACACCGTGTACGAGCGTGATCGTGCCATCTGCGGCACAATCCCCGCTAAATGAGATCACGTATCCTGGCAGCGGAAACGCGCTCACCGTATGAGGCCCCGCCGACACAGTGGTTGTTGCGCCGGTCGTGCTTGCGCCGTCGAACAGCGCCGTGTCGGTTGTCGAGGCTACGACACCGTTGTTGCTAGCCACAATAAAGGATATGCCGAACTCCGGGTCTGACAGCGCCGTTACGGTAATGCTCACAGTCGCAGCTGCGCTCGTTGCAGTTCCGTCGAACACCTCCCACATAAACGTGTCAGATCCCACGTATCCGGTCGTCGGCGTATACGTAAACGCGCCCGTCGCCGCATCGAGGGTAATAGTGCCATGGAGCGGGTCCGTGGTGGTCGCAAACACAAACGTGTTTGCGGCATCTATGTCGGTATACGTGAGCACGCTTGAACTTGCGCTATTTTCTACTGTTTCAATCGACTGGTTTATCGATACTGGTGCATCAGGTGTATTCGTAAAGCTAAGCGTGACTGTGGCAGGAGAGCTCGTGGCAAAGAGATCATCCGAAATGGTGTATGTAAACGTGACATCACCTGCGAAATCCGTATTCGTCGGAGTGAACGAAACGCTGCCGTCATTACCAAGCGAGAAAACCCCGGGGATACTCGGCGCATCGATCAAGGTAACCGCGGAAATCGAGACTGCACCGTCTGCGATTGTATCGTTGACTAGTACCCCGGGTGCTGATTGCGTAAGTGTCGATCCTTCAGTCCCGATGAACGTGTCATTTACCGCTTCGGTTGCAATCGCTGCACCTGCAAACAGAGGAGTGAACGCATATACAGAGGCAATGAGTGCCGCAGTCAAAATAACCGCAGTGGATTTAGAGAGCACAGACATGACGGCTAAGCGTACCGTCTCACCACAAAATGGACAACACGTAAAACTGGTAACAACCTGTTGATATGGTGTGTACAACGCTGTTTACAGCGAGTCGACGCGCAGAACCGGTTCCGAGTGCTTTCCAGACGGATCAGTGTGCCCGGAACCAAGTGGTTCGCCTGCATTTACAAGTCCGTCGCGTACCTGCGTCCATGTACTTCCGGGATGTGCCGATAGGTAGAGCGCAGCTGCCCCAGCAACGTGGGGTGAGGCCATGCTCGTTCCGCTCATCGTTGTATATCCCCCGCCGAGCTTTGTGGAATAAATATTGACTCCCGGCGCTCCGATGTCGATGGGTGCGCCGAAATTACTGAAACTTGCAAATGTGTCGTCTGCTCCGTATGTGGTACCCACACCCATTCCCCCACCTACTCCGTCCGTGTCAGTAAGTGCTGAAACGGTTATAACCGCATCGGTATATGCTGCAGGCACAAATGTGGCCGAATTCTTGCCATCGTTCCCGGCCGCGACAACCAATGTCACACCGGCATCACGTACACGACACACTGCCATGTGAAGAGCGTCATTATTGCTCTTTCCACAATTGTTATCGCTCACTCCACCACCACCGAGACTCATGTTGGCGACTGTAATTTGACCGCCGTTCGCTGGGCCGTTCGCCGCAACGGTATCGAGCCCACAGATAACGGACGACCATGAGCCATTTCCGTATCGATCCAATACGCGTATCGCTGCGATACGTGCCTTTGGCGCAACCCCCACCACCCCCAGGGTATTGTCGATCGCGGCGATGGTTCCTGCCACATGTGTTCCATGCCCGTTCTCGTCCGAATACGCGGATGCGTTGACCGTTGTGCAATTTTTGCCTCCGTAGATGTTCGCCTTTAGATCAGGGTGGTTTATGTCGACGCCTGTATCAATAACAGCCACGATCTGTCCGTCGCCTTTGTTTGTTTTTCCTTCGCCACCTATTCGATCAATGCCAGCCGGAAGCACCTGAGTACTGGACGGTGGCGTTGGCGCAGGTGTGGGGGTTGGTGTGGGTTTCGGATTCCAGCGACGACTCTCTCGTGCTGTCATATCGACTGTGGCTGAACGGTCGGTTCGATCAGTTCGATCGCCTGTAAGCGTTACGATATGGTCTTCACTCACAAAGGCAACACGTTCATCTGCGCGCATCGTTGCAACGTCTGCATCGCTGAATCGACCCGAAAATCCACGAATGGCTGTGCGGTATGAATTGGTTCGCTCACCACGAGTTCTCGAGACGATGTCTTGTTCTGCCGCATCTGCATCAGAAACACCGTCTTTCAAAACCACAATAAATTGACCTGCAATAACATCACTCGGCGTACTGTCTGCAGATGCTGGGACCGCAAAAAAAGTATACGAAATAGTCAGTCCGACGACTAACGCACCGAGTGTAGAGAGGAGGTATCGATAGCGGAGCGTCATAACACAATAAATAGTAGCACCAGCACGTATTACCGTCGAGAAAACAGGGAAAAGAGTCGTTTTATAATGGAAACGAATGATTGTGGGGCCTGATTGAGCCACGCCATGACCGCGTCCTCCGAGCGCAAATCTTTCACACTGATTGTACTCGATGCCGGAGAGCTCGTGGCAAGTGTCTCGGCCGATGTATTCGAGACACTCGAGCGTGCCTTTGCAGACGACGTTGTCGCAGCGTGAACCACGGCAGCTCCGCCCTTTGGTATGTCGTAGTGGGTTTTCTCTACCGTTGGCACACCATTGCGGGTGTTTATGATTTGCACGTCAGCAGTTCCGCCCTGCTCATCTGTAATGAGCGTTGTCTGAATATGTACGGATGATTCCGACGATTCCGTTGCGACGGACTCTCCTTGACCCGCAGTAACTCCCCCACTGTGCGAACTCGCGCTCGTGTTAATCACTACCGCACTACTGATTGCCGGCGCACATGCGCTGATCATCACCATGATAGCAATGATTTTTTTCATATGTGCGTGCGGGCTATCCCGCTATTACTATTGGGCCGCAGAAACCTTTGCCTTCTCTGGCTTTGGAGCAGCCGGCGATGATGCCCCAGCTTGAGTCTGCCCTGACATGCCAGCACACACGGCCGCGTTAACGGCATTCCGTGTGAGTGCATACACATTACCCGTCGTCGGTTTTATTCCCGTCTTCACCTGAAATGCCTTCACAAACTTTTGTGTGAGTGGCCCGTAGGTGCCTGTCACCGGAAGATTGGTTGCACCGTTGGCCTTCAAGAAGAGCTGTAATTTTTTGACCTCAATCGAATTATTCTTCGCGCCGCGCGCCATTGATGTTGTAATGATGGCTGCACACGAAGAAGTGTCGCTTTTCTTGAGATTATCGTTCAGGAGCACCGGCGCGGTCGACGTTGCCGTTCCAAGCACCTTGCCGTTGCTCGCAAACGTAACCGAGCTCGTCGCGATGACTGGTGTTATGGCGATTCCTGATCCTGGAGCACTGTAATTTCGAACACCCGTTACCTTTGCAACATTTTTATACTCACCGGCCTTCGTTGTGCTGGCAAATTCGACGGAATACGTGAGCGTAATCTCATCACCAGCCGCAATCGTATCGAGATCCCACGATCGGTTGTACATAACAGCTCCGTCAGGGTCGTAGAGGGTATCGGTCAACATACCGTGATAGGCCGGTCCGGACTGCTTATCATTGAGCACCACAACCTTGTAGTCGATTGTTGCCGGAACCGATGACGTGCCAACATTGGAGGATTTCGTAACAGTAATATACGGATCTGGCGACCACAGTGAAGGGCCTACACCGATTGCGGCTCCACCACCGCCGCCACCGCCACCGCCGCCACCGCCTCCACCTCCACCGGTGGATACCGGCGGAGCAACGACATCAACCTGCGCGAGCGTAAACGATGCGTTTGCTTCTGCGCCGTTTCCACCCCCGCTTACAACGCTTGCTGCCAATGGCACGCTCATCGACGTCCCGTTTGGCACAGTTCCTACTCGAGCACGATAGCTATATGTTTTTGATTCACCACGCGCGATGCGTCCCAATGGCCATTGTCGTCCCGTTTCAGTCGCAAGCGCACTCGGCCCAGCATCTTCAAATGAGAGTAATTGCTTATCAAAATCAGCCTTCAGCACGACGTCGTCCGCATCTGAATCCCCCGTATTTGTTACGGTAAAGTCGTACATTACATAGGCCCCAGGCGTTACCGTAGTATTCGGCGAGGCAACTGCGTTCAACTGAAGTGCAGACTGACCGAAGGCAATATTTCCGTTCCAATCGCCAAACACATTGAACAACGCAAATATCCAATTTCGTCCAACGACATTTGTGTTGATGAGATTTACGACGTTTGCAACTGCGTACGCGTCTCCTGTCGCGATAGCACCGACGCCGTCAACTGTCTCCGTTGTGTTATCGCCCGTGGTTGCTGCAACGTCGACATTGTTGTCAACATGAGCAATATTCGTTGAAGACGCGACGAATTCCGACGAATTGAAGCAGTTTGAGATCGGCCCATTCTTCTTGTTACAGTTGGCGTCTGAGGCACCAGCTACCCCTTCGTCCAGAGCGTCGGTGATCATCACCAGTGTCGATGTGCTCACAATTGGCTCACCATTCGAGTTGTCTTGATAGAGTTCGTAGCTTCGAAGCGCTTGCATGCCAGCAGGCAATCCGGTGATGGCGCCGGTCCAAACTCCAGAAACACGGAACAGCAAGAATACTGACGTTCCACCGAAGTGCGTCGAATTCGCGTCTGTGAATGTATTCGCCGAACTGTACGCATCACCCGTTGAAACGATGCCGTTACCGAAGCCTGTGGTCGACGCCGTGTTATTTCCAGTTGTCGCATCCACGTTCGTATCTCCGGCAAAATCAACATGATTGTCGGTCGCTACGTTGTAGGTGCTCGCGTTCATAGCAGGGGCGCCACCACCCGCAGCAAAAAGATTTCCGAAGAACTGTGCGCTAGGAAGCGTCACGTCGCCGTCGAGGTTCCCGAAGTTGTTGAATGAAACAAGAAGGTAGCTCGAGTTCACAATATTCGTGTTCACCAGGTTGAGAACGTTTGCAGCCGCATACGCGTTCCCCGTGTCGATGAGCGCATCACCATTTCCAGAAGATGTCGCGGTATTTGCACCCGTTGCGGCCCGTACGATGACGCTATTGGTTACGGTCGCGGTATTCGTGTTGACCACATTGAGCGAGCTGCTGTTCATGCACGTAAGCAACGAACACTGTGGTGTGCCTGTTGCGCTCTCTGTTGGCGAGGCACCTGCCTGCCCATCAAAGAAATACGAGAGGTTGAAATCTCGCAAATCGAGCCCGCCACCAAACAGCTGATTAAGAAAGATTATCAGGCCCACTGAATTAAAAATATTTGTATTTACGAGGTTAATCACGTTTGCGGTTGAGACCGCGTTCCCCGTTACAATTGTCGACGTACCATCGCCGCCTTGCGCGGTATTGTCACCCGTTACTGCGCTCGATGTTGCCAAGCTCGCGAGCTCGCCAACGTTATCGTTCGAACTCACAATGTGTGAAGAATTCGAAGTTCCCGGTGCATCCGGGCTTGTCGTGTTTGTATTGAGTTCGTTCTGCACTGTTGTGGTTGCGGTTGCATCACCGGTGATGACGGTCCCCCCAATGTCGGATGATTGCCCACCAGTGCCGTCTTCTGCCGTCGACGATGCAACCTGTCCAGGGATAACGGCATCGCTGCCGCTTTGGCCATTGCCCGAGCCCGAGCCACCAGATTGATCCGTCGTGCTCGGGTCTGTGGTTCCCGTACCAGTCGTACCGGTGTCCGTTGTGCCGGTGTCCGTTTGTGTCGCGGTTGTATCTTCTGCATGTACCACAAGAGTGCTCGCAATCGGACTGAAGGTCATCGAAAACGCAATCAGGATGCCCAGAACTGCAGAAATCGATTGTTGAGTGGTTTTTGTCATAGGTATGTGTTGTTGATCGTGCCGGACGCTGATATTCCCTCTGTGAGACCTCGACGTCAAGTCTGTGTCAAGACGTGGTCAAGATCTCATGAGAAGGAGGGAGTCTCCTTACGGCGACTCCCAACCATCCTCATTGGATCAATTAGTGGTGGATTCGAACGATGTTCGAATTCATCATCTGGATTGAACCTGCGTTCGATGTAGAACCGCCGGTTGAGACTTCGCCGCCGATGCCACCAGTACCGCCGTTTCCGCCGTTACCCGATGATGCACCGCCGTTGTTGCCAGAACCATTAGCCTCTACGTCTCCTGCGCGTCCACCGCGACCGCCGCGGCTACCGCGTGCTGTGTTGTCGCCTGTGGTTGCTGCTGCGCCCGTGTTCTGTCCGAGGAGCGAGATACCAGAAGCATTGTCGAGAGCAACGACAACAGCAGAGCTGTTCATGTTCGATCCATCAGTTCCAACTGTTACGTCGTTGCTGTTGAGCGAGCTTACTGAACCAGCATCAGATTTAGCATCACCCGTGGTTACGAGGCCACCAGGACCACCGTTACCGCCAGTTCCGCCATTTCCTGCTGAAGCACCACCATTGTTACCGTTTCCAACACCACCCTGCACGTCACCACCAGAACCACCGCGACCACCGCGGCTACCACCTGCAGTGTTGCTGCCTGTAGAAGCGTTTGAAGTCGTGTTGCTGAGAAGAACGCCGTTGTTGCTTGAAGCAACCACGATCGAGCTTGAGTTCATGTCTGCGAATGCTGCAACCGGAGCTACGAGAGCAAGTGCTGCTGCAACCGCTACTGTCTTTTTGATTGTCATATGTTGTATGAATTATTTTTTTTAATCACGTCGGTGCTATTGCACCACGACGCGTTATCGACCGATATCGTGAGCATGAAGC
Organism: uncultured Candidatus Saccharibacteria bacterium; assembly: GCA_964633425.1. Lineage (GTDB taxonomy): Bacteria > Patescibacteriota > Minisyncoccia > Phycocordibacterales > UBA2100 > UBA10103. The sequence continues at coordinate 69,210 of CAZWFX010000002.1, forward strand.
TCACATCTCGAACCGCTCCATAGTGCGATGCGGTATGTGAGCTCCAGGTGAACAGTATGTCAAAACAAAAAAGACGAGCGCCCTTAAAAGCGATCGCCACCCGATATACTTCGCGCACATGAGAAGCTACGGTTCATGAATTGACCGCTGGTTTCCCACGTCGCCGGCACACGAGATGCCTTAAACGTTCGAGTATTATCTACTGCAGGGACAGTGTGTCAATGAATAGCATCCCCAATTCAGCACTACGATACACTCACTGGGCTTGTGTCAACGCAGTTTGCATGTCGCGCACTGCGTTGCTGGGATCGGGCCGCAACAACGGCAACTATCGGAGCAGTGAGGTAGTCAATTCCACGGTATGCGATCCCGATTAGACACATCGTAAGAAGTCCAGGAACCGGCATAATCGCGTACATAGCAATTGCGGCGCCAAGGAGCACAGACCCTGCGGCGATCTCGAAGCGAGTCGCACTCAAGGAGCCAAGAACTGATTGGGTCTCGCGGAATTTACTTGTCCGTCGCCACGGCTGCCGACGGTTCAAGAGCGTTTCAAGCGCTGCAGTATGTGCGGAAAAATTCAGCGCTTTGTTTGCAAGGTACCCGAGCACTGTTTCCCGAAACGAACACTGTAATACCGCAGTGTAGTGCAGAAATTGCAGCACAATACTTGATACAAATTGGACCGTTATATACACCCATAAGGAATGTGGCACGGAGATCATCTCTCTCTGCACGAGCATCGACAGTGACAGCAGGAGGAGCGCACCGAGAAGCGGAATTGAGAGTCCGATACGGACACTGCCCCACCCGTGGTGAAAATGATGCAATCGCTGCGGGATCGTGAGACGTGAATCATCACTCGTAAAGACCAGTCGCGTAAAATGATACTTAATTTCCTGTATCGGGCCCGAAACCCAACGCCTGCGTTGTTTTGAGTAGCCGTCGAACGTATCGGGGATCAGACCCTTGCCGTACGAGAGCGGCACATACACGGATGAATACCCCGCATCGTGGAGACGAATGGCAAATTCCGAATCCTCGGTCAAACACCACGTAGCCCATCCCCCCGCCTCCTCAATCGCCTTTTTGCGCAGCAGGCACATGGTTCCTATGGTTAATGCAGCGTCGCGCTCATTCAAGGCTACAAGGATCGTGTGGAAAAAGGCCTTATATTCCCAGTAGCACATAGTTAGAAACGTATTTTCATTCCAATCGCGGTAGTCATGCGGTGTTTGCACAAAACCTATCTGTGGATCCTCAAAATGACCGATCAAATCACTAATGAAGTTCGGGTTCGGATGGTAATCGCTATCGATGACCCCTACGATATCTGCGGCTGGATCAGTATGCTTGAGCGCAAAGTTAAGTGCACCGGCTTTCGCACCCTCGAGCGGATCAACATGAAAAAAGCGAAACCGCGGACCGAGCGAGCGACAATACGCCTCTACGGGTCTCCAGAGCGCCTCGTTTTTCGTGTTATTGTCGACCACGATCACCTCAAAGTTTTCATACTGCAGGTCGTTGATGGCGTTCAGGGTCGAAATCACGATCTGCGGCGGCTCCGCGTACACCGGCACATGGATCGATACTCGCGGTCCTGCCCCAGATGCTGTACGCACCTGCGCGGTTCGAGGCCTGCTCCAGTGCGCACGACACAGCACATCAAACTGCTCGATCATTTGCAGTACACCAAACGGCAATGACAGGACAAGGAGTGGCACGGTGCCAAGCAGGAGCGTCTTGGTTATGACGCCGGCGTCGATCGATACAAGAAATACTGTCCCCCACACAAGGCCAAGGATGCTGAATAGCACATGCGACGCATAAAAATGCAGCCCCACGATCGTGTGGGAGCGCAGGAAGACACGAGATAACACAATGAAGCACGTGTAGAGAACCACGAGGCACGCAACCGGCAAGAATACAGTTGCACCCATGAAATAAAGCGCTTCGGTAGCCGTCAGAATACTCACGAGCACATAACTGTGTTCGACCGACGTGCTCCAACGTCGTCCGTACATGCTTTTTGCGACCAGAAGCGCAACGGAACCTGCGTAGAGCAGGCTTACAAACAACAGGATCGTCGAGAGCATGTCATGCATACTTCACCATGTCGCTCGTACACTCCGGATGTATCAAAAATGAAGCATGCATGCATTTCGGGCGTATACTTTGAGTAATCGTACGGGGGCAAGGTGGGTCCAAAACGTAGGGAAACCAGCTTAAAGCTGTAGCTTTGGACCCACCTCGCTCCCTTACTTTATGATTGCGGGCAAGAACAAGCTCAAATTCATGAAGCTATGAGCGCTGCAATAGTACTTGACCGACTCAAGGCGTCAATAGAGCCATAGATTAAACAACAGAGTGCCGCATATGCGGCACTCTGTTGTTTAACGCGTGCGCGCGTTCGCTACGCGTTTTCCTTGAACGGCGTCAGCGGTGACGGAATCGGGATATTCAACGAACTGCAATGCATCATGTTGATCCATCGCATTGTTGTCTTGTATACGAATCCTGTCGGCGCATCGATTCCCCACGGCGTGAGCACCTCGCTCATATACTTCGCCTGGAATGCACGCACTGCCTTGTCGGTCATCGGGCCAAAGGTTCCTGTAACCGGCAGGTTTGCACCCATGTGATCATTGAGGAACTGCTGCAACTTCTTTACTTCGTCGACGTTGTTATCTCGTCGGCCCATGCGCATGTAGCTATTCAGGAGCGCAGTGCAGCCTACGGGAGTCGTCGTAGCACTTCCGAGCACCTGACCGGTGATACCGAATGCGGAGCCCACGATCGGGCCGTTTCCGCCGCCGCCGCCGCCTGTTGCAATGGGACCGTTTGCCGGCGTTCCTCCGCCGCTTGGCGGCGGTTGGACAGGATCCGTTTCATCATTGTCATCCGCGCTGGAGCAACCCGGATCGCTCATGTCAGATTTCCCATCTTTATCATTGTCGGATCCGTCGGAGCAGGCGGGATTCTGCGGCGGCGGGGTTACAATCGCGTTGTTTGTAATCACGCAGGTAACCGCCTGCCCCGCAGTGAGAACAATTTCGGAGCACTGTGAATAGCTTGCCGCATACGTGCTCGTGGCAACTTCCGCGATTGTGTACGTACCCGGCGTGAGTGTGAGCACGTTTTCGCCGTCCGCCTCGAAGGTGGTGGTCATGATGCCGTTGATCGTAAAGGAGAAGCTCGACGGAGTCGTTGTGCCGCTGCCGAATACCTTTTGGACCGTAATCGTCCCGGTTGTAGGCCCTCCGTTTCCACCGCCCTCACCGGACTCGCTATCGTCAAGCGGCGTGGAGCAGTCTGTGTCACGATTTTCGTCGCCCGGGACTCCCCAGTCAGTCGTCCCGTCGTCGTCGTTGTCGATGCCGTCGTAGCATTGCGACAAAGCGCCAGCTTCGGTTCTATCCGGATTATAGGAATCGACATTGGTCGGATCGCCGTCAGTGTGACAATTCGGATCAACCGCGTCCGTAAAGCCGTCGGTATCGTTATCGACACCATCTTCGCATTGACCAGGCTCCGGGGTAACCGTGTTTGACTCATCGTTGTCGCTGCCATTAGCACAGCCAGGATCGTTCAGGTCGACAAGGTGGTCGCCGTCATTGTCGATTCCGTCGGAGCACTGAGTCGGAACTTCGCCGTCAGGACACTTAGTGCCAAAGATCGGCATAAGCGGTACGCCGGTGTTCTGAAACTCACCATCGATGTAGCAAAATACATCATGGGCGATACCGCCGCCGCTTTGTGCAAATGCAAACTGCTGACTTCCGAGCGTAATAAAGACTCCGAATGCAAGAATAGCGACCACTGCCGCTCGTCGTAGGGATTTCGACATTAACATACTTGTGTATTTACAAAGGAAATAAATGGCGCGTTAGTAATGATTCGCGCAGCGCAGGACTGACAGCACAATATACCCGTGGTACCGACTGTCAACGCGCGAGTATCGGTTCATATGAATGAACAGATCCCCGGTCATACCCCCTATAGCGCGAGAAAACGCTTACCGGCTTGTTCTGCTCGAGCCCGTGCGCTCTGAGCGTCCGCTCCCCCGCTCCGGCGCGGGCGGCACGGTGCCTCCACCACCCCCGCCGCCTCCACCTGTTGTAGAGCCGTAGGTCTCGGTAAGCGTGCACGCTGCTTCAGTGCCGATGCCGATGCTCAATTCCCCGCGTGCGTTGCAGTCGCCGCTCCACGTACCACGGTACCCGGAAGGCCCCGTGGCGCTTATGCTGTACGCGCCCGGCGTCAGACTACTAAAGATAACCGTGTTACCTGAACCAGTGACCGAACCGGTGTCGATCGGTCCACTCTTTTTGATCTTGAGTGCAAATTCCGATGCGTGAGCCGCCCCACCAACCACGATTACGTGGATTCGCACGCTCCCAAGCGGGGATGTTGCTGCTTCGACACGGCCTGTAGTCAATACTGCTCCGGCAAACACAATTGCAACCCCGACTCCCCCTGCGACGACTGCCTTTCTGTATGCGCTGCTCAATGAAATCATACGGATATTCAGAAATAATAATGATGAAAACTTTCTGCAAAACTATCGAAACGATATACCCTGCCCGAAGTGTGTCAACGTAGCACTGCCCACTCATGCGTGTCATAGCACGGAATTTTCCGTCCTGACGTATGGAATCTATAGGACAATCTATGGGGCCTTTTTGAGATTCTTTCCCCTATGCAGTAGAATAGCGCCTACAGAGTGAGGCTGTGCACGCACCCAATGATGGTAGTGATCTCTGTGACCGTGGGCAGGACCACGTAGGCGAGATCGGCGACTGTACACATCTTCTCCTCACGCTTTCCACCAATTGTCCACCTCTTACACACAGGCTAATCCCCCATTTTTGACCTCGTCACGTAAAAAGTGATGCAATTTGAGCACGTAGGCTCATAGATGTCTCAATCGGCTTTTGGGAAAAAGACCGCGAGACACATCGCATGGGGTACGACATGCATACGATGAGCCATCAAGCTCGAGAAGGGCTGTTTTGCGTGAACTAGAGACGCAAAACAGCTCTTTTGCTTTGTGGCACTGGCCGGATGGGTCGAGAAGCCGGATCAGAAGAGTAATTTATCAAAATTTCCCGATCACTTATTGGTTCTAATTACATAAATCTTATGAAAGGACTTGGAATCTCAAAAATCCTCGGAAGCGTCGCGCTGATTGCTTTCACAGGTGCCATTGCGGTAAGTGCAACTGGCGCATTCTTTAACGACACAGAAACATCGACCGGAAACACATTCACCGCTGGCGACATCGATCTTCAGATCGACAACGAAAGCTACGTGACAAACTCGAATGGTGTTCTCGTCAACAGTCCAGCCACTTCGTGGGCAATGGCAGACCTGACAAACCAGAAATTCTTCGACTTCACGGATGTGAAGCCGGGTGATGTGGGCGAAGACACGATCTCGATCCACGTTGGCAGTAACAATGCATGGATGTGTGCAGCGGCACGTATCACGGACGACTCAGATCAGACATTGACCGAACCTGAGCTTTCCGATGATCTCGTAACGTCGACGTTCCCGGGCACAGGACTCGGTGAACTCGATAGCAATCTCCAGTTCGCGTTCTGGAAGGATGACGGTGACAATGTGCTTGAAGCAGACGAAATTGCATCAATATTCGTCCAGGGCACCCTTGCAGGTCTTGGTCAGCAGGGCAAAGTCACACTCGTTGACTCACAAGGTGGCCCATTTGGTCCAAACCCAATTCCTGGTAACTCCACTGTATACATCGGCAAGGCATGGTGCATGGGCACGCTTGCAGCGGGATCAGTCGCGCAGGATGGTCTCGGTAAGGTTGGCACGCCTTCAAATCCGAGCACTCCGAATGGCCCACTCGTACGTGGGACGGGCGTAACGTGCAATGGCGCGGCTGTAAACAATGCAGCGCAGACCGACCAGGTTCAGGGCGACATGCAGTTCTACGCAGTGCAGGCTCGCAACAATGCAACCTTCACGTGCGCACAGAACTACACCGGCTACCAGCCGAACTAGTTCTCTAGTCTTCTCTAGCCGTACTCAGCCTCTCTTACCGTGGGGCTGAGCGGGCTGGAGAGCACGCGGGAAACGGCGCACACCAGACTTTTATTCAGATTTACAAATTATAAAATTCTATGAAACGAATTGCATTCAGTTTGATCACGGTCCTCTTTGCCGGAGGCGTGATCGCGTCAGGTGCAACCGGAGCATTCTTCTCCGACACTGAAACATCGGTCGACAACACTTTTGTCGCCGGCGCGTTCGATCTCAAGATCGACAACGACAGCTACTACAACGGAAACCGCTGCACAAATATCGGCACCGTTCAGGCTCCAAATTTTGTATGGCAAGGAAACGCGCCATTCCCTGTTGCCGGCACGCCATGCTCCACCTCGTGGATCCCAAGCGATTTGGGCAATGGATTGCTTTTCTTCAACTTCACCGACGTGAAGCCCGACGACGAGGGTGAGGATACGATCTCTCTCCATGTCGAAAACAATGCATACGCATGTCTCGATATGACGCTCACCTCCGACGACGACAAATCGTCCAACGAGCCGGAACTCGGTGCTGGTGATGTGCAAGAAGACGTCAACAACACATGGGACGGCGAACTCGCCGGCACCATTCAGATGTTCTGGTGGGCAGACGATGGCGACAACGTGTATGAAGTTGGCGAAAACCAGATCACACCCGGGGTGCAAACCATCACGAATATGTTTGGACAGGATCGCACGTTCTCCGTAGCACTTGCAGACTCCGCGACAAACGTGTGGACACCAAACAACATCGTTCCGCTTCCCGCAAATCAAACCGTCTACATCGCAAAAGCTTGGTGCATGGGCACACTCGCGCTCAACCCGGTCGCTGCCGGTCAAGGCCAGAATCCGTCGGTCGCATCGGGTGTAACGTGCGATGGCACAACGCTTGGCAATCTCTCACAAACAGACGGTACCACCATGGATATAGCCTTCCGGGCAGTCCAGGCTCGCAATAATCCGAACTTCACGTGCGACGGTACAGATCGTCGCCTCGCCGCCATCACCGTCACGAAAATCGTGAACAATATTCACGGAGGCAACAACATCGTGAGTGACTACCAGCTATTCGTCGACAACGGCTCCACTGCTACAAATGTCACGTCTGGAATACCTACAAACGTAGCTGCTGGCACGTATAACGTCGGTGAGACTGGTGTGTCTGGGTACATCGCATCGTTTAGCGGTGACTGTGATTCAAATGGCGACATCACACTCGCTCCGGGCGATAACAAACAGTGCACTATCACAAACACAGACCAAGAGGCGCACATTACCCTCGTAAAGAACGTGATTAATAACAATGGCGGCACTGCAACGCCCGGCTCGAATTGGGGCCTCAAGATTGATGGTGCGAATGTACCAAACAACTCGTCAGTCACAGTAACGTCGAACACTCCGCATACGATCAACGAAACTGGACGAGCTGGGTATCACTTTGTCTCGATCACAGGCAATGCAAAGTGCCCTGCCGTGCTTGGAGGTACTGCTACGCTCGACGAAGGTGAATCGATTACGTGCACCATCACTAACGACGACAACTAGCATATGGCGATCCGCCTCGTATCAAGACTCGTGCTGCTCGCAGGTGTATCTGCACTGCTTGTAGCAGCGGTCTCTTTGCGAGGCGGATCAACGGGGATCACCTTTGCGCAAGCAAACGGATTCAATCTCACGATCGATAGCCACTCCACATACAACGGCGTGCTCGTGCCCTCCGCCACATGGGGTCTCAAAAACCTCACGCCCGGTACCGATAAATTCTTCAACATCAACGACGTAAAGCCTGGAGATCGCGGTGAAACCACAATCAGCTTCCACGTGAATATGGACGCGTGGCTCTGCATGGATTTCCAAAATTTGCAGAATAAGGAAAACGGTATCAACGAACCCGAGAGTCACGTCGATTCCACACCCACCGTGGGAGAGCTTGCTGATGGCACAGAATTCTTTGCCTGGCGCGACGATGGCGACAACGTATTTGAGGTTGGAGAGGTCCCGCTCTTTGGAACGAGTACGCAGGCGGCATCAATCGTGCTTAACAACAAAAAATACGCGCTTGCCGACGCAGAGCATCCATCACCCCTTGTAGCATCTTCCACTGCGTATGTGGGGATCACCTGGTGTGCGGGAAATTTGTCTGTAAACCTCGGGACTGCGGCGATTACATGTGATGGCAGTGTACTCGGAAATGCCGCTCAAACAGATTCAATGTCGGTCGATATTTCGTTTCGAGCAGTAACGACCGATCAAACCGATTTCCGGTGCGAAGATCCAAGCGGTGGCTCGGGCGGCTCACAAGGCATGGGTGAAAAAATCGGACTCTTCGTAAAATGCGAGATGATTGCGAAGTATGGGTGGCCACTGCCCATGTACAAAACCGAATGTCCTGGCGGATTCGGTACGCAACCAACTCAATCGACCGCTGCCACACAAACCGTCGGTAGAACCGATCGTGGCACATCCACTCAGTCTCCTACTCCTGCGCCAGCGCCTACCACTGCACCAGCAACAACCTCTGGACGTGCATCGGCACCAACTCGTTCTCGATAACCGCGTATGAAAATCCTTACAAAATCCTTCTATGCCTTCTCGATCCTGCTGCTCCTTTCGGTGGCGGGGCTTTTCCTCGCATCAATGTTGCCAATCCCCGGTAATATCGAGATCAAAATAGTAAAGTCCGGATCGATGGAGCCCACCATTCCCACGGGCTCCTTGGTGTTCATCAAACCGACAGATACATATGGACTTCGCGACATAATAACGTTTGGGCAAGATTCACGGACACAAATTCCCACCACACACCGCATCGTTGCGATGCGCGAGGAAAACGGCACGTGGTACACCACGAAGGGCGATGCCAATGAAGACCCAGACACCAAAGAAATCCGGCAATCGGACATTATCGGAAAAGTCATCATGCACACACCCTACGCTGGGTTTGTGCTCGATTTTGCCAAACAACCCGTCGGATTCGTGCTGCTCATAGCCATTCCTGCAGCGGCCATCATCATCGATGAGCTTATTAATATTTTCCGTGAGGTACATCGCGCATGGCGCAGACGAAATCGCGACGGTGAAAACTCCGGTGGCAGCGCATCATTTGACGACGACATCGATGCCCATGTTGTTTTTGCACGCCGGTTTTCCATGGACGACGTATTTGTCCCTGTGCGCGTGTTTAAGGCTCGCGTTGCGCGACGCCTTGTATCAAAACGGCAGTATCTGAATACCGGCGTTTCTGCCCTTGCAATTGTCGCTTCGATCGCGGTCTCAAACGGGGGCGTCGGCCAGACATTATCTTATTTCCGCGATACCGAGCAGTCGCAACTGAACGTATTTTCTGCAGGCGAATGGTTTGCGACACCGGGTGCGAATCCGCACAATATTGTTCTCAATGAATTTCTTCCGAATCCGGACGTGTCAGCCAACGGTATGAATCTTGGGCATGATGCGAGCAATATGCCGCTCGGCGAATGGATTGAGCTCTACAATAACGGCAACGATCCTGTCGATGTTGCGGGGTGGTTTATGACGGATGCAAGCGGCGGAGCCGGAAATACGCACGCGGTGATTGGAGGCAGCGTCACTAACACGGGACAAACCATTATACCTAGCCACGGATGGCTCGTTGTGTATCTGAATAAACCTTCGCTCAACAACACCGGCGACAGTATCTTTTTGTATACGGGCACATCAACAGGAAGTGTGTTAATCGATTCATACACGTATAACAATCAGGGCGACTTCTGCGAACAGGAGCCCTCGCCGGGTGACACCAATGCCACATCCACACCATCAGGCACACCGGGCAATGGTCAGAGCGCGGATTGCCCCGATAACCAGGTGCCGGACAATAAATCATATGCACGCATTCCGGATGGCACAGGACCATGGCTCGATCCTATGCCAACCCCAGGAGCACCGAATGTCGAGCAGATCAGTTCGCCGTCGCAACAGAATACACATCCATCGACAGCTTCAGGCACCGAGGAAATGTTCGAGGCACCAGCGAACAATCCGACAACAGCGCCGAGCGAGCCTGAAAGCATAGATGCGCAGCCGCCATCTACGCTCGTTACGCCGATCGAAGAATCTCTTCCCGTTGATGAAGTAATCGATACAATCGAGCCGTCTGCACAGGCGCAGAGCGAGCAGCTCGCCGGTGAACGTCCGGACGATCAACAGACCCCGGACACTGGGTCGCCCGTTGATCAGCAGCCCTCTGAACAACCATCCACTCCACCGGCACCAGAACCTGTTCAAGAAGCACAAATCAGCCAAACGTAAAGGTGTATACGTCCAGGCCGGTATCGACCACTTCGATATCGAGGACATGCACTCCGTAGTCATTACCCTCTACGATGTCGTAGAGTTTGTCCTCCTGAACGACCAGTTCTTTCGAGAACGTGCCGTCTATATATATCTTCAGCGTCACCGGCTTGTCGGAACGGGCAACCATGTACACATTCTTTGCGTCGTACCGGAATGTTATCTCCGCACCCTTCGACATACTGCGCACGAACTCGTATTTGAAGTCCCACGTTCCGTACATATAGAGTCTATTGGTTACGAGCGGCATAGGCTTCGGCAGCTTGAGTTCCTGCACACCCTCGATTCCCTTCTTACCGTTGCCGAGATATTCGTTTCGCCACGCGCCAAAATAGACCTCGGGCGAATTGATGCGCGGATCGGGTTTCTCGGCGACCACGGTCTGTGCGACGATATCGTCTGACACCGGGACGCGTCCGAAGCGCTCAGCACGCTCCTTGAGCGCCTTTTGAATAGCACGTTCTGCTTCGTCGTACGCGCCTTCGCCTGCGTGGTCCCACACGATATATCCGTCGATATCGATCAGGTATTTGCGCGGCCAGTACTGGTTTTTAAACGCGCCCCACGTCGCGTAATCGTTATCCAATACTACGGGATACTTAATTCCCTCTTCCTTCACGGCCTTCTGCACGTTCTCAAGCACATGCTCGAACGCAAATTCCGGCGTGTGGACCCCGATGATTTCCAGTCCCTGGTCTTTGTATTTGTCGTACCACGCATTCAAGTACGGCGTGGTTCGTTTGCAGTTAATGCAGCTGTACGTCCAGAAATCGATGAGCACGACTTTTTTCCCTATATAGTCTCCGATCGCAACCGGCTTACCGTCAGTATTCACGAAACCGCTCGGATTCGTTATTTCAGGCGCTTTTTGATACTGCGCCATCTTGATTTGCGTGCGCTCCTCATCGGTCGCATCGCTCGGAACGACGAGCGCACTGTTGAGTGTCGCACCGTCACTCGGCATGTCGTCCTGCTTCGCAAGCAGGAATTGCTCGATCTTGGTCTCATCGAATACGGACCCGACAAGTGCGATCTGCAGCTTTTTGTCGAGTCCGAACACAATTGCCAAACCCACGATGACAAGCAGCACGCCGATGGAGCGCTTGAACCAGCCGTACGGATCCGATGCGACGCCGAATTTTTCGAGCAGGGCCTGTCCGGCGAGCGTGATCACGAGTAGAAGTCCGCACAGGCCGACGGTGTACGCGAGCAGATACACGAATCCGAGCGCAAAGCTTGCAGGCAGCACGGTCGCCAGGATCAAAAAGTACGTCGGCGAACAGCTCGAGAACACCGGGCCGAGTGCCGCACCGACGAGTACATCGCCCAAGAAATTCTGCTTCTGGTATCCGGTCGCGAGCAATCGGTTCGAATCACGATTTATTTTGTTGAGAAGCGGCAGTTTGTCCCAGAGAGTCGGAAACACCATCGCAAGACCGAGTACCGCGATGATAATGCCTGAGACGAACGACCATACGGTCGGCGGCACATTGATGAATACAGTCGATGCCTTCAGGAGCAGCGTGAATGCGATCACCGATACGCCGAGTGAGGCGGTCACGATGAGTGCACGCTTTTTTGAGGTACCGCCGGAGAGTGAACCGCCAACGATGACCGGCAAGAGTGAGATCGTGCAAGGCGCGAGCGCAGTGAGCGCTCCTGCAATGAATGAGATGAGTAGTAAGACCATAATATAGAAAAGGATAGCACTTACCTGCATGCGACAGCCGCTCGCGCGGCTGTCGCATGCAGAAAACTATTAATTCGTCGGCTTCATCGTGTCACTTTTCATCATCATCGTATGAACTGCGGCACGCGTCAGCGGTCCGTAGTACCCGGTCGCTTTAACGCCGAGAGATGCCTGATATTTTTTGAGAGCCTCTTTTGTGAGCGGTCCGAAATAGCCCTTGGATACCCCTGCAGGAATATTCAGAAACCCCTTCTCAATGAGCATCGTTTGGAGCATCTCCACACCTGCACCATGTGAACCGATCGTGAGATCCGCATCTGCAGTCATCATAGAATCCGATTTCATCATTGCATCGGACTTCATCATGGTGTCTGTTTTTGTAGCTGCATCATCATGCATCATGGAGGTGGAGGCCATCGGGTCCTTCATCATCGCATCGGTGCCCATCATGGCCGCGGATGCGATGTTCACGGACAAGAGCGTCGTCGCACCGACCGCGATCATAAATATTCGTTTCATATATTCTCGATTATGTATGTAATTGAACGTCGTTCGCTCACGCGTGCACACATAAGCGAATACAAAAAGTGTACGCGGCGGGCTGCGCATGTCAAGTTAACTTTACATTTATCGTGTGGACATCAGCCGGTCCGTTCTGCAACGAAGCGCGCGATAACTTTTCCGACCGTCATTGCCACGAGGGCGTACACGAGCCAGGCATCGAGCGCGTGCGCAAATGTTTGAAGGGTGATGCCGACGAGCAGTACAACAGTCCCGACAAAGAACGCGATCCTTCCTGCGAGTGCACGATGCGCATCTTCTCGCTCATCTCCGCTACGTTCAGCAAGTACGAGGGCAGCAAAGATACCGGTGATCACAACCACGCCGGCGAGCGTCGCCATATGCATATTGTCCGGCATTGAGAGATGCATTGGATCGACAAGAAAGAACGCCGTTACAACGAGCGCACCGAGTGCAAGCAGCTGGGATACTAGTCGTGAGTTCATGAGATATAGAATACACGCTCAAGTGGTGTTTTGAATGCCTGAGAAATTTTGAGGGCCAAGAGTACCGAGGGCGAATAATTACCCTTCTCGATAGCGATGATGGTCTGTCGGCTTACACCGCAGATATGCGCGAGCTCTTCTTGTGTCATACCGATCTTTGTTCTGAGCTCGTTGACGTTGTTGGAAACATATTCAGCCATGAATACGTCAATGCTACGCCGCCCGGACGGTATGTCAAGCTGTCTTTACAAGGTCTTTCTTAGTTCGTGAGGCCGGACGCGATCGGCACAAGTTTCTTCAGCCAGTTCGAAAGACTCGGTTTGGTAGGTGTAACGACCGGTTTCTGAACGACCGTCGGCTTCGGTACGGCGACATTCGTCGGAGATGCCGACTTCGCAGTCACTTTTGTCTTCACTGGAGTCTTTGCTACCGCCTTCGACTTTGCAGCAGACTTCGTGATCGTGCTTTTGCCCGTGTTCGGTACTGCCGGTAATGAGACCGTCGCGCCTCCGCATATCGCACTGTTGATCGCGCTCTGCGTGAGCGAGTACACGGACCCTGATGTAGGGCGAATACCGGAGCGGGATTGATAGGAGCGCACCTGCGACTGAGTCATCGGACCGTACATGCCGGTTACCGGAAGATTGGCGCCCATCGTGGTATTGAGGAACTGCTGCAAGCGCGCAACGTCCGAGGAATTATTCTTCAGTCCGCGTGCCATGAATGTGGTGAGATAGGCGGCGCATGCGCCATTCGTTGATACAGTCTCCGGTGACGTCGTCGTGACTCCAAGCACCTGTCCGCCCGAAGTGAATTCAACCGTATTCTGTGCTTCGACGGCATTCATCGGAATGCCGCCGGTGCCGATCGTCGAGTAGTTTCGGATACCGGTCACACGGGCGACATTCTTATAGATTCCCGGCTTCGTCGATGTTCCGAACTCCACGGAGTACGTGAGCGTGATCTCATCACCCGAGGCGATCGTATCCAGATTCCACGAGCGCTGGTACACAACCTTTCCGTCAGGGTCGTAGAGCACATCGCTCAGCGATCCTCGGTATGCCGGCCCCGCACTTGTGTCGTTGTTCACCACGACTTTGTAGTCGATCGTCGCCGGTATTGATGTGCTCGTGACGCTTGCTGATTTGGTGACCGTGATCTTCGGATCCTTCGTCCACACCGGTGAGATCGGAGAAGCAAAGCCTCCGCCGCCACCGCCTCCTCCCCCGCCCCCGCCTCCTCCGCCGCCGGATGGCTGCGGCAGCTGCGGGCCGTTCACGACGATCGTCACGAGCTTCGTGTTGTCAGAGGGGTCATTATCCGTCGCACCGCTCCCAACGGTCGTCGTCACCGGGATCGTGTATGAATCGTGTGACGGGTTTACGATCTTTCCTTTCACCGCGAATTCTTTTGACTCTCCGATGCCGATAGTGCCGAGATCCCACGCGCCGCCTGATGCATTTTGAACCGCGTTCGGAAGGTCTTCGAGCGTCACGTAGTCCCCGTTGAAATTGGATCGCAGCGTCACATTCGGCGCGGCCATGTCGCCGTTGTTCTTAACCTTGAATACATAGCTCACATCACTTCCGGATACGGTCGGCTCAGGAGCGACAGCAACCGCTTCAAGTGAGAGATCGGGATGTCCGAATGCGATATCGCCCGACCAGTCGCCGAACACATTAAAGACGCCGAAGATCCAGTTGCCGTTCACCACATTGGTATTCACGAGATTCGTCACGTTCGCGACCGCGTAGGCGTCGCCGGTATCGATTCGCGAAGCGCCGGCATTGGTTGTTGTTTGGTTGTCTCCAGTTTGTGCGGACACGTCGACGTTGTTCTGCACGATCGCACTATTGGTCGATGAGGCAAGGAATGCCGATGAATTGTATTCACCGAGTTGGTGGACCATCTGTGGTGTCGCATTGTCGGTCATGATCACGATGCCGTCAGGTGTGCGCTCCCATTTCAATCCGGGCGGAAGTCCGACGACGTCCCCGCTCCAATTCCCCCATACGCGGAACAAAAGCATGAGCGACGTCGCTCCGATCACATTGGAATTCGCCTGTGTATACGAGTTCGCCATTGAGTACGCGTTTCCGGTCTGAATTTGCGCTCCCTGCGGAGTCGACGTAGCGGTCGACGTTGCGCCGAGATCCGAGACGCTGCTCGTCCCTGTGGTAGCCGTATTGTCGCCGGTTTCTGCTGCAGCGGTCGTCGTACCGGTGAAGTCGATACTGTTCGTGTTATTCACGTCGAATGTGCTCGCGTTCATTTCCGGCATCGTCGTGCCCTGCCCGAGCAATCGGGAGAAGAATTGTGACGTCGGGAGTGTGATGTCCTGCACGAGGTTCCCGAAGTTGTTGAATGAGACGACAAGATACTTCGAATTGATCACGTTGGTGTTCACGAGATTGAGCACGTTGGCCGCCGCGTAGGCGTCGCCGGTACTGACATCCGCTCCGCCGTTACCACTGGAGGTCGCCACGTTCTGCCCGGTCGATGCGCGCACGATCACGCTGTTGGTGACCGTGGCGGTATTGGTATTGATCACATTGAGAGAGCTCGAGTTGAGGCACGTGAGGAGTGTGCAGTCTGCTTCAGAATTGCCGCATCCGCCCTGGCCGCTTCCGCACCCGCCCTGCGTCGTCGACGGATCATCAAAGAAGTATGAAAGATCGAGGTTGCGGAAATCGAAACCGCCGCCGAAGAGTTGATTGAGGAACAGCACCAGACCGACCGAATTGAAAATATTCGTATTCACGATGTTGATCACGTTCGCCGTTGCGACCGCAACGCCTGTGACGATGGTTGCAAGACCCTGTCCGCCCTGTGCTTCGTTGTCTCCCGTCGTCGCACTCGTCGAGGCGATGGAACCAAGCTCTGCTTCGTTACTCGTCGAAGCGGTTATCGATGACGAATTGGTCTCTCCCGGCTGGTTCGGGCTCGATGTATTTGAATTCAGTTCGTTCTGTACGGTCGTCGAAGCAGTAGCGTCTCCCGTGACGATCGTTCCACCGACATCGGATTGTCCTCCGGTGCCGTCGGTCGATGTTGCCGTGATGACCTGCCCGGGAATCGATGCATCCTGTCCATCCTGTCCGTTTCCCTGTCCGGGCTCTCCGGTGCCGGCCTCGGGCGTGGACGTTGCCGCAACGACCGCCTGCTCGAGGAAGGTCTCTCCTGTCGGTTCGACATTCGTCGCATCGTTCGTCTGCGTTTGCATCTCCGGAGCAGTGGAATCGGTCGTCGTGGTATCAGTCGTGCTCGCTTCTTGCGCATACAGACTGAAAGGTGAAAGTACGAGCGATGTACTGATCACCAGCGCCAACATGACCGCGACCGGCACGAACACGGAACTTCGACGAATGTACATAGTGAATGATAGTTACGATTGATATGGAAACGCCCTCTCTGAGGTCTCCATGACGCTACGGTACGACCCGTACGATGAAGTCCTCATGAGAAGGCGGGACGATGTCGTCCCGCTTCCCCGAACTCGTTAGAGTTCGCAATTAATAACGTTGTTATTGCCACCGCCGGCGGAACAGGTATCAGTTCCGGCTTCACCGTCGATCTTGTCGTTGCCTGAGAGCGTGGTCACGGAGTCGTTACCGCCGCCGCTCGAGATCTTGTTGTTACCGCCACCTGCGTGAATGGTGTCGGCACCTGAGCCCGTCGTGATCTTGTCGTTGCCCGAGGCGGTCGTGATCATGTGCGTGCCGTTTCCGGTCGTGATCTCGTTGTTACCGCCACCTGCATCGATCGTCGCGTTGCCGTTGCCGAGCGTGATCGTGTCATTGCCCGGTCCGGTGCAGATGATGTAGTTACCGTCTCCGCCGGTCACTTTGTCGTTGCCGCCCATACCCACGTAGTAGGTATTCGGCGCAAGCGTCACGCGGTCGTTACCGACGGTACCGTTCACGCGCTGGTATCCTGCCGGAGTTGAGCTCGCTGCACAGCCGGTCATGGTCGGCGGCGGATTCTGCGAGCCGTTGCATGTCTGGTTGTAGACGATCACGTAGCGATCGCTATTGATCGACCAGAACTGCGGTGTCGCAGACACGAGCGTTTGATTCGCGGCGTCCGCGAAGCTCACATTGCTCGTCTTGTAGCCGAGCAGCTTGTACTTGTCGGTCTCGCACGCTGCGCCGATCGGTAGTACTGAACCACTCGATGTGGAGGTCACTTCTGAGGTCGAGTAATTCGCGCCCGCGGTCATCGCGGCAGTGTCCGCGCCGTACTGATCCGGTGCGCCGCCGTGATTATTACCGAGCACATAATTGCCCGTGGTCGTCGCACCTCCGTTGAGGTTCGACGCATTCCACGTCGCGGTCATCGGGAACATGAAGTTGCTCGATGATGCGGCGGTTGCCTTAGAGCCGTCGAGGTACTTCAAGATGTGCACCTTTACCGTACTCGTCGACGTCGGAGGTGTCGTCGTTCCGACGCATGTTGCGTTCCAGACGATCACGAACTTATTGGACTGGAGATTGGTGAATGACGGCGAGGTCGTCGAGACAGAACTCGAGGCTGCAGCTGCGAGCGTGTCGCCCCAGGTGTAGCCCACGAGTCTGAACGGCGTCGTCGTGCCGTTGCAACTCGCTCCGACCACACCGGTATTGGTGTGCTCGAATGTACCGTACGATGCACCGTTCGCGAGATCGACGGTCTTCGCCTCGTACGCATTTTGCGTGTTGTTGCCTACCGGACCGATGGTGTACGGATCTGTGCCCGGGTTACCGCCGATGAGGTTCGCTGCCTGATAGGTTGCCTGCATCGGGAACACGGAACTATTACTCGATGATGCGCTCGCGTGCGCACCGTCGACATACTTCACGATCGTGACCGTTGAAGTCGTTGCCGCTTGCGGAGCACACTTCGCGTTCCACACGATGATGTATTTGTTCGAGGTGATGTTGGTGAGCGACGGAGATGTCGTTGCAGGCGAGCTCGAGGCTGCGCTGCTCAAAGAATCCCCTGTCGAGTACCCGACGAGTCGGTACATCGCTCCGGTGCTGCAATCAGCTCCCACGACCGCTCCGGTCGACGAGCTCGTCTGTTCACTCACGCTGTAGCTCGCGCCAGAGGTCATGTTCGCCGTTGTCGCTTCATAGGGATTCGGATTGTTGAATCCGTTCGGAGAGAGTGCAAAGCTGCCCGAGCCCGAACCGGTGCTCGTGGAGCTCCAGGTCGCACTCATCGGGAACGATGATGTAGCGGACGTCGTCGTCGCATGCGCGCCGTCGATGTACTTCACGATCGTCACCGTTACCGGTGCCGGCGAGAAGTTGTAGCTCGCATTGTTGATCATCACGTTGTCGATGAGCGTGGTCTGCTCACTGTCTCCACCGCTTGCGGCCGCACTCCATCCAGAGTCGGTCACGATACTGATGGAGAGGATCTTGCCCGCGAGCACATCAGCAGGTGCCTGGCTGTACGTGCCGAGCGGTCCGCCGAGCTGGGTGAAATCCCATCGCCCCGCATCGTTGTTACCGATGAGGTTGCCGGACGAGAGCCATGTGTTCTGCGAACATCCCGTAAAGCTCGGCGACGGGCCGAGGTATACGAAAATATTGCCGTCAGAGACATTGTCGTTGTTCTTGTCGATCGCGATCTGGAATCGCGGTGAGCCCGCGCCGCAATTGTCGTCGGTCACATTGAAGTCGGTGCTGAGCGTACTCAGTGAACCGAAGGTCGTACCGTTCGCGTCGTCGAAGTTCACACCGCTGTAATCGTCTGTCGTGGTGGCATTGCCGGTGTTCGAAACAAGGACGACGTTGTCGGCGCCCTGAGAAGCGCCGCCGAAGAGCGATGATGCCGCGTGTGAGACCGTCGCTCCTGCGAAGATGATGGTTGCCACAGCGGCAATTGCTATGAGGCCTGAGAGTAGTAAGGAATGTGTTCTTGTCATAATGAATGTTTGATCTTGATAACTGCACGTCTCGCATTGATATGCCGCGAAACGTCGACTGCTAGCACTGCTAATCACTTACGGATAACGAGGTTTGCCCCCGGCAAACCCTCCATGCGTGCATGGAAGGTTTACCGGGAGCGGGGTTCCCGTAGGAACCCCGCACACATCAGACAGAATTAGTGTCGGACACGAATCATCGTCGTGTTCATGATGTTGATCGCCCCGGCGTTTGAAGTGGAGTCGCCGGAGTTCACTTCTCCGCCGATACCGCCATTGCCGCCGTCGCCGCCGTTACCCGAGGTTGCACCCCCGTTGTTATTGCTGCCGGACGAGCTCACATCGCCCGCTGAACCACCGCGTGCACCGCGGCTTCCGCGCGCCGTGTTATCGCCGGTGTCTGCTGTAGCGCCCGTAGAATTTGCGATGGCACTCGTGCCCTCGTCGTTATTCGTATCTACCGTAACGCTCGAGCTGTTCATGTCCTCATCGCAACCGCAGTTGCCCGTCCCGAGATCGACGTCGGTGCTGTTGAGCGAGTTCAAAGAGCCCGCATCAGCGTTCGCGTCACCGGTCGTTACCAGTCCGCCGGGTCCGCCGTTACCGCCGTCGCCGCCGTTGCCGGCTGTTGCGCCGCCGTTATTGAAGCTGCCCGATCCGCCGCTTACATCGCCTCCGTATCCGCCGCGGCCGCCGCGGCTTCCACCTGCAGTGTTGCTGCCGGTAGACGCGCTCGCCGTTGTGGAATTTGAGATCGTTCCCGAGTTGGTGCTTGTAATGGTGATCGAACTAGAATTCATGTCCGCGAATGCAAGCGGTGCCGCAATCGCAAACGCGCCCATGGCAGTTACTGCTGCAGTTGCAACAGCTGCTGTCTTTCGAAGCAAAGTAATTTTCATAGAATGAATGTTGTTATCTTTAATACTTTCTAATGGTGTGGTTGCGCTCGCGCGCCCCCGTGGCTCATCGACCCTTGTGAACGAACCGAAGATAAGAATGCAGCGAGTGACGTGAACTACACATGAATAAATGTTCCTGTTCCTCATTCACGGATCGCACATCTAGTTCGTGGTGGGGTCAGAATAAAAAAAGAAGCGTCACATTGACGCTTCTTTTTTCTGTTCGTGCTATCGGATCGAGCGTAGGACTCCTACGCCGAGAACCGTGAGTAGAAATGTGGAGAACAGGAGCGAGATGTTGATCGGAGCATTGCCTCCTGATCCTGTATTCGGAACGCCGGGGAGATCTATTGAGTTTCCGAGTACTTCGCCCGGTGAGAATCCGCCGCCGCCTACGATGGGTCCGTTACCCCCACCACCACCACCGCCGCCGGATGAACCGCCGCCGCCTGAGGAGCCGCCGCCTCCGCCACCTCCTCCACCACCACCGCCGCCTCCACCTCCTCCGCCTCCACCACCTCCTCCGCCGGGAGTGCTCGAAGCAGTGTTGGTGAATACGCACGTCACGGTGTCACCTGAAGATATTGAGAACTGCCAACCGAGATCACCACTGATCGAGCCGGTGGTCGTAGCGCTCGTCGAACAACTTCGTCCCGTCTGTGTCCACCCTGATCCCGGTAGGTCCTCGGAGATGGTGAACGTGCCGGGGCGCACGATATATTGCACCGACCCCGTGTTGCCCGATGTCGTTATGGATGTCGTTGCCGATTGCGCGCCGCTGAGCGAGAAATTAAACGTTCCGTCAGCACCGATCGTGTTCTTCACGATGATGATCCGCGTCGAGTTCGGTGTCGTCGATGCGGTGTCGCATTCGGACGAGAATGTCGGGATAGGCCAACCGATACCGCTGAGCAAAACACATTTCACGAACGGACCGATGTCAGAGGTGCCGGTGCCGCTCACACCCCCGGTGATCGCATCGGCAATAGTTGCCCCGAGTCCCTGCGTAGACGTACCGGTTGATGATGACACCGATTCGACTACCGAATGAAGATCTTGCGCGGTCGGAACGAGCGCGAGCAAGTCGGCCGCGGTCGGGATCGTACTCGAGCCGAGACCCGGCACATCCGGTATAGCCGGCACCGTGGTCGACGCATCTCCGGAGCGTATGCGCGTGATCTCGTCAAAAACACTTCTCGTATCGATCGTTCGCGGGATCGTAGAAACACAATCCATGAGTGCCGAGGTCGAGCTCGCACTCATGTCGCACGGAAGATTCGTATCCGCATGTGCGGAGAGCGTTCCGATGAATGCGAACATGAGGAACACTGATAAAAGGAAAAGGACTGAGCGACTCATAAAAATACCGCCGATGCGGTTCAACATTGTTTTCATCCAGACATCTTCGTACTGCCGCCATGAAGCAGTCGTGAACGGTCACGCTTAGGGTGAGCCGTATGATTGGACAAATGTATCTATATATAGTATAATAGTCGCGGTTCAAGGCTCAATCGAATGAAGGAAACTGACCCATGTGGTTCACTCTCCCATCCGTTCCCGGTCGCGGCGTGCATCACGTCCTGATCCCGGCGAACTTCAATCGTTCGTTCACCGACTTTCCGTCCGAGAAAGAATTTCTCGCGGCAATCCGTGCATGTCACGCGCGCAACGAAGCAACGCGCTGAAGTACTGATCTTTTCTGAACAACAAAGGCTGCGCGTGCGCGGCCTTTTCGTTTTATCGCTGTTACAATAACTTCATGGAGTTACGTGAGCGACTACAACAATTGATCAAAGGCGATGTGCTCGACGACGCGGAGACACTCAAAAAATACAGCCGCGACACGAGCGTGTTCGAGCGCACACCGAAAGTCGTCGTGTTCCCGAAGAATACCGATGATGTATCTGCGGTCGTGAAATACGTGCACGATGCGCGCGAGCGCGGCGAGGACGTCTCCGTCACGCCCCGATCTGCCGGCACCGACATGACCGGCGGACCGCTCACGCGCTCTATCTCGCTCGTCTTCACCAAATACATGAACGAGGTACGGACGATAACGGAGCAGGCAGTCACTGCGCAGCCCGGTATCTACTACCGCGATCTCGAAAAACAAACACTCGAAAAGGTAGGTAAGCTCATACCTTCCTACCCCGCATCACGCCAGCTCTGTGCATTCGGCGGGATGATCTCAAATAATTCCGGTGGTGAGCTCACGCTGCGCTACGGCAAGACCAATCATTTCGTCCGATCACTCGATGTCGTGCTCTCCGACGGTTCCCGCACAACGCTCAAGCCGATCTCATTTGCCGAGGCCGAAGAGAAAGCCCGCGAACAAACGCTGGAAGGAACCATTTACCGCGACATTCGTACGCTGATAGAACTGAACGAGGACGCGATCATCGCAGCTAAACCGACGGTCACGAAGAACTCAGCGGGGTACGCGCTTTGGAATGTGATGGACAGAAAAACGAACACGTTCGACCTGACGCAGCTCGTGTGCGGCTCTCAAGGCACCCTTGCGGTCGTCACCGAAGGCACAGTCGGTCTCGAAAAGATGAAAGAACACCGCGCCATGCTCGTGATCTTTCTCTCGGACATGAATATCCTCCCCGAGATCGTGCGTCGGGTACTACAGCACGACCCGGAGTCGTTCGAATCATACGACGATCAGACATTCAAACTCGCAGTGCGTTTCATCCCGCAGATCATCGGGCATTTCGGTTTCGCACAAATGGTCAAGCTCGGCTTCGCGTTCATCCCGGAGATGTGGATGGTGCTCACCGGAGGTGTACCGAAGCTCGTCCTGATGGCTGAGTTCGCCGAAGACAGCGACGAAGAAGCGATCGAGAAGGCGCGTGCAGCGCGCCACGAACTGCACGGTCTTGCCGTATCGACGAAGATCGCAAAATCCGAGGCGCAGGCTGCGAAATACTGGACGATCCGCCGGGAATCATTCGCACTCCTGCGAAAGAATCTCAAGGGTCTTTATGCAGCACCGTTCATCGACGACCTCGTCGTACACCCGGACAACTACCCCAAGTTCATACCGGAGCTCTACAAGCTTCTCGATCAACATCACCTGCTCTACACCATCGCCGGACACATCGGGGATGCGAATTTTCACATTATTCCGCTTATGGATATGAAAGACCCGCGGCACCGGCGCGAGATCATTGAACTCCAACCGCTCGTATACGAGATCGTCGCAAAATATAAGGGATCGATCACGGGAGAGCACAACGACGGCATCATTCGTACGCCCTACCTCGGGATCATGTACGGAGAACATATGACGAAACTCTTCGCGGAAACGAAAAAGATCTTCGATCCGCACAATGTACTCAATCCGGGAAAGAAGACCGGTGGGACCACGAAAGATATAGAAGAATCAATGATCACTCATGTCTAACATCAAATACCTACTCGCATCTCTCATCGCACTCTTTGTTCCCGCGATCGCATCCGCGCACGAAATGTACGTGCTTCCGCCGGATGCGATCCGCATCGCACTCGCTTCGCAGTCGCCCAACCCCTTCAGTGCATACTTCGGCAACGAATATAATTTCTTCTTCTGGGGTTTCGTGTCAGCCGTGGTCGTTTCCACGATCTTCGCTGCGACCGCGTTCCGATTATTCGAACGCGCGAGTGCTCCGTTCTTCCACTACATAAAGCGATATGCGATCGCATTCGTTCGACTGGGTGTCGGCACATGCTTACTGATGTTCAGTTACAACAATGCACTCTTCGGACCTGAGTATCCGTTCGGCATGCTTTTCGGGTACGGAGCCGGCAGTGACATCGCTGTCATCATCACATTCATAGCAGGTATCGCGATCCTCGCAGGTGCCTTCACACGATACGTAGCGCTCGCACTGATCGCGCTATGGACATACGCAGCAGCGGTGGTCGGGATCACCATACTCGATTACACCGATTTCCTCGGTGCATTCATATTGCTCTATATACTCGGCGCGGGGATGTGGTCGGTGGACCACTTGTTGGGTCTCAAGAATATTCGTTCGCCGAAATTGGCCCGCTATCAAACGCTCGCCTTTCCGATCATGCGTATGTCTCTGGGCTTCGGCGCGATGTTCGCTGCTGTGTACGCAAAATACATACATTCCGCGCTCGCGCTTGAGGTCGTTGTCCGGTATCACCTGACCGACTACTTCCCGTTCGACCCGCTCTTCGTGGTCCTCGGTGCGTTCATCATTGAGTTCCTCGCGGCCGCGATGCTCTTTTTCGGGATCGCCATCCGCTGGACCGGCGTGTTCTTCATTTTCTGGCTCACGCTCTCGCAGCTCTATTTTGCCGAAGCCGTCTGGCCGCACCTCATCCTCTTCTGTCTCGGTCTTGCACTGTTTTGCCACGGGTACGATAAGTACTCGCTCGAGGGGATCTATTTCAAGAGCCGCAAAAGCGAGCCTGTCCTATAGCGATCGCGAGCGATTGCTCGCTATCATGAGCACGATGAGGAACGCGAAGAGCGTTGCTGCCATGAGCGGATACGTAATGTAGCCGTATTCTACGAATGTGATAGCGGCGCAGCTGTGATCTGCTGCGGGGCACGGCAGCGCACCCGCCGGCAACATCTGAAGGGCGTGATGATAGACGGCGAACACGAATCCGCAGGCTGAAAGCACTATCGAAAGAAGCCGATACGGAATACCCTTCCACAGCGCGAGCCCGAAGAGGATGACCTGCGGGTACAAGAAGATCCGCTGCCACCAACACAGCGGGCACGGCTCGAAGCCGAGAATATCCGAGTAGTAGAGCGTCATTGCAGCACTGCACAGCGAGAGCACGAATGCGAGTGGGAGTGCCATGCCGCCGATCTGTTTGATGACGTCATTCAATCCGCTCACTTTTGAGCGCAGTGTGAGTGCAACGAGCACGCCCAGCGTGACCACCTGCAGTGCAAGCGTACCGGTTCCCAGCAATTGATTGAGCGTGTCGGTAGACATTATGAGGTCGTTACGGGGCAACCCGCAGCTCCCGCGATCTCGGCGATCGTGTGTTCACCGGTGAGTTCCGTTCCGTCCGGGAATTTCCACGTCGGGTAGCTCTTTACACCCACATCAGTGCATGACTGGAGCTGTCCTTTTCCATCCGGTGTAGAGCACTCGTGGTACGGCAATAGTCGTGCAGACGAGCCGAACATACGCTTGGTCGCCTGGCAGTGCGGGCACCAGAACGCTCCGTAGAAGATAACGCCCTTCTGCGTAAGGCACTGTGCAACAGCGTCGTACTTACCCGGTTTTGCACTTACATAAAAACTGGATGCAACACCTACAACGATAAGCAATAGAATGACGAGCCAGAAAATGGTGACTGATTTCATAGCGGCAATACTACCATCTCGTTATTTTTTGGCCACGGCCGTCGAGGGCTTGTTCTGGCGGCACAGCTCCGTGCCGCACATGCAGCCGAAGGGGCGGATGAACTCATCGAAATACTCGTCTCCGTAGTCGATCAGAAGCTCCTCACCCTCTTCGATGTCCCGCGCGGCGTGGATCAGGATACGGTCCCCGTCTACCTCTGCCTCTACGTTCGGGTCGCACGAGTGATTGATGTAGCGGGCGGTGTTGGACTCGGACTCACCGTCGATGGTCCATTGATCGTCGAGCTCAAAGAGGTATTTCGTCGTCAGTGTGTCTGCGACCTTCGCCGTGATCTTCTCCCCGGTGTAATCGAGCAGGTATTCGCCGAATTCGAAATCGCGCACGGCAAAGAGCCCCTTCCCCTTCGCCCCTCCGATATCCCTTATCTCGAACTTGGATCGGTCGTACGACATATGCGCGCGAGTATAGCACGTTAGGCAAATCCATTGTTTAATGGCTGCATGTCAAAAAAGGAAAAACTCTCCACCGAACCGTATAAAGGCGTACGCGATTTCTATCCCGAAGAGCAGTTCATTCAACGCTACATCTTCGAGCACATGGAGCGCATCTGCGAGCTCTACGGCTACGAGGAATACAATTCCAGCATCTTTGAGCCCTCTGAGCTGTACCGGTCCAAGACCTCCGACGAGATCGTGAATGACCAGACCTACAGCTTCGTTGACCGCGGGGAGCGTGACGTGACCCTACGACCGGAAATGACACCGACGTTTGCCCGCATGATTGCAGGCAAGTTCCGCGATATCCCGATGCCGGCACGCTGGTATTCGATCGCCAACTTCTTCCGATACGAACGCCAACAGCGCGGTCGATTCCGCGAATTCTGGCAGTTGAACGCCGACATCGTCGGTTCCGATTCGATCGAGAGCGATGCGGAGATCATCACCATTGCATACGCCACACTGCGAAGCCTCGGTGCCGAGGACAACGATTTCGAGATCCGGGTTTCGGATCGTCGTATCTTGGAGGCGATATTTGATGAAGCGAATGTGGCAGCAGAGCAGCGCGGCACAGTGACGCGACTCCTCGATCGTCGGGCCAAGATGGATGACTTCGACGCGAAGCTCGCAGAGGTCGTCGGTGCCGAGAGCGCCGCGATCCTGATCGACCGCATCGCACGCACCACATCGAGCGCCTACCTCGAAGAGCTTCGACGCATTCTCGAGACCATGGGAGTGAAGAACATGGTGGTAGACACCACGATCACACGCGGATTCGACTACTACACCGGCATGGTGTTTGAGGTATTCGACACCAACAGCGAGAACCGCCGATCGCTCGCGGGCGGCGGTAGGTACGACAAACTCCTCTCGCTCTTCAGCGGGGACCCGATCCCGACCGTAGGATTCGCTATGGGCGACGCGACGGTGCGGGAATTCCTCGAACTGCATAATCTCCTCCCCGCGTACGCGCCGGCGACCGAGCTCATGATCGCGATCGTCGAGCCCGAGGCTACATCGCATGCGATCCGCCTCGCGCAAGACCTTCGCCGCGAAGATGTGACCGTTGCCGTTAATTTCTCCGGTAAGCGTGTCGGTGACCAGATCCGTCAGGCGGATAAAATGAAGATCCCGTTTGTGATCGCCGTCGGTGCCACCGAACGAGACTCTGGCCGCTACACCATCAAGAACCTCGCGACCGGCAACGAGATCATTCTCCCTGCCGACCGCATCTCCGAGCATTTGTTCTCATCGCTCGGATAAGAGGCGCCGATTCGGTCTGCTATAATCCTGACCAATGCGAATTGTCACGTTCGATATCGAGACCGCAAATTGGTTGGACGAAACAGGATCAAGCGACATCACCTCGCTCGATATCGCGATCGTATGCATCCACGATTCCGAGACCGGTGAGTACTCGAGCTATCTGGTGCCGGAGCTCCCGAAACTATGGCCGATCCTGGAGCGTACCGACATCCTCGTGGGGTACAACTCTGACCACTTCGACATCCCGCTCTTGAATAAGTACTACCCCGGCGACCTCACCAAGATAAAGAGCCTGGATCTGATGAAAGAGATCCATGCGATAACGGGCAGACGATTGAAGCTCGATGCGGTCGCCGAAGGATCGCTCGGTACGAAAAAGAGCGCGCACGGAACACAATCACTGCGCTGGTGGCGTGCGGGCGAGATCGATAAGGTGCGTCAATACTGCATCAAGGATGTGGAGATCACGCGTGGTGTGCTCGATTACGCGCTCGAAAAGGGCTCTATCAAGTACAAGGAGCTCGGTAAGAGCTACGAGGTGAAGCTCAATACGAAGAACTGGCTCACCCCGGCATCTGAGGCGATGACCTTCGGGCTTGGCTTCTAAACAAAAAATCCCTCTCGGGATTTTTTGTGTTTGCGCTTGGGACTAGGGACTCTGGGAAACCCACGGTTTTCCCACTCCTTCCTCCACGGGGAAACAGGTGTTTCCCCGTCCCCCTTCCACCCCGGTCCCGCCAAAACAAAAATCTCCTAGCGGAGATTTTTGTGTTTGTGCTTGGGACCGGGGTCGAACCGGTGACCCTTCGCTCTTCAGGCGAATGCTCTACCAACTGAGCTACCCAAGCAACTGTCGAGTGCGTGGAAACTATAACAAAACCTGTACGTTTCCTCAATTCGTGGACGTTGGTACTTTGAACTTCTCTGCGAACGACTTAATAGCATCCTGGATCGAACCGAACTGCATTTCTGCTTTGGCGCCGGTGCCCTGGATCTGCTGCACGGTCGTCATCATCTGATTCACCATCGGTGCCATGTACTGCAGGTAGAAATACGCGGGTATCACGATGAGGAGCACGTAGAAAATGATCTGCAACACGGTTTTCATGAATGCCCCGCGGCGCATTTTGTGCAGCATCGCATTGTTCTCCTGCGTGAGGCGCAGGATCTCTTTCATCATGTCGTTGTTCGGAGGCATGGATAAATGGTAGCACTAAAAAAGCGAGCCCCCGGCGTACCGGGGGCTTTTCTTCAAGAACAGGTCAGCGATGCAGGTGCAGGTAGTCCTCCACACGGGCACACACCTCCTCGGTCTGCTCGGCGGCTCGACCCGCGTAGAGCTCGGGATTGCGAAACAGCGCCCGCATTTCGGCCGGAATCGCTCCCCATGCGGCAGCCACCTCGGGATTACCCTCGGCGATCATCTCGATCGCCATGTAGAGGTTGCACACCGGAGAGACGAAATTCATCGCCTCTTCGTTGACGAGCTTGTGCGCGTCGCCGCGATAGCCGTTCATCTGCAGCATGAGATAGAGCGGCTCGGCGAGAATGGTATCTCCCGAGGATTGCGCATTTCGCCGACACGCCTCGACGTTCACCTTCACGCGGGCGAGGAACGGCACACCGGCTTTGTTCTTGCGCATGAGCGTGTCCATCTGCGAGACCGCGTTGATCACGATCGTCGGGAAATCCCGACTGATGGTGCTGCCGACGAGGTCGCGCTGGTGCTCACTGATGACCGTCATCAGCACCTTCAAGTACTCGGCAACGTTCTTGAAGAAAGTGCCTTCGATGTTCTCGAAGTTGAGCGGATTGCGCTTGTGCGCCATGGTCGACGAACCCACCTGCCCCTTCTCGAAGGGCTCGGAAAGTTCCGCGATCTCGGTACGCATGAGATTACGCCCGTCACGTCCGAATTGACCGAACGCTCCCGAGAGCATCAGCATCGAATACAGGTAGTACGCGAGCGGCTCCGGCGGCACGATCTGCGTCGAAATCGGTGCGGGCTTGAGCCCGAGCCGACCGAGCACGCGATCTTCGAACCGAACGCCATTGTGCTCGTAGATACCGAGCCCCTTTTGCGCATTGTATGCACCGACCGCGCCGGCGATCTTGCCGACGAGTCCGGATGCGTACATATCCGCCTGTTCGATGTTGTAGAGCATTCTGCTCATGATCGTCGCGATCCAGAAACCGAACGTGATCGGCAACGCGTGCTGACCGTGCGTGCGCCCGATCTGGACCGTGCTGCGGTGCTTCAGAGCGTGGTCGCGGAGGATCCCGAGGACGGGCAGCAGTTTCGGTCTCACAACCTGCTGATGCGCGTACGTGTACTGAAACGCACGCGACGTATCGATCACGTCGTAGCTCGTCATCGGCACATGCACCCACCGACGCAGTGCCTCGGGCAGGATCGCCTGGATCTGATGCACGAGTGCACGGATGTCGTGATTGGTGATCGTACGCTCGATCTCGTCGTTCTTGGTCGTCGTGATCCCCTTGAGCTGCGCCTTGATATCCGGCGTCAGCAGATTGATGTCAACATCGCTGATGATGCCGAATTCGTGGAGCGTGAGCATGGATGCGAGCTGCACCTCCACATAGAATCCGGTGGTATTGTCGTAGCCAAACCATGCCTGCAGATCCTTGGGTTGGGTCCGCGGATTGCCGGGCATCATGAGATTGTGGGTCACTTGTAAGCTCCCTGGTTGCATCTATTCTCCGCCGAAAACCTACCATAGAGTCGGCATTCGTACACTTCTTTGTGCCCTCGGCAGGAATCGAACCCACATCTCTCCCTTAGGACGGGATTGCTCTATCCATTGAGCTACGGGGGCAGTGGCGGTTACTGTAGCACGCCCCTTTTGACCTCACATTGATTAACCTGTACAAATTCGGCAGCCGAATGTTCTTAGCATTCGTCGGTTCCATAGAGAGGAGAGCAGAATGTCGCGAAAGCATCGACACCGTCGTCATACGA
Organism: uncultured Candidatus Saccharibacteria bacterium; assembly: GCA_964633425.1. Taxonomy (GTDB): domain Bacteria; phylum Patescibacteriota; class Minisyncoccia; order Phycocordibacterales; family UBA2100; genus UBA10103. Next base: position 99,184 of record CAZWFX010000002.1, read on the forward strand.
ATGGCCATCTGCGGCAAGTATCACCGCACGAACTTGCAGAAGACATCGCAGAAAGCTCGTTCGATCCGGATCCCGACCGGTCCGCCATTCTTTTAGACGGCGGCGCGGTCGTCATCCCTCAGGGCGCCGATCTGACCGCAGTGATCTCGTCGCTCCAAGCCATTCAATCCGAACGGACGAGCGGCTTCGAAGTGATCGACATCGACGTGACCATTCCGGTGCCGCCGTGGGAAGGCGCTCGCGCACTCGCGCGGGCAATCAAAACGAAGCTCGGCATGTTTCGCCAATTGCCGGACCGATACGGCGACCGCGAGACGCTTTCGATCGAAGTCTCGCAAGGTGTGGTGGAGCAGGTTCCGTGGGGCGTGTTTGATCTTCCCGGCCTCGCCGGCAGAGTCTTCACCATCGCTGAGCGGTTCGAACAGCAGAGCGCTCTGCTCTGCAGGTTCAAGGTGGAACGCCGGTTCGAGCCGAGGATCCGCGAGATCGAGCACCTCACGATGTCGTACGCGACGAGGGAGTGCATGCATCGCGGCCAGGCGTTCACGATGATCTTCCGGGACGAGAAGCACGAACTCTTGAGCATGTCCAAGCCCAAGTTCTTCGAGCTCGTTGACGAGAAGCCCATCTTTTTGCCGTCGGTCGAGGAATCGATCGACCGCAACATCCTGGTACCCCTTCGCCACACAAAAGAGCTCGAGCAAGACGGTTTCTCGCTCAAGCGCTCTGCCCTGTTCGTCGGCGCATACGGTCTCGGCAAAACGCTCGTCGCGAGCTATTTGGCTCACGAGGCCATGAAGCACGGCTGGACGTTCGTCTACGTGAAGAACGCCAATGAGCTTCCGGATGCGCTTCGCTTTGCTGTTCGGTATCAGCCCGTGATGGTATTCGCAGAGGATATCGATCGCGTCGCCGGCATCGACCGGACCGACAAGGTCAACGAACTTTTGAACCAGCTCGACGGCATCGACAGCAAATCCACAAAGCTCATCACCATCCTCACCTCAAACCATCCTGAACGGATCAACGAGGCGATGATGCGTCCGGGCCGCGTTGACCTGGTGCTTCGTGTACCGCCGCCGGATGCGGCCACGGTGATTCGCATGGTTCGTCGCTTCGGCGGCAGCAAGATCTGCCCGCACACCGACCTGACGGAACTCGGCGAAGTGCTCAAGGATGAATCGCCGGCCCGTATTCGTGAGGTGCTTCGTCGCTCGACACTCGAAGTGCTTCGTCGGACCGGTAACATCAAGCAACTTGCGATCGGCGCGGATCTTGTGAACATCGCACACGAGGTCGTGCAGGAGCGAAAAGTTGCCGCGACCGCAGTCGTCGGCAACTAGCAGTTTGTCGAACAACTTCAACGCCCCGGGCTTTCCCGGGGCGCTCTTTTTTTCTATGTTGACAAGAGTCCGGATAATCAGCACTATTGCGGCGGCTGATAAACCGATGGAGCACCCGATGCCCAAGAGTCGTATCGACAGGATTCTCTTCCCCATCTTCGAGGTCACAGAGGAAACGAACCCGAAGGGGCGCTGGCAGGCGTTCTTCGTGAGCATCCCGCTCTTCGTCGTATTGCTGATGCTGACGCTGGAGTTCGTAGAGCACATCTCGTGGAGGACGTATCTCGCGATCATGACTTCGTTCTTCGTCTCGAGCGTCATCCACATGTGGGTCGGCGGCTGGCTCTCGTTCTGCTACGCACGTGCTCATATATTCGACGACGAAGTCTGGGAGGTCGAGGACCGTGAGCCATGGCATATGCGGACCTACGATGACCCGCCGGACATGATCGTGGTCCAGCTGACTGCGGTCCACAACCGACTTCCGCACAAACGTATCGCGATCGAGATGCCCGCATCGTCCGAGCTCGGACAGAGCCTCATCGTCGGAAGACAGGTTCGCTTGAACGCGAAACAGCGGTTTCCGCTCACGATTGTGCCGTGGCACAAGCTCTACGAGATCCGACCGCTGTGGAGGCGTTACTCCTGGCAGCGGACATCGTTCGGCAACTACGTCGTAAAACTGCAGGCGTGGCCGGTCATACGGAGCGGATGGGGCGATCGTTCGTACCCCGGTGACACTGTCGACGAAGCCTACGCCGGTATGACAGAATCCGTCTCTCCACTGCGATTACCGCCGCTCGCAGAATTCGAGAAGGACGAGTCGGAACCGCTCGATCCGCCCGAAGAACGTGCGGCGCTACGCCTGATGGCACAACTCGCTGAACATCGCGACAGAGAACGTCGTCAGAAGCCCGATGGCGCAACAGTACACTGAGCATCACGCTCAACAAAAAAGCGACCGGCTGCCCGAGGCAGCCGGTCGCTCTTTTTTACGTTTACGCTGCGAGCGAGAGAAGGCTCGCGAGCTTCTTTTGATCGAAGCCGATCACAATGTCTCCTCCCACATCGATCACCGGCACGCCCATCTGTCCGCTCTTCTCGATCATTTCCTTACGGCGGTCGAGGTCGGTAGCGACGTTGATGTCAGTGAATGCAACGCCGTTGGCGGCAAAGTAATCCTTTGCAGCGTGGCAGAAGTGGCACGTCGGAGTCGAGTAAATGGTTACCTGTTTTGTTTCCATAATAAGTGGTCAGGATTTTTAATGGATTGTCAGTATAGCACGCTTACTTTTGACGCATGGTGCGCGTTGCTTCTCCCCATTCCTTAAGCTGATCAAGCATTGTTTGCGCATCTCGCTCAAAGGCGTCGAGGGATCCCGGCTTCATCGGACCGGTAAAGTTCTCGCGGAGCATCCACGGCGCTGCAATGTGCACCGCCTGGCGAACCGGAACCATCTGCTGTTCGATGGCCGCCGTGCGGAGGTGTTCCACTGAGCGCGCACCCATCGCGGTGCCGTATCCGATGTAGCCCACCGCTTTTTTGTTCCATTCCGGATAGACCCAATCAATGGCGTTCTTCAGGACGCCCGGAATGCCGCGGTTATATTCGGGCGCAATAATGACGAACGCGTCCCCTTCTGCGATTTTTGCGGTCCACGCGGCCACTGCCGGATGCGCGTACGGCTCGCTTTTGGAGCTCGGTGTCGCCATCTGATCAAAGAACGGCATTTCGAAATTTCGCAGATCGAGCACTTCGGCGTCGAATTCCGGATGCTTTGTTGCCTGATCCTTCATCCACGCTCCCGCATACTCACTAAAGCGACCTTCGCGCGTGCTACCAAGAATAATCTTCAATTTGAGTGGTTTCATATACGGCAATTATAGGCTGATGCTTTACTTTGTAAAGTGGATATGTCCGTGATACCGTGGCCCTATGTTACGAACGGCAAAACAGCGCAAGGAAATCTGCAAGGACTGTCCCGTTGCAAAGACGGCCGACCTGTTAGGCGACTCATTCAGCATCCTGATTGTGCGTGATCTCCTGGTAAAACCCGGTCGCTTCGGTGAACTCGAAGCGTCACTCTCCGGCATCTCATCGCGAACGCTATCCAACAAGCTCAAAATGCTCGAAGAGGAGGGATTGATCAAGAGAAAGGAATACAAGACTCACCCGCCCAAGGTGGAGTATTCCCTTACCCGCAAAGGCGAGGCCTTCCACGGCGTCGTGGATGCCATGCGCGCGTACGGTAAGAAGTATTTGTAAGCGCTCACCTATCCGCTACAATGTCGCAATCGCGGGATTGGTTTAGTGGTAAAACATGTGCTTCCCAAGCATAGGTCGGGAGTTCGATTCTCCCATCCCGCACACGAAGATCGCGCAGCGATCGAGTGGCGTTTGATGGGTGAATCGAAAGCGAGAACCGGGGCCCCGTCAGCAGACGGAGATGTTCGAGCAGGGCTGAGCGGAGAAAATGTGCGGCGGCACATTGTTGAGCGCTTGGCCGATTCTCCCATCCCGCACTTGATAATCGACAGAGAGCTCTCGCTGGCACGCCAAACCTACAGACGCGCCACCAAGGTATTGAAGCTGAATACCCTGTGTACCACATCTACCTGTTTGAATCCGATCTCAGACAGCGTCTGCACATACCGGTCGAGAGGTTGTGGCACCAAAACACCTCTGAGCGCGATCTCTTTGCGCCTGATCTCTTCGTCAGACACCCCCATGGAGCGCTTCCAGTCGTAATACATGTTCTTCGTATGCTCGTCGGCGGTCATTTTGTCGGTAATCACAAGTATGCCGCCCGGTGCGAGCGCTCGTCGGATTGATCGGATGTACTCGTGGCGATCTTCTATAAAATGGAGCGTCCAGTTAGCGGTTACGAGGTCGAAGGGTGCTTTCGACTCCGGAAAAAGCTGAGAATAGATTACTTTATCCGGAACACCGCTCTGAGCTATCATTGCCGCCGAACATTCCACACCCCACACGTCGTTGAACCCCGCCTCGATCATGCGTTCGATCGTGTAGCCGAGTGCGGAACCGACATCGATGATACGGGCGTCGCGCTCCGGAAATTCCTTGAGTGCAAGCCGAACGCAGGCGTCTACGACCTCCTCGTAATGAGGCAGATGTGTGTGGGCCTCGCGATGGAAGCGGGCTGCAACATCCGTATCAAAGCTCCAGCTTCCCTGCAGTACAGGCATGTCCGCCGTGAGCACCTTTCCCATGCAAAAATCTTATCACGCGTTATAGCACGCCCGGAATCCAGCGGTACGGCACGTCCTTGCAGTACGCACGGTAATCCTCGTCCTCGCTGAGAAACCGCTCCTCAATCAGGCTCTTCCACACAACAAATACAATGCCGATCGTCATGAGCACAATATTCAACAAGGTCGGTGACCGGAACATATAGGACACAAAGAAAAAGAGTTCTCCGGAATGTATGGGGTGTCGGACGATACCGTAGAGACCCGTCGTCACCAGATTCCGCCGTGCGGGCACGAATCCGACATTCCGTCCGAGGTTGAAGCGGGCCGCAATCATGATCGACATACTTATAAAAAACAAAACGAGACTGATCGTGTGCACAAGGCGCGTTGTCTCTACAATCCGATAGGCGTAATGAACAACGAGAAAGGCCCAGTAACTGCGTCCTGCGGTCACGATCCAGAAAAGCGGATTGAGCGACACCCGTCGAGCGAGGCGTCGCGTGAGCATTCCACTGATAACCATTACGATGTTCGCCCCGATTGCGTATTCGTACACGATCGCGGTGCGCAGGAGGATATGCTCTGCGATATTGTGCAGAACATACATCTGCGGCGTGACCGCAATCACCGCGAGGAGTCTATCCATCAGTGCCGTGCGGATAAACGACTCAAGCCGGACTCGCAGGCTCATACGTGTTCGTACCATTACCGGTAGATCCACCGGAATGCAAAATAACTTTCGAACGCGATAATGATGTTTGAAAAGATTGCCGCCATAAGGTAGTGAAATCCGGCGACCTCAACAAACAGGTATATCAAACCTATATTCACGACCATATTGGTGACTGCGACGGTCAAATGCAACGGAAGTTGGGTACCGATCCTCGAATGATCGCTGCTTTTGAACGACCAATACTTTTGCAGCATAAAACTGACCACAAAGGCGAGCAAAAACGAGAGCGCAGCAGAAATGATGTACCAGATCGCAAATACGTCCGTAAATATATAGAGGAGCGCAAGATTTACGACAGCGGCAAGCCCGCCGGAAATGATGAATCTCATGACGCGCGCAGCTGCGACAAGTCGTGAGGACGGCACGCCCAGACGCGTCAGCACGATGGCGAGCACGATATCGAGTCCGTGCGTCCAATTCAGCTTTTTTCCGGTCTTCTTTGAGCGTGCGGTATAGGTAATGGGGACCTCGATGATGGGCCCGGATTGCACAAGCGTATGGGTCAGATCCACGGCATCAAATACAAAGTCGTCGTGTGAGCTCTCGAGGAGTCGCGGTACGTGTGCAACGGAGAACACTTTATAACAGGAGGCAATGTCGGTGAGCTTTGTACGGAACAGGATGTTGTAGATATGAGTGACGAGCAAGCCTCCGTAAAAATAGACGCGACTGTACGGCACGTTATTCATAGAATTTGAGCGTGAGCCGAACACCGAAGCCCCCTCGGTGAGCATGAGCGGTCCGATCAACATGCCGTATTCCTCCGGCCGGTATTCCAGATCTGCGTCCTGAATGATGATGTAATCTCCGGTCGCGTTGCGCATGCCGTCCTTGACCGCTGCGCCCTTGCCGCCGTTTTGTTCGCGGTGCACGACCGTTACAGGGGTGCCCTGTTTTTTTATGCGCCCGAGCGCATCTTGAGTCGCACGACCGGACCCGTCGTCGACCACGATCACCTCTCGCTCCCACGCCTGCGGGAGTTCCACGGACAGGACGCGCGCGACAACAGCCTCGATCGTCTCGGCTTCGTTAAAGCACGGGATGATGATGGATAAGCGCATGCGACCGTTTGTAAGCTCGGTCACTATAGCACAGCAGTATTTTTGGAACGCCTACCAGAACGGGATGAACCGATGCATCCACGTGGTGAACCCCGTCGAGGTCGCAGCAGGTGTCGGGCGCGACGGCGGCTCGATGATCATGATCATTTGCTCTCCGTCCTTTGCCATTTCATAGTTTTCGCGAAGCATCTCTTCTTTGCCTCGCGTGGTCTCCAGCCGCGCGATTTCCCCGCTCAGGTGGTCCTCCTGCATATTCAGGTTGTAGAGCTGGGCTTCGGCCTGGTTCTTCAGCACACGTGATTCCCGCTCTTTCTTGTAAACGTCCCAGAGCGCAGAGAGTGCGGCTAGCACTACGAGGAGCAGTGCGAGGAGTGCGAGGCGTCGTGCAAAGAGGCGCACGGGATCAGAGCGCTTGCCGACGATTGCCATCCGACCATCCTAGCATTATATTACTAGCTATGAGTTTCCTCTTTCATAAACGAACCAAGAAGGTTCTTGGTTTCGTGTGGGGCGTAATCGCAGTAATAGTCATGATATCCATGGTTCTGTTCTTCGCCCCCGGACTGGTCAATTACATACTCGCCTAATACGCAAAAACGCCCCGAACGGGGCGTTTTTTGTTTAGGACTCGCGTATTACCTTCAAAAAAACATCCTGAGGAATATCTACCTTTCCGCGGCCGCGTTCAAGCATCTTTTTCTTACCCTTTTTCTGCTTATCAAGCAGCTTATTCTTTCGCGTCACGTCTCCCCCGTACAGATATCCCGTTACGTCTTTGCGCATGGCCGAGAGCCGTCTCGATGCAATGATGCGACCGTTCACGCGCGCCTGAATCTTGAGCTCAAACATCTGGCGCGGTAGCAACTTTTCGAGCTTTTCCACCATGGCTTCAGCTTCGGTCTGGACGCGGCGCCTGGAGACGATGCGTGCAAAGGCCTGTACCGGTTCTTCCGCCACAAGAACATCAAGCCGCACCACATCGGCGTCCCGCATGCCGATCATCTTGTATGAGAGCGACGCATATCCGGACGAAACGCTTTTCAGGCGGTCAAAGAACCCGCGCATCAGTTCGCGCAACGGCATCTTTGCATGGGTCTCGGTCTTACCGTCCGGGAGCGAAACAGTGTCTCCGACCTCGCCTTCATGGTCGTACAACAGCTGGGAAATGCCGCCGAGCGCTTCCGGCGGCGAAATGACAACGATGTCAGCCCACATTTCTCGCAGGCCTTTGTACTGCCCTTCGTCGGGCAAGCGTGCCGGAGCATAAATTTCCTCGATGCGACCGTCCATGTGCGTCACTTCGTAGATCGTGGTCGGCATGGTCACGACAAGCTCCAGCGTGAATTCTCGCTTCAGTCGCTCGATAATGATTTCAAGATGGAGCATTCCCAAGAAACCGCAGCGGAACCCTTTCCCCATCACACCGGAAGACTCCTCTTCATACGAAAGCGACGAGTCCGAAAGACGCAGACGCTCCAGTGACTGACGCAACACGATCAGATCATCCTGACTCTCCGGATACACCGATGCCCAAATGACCGGTGTCGGCGCCTCGTACCCCGCAAACGGCTCAGCCGGATTACGGACGGTCGTGACCGTATCGCCGACGGACACGATACCCGCCTTCTTAATGCCGGTGACGATGTAGCCGATGTCGCCCTCAACGAGCTGACTTTGCGGTGACTCCTGCGGCTTCATAACCCCAACTTCGAGTGCGATGAATTCTGCCTTCGCAGCAAGCATTTTGAGCGAATCGCCTTTTTTAATCGAGCCGCCGAATACACGCGCATAGACAATGACGCCCCGGTGATCCGAGTATCCGAAATCGAATATCAGCGCCTGTGCGGCAGCCCCGGTTGAGCGCGGCGGCGGGATACGCGCAACGACAGCATCGAGCACTTCGGCGACCCCCGCACCGGTCTTTCCTGAAGCACCAAGCACATCGTCTTCCGAGCATTTGAGCAGCATGGCAAGCTCGGTGCGGATGTCTTCGAACCGCGCGGCCGGAGCATCGATCTTTGAGACCACGGGAATGATCGGCAGATTCAATGATTGTGCGACCCCGAGAACGGAGAGCGTCTGCGCCTCAACACCCTGCGTTGCATCGACAAGCAGGACCACACCCTCAACTGCCGTGAGCGCCCGCGATACTTCGTATGCAAAATCCACGTGCCCGGGCGTATCAATAAGGTTGATGACATAATCCGCTCCTTTGGACTTCCATTCCATGCGGACCGGCTGCATCTTGATCGTGATACCGCGCTCGCGTTCGAGGTCCATGCGATCAAGTACCTGCGCCTGCATGTGGCGCGGCTCGATAGTATGCGTAATCTCGAGCATGCGGTCGGCGAGCGTGGACTTGCCGTGATCAATGTGCGCGATAATAGAGAAATTGCGTATGTTGTCTGACATATCTAACGGTTGATGTGCATCCTACTTTATCGCGCACATTGGCGAAAGGGGTCGGGAAAACTGTAGTTTTCCCGTGGCGGAAATAATTAAGAACCGAGGGTTCTTAAGGAGCCGAGCATCGGCGGCGATGTGTGCGATTGCGGATATATCGTGCAGCACAGAGACGGGATGAATTTTATAGCGTGCTATGCTCCTCCGCGGAAGCAACCAATGTACCCTCGTCGGGCGCTCTGCGCCATATCCGTGCCCTCGAGGCGGCAACAACCTCCGTCAATTCCCGACTGCCGGCCGCGAAGTACGCGAACATCGCGATAATGATGCCGAAGACGCCGGCCGTGAACCCCTGCAGAAAGATCGAGACGGATGTAGACGGCACGATGAACGGACTGATGAAAAACAGAAATACGTACGCCCCTGCCCCTGCCGCGACGGCGGCGAACAACGACTCGATGACGGCACGGATCGTACGGTGCATGAATCCTCCGAATCGGTACTCAAAATGCAGGACAAGCGTTATGCAGGCAATGATTGTAACGAAGGCATACACGAACGGGAGTCCGAGCACCGCGGTTCCCGGCAGATCCTGTACACGAAGCATGCGTTCGATAAGCGGTCCGACAATATCGACTTTAAACACAAATATACTGAGCGCCCCCATGAAGAGGGTCAACAGTAATGTCCCGAGCGATATCAAAAACGGGACGAACGTGCGGCCCGCGGCATAGTACCCGCGAACCAATAGCAGCATGATCCCCTGTGCCACGAGCGACAAACTGAAGAGCGCAAACGCTGCAGCGGTCAAACGGGTATCGGTCCAGTCGAACGCGCCCGAGCCGAGGATAACGCGGACGATATGCGCTCGCAGCACAACGATGAGTGCGCTCGCCGGGAGCGACCAAAACAATACATACCGGGCCGCCGTCGATATGAGCGATATGAATTCCTCCAACTCACCTTTAGCAATCGACGCTGCAAGCGTCGGAAACGCAGCAACCGAATACGACGCACCGATAATCGCGAGCGGCACAGCCTGAAGATTGAAGGCGAACATGAACACTGCGATCGAGCCGGGTGCAAGGTAGCCGGCAAGCGCCGTCAGGCCGATGAACGTGATCTGATTCATCGACAGCGACAGCGCCCGCGGAAGCGAAATAACAACCGTGCTCCACAGCGCACTCGGCTCCCGAAGGCGCGGCAGTCTGCGAAAAAATCCGTCGGAGCGCGCGGACGGTAGCTGTATCAACACATGCAGCGCGGCTCCGAGTATGACTCCCCACGCAAGCCCGCGGATGCCGAGCATGGGATAAAACACCGCCACCCCCAGAATGATTCCGATGTTATACAAAAGCGGAGACAGCGAATACAGGGCGTATCGGTACTTTGCCTGCGTGATTGCCGCCAAAATATTCGAGAGACCGAGCAAGATCGGCTGCAAGAGCATAATGCGGGTCATGGCGACCACGATCTCGCCGTGTCCGTGCGCAACAAGCTGCGGAAACAGTGCGTGCACGATGAGGGGCGCGAATAGTGCCGCGATCGCACACACAAAGACTGCAAGCATCGAGAAACCGCTGACAACCGTATCAATGTAGTCGCGCTGCGAAGTATCCGATCGCTTCGCAAGTTCCGGAATAATCATATACACCGACACCAGTGCGCCCGTCGCCACAAAGATCAAGTCCGGTACCCGGAAGGCCGCGTAATAAATATCGAGCGTGGTCGAAGCACCGAAGGAGTGCGCGAGCAGTCGGTCGCGCACAAGCGCAAGCAGCGATGACAGGAGTGCCGACATCGCGAGGACAGACGCCGCAGCCTGAAGGCCACGCACTTCCACCGAAAGGAAGCGCAACGCATTGCGCGCTCGATCAGCTGCGGTGCGGGCGGTTTCGGCAATCATAGAGCGCGGGAAATTCGTCGATGCTCACATCGAGTCGTATCGATGCTCACTGAGTAGTTCCGCACCGCCATATGAACTATTTCTTCGTCTGCTCTTGCGCTGTCGATGCTTGCGGATTCACCGGCGTATCAAGCGGCCTACCGGCTTTAAGGTTCGCGATGATCTGGAGCACGATCGGCTGATTCGGATCGAGTTGGTCGAGCGCCTGGAAGACCGTGATCGCGTCTTGCGGTTGCCCGAGCTGTACGAGCGAAAGCCCCAGGACATACATTGCGTTTGCGTACTGCGACTGGAGCGCAAGCGCCTGCTGCATCGCGATCGCTGCATCCCGATAGTCGCCGCCCGCGTATGCGATGGCACCTGCGTTGTACCACGCGAGCGGATCATTTGGCGCGAAGCGCGCAGCCTGCGCCGCTGCAAGTAGCGCGTTGTTCGCATCGCTCTTTGCCACATAGATCTGCGACGCAAGATAGTATGCCGACGCGAGGTCGGGCTTCAATTGCACCGCCTTGCCCAAGTTCTCGAGCGCTGCGTCGTAATTACCCTGGAGTGCATCAAGCTGTCCGAGGTTCAAAAGCGGGAGCGGCGAGGTCGGATTTTCCTGTTGTGCACGAACGTACGCGGCACGGGCATTGTCATATGCACCTTCGATCTTCGCGCCGGCCAATTGAGAGTAGAGCGTCGCGAGTTGGAGCCAGTTCTGATAGTCGCGTCCGTCGATCTGCACAGCCTCGAGTCCGTGCTTAATAGTGTCTTCGAGTGTTGATTGCAGTGCGGCACGTGCAGCATCCTGATCTTTGTCGTTGGATGCAATAAGCTGTTGAAGCTTCAGGAGTCCCAGCTCAACGGCTGAGCGGTGCGCGCGATCGTTTGACGGCTGAATCTTGAGCGAAAGCGAAATGAGGTCTGTCGACTTCTGCAGATTCTGCGTCGAATTGTAGCTAATGACGGCGCGGTTGATCATTGCGTCCGCCAGGACCGCGCGAACGATTGCAATGGACGCTATGACCGCTGTAAGAATAATAAGTGCAGCAATCGCAAGCTTCACGGCATTGCGAGCGTTCCCGCCGCCAACCGTAAAGGATCGTTCCTGCGCGTATGCCTGCATGGACATGGCAACGAGCAGACCGGTCAAAAGGAACATGAGCAATCCGAGCGATGTTCCGGGGACCGATGAAAGATGGAACGCAAGCATGTACACAACACCGACTGAGACCGTGAGGACCCGCGACGAGAGCATTGTGTCACCGCGTCGTACCCACAGCACGATCGCGCTCCACAACACTGCAACGATATAGAAGAGCCACGCGAGTACGCCGACTATGCCGAGCGAGATGAATGATGTCGGAATCGGGGCAACACCCACGTTAAAGTCGGAATTCCAGAATGGCGTCTGATTGACTTCGATCGGCTTGTACAAGCCCCATTCGCGAGTGAATGTATTCGGCCCCACTCCGAAAATGAATGCCTTCGGGTTCGAAAGAGACTGTTCGCCCACCTGGAATGTTCCCTGCCACGACGGTCGAACTTCCACCTGCACAACTGAAATACTCTCCGGGAGGACCGCGACTACTTTCGGACCAAGGAACGACAACAGCGCCGCAACGATGAGTACCGCAATCGCTGCCCATTCACCACGGGCAAACGATACCGAGATCGGCGCTCGGGAATGGAACCATCGAACAAGGATGACTACGAGCGATGCGACCGCAACCGCGATCCACACGTCGGCGAAATTATTGATGATGAGTATCGGCACCGAAAGAATGCCGACGGCCATAACAACCCATTTCCAGAGCCCGTCCGCAACGGATGAACGTATGAGCGCAAGTGATGAAACCAGCGCAAAACCCATGAGCATCGTGAACTCATGCCAGGTACCCATTGCATTACCCGTTTCCCCGGCAAGCACGCCACCAAGCGTGAGCGACGGCACGATCATATGAATCACGTGTACAACCTGTAACGCAAGCATGCCGCCGAGCAATCCACGCAGTGCGCTCGTCGTGTTTCGCTCTACGCCGCCGAGAACCATCGCGGTAAGAGCGAGCGCTGCGAACTCCAAACAGACCACCGCGAGTGTGTCGGGTTCTATACCGGTGCCGATGATCGAGACCGAGGCGAATCCGTTCACTACCGTTGAGACTGCATACACAATCGGAAGAACCGCGGATGCCGCAAACAGCATGTTCCACGGTAGCGACCCGCCGCCCTGTCGAATACGGGCAACAGTCCACAGGATTGCGACGAGACCGAGGATCACTGAAGCAACGATCACCTTACTCTGTAGCGATGTCAGCCACGCGACAGGCAGAAAGAAAAACGGCAGGATCGCGAACAAGGCAATCAGGAGCACGCGCGCGAGCGAATCGATACGCGAGGAATATCGAGGAGCGTGCGATGTGACAGGGGTCACCGGCGCAACGTGCGGCGGCATCATCGAATTGGTCGGTGGCATGATAAAAAAATATTATGTGTAAGTAATTTGTAGGCAAATTGTATCACGCACCTCCGTCGGAATGTGAAAAAAACATAAGCACTAAGCCATTATTTGACACATTGTGATAAACTACGTACAATATCTCCGCCGTACACCGATTGTGGTGTGCGGTCTCGCGTAAAGGAGGAATAATGCGAGGACTATGGTTGGCATCACTCCTTGTCGTTTCTGCCGTGGCCGCGGGAGAAACGACCTACCTGACGTACAAGAGTGTCAGGGCAGACCGGGAGCTCTGCAGTTTCTTTGAGTCCACGACCGGGTCGAAAGAGCCGATCGAGCTTAATGATCCTGCGGCGAAGATCACTCGGGCACGTCTCTGGTGATCCACGCAACAAAAAGGCTTCCCGCGTAAGGTTTGTGAGGCCGGCCGGCGGGTGGCATGCCACCCGCCGGTTCCTCGCCTGTCGTTAATGCAGCCTCATTGACAGTTCACACTCCTCTACCTATAGTGATTGTGGCAATGAATTGTGCTTAGCCCGGCCAGGCGAAAGCGCTCCTCCTCATTGCTTGTTCCTTCCGAATGTGATGAACATTCAACCCAAAAGGTCGTCGCTCTGCGGCGACCTTTCTTTTTATACACATCTCTCACCTGCAGAAACAAAACATCCCCTTTCGGGGATGTTTTGTTTCTGCAAAGTAAGCCGGATTCTGTTGCCGAATCATCGGTGACAGTCATGTATCTGGGATGTGCGTTACCGAACACCTCGGGCGATTCTCTTATCTCCACGCGTGGTTGAGACAAGCACGATCTTGCACGTAGGTAGGATTTTTGCCGTTGCACTCCCGACGTTTCCGTCAGGACTCACCCGTTCGCCTGCATGCGCAGGCGTGGGTGTCCTTGCCTCTCGGCTCAGACGTCTCTGTTCGCATCCCTGGGATTACCCCGGCGGGCGTTACCCGCTACCGTCCTCCATCTATTTTTCAATACATGGACGTGTCCGGACTTTCCTCTGGCGCCTCCGCACCAGCGACTGCCTATTGCAGAACGCGATTATCCCACGGAGGCAAAAATATGCAAACCCGTGGTAGGATGCCTCTCGTGAATGACGATCCTGAATACGATGTCGCGGTCATAGGCGGCGGGCCTGCGGGCATGATGGCGGCGGGCCGGGCAGCAGAGCGCGGCAAACGTGTCGTGTTGATCGAAAAAAATCCCGCGCTCGGCAAGAAGCTGCTCATAACAGGCGGCGGCCGCTGCAACGTGACCAATAATGAACCCGACAACAAAAAGATCCTGGCAAAATTTAAGGATGCGGGAAAATACCTTGCCTCTCCATTCGCCCAGTGGAACGTCACATCCACGCTTTCTTTTTTTAACGATCGCGGTATGGCAACGGTCGAAGAGGCTGAAAAACGCGTCTTCCCGTCCACACACAAAGCGCAAACCGTATGGGATACGCTGGTGTCGTACTTGCACGAACACAGCGTCGAGATACGCACGAGCGCACCCGTCATATCGGTACACGCAAGCGGGTCAACAATCTCGCACGTGACACTCAAGGGCAAAAAAACCGTCCGGGCAAAATCGTATATTTTTGCGACCGGCGGAATCTCGCGGCCGGAAACCGGTTCGACCGGGGACGGTTTTAAGTGGCTCGCAGAACACGGTCACACGGTCCATGACACCTCCGGCGCGCTCGTTCCGATCGTTTCCGAAGACGCATGGGTCCGCCGTCTCGCGGGACTCTCCATCAAGAACGCAAAGATCACCGCGTATCTCGACGGTGAAAAACAGGAGTCCCGATCCGGCAAACTACTCTTCACACACGTCGGTCTTTCGGGACCGGCCATACTCAACTTTAGCGCTGATATCGGCGAGATGTTGCAATACGGATCGGTCACGCTCGAGCTCGATCTCCTGCCCGATATGGGGCCCGAAAAAGTAAACGCACGTCTGCAGGAGCTTTTGAGAACAGACATCAATAAAATGATCAAGAACTCTCTCGACGACGTCATCCCCTCCGCACTCGTTGCGCCGGCACTCGAGATCGCAGGTATTCGCTCCGACACCTTCGGACACAGCCTCACACGTATTGAACGCCTGGCGCTTGTACGAACCCTGAAAGCGATGCCGGTCCGCGTGAAGGAGCTGCTCGGACTCGATAAAGCGGTCATTACATCCGGCGGTCTGTCACTCGACGAGATCGACTGGAAGTCGATGCGCTCAACGAAATACTCGAACATGTACGTCGTGGGAGACCTTTTGGATATCGATAGACCCTCGGGCGGCTATTCTCTGCAGCTGTGTTGGACAACCGGGTTCGTCGCGGGCTCGAACGCCTAGCGTCAGAATGCCGCGCGGCTCCCTACGGTTACACCGTGTCTGTTCGCCCACCCTGCGCTCACTTCTAATACATACCGTGCGGGCGTACCCGGATTGAACGACGACGGGTAGGACTCCGGCGCGGCGTTTCGTTCGATGTGTACGACCTGTTTGTCTGCCGCGAGCCAAATCATATCGATCGGGAAACGCATGTCTTTCATCCAAAATGAATACAGCGCATCCGACTGAAATACAAACAGCATCGCCCGGTCTTCGTCGAGCGTCGCACGACCGGACAACCCGAGCTCGCGAAGCGCTTCAGTGTCGGCAATGTCTGCAGTGACGGTCGTGTCGCCGAGGTGCACGGCTATCTGGCGGTAGTCCGATAGCGCCTGATCGTCAGGTGCCGTTCCTCGCCACAGCACGAACAGTGCTATACAAACCGCGATCAACACAACCGCGAGCAGGATCCGTCGCATGGTCAGATGGTGAGCACAGCACCCATAAGACAAAAGGATATGAACCACTGCCCCGTTTCTATCGCATAGAGACGCAGCGGAATATGGTCCCACAGCACTCGGTGGATCGTCGTGGGAACCACAAACCCCAACCATATGCCGATCGCGGAGAGGACGCCGTGCCATGCCGTATCGATCTCAAGCGCAACGAAAATCCGAAAGAGCATGATCGCGGAAAATATTCCAAGCACGAGCATGACGCCCGTCGAATGAAATGCGAGACGCGATGCCCGTTCAGCCTTCTCGGGAGTGATGTGTTTCAGCTGCATCCATGCCGCACCGAACACACTCGGGTGATACCAGACGGAGCCGACAATGAACGGTACGAGTCCGGCGGCAAGGACAGGCAGGAGCGGCATCATGCACGTAGTATACCGTTTGCGGCACGCTTCTCATCCCACAGGTCCCACACTGATGCGGCGACATTGGACGGCGTTCCCTCAAGCGGCAGGTAATGCAGATCGATGTAGGGCAAACTGTTGGCCTCGATCACTCCCCACGTTTGATCATCGGGATCCCGTTCGGGATCAGGAATGATAAGGTCGAAGCCCACCAGTGGAGTCTGCAGCGATCGTGCAGCCTTTTCCATGTATGTGCGCAGTTTCACATGCTCCCGGCCGAGAAGCTCGCGGGTGTAGCCGCCGAACAATCTGCCTGTTCTGTGCGTAAGCGCAATGACCGTACCCATGGGCAGCACCGATGTCTCGGCATACCCCAGACGCGCGATAAAGCGGCGATGCTCGTCGTTCAACACAATGTTCTGGACACGATCAGGTTTCTGCGCATTTTGCATTGCAATCAGCTCGCTAACCGTCGATCGACCGTCGCCCACGACCCGCGGCGGCTGTGCCTGAAAAAATCCCACGAGGTTGCCGCCGACGAGTGTCGCGCGACACACGGCACCCCCCTCCAGATACGTCTCGATCGCAACGTAGTGACATAGTTTCTGTGCGGTTTTGAACGCACGATCAAGCTCCTCTACCGTTTTCACATTCACGGTCGTATGGCGACCGCGCGATCCTGACTGCGGTTTTACGACAACGGGCTTCATGCGCTCAAACGCGGCGCGCGCGGAAGCGAGCGTCGTGACTGACACGATCTGCGGAGACGCGACACCTGCGTCGGACAACGCATCCTTGAGGAGAAATTTGTCATCCATCCACTCTGACGCATCCGACGAAAGCTCGGGTGGTACGGGAATACTGATGAAGTATCTCCATCCGCCGCGGATATGCGCGCGATAGATATCCGTCTTCAATTTGAAAAATATCAGCTGTTCCATTCTGATGCCGCGGCGTGCGGCCTCTTCCCATATAACTTGTGAGCGGTATGTGCGCGCTGCCCCCGGATCAGTGCCGAAACGTGAACCCGGCAGATGCGTAAGTATCCAGAAAAAAACTCGCTCGAGACGGACGTACAGCCAATCGGATGTACTCCGGAGCTGTCCGTACATACCGGAGCGTTCCTTTCGCGCCGATCGCGATGACCATACCGCGAGCGTGTGCGAGATATATGACTCGAAATGATTGACCGGACTGTTGCCGCAGTCGGGGCACGACGAGGGCTTCTCTTTGTATTCATGCGGGGCGACATCAAGCATGGCTGCAGTATACCCTTAGCCCAAAAGACCCCTCCGTGAGGAGGGGTCTTCTCTTAGTGACCTCCGAGCGACATATAGATGTTGCTTAGTGATAACGAGAGAACCTTCAGTATACCGTACGAAACAGGGTCAATACTCACTGAGTTTAAACGCACCCCAGATTCCGGCGATTGCACCTGCACCGCTCAGGAGAATGCTCGAAAGAGAGAGCACTCCCGCTCCCCACAACTCAGGAATGAGTCCGCCTATGGTCGAGCCGACGAACAATCCGATCCAGATGAGCTGCTTGCGCTCCATATCAATCGACGATCGACCGTGGCGGCATCGGAATGAACATGCTTGTTCTTCGTTTATACGCCGCGAACTGCGGATGTTCTGCCATCTTTTTTTCGAGCAGCGGGATACCCGACACCTTGAGTATCAAAATCGTGATCGTAATGGGACCGATAATCCCGATCAGTCCTCCCGGTACCGAGAGCGCGATCAACCAAATACCCCACCACTGCGTTACCTCTCCGAAATAGTTCGGATGCCGCGTATATGCCCAGAGCCCCCGCTGCATGAGCTGCCCTTTGTTTGCAGGATCTCGGATGAACAATGCCAACTGCCTATCCCCCACTGCTTCAAAATAAAACCCTACAAGCCAGACAAGCAGACCCACAGCATCGAAGGTGGTGAGCGGCGTTGCAACGCTGCTCTGAATAACAATGACAGGCAGCGCTATCAAGAACAGGAGAGCGCCCTGCAAAAGAAACACTTGCGCGTAGGAGCGCGGGTAAAACCACGCGCCCCATTCCTTTCTCCAGGCCAGGTATCGGTAGTCTTCCGCCTTACCGCGATTTCGCGCGTAAATGTGCCATGCGAGGCGCAGTCCCCATATGCTCACAATCACTGCAACGATCATTCCTCGTACCCCTGAGGAAGCCGACAGAAGGTGCGAGGACCACGCAACAAGTACAAAGCCCAATCCCCAGGCGACATCAGCCACGTCGTTTCGCTGTCGAATGAGCGAAACGAAAAACCACGCCGTCATGTAGACGAACAGGATACCGGCAAGCGTCAGGTAGACATTCACAGTCCGAGTTTCTGCGCGATAGCGTATGTAATCGTGGAAACCGACGCAGCAAGCACTGCGCCCCACACAAGATCGACAAGTGTTACGGCAAGCGGCCAGTCCTTGAGGGTCGCCAAATTTGTAAGGTCGTACGTCGCATACGTGATCAACCCGAATACTGCACCCATGATGAGTGCCGTCGACCATGATTCCTTTTCGACGGCAGGAGCAATAACAAAGAGCACCAATCCTCCGATGAATAGCGCGTAAAACAGAAGCGCCGCAGCCCAGTTAATATCGGTCTTCATGAGCGTACCGAGCTGTGAGCGATAAAAGTTGTTTGCGACGACCCCTAACCACAACATGTCGATCGCAAAGAATACAGGCAATGCAAGAGCGTAGAGTTTTATGAACATGGCTTTATTGTATTTCGACTAATATCTCATTACGAGTCATCCACGGCGGTGTCCACGGCGCATTATATCCGGCATATGATGGCGCTCCGATGACCTCGACATGATCGCGCGAAAGTGCACCGAGAAGTCTTGATTCCATTACCTGTATGCGATCGGCGCTTCGAGCCCAGGAAAAGCGCAGGGCCGCAATCTTTTTTTCGGGTATCTCGACCAGGCGGACACGGGAATCAGACGGTGTCGGAAGCGTATCGAGCGTATACGTCGACGGCATCACGAACGCAACAATGCGCTCCTCTCCGCGTGTGCTTGCAATAACCGGCGCGGTCATGGCGATCTTTTGAGAGGCCTGCGCCTGTTCGCGAACCAGAGCGGTCATCGCGATACTTTCCTTTTTCGTATTACCGCCAAATATGTAACCGGCGATAATTGAAAAACCCTTATTGATGGCCTCGCGGTAGGTGCCGGTTACTGTAGTTTGCGCTTCGATGTGCGGAGCATAGACTCTGACTTCATACCCATCTGCCTTCGAGAGAACCGAGTATGGAGCCTGCTCAACGCGGGATGAGAAATACCCCCACAGAGACCACAGGACAAGGAGTACAACAAGAATGAGAACGATCTTCATACCTGAAGCCTATCATCATTCGTGACTCCGTGCGGCTTCGCATAGGAGCAATCCTGCCCCTGGCAGCCGTCCGTATTGTCGCTGTCGGGGCACTATGGACATTACTTGATTTATTAATAATTTGTGTTATACTCTCGCCCAGTTCATTTGGATGCGTCTAATGGGGAGACTGTAATGCAGACCATACAAGCCGTACTCGTAACGGTGCTTCTGGCACTTGCTGTGAAGCAATTGTCCTACGCCCTCATGCAGGGCTCGTGGTTTGAGCCGTTGCGGAGGAGAATCCGCACGGAGATGCGTGCCGGGAGGCCGGGATTCACCACCCTCAGCGAACTGTTCACCTGCAAACTCTGCATGACCATGCAGACGTCGTTGTGGTTCGTGATGATCCCCTCGTTCGGGATCGCCATCAACGCCGGCATTGTGCACACAATCCTGGAAACCGGCGTGTGGGCGAGCGCGATGATCACATTCCTCGCATGCTTTCTCTACGCGATCGGTGTCTCCGGCATTGCGCTCGGACTGTGGATCTATCTCGAATACCCTGCCAAGCGCTATGAGGACATCGTCCTCGAATTGAACGAGGCTCGCGAGACGATCGCGGACCTGCAAGCTGCCCTTGAGATCGACCAACCCGCAACCTGAAGGAGAGTGTCCATGATTGCCAAGGCGAAACCTGCCGCCTCCCCGTCCGCCGTCACCGAGACTGCAAACGGCGCGGCAGTGCTCCCGCTCGCGGATTTCCGAGAGCTCATGAATCACGTGAATCAGGAGTGTCGCGGTATCGGCTGCGGTTATTCGCGTCGCCGGTGCCGTACCGATGTTGTCTCGACATGGCTGCGCACGTGGGCAGCCGGCAACAGACAGCGTCTGTCTCTGCTGCCGAAGCTCCGGGCCGAACTCACCGACAAGCTTCCGGAGTATTTCCGAGAGCACTCGGAGTACGACAGGACCATCGAGGACGAGGGCGCCTTCCGTCGCGTTCACGCGCAGATTGCCGCTGCGCTCGCCTGAGCATCCGCAACCTGAACCTTCAATGCCGCGCACAGTGCGCGGCATTTTCTATTGTGGAGCTCCCGAATAAGTACTTTTTTTACGGCGTTTTTCGGCGTATACTCTCCCGCGAGGAAGCATAGAGAGGAGGGTTCGCATAGTGGTCTAGTGCACAGTCCTGGAAAGACTGCGTCTCGCAAGGGACCGAGAGTTCGAATCTCTCACCCTCCGCCAGTTAGGAATGTCCGTCGCAAAAGACGGACTTTTCCTTTTATTACCTGCACTTTTTTCAGGTTCGAGCATGAATACACCAGAAGGGTATGCAATTGCTATTTTTTCGTAGAAGGGTAGCGGATTTCGCAGGAGAACTGTGAGTTTTTCGTCTTTTAGGGTTAGGTTCGATTCTGAGAGCGAAACGAAGATGGCGCGCTTCTGTTCTGGCGTTCCCATCTCGAACCAGATGCGTGCGGCCACCGAGAAGTTGAAACTGTTCTCAGCCCAGTCGATCCATTCTTCAATTTTTCGTCCAGTGTCTTGATGGGCCTCTTCCAGCTGTTTCTTTTGAGTTAATAGCGCTTTACGGCGCGGTTCATATTCCTCGAGTGTCAAAAGCTCACATGTCTGGGAGCACGGATTTTTTATGGCAAAAACCGTCGTACTCGCATTCAACGTCGGAACATTGGGCGTTTTTTGGTGGAATGTTCCGAAGGATATCTCGACTTACTATGTGGACATTGTTGATCTTGAAGCTGATCCGAACGGCGGTGTGAAGCTGGTAGTGGCACCCCATAAGCGATTGCATGTCGGCTTTGATGAAGCGCGGCTGGTGCTTGACCAGAACGCCGTCAGAAACGTCTATCATATCGTCGCACTTTTCATGCGGGAGCACAAAATGCTCGAGGAGTTTTTGAAGGAGTATGCCATGGGGCTCACTTGCTTCAGCAAGGTTGATATCCATTTACCGCTCGAGGCAAATGCCTTTGGGAGTTTTTATAAAGCGCTAAAGGCGGCCGCGCGGGCTTTTGGTGATTGGGGTGGTATAACTGACTTCAAAGAGGTTATCAAAAAACAGCTTGAGAAAATTAAAGAGATGAAAGACCTCGATAAAACCATCGATCTTGGAATAGCGCTCGATGCCGATGTTAGGCATGAAAAGCATCACCCAATCACTCTGACTGAAGTTGTAGCTATGAAGATCTACTGCGATTACTACATGCAGTTGAAAGCCAAGGAGTACTTCGAGAACTTGAAAGACGATGATTCAGGGAGTGAACCGCAGCCTTGATTAGTGCGAAACAGCGTTGAAGTCTGGGAACATTTGGTGATTTTTGGTAGTCTGGAAGTATGTTCGAACGTCGTTCAAGATCTGCCGCAATTACACAGACGGACACCATTACGGTGTCCGTCTGTGTTATGCCGGTATCAGTGGGAAACTCGAAGATGCGCTACCGAGGATTTTTTGCTGGCGCGCGCCCTCCAAGCAGAATTCCGAACAATTCAGGCAAGGTGGTGTGTCCGTGGCTAAAGAAAAACAGGAGGATAGCGGAACAATAGACCACAAAGTCTTCAACCTCCCATATCTGGGCCTGGTACAACATCGTCATAACGGACGCCGCAAAGAATGTCGCAATCACGACAGTGTTAATGCGCGTCACATACCCGAAGATAAATACGAGACCGAACAATGCCTCGGCAAATCCGGTCGACAGCACGAAAAGCTGGTCGGAGAACCACGGCAGAAGCGGCTGCATAAAATTCCACGGATGGAGAGCGAGAAACTGCATACCAAGTTCCGGATACAGAAGCTTTTCCGTACAGGCGAGGACGATAAGTGAAATGCCGGTACCGATACGAACGATATCGACGGCGTATTTCTTGAGCACTCCCCAAAATCCGTGCACGTTTGTGTGCACCAGATAAAAGTACAGCGCCAACGAGAAAAGAATGGTGTTCTCAAGCACCGCCTCGAGTCCGTGCGAGATCGTAATCACAAGACTAAGGATCAACAGACCGATCGACGCGTACCGCGGTGCGATATGGAAGATAAACATGAGACCGATACCGATCTCGATAAACCGAAACGTTTCCAAAAGGGGCGAATTCACGGCCTCTGCGGGCAGAATGACGACATTCCAGAACAACGCCGTCGCAACGAGAAACGTACCAAGAACAAATTGAGCGAGTGAGTCAACGAAACCTTTTCGCTTCTCGGCGAAACGACGCAATGCACGCCACTCAGGAACAACGCGATGCACAACCGATGCGGCAATAACGACGACGACGGCGATTGCAATCCACACCCACACCGCTGGGCTCGACAGCGTGTAGAAGTCATACATACCGTGCTGATTCAGTATGACGGACTGGTAATCAGGCACCAACCATTTCCCGTGAGCGAGCGCTACGGTCGGTAAAAAAGCGCACAGAAACGCAAAGAGCATCTTTTTCATATGTATTGAGTGTAAATCGAAGATGAAATACTTATAAGCCGTGTCTGTGCATAGCCTAAAAGCAGACGACCGCTGTGAAGCGGTCGTCGAAGGTGCGTTATGGTTTCAATACTTCCAGGTGTGTGCGAAGGTCCTTGATCGCGGTACGTAACCTCGGAATAACTCTCGATCCGCCGTCACTTTCCCTGATCAAGGCTGCCAGGATTTGCTCGAGCTCCAGGGCGGTGCGCACCGCATTTGCATGCGCAAGCTTCCCGTGGGAGAGCAGCGGTTGATGCTGCGTGCGCGGCGTCGTCTCGTCGCCGCTGTCGCCTACCGTTGCCGCCGGCTCCGACCGTCGGAACGTGACCACATTTTCGCCGTTACTCATCAGTACCCTCCTTAGTCGTCCTTGCCACGGAACGCGTCACTGCGGGAAATGACCTTTCGATCGCGCAGTGCTTTTCGCGCACGGGCTTCAGCAAGCTCGTCCTGCGCAGGCGGCGGAGTTTGGTCGCCGCCGACAAGTCGTGCGGTGTGAGACACACCCATCGCATCGAGCGGATACCGCCCGGACGGTCCCGTTTGATCAGCCATCGTCCACACTCCCCTGTTGCTGCACTTTTTTTACTATACGCGCTCTCGCATTCCCTGCAATGCTGCGATGCGCTCCTCGACCGGCGGGTGTGTCGAGAAGAGCTTTGTGAGGAACGTAGCCGCCTTGCCGGGCCCGAACGGGTTCGAGATGTACAGGTGAGCAGTCGCACTGGAGGCATGTGCGAGGGGCTGGGAGTAGGACGATATTTTCATGAGCGCCGAAGCAAGTCCGTCGGGATACCGCGTGAGGAGTGCCCCGGAGGCGTCTGCCAGGAATTCCCGTTTGCGTGATATTGAAAACTGGATCAGCTGCGCCGCGATCGGCGCGATAATGATCCCCACGATGCCGAGCACGAGTATGAGCGGGTTCGCTTTGCTGTCGCGGTCGCTGTTTCCGCCGAACATAGATGCGCGCAAAAACATATCGGCAAGAACGGACAGGAATCCGGCAAGCACCACGGCGACCGTCATCACAAGAATGTCGCGATTACCGACATGCGAGAGTTCGTGCGCGATGACACCTTCAAGTTCCGGCCGATCAAGCCGCTCCAGGAGTCCCGTCGTTACCGCAACAACCGAATGCTTCGGATCTCGTCCGGCCGCAAAGGCATTCGGAGCGGGATCATTGATGATGTAGACGCGCGGCTTAGGAAGCCCGGCCGTTATGGCCAGATTCTCGACGATCCGATGCAACTCCCTAAACTGGGCCGGATCAGCTTCCGTGGCATGCGCTGAAGCCAGCGCTATTCTGTCCGAAAACCAGTAGGCCGTGATGTTCATGCCGATACTGAAGATGACCGAGACCCACAAGATCGCGGGGTTTCCGAAGTATTGTGCGGCAACCCATCCGACTGCCATGACAAGCGCGAAGAACGCAATCATGAGCGCCCACGTTTTCGCGACATTACTGCTCTGTTGTGTGTACAAACTGGCCATACATTCAAAATACTCCAACGCTGCACTTGTGCAAGCGGTGGATCTATTCTGCTAGAACTGCACCTTTACCGCCTCGCGGGCTGCCGACTCGCTTTCGGCGAGCGTAAAGAATTCTCGGGTCTTAAATCCGAACATACCGGCAAGCACGTTCGTCGGGAACTGCTCGAGCGCATTCTGAAGATCCTGTACGACACTATTATAGAAGCGTCGGGCCGCCTGGATCTTATTCTCGGTATCGGAAAGTTCCCGCTGCAATTCGACGAAATTCGAATTCGCCTTGAGATCAGGATACGCTTCGGAGAGTGCGAACACGGATTTCAATGCGCCGGTCAGCATGTTTTCCGCCGCAGCGTGCTCTTCGACTGTCTGTGCACCCATAGCGGCAGTGCGAGCCTCGGTCACCTTTTGCAAGGTGCCGGCTTCGTGAGCCGCGTATCCTTTCACGGTCTCAACAAGATTCGGGATCAAATCGTATCGACGCTTCATTTGAACGTCGATATCCGACCAGGCTTCTTCGGAGCGGTTGGTAAGCATTACGAACCGGTTGTATGCCCACACCGCGTAGAGCCCGAGTGCAACAACAATGCCGATTACTATATAGAGAATAGTCATAGGTGAAGTATATATAAATCCTGTGCGTGCGCTACTGCATCAATACCTGCACCGTTGCGCTGGCGTACTGCCCCAACTGATTCGAGCAATAGACCGTGAACTTAG
>CAZWFX010000003.1:0-108223 GCA_964633425.1 uncultured Candidatus Saccharibacteria bacterium
GAGTCAAAGACCGAAGAAAGTCAGAAGACTTTGACTCAGTCCATTAGAGCACGCAGTGTGGGCACATCGGGACTATACAGGGGGGACAAAATGTCCTGTATCTAGATCGGTATACGAAAAGCCGGACGCGAGTCCGGCTTTGCCAAAAGATCATAGGTATCAGTGAGTTTTCGATGCCTTCATTGCGGCGGCCACAGTCGTGTGCGCCACACCGTCGGTCCGGCGTCGTGTGCTCTGGGTAGTGTGCCTATCGATTTCGCGATTCGCGGTGCGCGCACGATCAGCCTTTTGATCGCGTTTGGGTGCCTTGCGTTTGCTGGTATTGGACATCGGGGCTCCTCCGTACTGTGTTCTGCGCACGGTATATCACAGACGTACACAGGCACAAGTCCGGGCAGTCGCTTCTCGGTTACCCGCTGACCTGCTATCTTTATGCCAATTGGGGAATCGAAGTACTCAATCAATGGGGGATCGCCTGCCTGCGCAGGCAGGTCTAATGGTAGGACTTATGTGGAGTGTATATATCCTTAGGTCTAACACAGATACGTGGTACTACGTCGGCAGTACAAACGATGTGTCACGCCGCGTTCGCGAACACAATCAAGGAAGGGTGACTTCGACAAAAAGTAAGATGCCACTAACCTTAGTTTTTACGCAGGAGTTCGGCAGTGAGCAAGAAGCACGTAGCTACGAACGAAAAATCAAAAAGCAGAGATTGCTAAAGGAGTCGATTGTTCGTACTATCGAAAGTCATTGGGGGATCGTCTAATGGTAGGACTTCAGGTTTTGGTCCTGAATATCATGGTTCGAGTCCATGTCCCCCAGCAGTGAATGTGAATTGGCATATTTAGGGGCTTTGGCGATAACGTCAAAGGGTTTTTTGTACTGTATTGAAGCCACGATTCCGTTTTCGATAGAAAGGTTCCAAAGTAACTTTTCTACGATGGTTCGTTTTCTAGAGTCATTTGCTTCAATAAATTCTTTTTTGGCTCTACTGCCTTGTAAAAATATCTCTTTGACTGGTTCCAAAGTAGATAGCGACTGAGTGCGATTCGAGTCTTTAATACGCCTTTGAATATCAAAACGCTCCGTATGCCGGAGTTATCGCGTTACTCAGTCGCGATACGCCTGCTGCGACCGGCGCAATATGGGAAATGCAATGTGCGAATGAGGAGAGAATACCGATGATGGGAATGTATGTCAGTGCAGCCGACAGGCCAAGCAGCATCCCGGTTGAATTGTATGGAAAACGCGTTATCGAATGGACATGGGCAGGTATTAAACAGTTTATTGATTCGTTGTGAAAAACGAACAGGATAAACAAAAGTCGCCTTCATTCGAGAAGGCGCTTTTCAAAACCGACCCGAAGGAGTATTCCGATGCGTACACCGAGCATCTAATCGAGCAGTACAAACTTTATGTACAGTCGCACGAGAAGATAAGTGAGCGAAGACAAGAAACTAACCGTTTCTTTCTAACCCTGAATACTTTATTGTTAGGCGGAGTAAGTTATCTCCTTGATGCGCAGAATGAATTGCACGCAGTAATGCTAACAGGACTCGTTGCGGGAATTATTGCTTGCTACTTTTGGTATCGAATCATCAAATCTTATGATGGTTTGAATACAGGGAAGTTTGTAGTAATCCACGCTATTGAAGACCGCTTGCCGCTTGCGCTGTACGACACTGAATGGCAAGTGCTTGGCGAAGGAAAAGACCCCAATAAATATCTACCGTTCACGCACATTGAAAGAAAAGTACCCGTAATATTTATTGCTGCGTACCTCATACTTGCGCTAGTTTTTGCAGGAACGACACTAATGGCCGTTATTGCGTCCTGCGGACACTAAAGTTCAGGTGTTTATGGAGGAATACGAGTCATTAAAATACTGGGAGTTAAAGAAGATTGCAGTAGATATAGGTATTGTGGTAGACAACCTCTCTTTTAGGGGTATTGAAGACGACCCCCGCATCGAAGTCGCAAGACAGAAACTAATACAGCAAATTAAGAGCCACCCAAAGACAAAACACATGAAAGACGAATTTATAAAACTCCAAAAGAAGATTGAAGAGATTGAATCCTTGAAAACCACACCTGCATGGGGCGCTCAATTTAAGTTATGGGAAAACCTAACTCGTAAGATTATCGAAGAGCAATTTGGCAAAGAGGCACTCGAAATCTTCGACAGCCAAAGTACAGTAGTTCTTACTGACGAGGCGTACCGAGATGAGTTGGATGAGCGAAAGAAGTTGCTTCAAGGGTTTATAGCAAACAGTGATGACTACAAACCTGCACCGACGCCTCTATCTCAGTCACATTTGACCAGTCGTTCGAGTTCGATTAACTGGGCAATGTGGGGGGTCGTCGTTGCGGTAATTGCCATTGCAGTGGGCGTGTGGGCAACATGGTATTTCTCAAAACCTTCGGTTGAGCAGACGAATAACCTACTAGACTCAATCAACACGGTTGGTCAAAATGGTGGAAATAATACGGTGAACAACACGGTCATCGTGAATCAAACTGCCAGTCAAATAGTTAAGGCAACACAAGTGGGTGAAAATGTCGAAATTGACCTTTCGCAATTGGAACATAAGTACTCAACCATTTTGTACATTGCTATGAATGGGCAGGTTTTGGCATCGCCAGAAAGTTGGATAAACAACAACGGAATCGTAACAATGTTCAACGCAAGTACTGAGAGTCAGTATTTAGTTCAATACACCTACTAAAGCGAACTGACGCCATGTTTAATTTTTTCAAGAAACCGACAATGTTCGGGGCTACAAGAGCCATGCTTGTTGAGCATATAAAGCAGGTCGATGAAAAGAAGGAAAAGATACCAGAGGATATTTTTGATGTTACCAAGTTCGCTCTTGAAGAATTACTTTCTGTATTTGAGTCGATGGACACTTTGATGCAAAAAAATGATTATGCAGGCTGTATCAAATTGTCGAGGTCAATATTGGAAAACGCGATTAATCTTGAATATATATACAAAGAAGATACCGAGAAAAGAGCAAAGAACTTTAAACTGGCCTCTGTGAAGGGAATGACAAAGAAATTTGATTCACTTGCAGACGACGAGATTACGCCTCAGGCGGTAGAGTTGAATAACTTCTTGAAAGACATGCTCAAGGATTATGTGCCAGAAAAAAATATCAGAGACAAGTTTAAAGCAGTAAATTCTGATGCAACATATACCCGTTCATATAAGCGTCTATCTGAACATATTCATCCGACCTATCGTGGTGCAAAATTAGATTTCAACCAGAATAGGCCGTATATAGAAGAACTTAGAAGAACCGTAAGGGCGGACACGACGTTAGTAACATTGATTGCGCTACTTCAAGTGTGTACCAGGTATGATTTGGACGGGAGTGTAATGGTGATAGACGACTTGGGGTACACAGGAGCGCTGTTTTTCGCAACAAATCCAAGCAAGCATGAGCCTATAGGTTAGCGTGTTCACGAAATCGTATTAAAATAGGTTCCAACTTCGTACCAAACCCCCAGATCGTTGTAGCGTAAGGGTTTTCTGGGTAGGAGAATACTACTTCGGAAATCTGATAAGCTAAAAGCATGTCAGTTTTTACCGCAAAAGATACAAACCCAGTGTCATGGGAAGAGTTCGACCGGTTGGTCAATACGCTTGTTTCTAAAATTACAGAAAGTGGAATAAGGGTAGACGTTGTGGCTCCTTTGTTGAGGACAGGTGGCATTGTGGGTGGCATCCTTTCAATAAAGATGAAAGTGCTAACTATGTTGCCTGTGCAGTTTAAATACTCCTACAATCCAACAGTGATAAATCAGATACTCTCCGTTCCGGATATTCTCGGAGTACAACTAGAGTCAATGAATGTACTCTTGTGTGAGGGCAACACGAGTTCCGGTTCTATCGCCATGAAGGCTGCTGCGGCGATCAAAGAGAAATATCCGCAGGCTAAAATTTATCTGGCGACTGTTACAAGGGTTTTTGGAGGGGCGGAGACTCTTGAAGCTATTGAGCAGATATTTTATGGGCAAGAGACCGATGAGAACTTTAAGGCCACGGAAGAGGAAAAGCAGAAACGGGGAATGCGACTTGGCATCACACTCTTCCCTTGGGAGAGCGTCGAAGACGAACTTTCAGACCTCAACGCTACCCAATAAGGTTCCAACTTCGTACCAAACTCCCAGCAAAAATAAGCGAAGCTCATTTTTGATGAGGGAAGAAAAGCGCCTGCGCGCTTTTCGTCATGGGCTCGAAGCCCGGAGCGATATGAGGCCAGTAGGCTGAATCGCGAGGGTCGGGCCCTAAGAGAATGATTCAGCGACGGCTGATATCATGACTCGTGGGGAGTCCATGTCCCCCAGTGAAAAATGTTTATGGCAAAAAAGAGTACATATAAAAGTTTTGCAAACAATTTTGCAGAGCACTCGGAAAGTAATTTGAGTTGGCTCCATCCGCATCTCGCCCAAGACTGCCGCGCGATGGGTACCAATACAATTACACTGGATGTGGGCGGCGAGAAAATATTTCCCGACGGCTTTATCGCCTCCTCCGAATCAAGGCTCGCGGCAAGTAACTGGAGAACACGATTCGTGGAAATGGCATTAAAGAACAAGTTGGATTTCGATGAAATAAAATCGGCAAAAGTAACGTTCACTTTTGCGGATGATTCCGACTATGCATATGGTGCTGCTGTGCAGGTCGAATTGCAGCTTCGCGACGGGACAACATTTGTGGAGCAGCCCTTTGTATTCACGCCAAAGGACCCGAAAAAGATGATCCCTGGCACGAATGTTCCGTGGCCGGACGAATACGTCGATAGGAATGCGCTCTGAGTGACTCTGTAATAAAGTTTCTAACATGGGCATATCCCCGGCAACTTTAAGAATGACAATAAAAACCGCTTTGCTGCTATGCTTACTGGCAATTCTCGTAGGTGTATATATGTTTAATCCCTTTAAGAAACACTACCGGCCTATCAACGAATACGCTGATACTTGGTCGCTCGCTCAAGTGGAGATTGAAGGAAAGCCGCTCATCGCTCGGTATAGAGAGGGA
This sequence comes from uncultured Candidatus Saccharibacteria bacterium, assembly GCA_964633425.1. Lineage (GTDB taxonomy): Bacteria > Patescibacteriota > Minisyncoccia > Phycocordibacterales > UBA2100 > UBA10103. Next base: position 5,048 of record CAZWFX010000003.1, read on the forward strand.
TTTAAGGAGGCTCTCGGACACACGGGGTATCCCTTTCAAATTGGTGTCGCGATTCCGCTACTTGAGCCAAGTGCGGAAGGCCTACCGTCGAAAGAAGAAGGGGATCGACTGTATGAAATTGAGGATGCTCTAACTGAATCACTATCCGCTAATAACGAGGCCGCTTTCGCTCTTTCTATATCGACAAATGGTATGCGCGAACTAGTATTCTATGCCTCGGAGTGGAAACCTGAGTACTACGAAGCTAAGGTGAAGGATGTCGCGAGGGCTTTTCCGGATCACGAGCTTCAATACATGATTCAATCTGACCCAAAGTGGGGTACATTTTCTCAGTTTTCGAGATAGGTTCACACACCGAACCAAACCCCAGATTGATTTTTTATCCACCGAGCAGCATCATCTACGCAATGTTGCGGAGTAGGAAAGTGCCGAGGTCTTTGCAGAGTGTGCTCGTGCTCATGTCGATCGCTTGCCTTCTAACAGCGATGTACGCGTTTCACTTTGATCATCACAAACTGTGCGTACGTATGTCGCCGCCGCAGTCGAAATATCGCGGACCAACATGTCTTGAGACAAAAGATGTACCGGGGCCAAATATTGCTATGGCCGTTTTGCTCGCAACTGTTTCCGTCGGTCTTTTGTGGGTGGCCTTTAAAAAGCCTGGGACAGCTGGGACAAGTATCAAGTAGTTGAGTGCGTGAGCTGGAACATGTCTCCGGCTTCGTTCCAAAACCCAGTCCGTATATACTCCCACTATGGAAGCGCCAAAATCATTCACGCGTGCTGATGTTATCCGGGCTCTGAATAAAGACGACACCATTACGATTGTTGAAACTCAATCAGTTGAGATACCCACGGAGTACGATTACAGCGGATTTGAGTCAGTGTATCCAAAGCAAACCCCGCATGTGCGGCGAGAGCTTGAAGAAACGGTCCAAGCGTGCAGGGATTATCTTTCTGGTGTCGTGATAACAGACGAGTTTACAGATCACACCAAGCGGCGTGAATGGCGTCATGAGATGTTTGCAAAGTACGGTAAGGCGTTCGTACAGTTTTACGGCCAGAACAAACTTCGTCTCAATAATATGTCGGGACTACAGTCGTGGTTCAGTGTGATAGGGAAAGCAATGGATATTTTTAAGGTAACCTCCGAAAGAGCCGAGAAAGTAAAACAGCTTGCCGCACGGTTTCCGGATTTGACCGAGTACGACGACTCGTTGTCCTTGGATGCCAAATTGGAGTTTGTTGAGCGGGTAGATCGAATATGCACTGAATTTCTTGAGCTCATGAGCACGCCGCATCCATCTGAGAATTCGTAACCGAGGTTCCAACGTCGTACCAAACACCTCTCAAAATTTGAGCTCCGGCACACCCGGGTTTGTCGGTCGGCCACCGACTTCACGGAAAACATATCGCGATATGAAATAAAGCGGTAATGAAAGGATTTACCACGTCCATCGAGACGGAGTCACTTACTAACGAGGATTTTCGCCGCGTCCTGTACACAACACACAATTGTCAGCTCGTGCTGATGAGTCTTAAACCCAACGAGGAAATCGGAGAGGAGGTACATGGCGTGGATCAATTTCTGCGATGTGAGCAGGGAGAGGGCGTGTCTGTTCTTGATGGGGTAGAACACCCCTTTACCGACGGATTTGCTGTCATCGTACCGGCCGGAACGAAACACAATATTATGAACCGCTCGAGCACGCAGGATCTAAAGTTGTATACGCTGTACGCACCGCCCCACCACATCAAGGACAAGGTGCATAAGACAAAAGCGGATTCTGAGGCCGATGAAAACAACGACCATTTCGACGGTCAGACATCGTAGTGATGCGATTCGTTAGAATTCGGATACCGACTGCAACAAAGGACGCCGCTTCGTACCAAACACCCGATCGGTAGCCTTTTAATATTTAATCTTGTAGAGTCGTCTCAGAAAAGGGGAGCAAATCGAATGAAAGAATTGGTGTATATCACAAGCCACCCGATCAAGGCAGAGCGACTTAGTCTGCATCTCAAGCGTCCGGTAAAACATCTCAAAATAGATTTGCCAGAGATTCAGTCGTTGGATGTAGAGGCGGTCGTGTGACAGAAAGCCGAAGCCGCATTTGCTATCGCTGGTGCGCCGGTACTCGTCGAGGACTATTCTTTACGCATCTTGGTGCTTGGGAAATTGCCGGGGCCGTTGATCAAATGGTTCAGCGTAGAGCTGGGTTCCAAGCGTATCTGCGAATTGATCAGGTCGGGCGAAGATCGGTCCGCTGTCACAAATGTAGCGATGGGGTACTGCGACGGGTCGCAGACTCTCGTGTTCGTTGGCGAGCGAACTGGAACAATCGCAACTGAACCCCGCGGAAAAGAAGTGTGGGGCCCGGACACAATCTTCATCCCGAGCGGCTAGGACAAGACGTGGGCGGAAATGAGCGAGTCCGAGCAAATCGAATCGTCAGTTCGCCGCCTTGCGGTAGAGAAACTAGAAATCTTCTTGCGGTCATCCGAATAGGATGACCGCCTCGTTTTTTGATAGACTGGTTCAAACCCGAATCAATCGCCCGTCAGTCCGTCTATGAATATTAAAATCGAAGACATGCGTCCTGAACACGTAGAAGCTGTTCAGAATGTGTTTTATCGAACGTGGCTCGAGACGTATCCGAATGTCGAAGCGGGCATAACCGTTCAGGATATCGAGGAGCGGTGGAAAGATCGTAACTCTGAAGAGCGTCTTAATCGTCGTAAAAGTGAGTTGCAGAAGGGAGATCCCGACCGGAAACAGATAGTGGCGACGGTCGACGGGGAAGTCGTGGGAGCCTGTGTCGCGACGCGGTCGGACACGGCGAACCGACTCAATGCGATATATGTCCTACCTGAGCATCAAGGGAAGGGTATCGGAATGATGCTGTGGAATGAAGTAAGAAAGTTTTTTGATCCTACGAAAGATATTATTGTGGGTGTCGCTACATACAACACGCGCGCAATTGGTTTTTACTCAAAGATCGGATTTGTCGATTCGGGCAGGCGGTATACAGACGAGCGATTTCAAATGAACAGCGGAGCGCGTATACCCGAAATGGATCTTGTGATCAGCGCTACGTAATATTCCATAGTGCTTCGCGCACTCGGCGTGAACGTATGCAAGAGGTCGCATGCTACTGTGGAGCCACATGGATGCGTACCTTGTGTGGCTCAAACGTCATACACTCATCGTTCAAATCGTTTTGGTGTGCGTCGCGGGATTGTTTTTGTCCATCAACATCGATCGTCAGCTTGTTGATTACGATGAGGCAACGTATGCAAAAGTCGTCGTCGATACGCTGCGGGCAGGGCAGGTGATAGATCTGGACCGCTCCGGACATACCTGGTTTGAAAAACCACCGCTCTATTATTGGATAGCAATGGTGAGCGTGAGTGTTTTTGGTGCGCATGAGTTCGCGTTCCGAATCCCGTCAATACTTGCGGCCGTGCTCTGTTGTTGGCTCGTATTCCAGATACTCAATCAGCTCACCAGGAATCAGCTCGCTGCGATATGCGGATTTCTTGTTCTACTGTTTTCCGATGTGTTTGTGTTTTATGGGCGGGAAATGCGTTTGGATTCTTCCGTCACGGCAATGATTCTTGCAGCGCTGTATTTTTTCATCAAGAGCTGGAAGGATGAGCGATTTTTGCTCGTGGTGCTTCCGGCGATTGCGGTGGGATGTATGTTCAAAAGCGTTATCGCACTGCTCGCGTTTCCTGTTCTCTTACTGTACGCAGTGGTCTACCGACAGTGGCGGTTTCTAAGCAGCCACTATTTCCCGCTGGGGGCGCTTATAGCGCTCTTGATATGGGCGCCGTGGCACATTGCCGAGTCGATTCATTTCGGGGAGGCGTTTTGGAACAATTATCTCGGCACGCAAGTGATTGTACGCGCGGTCAGTATGCTTACAGGCACGAGCGGCATGTGGGACTACGTCATCATGCTTGCATGGAGCTTGCCGTGGAATGTGATATTGGCGGTCGAGTTGGTGACACTTGGCGCGTGCGCGTGGGTGTATCGCAAGAGCGAACACGTTGCCCTGTCTCCCATGTTGTTACCGCTTAGTATTGCGGTAGGTATCGTTGCGCTTTTTACTGCTGCGCGCACACACCTCGGTGCGTATATTGTTCCGGCCCTCCCGTTCTTTGCACTCAGCATTGCCGTGGGATACGACGCGCTCTCGTCAATTTCTCGGCGCTTGGCGATAGTTTTCTCCGTCATTATGATTCTCGGCACGATCGGCGGTTGCTATTTTTGCTTCACCGTCATGAATACGCTCGTGCCGTATTACACCTATGACGAGCGTATGGTGGGAGAGCAGTACCGCATGCAGCATATGCCGGAGGTGCCGCTGTACTCGTTCAATTGGTCTACTGTCGAAACACTCGATTACTACGGTGACACCGATGTTATTCCGCTCATGCCGAGTACGGGGAGCGGCAGCATAGTGCGCGGGCCGTTCTTTTTAGCGATTCACTCTGTCAACATACCGAATTTGTTTAATCAGGACGGCTCACCCAAGTTTCCGGGACTGAAGCTCATCTATGTAGGACAGGTGCTCTCTTTATTCTATGGAAGCCAGGATTTTCCGCTGCCGTAACCGAATGTTGTTTCGAGCTTCGTACCATCTGATCCGCAAAAGGCTCCGCAAGATTGATTATGCGCGCGTCGAGACACTATTCGGCGAACAGCGTTCGACGCACTCGCGAACCCGAGCTAAGATCTCAGCATCCGGATGCATGTGATCGCGCCATGAAAGACGACACTCCTCTCATCAAATCCTTCAAAACCGCGTCCGCGTTCGGTACGTGGCTCAAAAAGAACCACAACACATCGGCGGGTATATGGATGAAATTTTTCAAAAAGAACTCAGGCGTGAAATCGATCACGTATAGCGAAGCGCTCGACGAAGCGCTGTGTTGGGGGTGGATCGACAGTCAGGCAAAAACATTCGATGAGAAAGCGTATCTGCAACGCTTTACGCCACGTAAGAGACGGAGTATTTGGTCTAAGCGTAATCGCGATCACGTCGCGCGTCTCGTGAAAGCGGGGCGGATGCAGCCGCCGGGGCAGGCGCAGGTTGATGCGGCCAAAACAGATGGGCGCTGGGAGGCGGCATACGATTCGCCCAAGAACACCAAAGTGCCCCCGGACTTTCTGAAGCGGCTCGCACAGAATAAAAAAGCGCAAAAGTTTTTCGAAACACTCAACCGCACAAACACCTATGCGATTGCATGGCGTCTCCAGACCGCCAAAAAACCGGAAACGCGAGAGAAGCGGCTCCGCGAGCTTCTGCAGATGATGATTGCCGGTAAAAAGCTGCACTAGGCATTACCGCCTAACGGCACTATTATGAACGCATGAAAAACACATTCATCGTTCTGGGCGCAATCATTGTTGTGGGTGGAGGGGTGTATGCGCTCGCGCCTCGCGAGACTCTTAAACAGTATTTCCAAACAGGTGATATACCGACGCAGGCGCAGTTCGAGTCCACCATCGACTCATCGGTACATATGACCGACGATCGGCCTATGGATGATGCAAAGGAATATAATCCGACCAAAAACTATGATGCGGGCGACACTGTGGTGAAGTCCGATGCCGTTGTAAAGACGAAAGTTCTGACCGAAGGACAAAAAGAATTTACGTTGGAACCCAAACAGTCGGCTACGTTCCGATGGACCCCTGTTGTTCCGAAGACGAAGGAGTCTGTTACGTACCGCCTCAAGGTGTGGCAGCTCATGCAGGGGCAGAGCGGCGCCCAAGCAATGGCAAAAAATTCTCCCGTTGTTACAAAAGAGGTGACGGATGCTTCCGAAATCACCGTGAATGGCATACTAACCGGCCCCTGCCGACCGCCGTATTTGTGCGATTTCGTCTGGAGTGTCGAAGTGGTTTCAAACGGCGGACAGTCGACCTCGGGAACCGCTGCCCCCGCCTCAGTGCCGGTGAAACAGGAAGATGGCGCATCGGTTGAAACGGACAGCGCTTCCGGTGGCCTGATGCGCTAGCCCGACAATGGCGGCCCGCGCCATTTGATAGGATTGGCGCGTATGATGAATGTTCACGTAACGTTTCAGTTCCTCTGGTACGACTTCTGGGTCGGAGTGTTTTATGATCGGAACAAAAAAGTCGTGTATATCTGCCCGTTACCAATGTGTGTAATAAAAATATGGCGCGCATAGTATGAATACGGAATTGTTGGTTAGCAGCACATTTGATGCTCCGGTCCAAGCGGTGTGGAATGCATGGACCACACCGGATCTCATAGCGCAGTGGTTTGCACCGGGTATCGTCATGGACGTGCGCGAGCTCGATGTGCGACCCGGCGGCCATTTTCGGTTTGCAGATCCCGCTGAGCCCGACGGCGGTGAATATACGGGCACGTATCTGACGGTCGAGCCCCTCAAGGAGCTTTCGTTCAGTGTTGTCGATCATTCACGTCCCGACCATCCGATGGGAGAGACAGCAGGGTTCAAGGTTATATTTGAATCGGTTGGTGATCAGACACAGATAGTACTCACATCGGTCCCGCCCGTAGCGCATCACCAGGAGACCCACGATGCATGGGCCGGCTGTTTCCAGCGGCTCGCGAACGTTATACAGTGATAGGTATGGCGGAACTCAAAACTCAGGTGAACAAGGCGAGTGTCGACACATTCCTGAAGTCGATCAAAAATCCCAAGAAACGCGAGGACTGCATCGCCATCTCGAAGCTGATGGAAAAGGTCTCGAAATCGAAGCCCGAAATGTGGGGGAAGTCGATCGTGGGATTCGGTCGGCGCACCTATACGTACGCCAACGGCAAAACCAATGAATGGATGGTGATCGGATTTGCGCCGCGCGCCGCAAACATCGCGCTCTATGGTCTGACTGTGTACACGATGACGAATGGCGGACTGGTCGATGGCGACAACGATCATCTGCGTAAACTCGGCAAATTCAAAAAAGGGGGCGGCTGCTTGTACATCAACACGTTGGAGGATGTGAACGTAAAAGATTTGGAAAAAATTATCAAGCTTGCCTTGAAGCAAAAAAAATAGCTATGTCGGCAAAAAATATCTCCTATCTACTACTGTCGCTTACCGCAGTCTTCTTTTCGGGAGGCATGCTGCGCATGATCAATGATCCTGAGGGGCCGAATCTTTTGATCGTTGCGGTCTTTGCAGCGGTCATATTTGCGGCATCACTCGCCGTGAACTATTTCCATTCGTCGAATCTGGTGGTGACCGGAAAGGCGCGACTGATTATCGCCGTTGTTGTGCAGATCATTACGACTACAATTCTGTATTTCTTCCTCCGGTAGCTCTATGCCGACGCGTGCGGTCTGTGCAGTACTGATCGCCGCCTATAGCTACATCCTGCTCAAGATAATGGTGCTTCGCGAGATACCGCTTGTGACGGTGGGCCGACTCATGCTGCACTTCGGTGGTGCCGATGCGAACGGATCATCGAATCTTGTTCCGTTTAAAACGATCCTTTCGTATCTTTCGGGGAACAAAGGGCTGGTCATCGCCGGTGTGAATATTGCGGGGAATATCGGTCTCACTGTCCCGCTTGGTCTATTGCTGCCGTTTGTGTGGCGAACCGTCTCGTGGAAATACGCGCTCCTGCTTTCTTTTGCGACAGGGTTTTTGGTAGAGGGTATGCAAGTGGTGCTCGATACCGGCATCTTCGATATCGACGACGTGCTTTTGAACGGGCTCGGGGTGATGATCGGGTATTGGATATATCTCGTGGTCAGGCACGGGCTTGCCGCACCGCGATACAGGAATTTCGTCATCGCGTGTTTGCTGGTTGCCGCGGGTACAGCAGTCGTTACGGTCGCAGTCTACCCGGGAATCCGGTTGTCGGCCGCACCGGGCCCGGATGTGTTGCGTGGTTCGCAAATGGCAGCGTTCCCGCCTACAGGAGTCGCGTGTTTCGACAGCTTCACATCCGTCGTTTCAAACGGCTATGCCGATCCGTCGTTCCGTCTGCCCGACTTCGAGATGAAAGACGTCACGCACTTCAGATGCGCCTCGGCACGCGGCTTCGAGCAATATGAAATCACAGGCACAGACACGGCGGGCCATACATTCTACGTTCATCACGCCTCCGGCGGTGTTGCCGCGTCCGGTGCTGATACGTACCTCGATCACTGCGCCATGCGCGACGGTGTGATCATTATGAGCACAAAGACGGTCGGTCGGAGCGGGACGTCCGAGCCGGGCACATGCGTCTTTACCGAAGATTTTCCCAGAGACACGGATAGTATCTATGTATTCAGTAGATGATTCGTATTACAAGCGGTAATGATAATCTGCGCATATGCGAAAAATAATCGTTCAGGAATTTATTACACTCGACGGCGTTATGCAGGCACCGGGAGGTACAGAAGAAGACACGGAGAACAATTTTCAATTCGGAGGATGGACCGCGCCGTATTTCCACGAAGCCGACCAAGAAGGTGCGACATTCATGGAACGCTGGATGCAGTCGACCGACATTCTGCTCGGCGAGAAAACGTTCAAGATCTGGGAGGACTTTTGGCCGACTCACGAGGATATGTGGCCGGGGATCAATGATGTAACGAAGTACGTCATGAGTCCGGAGCTCGCGAAGACCGATTGGGCCAATACAATTTTTTTGCGCGGAGTAGAGGAAGTAAAGACGCTTAAAAACAGTGAAGGCGGCGACATAAAGGTGCACGGCAGCGCCAATATGGCGCAATCGCTTTTTAAGAACGATCTCGTGGATGAGCTCTGCCTGATGATCTTTCCGATAACGCTCGGCCAGGGGAAGAAGCTTTTTGCGGAAGGCACGTTGCCGGCGGCTTTCAAGATGACCGATCACAAAGTCACGAAAAACGGTGTGATCTTGGCCTACTATGAGCGCGCGGGTGAGGTGAAGACCGGGGAGTTAGTTGCGTAAGTGCGATAGAATACACACATGTACGATCCTTCGATCGGCTTGTATCTGACACTCTGGTGCGGGGCGGGGATGTTTCTTGCATATCTGTACGGACGCAAGACAAAAAAGTTTTACTGGCGAGAATATATTGCACTTATTGCTGCTCCCGTAATCGGTTGCCTTGGACTCACGTACTTTTACGGTATAGATATCGTCTACTTTTTCGTCGCGTCCTCTATCGTCGGATTCATCATGGAGTACACGATCGGCAAGGCGTATCACAAAACTCTCAATACGCGCCTGTGGACGTACGGTAAATACAACGTCGGCGGGTATACGAGCTTATTGACGTTCCCGATGTGGGGTGTCGCAGGGGTTGTGTTTTGGCTGGTTTCAAAGTTAGTCGGGCTGTCGTAAGCGTATGACGAAGGAAGAGCTCATCGAACAGTATCCGGATATCGATATCAATATGGACGGCGGTCCTGATTCTTTTCAGGAAGGACTGCCTATTGTTGAGCGCGATCCGATCGCGATCATAATCAAACATCCCACCGAAAACTCATTTTTGCTGGCCGACTGGAAACAGGCGGACTGGAAAGGATTTGTTACCGGCGGGATCGAGGATGGGGACTCCGTAGCGGATACAGTCCGAAAAGAGATTCACGAGGAAACGGGGTACAAGAATGTCGGAGCGATTGTACAGACCGATATTGTTTCTCATGCACTCTTTTTCCATCCGGTAAAAAATGTAAACCGGCTCGCGCATTACCATCTCGTGATCGCGCAGCTTGCAGATCTGGATCGCGACGCTGTTTCGGCAGAAGAGCAGGCAATCGCAGACTTTGTGTGGGTACCGTTTCAAGATGTGGAACGTCTGCTGACCAGACAGGGGATCAAGCTTCTGTGGCGTGCCTATAACGAACAGAAGAACGCGTAGCTATGACCCACCGGATACTTGCGATTCTTTTTATATTCATTGGAGAGGTGTTTTCGATCGGTGCGCAGCTGGCGGCCTCGAAACGAGTGGTACATGGTGCGGAAGGTGCGAGCGCGTATTTGTGGTGGATGTACCTGATCGGAGCACTCGGAGGTGTATTGATCGTGGCAGGGTATGTCTATGCATACATGTATTTTAAGAACATATGGATCGTGACTGCGATATCGATCGGATCGATCGTCCTGTTTGAACCCCTCCTCGCGCTCATCTTATTCAAAGAGGTGCCTACCATGGGCGCTTTGATCGGTATCGTGCTCGGGGTACTCGGTATCTTGTCGGCTCTTATGCTGTAGCGGCGCGATACTCCCATTCCCACACGAGACCGTCTTCGGGGTGGAGTACTTCGCCGGTTTTTTCAAAATTATTCTTTCGCAAAACGCTCGCGGAAGGGCCTTCGATCGGCATAGTGCGCGCAATGATCCTGATAACGTCGTCGGTCTCTTGTGCAATCTGCACGAGTTGTCGCGCCATTTCAGTCGCGTACCCGTGATTCTCGAACTTCGGGAATGTAAAATATGCGATCTCGATGCGGTCATTTGACGGAGGTGTTTTAAATGCGCATGTGCCGATGATGGTCCCGTTATCGATCGCAACATAGGCGACCCACGGCTGCACATAGCCCTCGCGTGTGTAGTTCTTTGTTATCTCGGGGAGAATCTCGTCGAGTGCGGGAGAGTCGCCAGGGTTTATGCCGCCAACAATGCCGTCTTTCTGCACGGGGATCAATTCAAGTTCCATGTCGAGAGTATACGGATTCGCGCAAAAAAATACACCGGAGGCCGCGAGGTCTCCGGTGTGCATTGTGGATCTATCCGAGGCGTTTGAGTCCCTGCGCCGACAGTGTGAATGAGTAGGGGTCATCGGACCCATCATGCTCAATGAGCACCCGCAGGAGTAGCTCGCGCATGCACTTGGGCAAAATGCGGTATCGGTATTCCCAAATGCCTGCGAGTTCAGGATTTCGCCAGAACGTGACCAGTGTGCCGGATCCGTCCTCATGAACAATGATGCAGGCACGGTGCCAGAACCGTTGACCGGGATCGAATTTACGGATGACTTCGCGTGTTCGTCGCAGAGGACTGCTCACCGCGGCCTACCGCTCATGTGCTCATGGTACTGCGCATTGAGGCCCGCAAAGAATTCGGGCGTCATACCGGTTTCCTTTGCAAGCGCCGCACAGAGATCGGGGAATATATCCGGCACCATCTCTCCGAGCACCATACGCACGTCGCGTTCGTTGAGGCCGTGCTTGCAAGAAAATGCTTTGGCATCCAGCCCCTTTGTGTTGAAGAACTTTTGCTGCACGAGGCGCCACGGAGTGAGCGGCGGTCTCCATTCCAGTGCTTCCGACATCGTGATCCTCCGGTTCTGTTCCGACGTGACAATACCCTACCGTCCGGGACATTCAAGCGCCTATACGGCAGCGACAGGACTGCTATCATCCGCTCATATGGAGATTGAGGTAAAGGCGCGAGTTGCGGACAGTGCCGCCCTTCGCACAAAGTTAGAGGGATTAGGTTGCGTGTTCAGCGCGCCTGTCGTTCAGGATGACACGGGTTTTGTCCGCAGCGTGGGATCAATGGAAGCATTTCTCGGAAATGATGTTTTTTTGAGAATTCGCGTGCAGAACGACGGACGCATCATCTATACCGCAAAAAAGCCGTCGCGATTCGCAGGTGACGGCCTTGCAAAGACTGAGTACGAGGTGCAGGTGAACTCTGCCGAGGAGCTCGCAAACATCCTGACACTCTCGGGTTTCGTTGCGGCGGTGCGCGTGAGAAAATCGCGTCAAACTGCTCACTATGGCAACTACGAGATTTGCCTCGACGATATAGAAGGTCTGGGGTCGTTCATCGAAGTCGAACTGATGGGGGAAGAGTCGGAGGCGGATGCAGCGCAAAAAGGTATGTGGGAATTTCTGGAGACGCTCGGGATCGGGGCCGAAGACCAGGTACGTAAGGGATACGACATACTCGCGCTCGAACGTGAGTACGGCATACAATAGCGTATGAAAAAGTATATTGTCCTTCTTCGCGGCGTGAACGTCGGCGGTACCGGAACTATCTCGATGGCCGCATTAAAAGCCGAACTTTCAAAAGTCGGTTTCGAGGACGTACGGTCGTATATCAACAGCGGCAATATTCTGCTTACATCGGATAAGAGTGGTACAGAGGTCACATCTGTGATTGCATCGATACTCGCAAAGAAATTTAAACTCGACGAGGTAATCAATAAGGTGTTGGTGCTTACACCCGCGAAACTTGCAGCTGTAATAAAAAATAAACCGAAAGGATTCGGGGATGATAAGCAAAAATATTACAGCGACGCCATTTTCCTTATCGGCACGACCACGAAAAAGGTCATGCCGGTATTCAATCCAAAAGACGGGGTGGATCGCATATGGCCCGGCGCGGGGGTCGTGTATTCGCAACGACTGGGTTCAATGCGCACGAAGAGTCGTTTGGGTAAGATCGTGTCGTCACCACTCTATAAATCCATGACGATTCGTTCCTGGGGTACAGTTACGAAGCTTCTCGCTCTCGTTCAGCAATAGAGATTTGTCGATTGGTTACGAACCTCACAATGGGCACAGGCGGTGCACGTCCGGAGACTGGTGGAAAACGCCAGTGATACAATTCTGGCGTGGAAAAGATTCGATACCAGAGTCCTAAAGAGGCAATTGAGCAGGACGAGTTCCCTGAGCATTCATTCGATCTTATTGTCGATGGAAGGAAGATAGGTGCCGCAGATTTGGACTATTTTTCCAGACCAATTCCTATGTATCGTTTATCCAGTCTTTACGTTGGGGAGCCAAGAGAAGGAGATATATATCGCGGTCAGGGGTACGGAAGTACGGTGATGGCACGGGTAGAGGCCTGGCTGCTCAAGAAGAAAAAGCCCGGAATTCTGCATGACAGAATCGATCAGAGTTCTCCGGCAAAAGGTATGTACGCGCGGCGTGGCTGGGTCCCGGTACCTGATATGGAGGACGTGTATGTATACAATTGGCCCAAGGATGTTGATTTGTCGGTTCTAAAAGGTGCAGATCATCGATACGTGCCTCGTGAATTACGTCGACGTAAATGATAAAAACTCGGGCCGTGAATTTTTGTAGACACAAGAACTGCGGATAGGGGTAAATAATAAGAACGGTACATGCTATGGATCTCGTGATCAGGAAAACTCGTAATGGGCGCGGAATTTTTGCGGCGCGGGATTTTGACCCCGGAGAAACACTCTACGAAGTCACGGGCGCATTTGTAAGCGGGGACGAAGATGACGATGTTGATGAATCGTTCCAATCGAACACATTTCGATATGACGCAGATCGCTATATTTCACCAGCAGGAGAGATTGGTGATTTTCAAAATCATTCCTGCGAGCCGAATGCCAAAGTCATAAAGCACGACGGTCGTCTGTATGTCGCCGCCGCACAAGCTATTGCACACGGTACGGAAGTGTTGATTGACTACTCGACAATCATTGCAGACGACGATAGTTGGACCATGCGCTGTTCGTGCGGCACATCATCGTGTCGGGGCGTCATCGGGCAATTTAACTCGTTACCGAACACCGTACGTATTCGCTATATCACTACCGAAATGGTTCCCGAGTATATTCGCGCTCTTTGAGCACCCTCGTATCGCCGACGTCTGTTGCGCGAACGCAAACCGCGTGTATAAAAATAGTATGAAAAAAACATTGAGCACAGGAGACGTTGTTGTTATCAGCTTAACCGTTATCTTTTTTGTCGCGGCCTTATTCTTAAAGGGGTTCACAAAGGATCTGTTACTCGAGATCGGCGTGCTCTTGGTTTCGATAAAGCTGATCATGTTTAATTACAAGCAGACGATGTTTGATACTGATGTCGTGCAGCGTCTCGACGCACTTCAAAAGGACGTTACTGAATTGAAGGGGCGAACGCGCTAGGCTACTCGCGCACGCCCGTTCATTTGCTAGAGTGCTGTATGTCTGACACGGCCATGTCCGGAGGAACTGCGCACAAGATACCCGCCGATTTGAAGAAGAAACTTGCATCCGACAAAGCGGCGCTTTCAAAATGGGAGAGTTTGACACCGCTCGCACGCAACGAATGGATCTGTTGGGTTGTTTCGGTCAAGAAAGAGGAAACGCGAACTGAGCATCTGGATCGTGTACCTGTCGAGTTGAAAGAGGGTAAGCGCAGACCGTGCTGCTGGATCGGATGCATTCATCGTACGGACAAAGACATCAGCCCCTCAATCAAAGGTATTTTGGCAAAGCGTGCCAAGAAATAAAAAAATCGCCGGCGCGAACGCCGGCGAAAAAAGTGGTCCAAGCTGACCTCCGACAGTCTGTGCCAGACGCGTTGCGTCGCCGACAGAACTTCCGTCTCCCGTGTGGGCGGTATTTCAAGGTCGAATCAGACCCAGCCGAAACCGGATCCTCATTTTCTCCCGCCTATCCTACGCACATCAGGACGAGTCTTCAGTCCACCTCCGGAGATTCGAACCCCGGGGCTGATCGCGGTTTCCCACTGAACAACAGGCCATTGGGGCTTTGAACCCCTACACCGCACGAGGGATGGCTCCCATCTAGGTGTTTGCCTGGACCGCGCGCAGTATAGACGCACTGGCCACGCTGTCAAAAATGATAGACATGATAAAATAAACCCATATGTCGAAAGGAATGGATCGTAAAAAAGAGGCTAAAAAGCCCAAGAAAGAAAAGCCGAAGAAGGACAAAAGCCGTCCGTACAACAATTAATACCGAAGTGTCGACAGAAATACCGCCCCCACAGGGCGGTTTTCTTTTTTCGGGGCGGGTATACCATGAACACATGGACATCAATTACATCGCAATTTTAGTAGCGACGGTTGTGCAATTTATTATCGGGGCAATTTGGTATATGCCGCTGTTCGGCAAACTGTGGGGCAAGATCCACGGCTTCGACCATGAAAGCCCGGAAGTGCAGGCGGAGATGCGTAATGGCATGGCGCCACTACTGGCAGTGCAATTTCTCGGCACGCTCGTTACGTCCGCAGTGTTCGTGCTGCTGCTCAACGGCATGCCGTACGACTGGAATCGGTACGGATTAGTCGGATTCATGTGGCTCGGCTTTGTCGTGCCAACGCAAGTCTCAGCAGTGCTATTTGGCGGCACACAGCCGCAGTGGATCGTGAAAAAGATCCTCGTCATGGCATTCGGCTCGCTCGCGTGTCTTGAGACGCTCGCGTTCGTGGTAGTGACGATGGGCTCGTAGTTGTCGTGAAATAGAATAGAGGCCGGAACTTGGTTCTGGCCTCTTTCGTTCAACAATTACAATGTGTTCGCTCGCGCCCTGCGCAGCAGGCGGATCTCATCCTGAATTTCTGCAAGCTCGCCTTTGAGACGCTTTTCGTCTGCAAGCAGCGGCTGGAGGTACTCATCGAACACGCCGTGCTTCGCGATGATCTTTGCTCGAGCTTTTCGAAACGCTGCGCGCTTCTTGTTGTTCTCCTCGACCAATTTTGCGGGCATCGGGCCGCCGAATACAACGTCGGTCTGGAACTCTTTCCTCGAAGAGAGGGCCGATAATTCCAGGTCGCATGCTTCGCTCGGGCTCAATGCAGGTAAGCGTATTATACGTCCGCTCATCTCGTACTCCCTTCAGGATCCATATTGTTCGGCGAGCTTCTTTTTCAGATTGCTGGCGCATACTGCAGTTGCGCACCACAGCGATGTTTTGGAAAACGGGTACCCGACGACGGGCGAATTTGAATTCGTCTCTTTTCCGCACCCGCAGGCGCATTTGGGATACGAGCTTTTCAATGCTGGCGCTTTTTTCGGCTCAGTGAACATCAGTGCCTCCCCGGTGTGTCTCGCGGTAGCGTACTCTTGCTTTGGTCTACGGGCAACTGTCATTGGTATACTGAGTCCATGACAAAAAAGATCGTGCTCGCGGGCGGGTGCTTTTGGGGTCTGCAGGACCTTATCCGCGAACAGCCGGGTGTAGTTCATTCGGAGGTCGGCTATACCGGTGGCGAGGTAGAAAATCCTACGTACGAGAATCATCGCGGCCATGCCGAGGCCGTCGAGATTGAATACGATCCCGCCGTTACCTCATACAAGAAACTGCTGGATTTTTTCTTTCAAATTCACAATCCGACCACGCTGAACAGACAAGGGAATGATATTGGTACGTCGTACCGCTCCGCAATTTTCTACGGTAACGAAGAGGAGCGAAAGGAGGGGGAGGACTTCATTCGTATTGTCGATGAATCGGGGCGCTGGAACGACCCTGTGGTAACAACATTGGAACCGCTCACACGCTTTTGGCGTGCCGAGGAGTACCACCAGGATTACTTACAGAAGAATCCCGGGGGCTATACGTGCCACGCAATCTATTTCGACAGTTACCTGAAGTAAGAATATTGAGAGCGGTCCGTCTTTAGGAAATATCAATCGAACAAGCGCTATGAATAAACTCTCTATCGGAATTGTTGGAGCCATCGCGATCCTTATCGTCGGGTATATTGCATTGAATTACGGAACGCCACAACGCGAAGCTGCCGTACTGGATTCCACTCCGTACGATGCGACTGTCTCCGGAACATACGGTTGTCTGCCGCACGCAAACTCGACGGGCCCGCAGACGGACGAATGCGCGTTCGGACTGCATGCAGATACTGGCGAATGGTATGCGGTCAATTTTGGTGCGTCTGCTCAAGCTGCAGAGCAGTTTCGCAGCGGCGCACACGTAAAAGTGCAGGGCAATATTGTGATCAAGGAGGCATTGAGCTCCGATCATTGGCAGAAATACGATATGAAGGGGATTTTTACAGTGACGAGCACGCTTGAGTCATCGCAACCGACCACGCCGTCAGGCATCAACGCAAAGATTAATATCGATGCGGTGTGCGACGGGGCACTTGCATATATGACGTTCCCGAGCGGAGACGAATCCGCACGGTTTGTCTCCGAGTGTAAGGAGGGTAAGCATCCGGAAGTCATCGAAAAATATAAGGCGGACATGAATCTCGACGGAGCGTCTATCTAAGCGACTGCGTCGGGTATAATCCGTCCATGCACTATCTCAAGCGTTCATTACTCGCATTATTGGTCATTTCATTTGGCATACCTGCAATCGCATCCGCTGCGACTGCTGCCGTCCAGAATCTCTCGAGCGCGACGCCGCTCGCAAAGACGAGCGTCACGTTCGGTATGTCGGTCTCGGGTTTCAGCACCCCGTACTATTCGGTCTCCGACTCCTTCCCGAACACCAGCATCAATTCGTCGAATATGAACTTCGGCGGTAATTTCCAGTGGACGCCGAACGTGTCCGATATAGGAACCCACAATCTCATCATCAACGTGACGGACAGTGACGGACATTCCGCGCAAGTCACGCAGCAAATCGTCGTGCTTCCACCGCCGTCAATTACGATCCAAAACGTCTCGCACCAGACGTCGATCATGCCGGGGACGACGTATTCGTTCACGGTTGCCTCGCCGGGTTTCGTAAACCCGACATTCTCAGTCGGTGACTCGTTCGGCGGATCATCGGCAAATAATGCAGCGATATCGTCGAGCGGGTCGTTCTCGTGGAAGCCGGATGCCACTCAGAACGGGGAACATGCGATTACGGTGTACGCCAGTGATACGCAGGGGCACAGCGCACAGGCAACCGCGCTCATCCGGGTCGGATCAGGCCCGTCGCTTTCGGTTCCGACGAATGTAAATACCACTGTCTCACAGGGTCAGACGATCTCCTTTTCGCTTTCTCCCCTGAACTTCTTGCCGACAGGATTCTCGGTTTCGGACAAATTCTCCGGTCAGTCTTCGATCACGAACAGTGCGGTCAATGCATCGGGGTTGTTCCAATGGATGCCCACGCTTGCTGATGCCGGACAGCACACGCTCACGTTCACCGGACAGATCGGGGCATATGGGCAAAGTGCGAGTACGAGTGTGGTCATCAATGTACTGAATGCCAGCGGACAAATGATTACGCCACCGGCACCATCGAGTAACACTGCGTCCACCAGCTCAAGTGGTGCGTCCGTTTCCGGATTGCAGGCACAACTTGCGCTGCTCCAGGCGCAGTTGAACGGCGGATCCGCACAGCCGACACAGTCGACCGTCTCCGTCGGAAGCAGTTTCATCTTTACACTGAACTTGAAACAGGGTTCCGAGAACGACGAGGTGATGGAGCTCCAAAAGATCCTCAAAAAACTCGGTTATCTGGCCGTTGAACCGAACGGCTATTTCGGACCGTCGACCGTTGCCGCAGTAAAGAAGTTCCAGGCAGCAAAGGGGCTCACGCAGCTCGGGTCCGTCGGTCCTGGTACGCGGCTTGAGTTGAACTCGCTGACGTCCGGCGGTACCACGACCACGACATCGACAACTGTTACAACATCGAGCGCATATGTATTCGAGCACTTTATGGGCCCGGGTGATGACGATTACACCGATGTCTTTGAACTTCAAAAGAAACTCGTGTCGCTCGGATTCCTCTCAGCTGCGCCGAACGGATTTTACGGTCCGGCCACAGAGGCTGCCGTAAAGAAGTTCCAAGCAAAGAACGGTCTGACTGCGACGGGATTTGTCGCAAAGGCAACGCGCGCCGCGCTCAATTCGCACTAACGCGTATGGAGGACAAGGAGACGATAGAAGTCCTCACGAAGATGCTCACCGACCATTCGTTCAGTGATCGCGAGGAAGAAGCGATTAGGAACGCGATCGGTCTTATGGGTTGGACGAAACTGGTTGATGCATGGAAAGAGAATAAGAAAAAAGTACGCGATCGAAAATTGTCGGACCTCGATCTGTAAGTGGCATTCGGTCTTTTTTCGCTGTACTCTTGCAGAGGACTCAAACCGAGGGGAGCACAATGACTCAGATCGCAGTCCAGGTTGAAGCGACAAAGGCCACGTTCACCGGTCGCTGCCAAAAGTGCGGCAGTGCCAATATGTGGAGCGAGGGCAACAAGTTCGGATGTGACTCCTGCGGTGCGCAGTACTGCACCGAAGATTCGCAGCCGATCCATCGGCTTGCGCGCAGGGATTGATCTCTGGTAAAGGCAAGAACCGGGCAGCGATGCCCGGTTCGTCTTTTTGGTTGTGAGACAATACCGTCGATATCGATGAGCATACTGCTCGATATGTGTATCAAACCTGATTTATAATGCAGGCATCATGCTGAGGCTGTTCATCCGGTCACTGCCGGGAAATATCGTTCGTAGTTTCGCGGGCAGAAAACTGTTCTTTCTTCTTTCGGCGATTGCGGCAACGTATGCGATCGTTCAAACGGGAACCGATTGGAACTATTTGCTCTGGGTGAGGGATCCGCATCTCAACAAAATGTTTTTCCCCGCGGTCATCATCGGCGCATTTGTGCCCGTCTCGGTCCCGCTCTTTCTTGTCGTTTCCGGCCGGATATTTAATTCGCTGCGAACCGGTCTTGTGGGGTGGGCGCTCGGGCAGGCGGCGCTCATCGGATCGATTGTCTCGTCGTTCCTCAAGGCATTGACCGGCAGATTGCAGCCGGACCTCACGAATTTACTGATCGACTCGAGTCACGGATTCCAGTTCGGGTTCCTGAATCACGGAATATTTTGGGGATGGCCCTCGTCGCACACCACTATCGCGTTTGCGATGGGTATCACGCTGATCTATCTCTACCCGCGCCACCGGCACGTAGCCTTTTACGGGCTTATATACGCATTGTACGTCGGCATCGGCGTATCCCTCTCTATTCATTGGCTGTCTGAATTCATAGCCGGCGCGCTTATCGGGACGGCGATCGGTATGACGGTCGGACCGTTCTTCCGCGACCACATGAAAAAGCTCGCGAGGTGATACACTCTCCGCATATGACAGAAGTGCCGCATTACGAACCGCACAAGGATGACTCGCTTTCAAATCAAAATTGGCTGCGCGCTGCGGTGCTAGGTGCGAATGACGGTATTGTTTCGGTCGCTGCACTCGTCGTGGGCGTTGCAGGTGCAACGACGGTTACGCACGATATTTTCATTGCCGGCATCGCTGGTCTTTTGGCAGGCGCGCTCTCGATGGCGGTTGGCGAGTACGTGTCGGTGAGCAGTCAGCGCGATACGGAAAAAGCGCTCCTTGCAAAAGAGCGCTACGAATTGGAACACTTTCCCGCGGAAGAACTTGAGGAGCTTACAAAGATATACGAGAGCAAAGGCCTTGGTCGCAAGACGGCCGAGATCGTTGCGCGCGAACTAACGGAGCATGACGCGTTCGGCGCACACATAGAAGCGGAGTTGCACATCGATCCCAATGAATTGACGAGCGCGTGGCAGGCTGCCTTCGCCTCCGCGGCGTCGTTCACGGTCGGTGCGATCATTCCGCTTGGAGCGATCCTTTTGCCGCCGGAACACTACCGCGTCCCTATAACATTTCTGTCTGTATTATTCGCACTGACCCTGACAGGTATCCTGAGTGCGCGAGCAAGCAACGCGAACCCGTTTGTTGTGGTACCCCGTATGATCGCCGGTGGAGGCTTTGCGATGATTGTTACATTCGTGATCGGAAATCTGTTCGAGGTTCCGGTGGTATAGCAGTTGTACCTGGGGGCTCATATACGGTATAACAGTGCGGGCACACAGGTGCCGCAATAGGGAAAGGGAGGTCTCTCATGCGCAATTCAGTGCGCTTTTTGTTTGCGTTGATCGCGTCCGCATATCTCTGCGGAAGTGTTTCCGCAGCCGTGTTGTCCGGATGTACGACCGATACGAAGGACCAGGAGGCTGCGATTGCGGTGTGTACGACCGTGGTCGACTCAGTGAAGTCGTCGAAAGACGATGTGGTTTCAGCGCTCAAGATCCGCGCCGAATTGCATGTGTACATCGGCAACAAGGACGATGCGCAGGCGGATCTCACGCGAGCGCTCGACTACCGGCCGAACGATTCGTCGATCTACGCGGCGCGAGCGGCTGCACGCGAGGACTACGACGGCGAGAGTGCGATCGCAGACATGGGCAAGGCGATCGGACTCCATCCGAAGAAAGCCTCGTACTACGTACAGCGGGCCAAGCTGCGTCTCAATCAGTCGCAGGGTTATCGTGCGGAAACCGACTTTTCGGATGCCATCAAACTGGAACCGAAGAACCCGGATCTCTACGAGGAGCGGCTGAACTTCTACACCGAGCAGCACGAGTTCGTGAAGGCGCTTGCAGATGTTACGAAAATGATCGAGCTCGGCAAGACTCAGCGCTGGCTCACTCGCGCTCAGATCTACATTCAACTCGGGCGGTATTCCGAGGCGATGTCCGATCTCGATAAAGTTGTGACCGACAAAGAATTCGATCCGGACAAGTCGTCGATCACTGCTGTGCTCGCATACGGTATGCGCGGCTACTGCAACATCACGCTCAATCAGATCGACAAGGCGGTCGCCGACTACTCGAAAGCGATCACCGCCTTCGATCATCCGGCGCTCCGCATGTTGCGGGGCAATGCGTTCGTGCAGATGAAACAGTACGAGCTCGCGATCCAGGATTACACGGCGCTCTTGAAGGACAAGCCGGATAATGTCGACGCCTACCACCTGCGAGCGACCGCCTACGAACTCAACGGCCAACCGAAGCTCGCGCTTTCGGACCGGACCGATGCCGCCCTCTATGCAGCAGGACTGAAGTCGCGTAAGAAAGTCTTCGATCAGTGATCTTTGGGTGCATGTGCACCTCGAACCCCGCCGAACGGCGGGGTTCTTTCATACTCGTTTCAAAAAGTCACGTATACTTTCCGCATGATCACACTCAAGGTATTGGTTTTGAACGCATCGCTGAAGCACGGCGACGTCTCTTCAAATACGGAAGCGGTTGCGCTGATGGTAATCGAATCAATGAAGGGGCACGCCACCATCGACCACGAGATCGTCCGACTGGCGGACAAGCGGATACCGGTCGGTCTTGGTTTCAAAGAAAGCGACGACGACGAATGGCCGTCGATTGCAGAGAAGATCGGCAATGCCGACATCGTGATCTTTGCTACACCCATATGGTGGGGCGGTCGTTCGAGTCTCATGCAGCGTGTAATCGAGCGCATGGATGCGTTCGATGAGGAGGCGCACGCGGGTGGGCGTAGTGCGCTATTAAACAAGGTTGCCGGAGTCGTTATAACCGGAAGCGAGGACGGTGCTCAGGCGACTCTCGCCGGGATCCTGTCCACGCTTACCTTTCTGAACTTCACCATTCCGCCGCAGGCGTGCACGTATTGGGTCGGGGAGGTCGGGATGGATCCAAAGACCGACGCAGAGCGCAGGCGCGCAAATCCGGCCGTTCTCGCGATGGCAAACGCGACCGCTCGTAATCTTGTAGCGGTAGCCACGGTGCTTAAAACCAGGCCGCTTTCGGACTCGTAATTGCTGTGTCTTCCATACGTCATAGCACAATATGACGAAGCTATACTCAGTGTTCATCATAGGAGGAGTACTTATCGTCGCAGGCTGGCTTTTGTGGGGCAGCGTGAATCCTGATGCGCGCCCGGCACTCGGCAGTGCAACGAGCACGGAGGTGACGCGCACCGAGCCGCTTTCGACCGACCGGGAACCGGCCACGCACGAATGCAATGCGGACGGTCACGTATGCGCAGACGGCAGCGTCGTCGGACGCACGGGTCCCTTGTGCGAATTTGCGGCCTGCCCGAGGACGGGTGCGCAAAGCGGCACTATAAAGACCTACATCGGCGGGGCGTTGAGTGCACTCAACGTAACGATCACTCCGCGGCAGGTGGTAGACGACAGCCGTTGTCCGACCGATGTGCAGTGCATCTGGGCGGGAACCGCTCACGTAAGGGCCAGTATCAACACATCCGCCGAGACGCGGGATGAAACATTCGAACTCGGCAAGCCGCTTCGTGTCGGCGCGTACACGATTACGCTGTCCGAGCTGACTCCTGCCAAGTCGGCAGGGGACGAAATACCCGCTTCATCGTATAGATTCGTATTCACGGTCAGTCGTTCCTAGTGTTTGGTACAGTGTCGTGATGGCATTATTCGAGGAACGACCGAACCCGTTTCAGCGAAAAAAAGAGACATTCAGCGAGCGGGTCGTGAAGCTTGCGCTTGCAATCCCTGAGGGAAAGGTGACGACGTATGCAATTATTGCGCGTAAGGCCGGCGGCCAGGCGCCGATGCTTGCGCGAGCCGTTACCGGGATACTGGCCAAGGCATGGGACAAGGGAGAAAAGAACATCCCATTCCATCGAATCGTGTACAGCGACGGTAAGATCTGGACGTCGCCTGAATATCACAAAAAAAGATTGTCGCTCTATAAAAAGGAGGGGCTGAAAGTTGACGCAAAGAACCGCATCGTCGATTTTATTGACCATCTGTATGAATTTTAAAACGCGTACATATAATGAATCTATGAACAACGAAACGTTTACGACAACCGTCAGTATTAATGCGTCGCTCGAACTGGTCTGGTCATATTTCACGGACATAAAACACATCGGTGAGTGGGCAAACGGCTCACCGGATTGGGAAACGACCGCCATAAAGAATGATCTGCAGCCGGGTGGGGAGTTCCTTTCGAGAATGGCAGCAAAGGACGGCTCGCAAAGCTTCGATTTCGGCGGCGTATACGACGAAGTCATACCTCACTCGAAAATTGCATACACTATGGGTGACGGTCGCACGGCAATGACGACATTTACAAAAGACGGGGACTCGACCCGAGTCGATCAGGTAGTCGACGCCGAAAAAGAAAATCCTGTCGAATTTCAAAAGGCCGGATGGCAGAGCATGCTCGACAACCTCAAGGCACGAATCGAGCGAATCTGAAGACTATGACCGCGACACCAACTACGTGCAGCCGCGGCCATACATTTCGTAAGTCAAAAGACGTACCCACGTGCCCGGTTTGTTGGCCGGGGCGGTATAAAAACTCGAAAAAGTAGAGTGTTGACACCTTCCTCGAGGTAACGCATAGTTTCGCTCGGATTGCCCTCTGACACTACCTACATAGGTGCTACATGCGCATAGATAAGTGGAAGCTTTGGAAAACGCTTCTGATGAGCTGGTTCTTCACGTTCATCGGCTTCTTCAACATCGTGATCCTCTTGTTCGCGGCAGCGCTCATTGCGCTCAGGTTCGCAGGTCCGGCGGGAGCTGTGGGCATCATCATGCCTTCGATGGCTATGATGATCCTCATATTCCTCACGGGCGAGATCATCGTGAACCTCATCTTCGGGGCCGAACGGCCGCATCCGGAACGCGACGCGCGATTTCTCGCGTCGATGAAACGGGTAAAGAAGAAGACGCGGATGTGGGTCATGCCGCGTGCGTGGATCGTTCCGATCGGGCAGCCGAACGCGATGGCATACGGACCGGGCATCCCGTTTTTTTGTGCCGTCGGCGTGTCGCGCGAGCTGATCGAAATGCTTAATGACGACGAGCTCGACGGCGTGATCGCTCACGAGTTTGCGCACATCAAGTGTCGCGATACCGGCATCCTTGCCGTCATCAGCTTCATTCTGAACGTGATGCAAAAGTTCCGCGGATTGCTCACCAACAAGCGTGCACTGGTCTCACAGACGTGGATCACGTGGCTCGCCGGTTGGGTGATTTACTGGATCGGCAGACTCGCGTTTGCGGTCTCGCAATTCTCGATCTCGCAAGAGCGCGAGATCGCGGCAGACGCGTTGAGTGCGTACTACAACGACGACGCGCGCCCGCTGATCTCCGCACTGCGGAAACTGCATCAGTACGGACGCACCAACAAACCCGAAGGCGGCGATGAGCCCTTTTTCAAGGATCTCATGGTCGCTCACCCGGGAATGGAAGAGCGAATCGAATCCCTCGATTCGCTCATGAAGCGCGAAACGCTTCTGATCACTTCGCAACCGAAGCAAGAGGAGACGGTATGAATAAGATGGACCGTACTATTTCCCGCGCCACCGGAAACGGTGGTAGGGGGAGCGGCGAGGAAAGTGAGTCGTCCGGCGGACTTCTCCGCGGACTCTCAATCTTCAGTTTGATCGTGTTCGCGATCACGTTCGCGATCATGTACAACCTGTTCCCGCACTTCACTCAGAATGTCGTGTTCGACGGCGTGATTCGGAACGGCTGGTACATCGTGCCGTTTGTTCTGCTCGTCTACGGCATGATCCGCTTCGGATTGCGCAACAAGGGCGACATGATCCGCGGCGACCTCGGCAAGCACCGACGTCCGCTGTCACTGTTCGTCTTCGGCGGCGTCGTGTACCTGCTGTGGTGCGCGTTCGTGTACACATCGACCGACTACGTGCTCTATCACAGCTACGCGTCATCGTTCACGTCGCGTCCGGGGCTCATTCCGTCGTCGCCTGCATTCACGCGGTTTACGCCGCGCGAGAATGCGTGCAATGACATCGCGAATTCAATCTCGACGACGGGTGAACATGTCGACTGCGATTACTCTGCAGCCATGATCACGCCGCGAGGTTTCGCGTGGGTTGCGCCCATCGTTCCTCGCGGAGTGCTCAACACGTTCTGGAACAACAACCCGGGCTTCATGGTGCTCGATGACTCGGCGGCGGCGGATCTCGATTCGGCGAAGCGGCTCACGCGCATCGACGATGAGCAGAAAGTCGGCCCGGGCATGGAATGGTTCGACAATCTGCAGTACGCGCTCGCGAAGAACGATTTCTTCTCGAACTACGATACGCCGCACTACCTGCCGCTCGATGATTCGAAGCCCGATAAGCTCTCGCTTATCGTGCCGAAGATCAAGTACGGCATGTTCTGGCGCCTGCCCTACTGGGGCGGCGTCGTGATTGTGCATTCGGATGGTCGACTCGAAGATCTGACCGCGGAAAAAGCGATGGCCGATCCGCGGCTGAAAGGCAAGTGGATCTATCCGCTCGCACTCACCAGGCTCTACATCCAGATCCAGAACTACGGACTCGGATGGGGACCGGCGACACCGTTCGTGTGGATCGCCGGCAAGCTGGAGATCGAACATCTGCAGGGGAACAATCAGTTCCCGTTCGTGACGCAGGGTAACGACGGTAAGCCGTATCTGGTGACGGCGACCAAGGGTCAGGGCTCCGCCCGCGGCCTGTATCGCATGTACTTCACCGATGCGTCGACGGGTGTGACCACGTTCCATCAGTTCGGAACGCACGAGGTTGTCTACGGTGCCGGTGCGGCAAAGGAACGCCTCACCAACATCCAGGGCTACCAGTGGTACCACTCGGGCGATAAAGGCGGAAACGGCGTCATGATTGCCGTCGAGCCCGTCTACATCGTTCGTCCCAACGACCCGACGCTCTACTGGAAGTTCACCATCACCAACGTGAACTACTCCGGTATCTCGGCGACGGCGGTTGCGAACTCGGCACGACCGGATGACATCAAGGTGTTCCCCGTGCGCGCCGATTACGAGTCATGGCTGAAGGGGAACAATGTTTCTCCGGCATCGGCTCCGGCGATTTCCGCCGCGGGCACGTCTGTCCGCGACGAAGTGCTCTCGAAGATCGAAGGCATGACACGCGAGCTCAACTCGCTCCGCGGTCTCGTGCAATCGCTCCCGAAGTAGGATCAGTCCTCAAACAATAGTTCTCAAGAATCGACGCCGCGGCCCCGTGCCGCGGCGTTTTCTTTTTGGTTGACCGGACTGAGTAGTTGGAGCATATTCAAAATAGGTTCAACAGGAGGAATTGTTCGATGACAGCCATTCATAAGCACGACCGCTATCGCGGCGCGATGGTCGGATTGCTCGGTGGTGACGAAATCGGGGGTCCGTACGAGACGTGGGGTGCTGCGGAAATCGCTGCAGACATTGATCGTCGCGGCGGCCTCACCATGTTCGACTATGTGAGTCCGTGGGCAAAGCTGCTTGAAGGCTCCACGAAGGTGCTGCCGAAGGGGCGCCCGACGGATGATTCCGATCACGCTGCAGCGCTCGGATTGAGCCTCGTCGAGCATCGTCGGGTCGTCCCCGAAGACATCTATGCTCGGCTTCGTCGGATTACATTCGAGCACGTGAGTCCGCTGTGGAACGGTGTCGCAAAGAATGCCGGCCACACGACACGAACAATGCTTCGTCCGGCAACGCTTGCAGAATCGCAAGCGCTTACCGTCGAAACATATCCGAGCAACGGTTCGCTCATGCGTGCGGCTGCGCTCTCGCTTTTCTACGGCTCCTTCGAAGCTGCGGATCACGTAGTCATCGATTCGGTAACGCGCATCACGCACCGGCATGAGGTTGTCGAAGATTGCACCGGCGCGTTTGTCGCGACACTGTGCAATCTGCTCGAAGGTCATGATCCCGAATATTCGATCAAATCGCATATCGGATTCTCGCTCTCTGATCATGTGAGCATGCACTGCGATAGGGTCACACCGAAAGACCCCGGCACGTGGCCGGCTCGTGGAGCGGCAACGTTCACGCTGCATGTTGCATATTGGTCTTTGATGCACGCAACCAGTTATGCCGACGGTATCGAAAAGGCGATTCGTGTCGGAGGTGATTCGGAAACCTATGCAGCGGTTGCGGGGGCACTTTTGGGTGCTCGGTTCGGCATTCACGACATCCCTGGTGCATGGCGCAAAGACATGATGGGTGTCGACGTGATGCTCGGCATTGCCGACGACCTGTACGAGATCGCTCACCGCTGAGGTGGGTACTAAAAAACGGCCGCCTTTCGAGGCGGCCGTGCTTTTATATAATTTCAATCTCTTTGACCTTGTCGCTCGCAAACCGATACAGCTGCGCGGGCCGGAAGCGTCCGCCGGTTCGCTTGCGCGGCAGTTCTTTGAGAATATCGAGCTTCAGGATTTTTTTACGGAAATTGCGCTTATCAAGTTCGTGACCGAGCGTAGCCTCGTACATTTGTTCGAGCTCCGTCAGCGTGAACTCTTTCGGCATGAGCTTACCGATCAGTGTTGTGTAGGTCATGCGCGAATGTAGGCGAGTGAGTGCTACAGACAGCATGTCGGTGTGATCGTATGCAAGCGTGACTTTCTTGCCGGCGGGGGCCCACCAGCAATCATCTGTGTCGGACTGTTCCGTGTGCGAGAGCGAGCTCCACGGAACATACGCGATGTAGCCCACGGCGACCACGCGCCCGCGCGGATCGCGATCGACTTGGCTGAATGTATAGAGCTGTTCCATGTACACCTTGTCGGGATCGACACATGCTTTTGCAGAGAGGTGACGGCGCGCGGCGTCTTCTGCGGTTTCTTTCGGATCAATAAGGCCGCCGGGGAATCCCTGTGAGTTTGCGAAGTAGGGTGGTCGATTCACGGCAACGAGTCGCATATGAAGCTGACCGTCCTTGACGGTAAACAGCGTGACGTCGGTTGCGAGCACCGCAAAGCGCAGATGCTCCGGAGAGGGAACGAATGTTCCGTTGGACATAGATACACTGTACAGAACAAATAGTTATTGTCAAATATACACTTATCAACAGGTTATTTAGTGTAGTATTGACACTATGTTAAACCGGGAATACTGTGCGAAGTAGGAGTAGGACATGTGTTCTCTGACATAGTGCGTACATATATTGACAGTGTCAGTTCAAAATGTGACAGTTTCGCCGGTTTGCTACTTCGTTAGCACAAGGTCTTTGACAGTGTGCTAGTGAATCTAAAGTACCTGAGACTGAGTTCAACCCAGAGGAGAACTACCAGATGACGACCGAATCCAATGCCGCACCCGCGGTTGTGCCGCAGGCGTGGATCGACTACATCGGCCCGTTCGTTTCCGTGATCGGTAAGCCGATCGAGGAGGTGAATACGGCGCTCAGCGCAATCGTCGGGGACCCCGGCGAACAGGCGATCGCGCTCCTCAAGGACGCGAACCTGACTCCGGACGCCGCGATCAAGAGTGCGTTCCAGGGTATGCCGCTCGGCATTCTGAATCTCGCGATCACCAAGCTCCGTGCGGCACCTGTTGCCGCCACGCCGGTTTCGTTCGGCGGGCTCGATATTCTGCCCGACGTGCCGACCGAGCAATCGTGGCTCTCGGCGCTCCGCGCAGGCGGGGCACTGAAGGTCAGTCAGGCGACGGTCACCTCTGCGATTCGTGCGACGCTCGCTCACCGCGCCGGTCTCTACGACCTGCCGGCGATCCTGGTCGAACGCATCGAGAAGTTCGCCGATGACAACGCCGAGCAAGTCGGCACCGACTTCTTCGCGCTGCGCAAGCAGTTGCGCAAGAAGGAGTACGCCGAAGTGTTCGAGGCGATCGGCATCGACGGTCTCGACGGCAACTACGTCACCGACAAGCGCAAGAATGATCTGTTCGTCCGCATCGACGGCGACCTGTGGCCTGCCATCGTGTCCTTCCAGGGCACGCTGAAGGGCTGGGTCGACTCGTGGCAGACGCAGTCCAACAATCCCGGACTGATGATGCAGAACATGATGGCGATCATGTCGGGCGGCGTCGGCGCCGTTCCGCAGGCATTCATGATGCAGGCGCCGGATACCGGCGTGCTGCACGATGCGGCCGACGGCTTCAACGACGTGATCAACAAGGTCTTCGCCGGCACCCGCATGCCGATCGCCAGTGCGCTCGCGCACGAAGCGACGCAGATCGTGAAGACGCTCGAGAATCCGGCACTGCCCGGATATATCGGTGCGGCCAATCGCGATCAGATGCTGCGTATGCTCGGCGTCGAAGTTGCGGCAACGTATCCGCGCATGGAGGTCAATCTGATCAAGTACGTGATGAGCGTGCTCAAGATCAAGGACCTCTCGGCCGGACCGGAAGAGCAGCAGTTCTTCGTCGCGCTCTCGATGCTGGGCAATTCGATCCCGTGGGATCAGCTCGGCCTCGGCAAGCGCAATCGTCCCGACACTGAGCGGCGCCCTCGCGCGCTGTAACAGAACGGACATCAATGGGAGGCGGCACCGTTCGGTGCCGCCTCGAATTCTTTGAAAAGGATTGCACCGATGATGGATGCAGATCTTCTGCCCGTCTACGAACGCATCATGCAGGCCGCACGGCCTGAGGATGTGTTCGAAGAATTGTCGGTCGTGCTTCCGCCGCGTCTCATGGAAAAGCATCTGCAGCCCGAAATGGATGCAATGCGCTCCGTGCTTGATGCGGACCGCTACTCGTCACTCGATGACAAGGAGGCGGCACGACTCGCCAAGCCGAAGCTCGAAGAGTTCTATCGGATGGCGCTCGAGCGCGCGGCCAAAGGCCTCTACGCGCCCGAGGACTACACGCCCTACGTTCCGACCGGCAACGGTCGGACGATCATCGTCGACGGCACGACATATACGGTCGGTGAAAAGTTCCACGTGGGAGAGCATTCCGCTCTCTACAAGGGACGCATGGCGATCGATCAGGGAAGTGCGGGTGTCATTATTCGGATCGCGAATGATCCGGGTACCAACCCCTACGTTCTCAACGAGATCGGCATGCTCGATCAACTGCATCGTGTCGACGTGGGATACTGGCGTCACATTCCGTTCATGCTCGGCCGCTTTTCGGCGGGCGATCGTATCGGTCTTGTGACGCGCTACTTCTCAGGTCACACACTCACCGAGGTGCGCGCAAACAAACTGCATCGCGATGGTCTCGACCAGCGCCATGTGGTGTGGGTGCTCGACAGAATGCTCGGGCTCATGTGGTACTACCACGAGCTCGGCATCGTGCACGGTCGGATCGAACCGGAGAGAATCCGTGTTCGGCCGTACAACCACAATGCGCTCCTTACCGGCTGGGGACACGCGGTCTTCAAGCCGGCGATCACCGGACAGAAGCTTGCTTCTGTCGGCGGAATATTCGAAGCCCCGGAAATCGGGGATTCGGGTGCCGTCGGTCCGTGGACCGACATCTACAGTCTCGGCAAAACGCTCATCTGGCTCATCGGCGGCGATCCCGCCACCAATGAAATGCCCGATCGCGTCGAACCGAAACTGCGACAGTTTCTGGCGAACATGGTGTGGAAGAGCCCCAAGGCTCGACCGCACAATGCCCGTCAGCTCTACGACGCTCAAAACAGGTTGAAAGACACCCTGTGGGAGCGGCGATTCGTCCACATGCCCATGGCATAACAAGGGAGACTACACGTGAAGACATCAAGGATCAGTTCTCGCGCCGACGCTGAAGTCGCACTCACCAATGTGCGCTCCAGCGCGACCGCGTTCTCGCATAGCGAAGCGATGACGCGCTCCGGCGTCGGACGGTGTCACCCGAATCTCAACCCGAAGGGTGTGGTTCGCGAGTGCCTCGATACGAGGCAGATGCCGTTCGTCACGCCGATCGCAATCGGCATGGATATCACGAAGTCGCGCGGCAACGATGCACGAATCGTGTACGAACAGACGATGCCGTTTTTGGGCTCGCTGTTCATGTCGGGCGCCGTCACCGATCCGCAGATTCTGTTTGCGGGTATCGGCGACGCGACCGTCGACACGGCGCCGCTCCAGGTGGGGCAGTTCGAGTCCGATGACCGCATGGACAAGGATCTCGAGCGTATGTGGCTCGAGGGCGGCGGCGGCGGAACAGGCCAGGAGTCGTACGAGCTGTTTGCGTATCTGCTCGCTCGCAAGACCAAGATCGACGCGATCGACAAGCGCGGCAAGAAGGGCTACTGCTTCTTCACTGCCGACGAAGCGCCGTATCCGTTCGTGAAGAAGACCGAAGTCGAGACCGTTTTCGGCGACAAGCTGAAGAAGGACATCCCGACGCCGGCGATCTTCGCGGAGCTGCAGAAGAAGTTCCGCACGTTCCTGGTCTATCCGGGCAAGCCGATGGCCGAGCGGCAGACCGACATCGACGCCGAGATCCGTCAGCGCTTGCTGAAGGCCGGCGGCCGATTCGAGAACTGCTCGATCCGGGCGACGCTGATCTGGAACAGCTTCACCGACCTCGATCTGCACGTCGTCACGCCGGACCGCGACCACATCTACTACGGCGATCGCACCTCCAGGTGCGGCGGCACGCTCGATGTGGATCGCAATGCGACCGGTCGCGAGACCCGCGAGCCGGTGGAAAATATCCGCTGGCCCAAGGGCACCGCGAAGCCGGGCAAGTATCGCGTCTACGTCCAGAACTTCGCCGAGCACGAACGCGACGGCAAGAATACGCCGTTCAAGGTCGAGCTCGACCTCGACGGAAAGATCCAGACCTTCGAGGGTGTCATGAAGGCCGGCACCACCAAGGGGTCGAGTGACAAAACTGCGTTCGAGTTCGACTACGTGCCGGAAGGCATGCAGCAGGCGAACGCGCAGGGTCGCGAGGCCTACGCCGACGAGACCATCCTCGGCGAGTGGCGCACGTGCATTCCGGACGGCCACATCATCCGGCTGACGGATGCAAAGTGGACGACCGAAGCCATGATCGGCGTCATGGGTATCCAGAGCGGAAAGAAGACACTCAGGCAGGTCCTTGCGGACATGCACGAACGTGCCGTCGATCCGAAGGGTATCAAGGACGTCGAGCTCGCGCTCAAGCCGTTCGCCGCGCAGGCGGTGATCGACGAAGTCGGCGAAGAAGCATTCACTTGACACGCAGTCAATACAGTCGCACATTACGGGGAGCGCCTTTCGGGGCGCTCCTTTGCTTTTGATCCTTTACAGGAGGGAATAGAAATGAAAAAGCACGCAACGATCGTCGTGGATCTCGGATTCGGCGATGCGGGCAAAGGCACCATCGTCGATCACGTCGCGCGACGCGGCGGATACGCATCCGTCGTTCGATTCAATGGGGGCGGTCAGGCTGCACACAATGTGGTCCTGCCCGACGGCCGACACCATACGTTCCGTCAGTTCGGCAGTGCCACGTTCGTGCCGGGGATCCGGACGCATCTCTCGCGCTTCATGCTCGTCGATCCGTTCGAACTCATTCACGAAGCGAATCTCCTGGTGGACGCCGGCGTTCGTGATCCGCTTGCGCGGCACTCGATCGACGAGCATGCGCTCGTCGTTGCTCCTCATAGCAAGAATGCCAATCGCGTGCGCGAAGCCCGTCGTGGAAACGGCAGGCACGGCACGTGTGCAATGGGTATCGGCGAGACGATGGACATGTCGATCAAACATCCGGAGATGGCCATCCGTGCGCGCGACCTGCTCGATCTGAGCGTAGTCACTCGCAAGTTGAACCGCATCGCGGAGTATGTTGCGGTCGAATTCAAGGACGATCCGCTCTACAAGGAGCTGGAAAATACTCCGGCCGCGAGTCGCACTGGTGCGTGGTTCGCAGATGCGCCGCCGAGCGAGTGGGCAGGAATGCTCCACGAAATCGGAAAACGCATCACGATCGTCGATGACAAACATCTGTGGCGCATCGCGCGCAGCGGAAACTTGCTGTTCGAAGGTTCGCAGGGAGTTTTGCTCGACGAATGGCGCGGATTTCATCCGTATACCACGTGGTCGACAACGACTGCAGAGAATGCTCGAACCTTGCTTCAGGAAGCAGGCTACGAGTATTCAACGGAGACGATCGGCGTCCTGCGCGCGTTTCATACGCGTCATGGCGAAGGTCCGTTCCCGACGGAAAATGCGACGCTCACGAAACTGCTACCCGATAGTCACAACGACAACATCGGTCCGCAGGGAGTGTTTCGTGTCGGCTGGTTTGATGCGGTGCTCGCACAGTACGCGCTTGATGTATGCGGCGGCGTTGATTCGCTTGCGATCACACATCTCGATCGCTTCGACGCACTGGCTGATCCGCAGATCTGCCTCGGATACAAATCTGCAAACGGTGCGTTTGCGCGAATTCCGGTGAATCCGGTCAAGGAAGATCTTGTTGCGCAGGCAGAGATCACGAAGTTGGTCGCGCGTGCGCAACCGCTGTACCAACCCGCGCGCCTGGTGGGCGATCCCTATGCCAGGATGATCGCAGACATGGTTTCGACACCGGTCTCGATAACGTCGTACGGGCCGACCTCGGCGGACAAGCGAGTCCTCGGGAGGCGCGTTCGCGCAGCGTAAGTTCTTTGAGACTCAGCCTTCGGCTCACGCCGAAGGCTGTTCTTTTTTATGTAAGATGTACCGATGGCAACGCAGCCCGAAACAATGGAATTTATTTTGGAAAAACTTGGCGACAACAAAGTCTTTACGTCGCGACGTATGTTCGGTGAATATGCACTGTACGCGAATACGAAGCCGGTCGCATTTGTCTGCGACGATCTGCTGTACGTAAAGATTCTGCCGGAAAGCGCCGCACTAGAGGATGTGTGCGAAAAGGGCCACGCATACCCGGGCTCAAAGCTCTATTACATTGTGGAGGAATCGCAGCTCTCCTCGCTTGAGGACTTGCCGCAGCTCTTGATCGACATGGCAAAATCTATCCCGGCAAAGAAAAAGAAAGCCAAAAAGACTGCGCATACACGTTCGACTAAATAAGCGCGTCCGTGTACAATCGCGACATGGGACGAATTTCACCGATCGCGCCGCGAAAGTCGAAGTCTCGCAAGACCGCTAAGCGTCTTGCGAAAAAGGCTGACATGCTCAAGGCCCGCGCAACAAAAAAGCGCGCATAGATCACAAAAGCTCCGGTAACCCCGGGGCTTTTGACTTATAAGCACGGAAGTTCATACTTTTGGGCATGAGGCATACCTTCGTCGTGGCAGCCGGGATCCTTGCTGTCTGTGTCGGCGTAGTTCTCTTTACGCACTACGATAAAGCGGGCATGGACCGGATCAGCGAGGATTCCGGAATGTATTCGTATACCTGCTCAAATGGCGCCGAGCTCAGCATGACTCCGTCGGAGGGTATGTCATCCGTACATGTGGTGCCGGGTGCCGGTGCGTCGTTTCCGGAAACGTCATTAGCACAGAAAGATGTGCAGACGTACGGAACGGGCGACATGACGCTTGTGGGGTCCGGTGAACACATTCGTGTAATCAGCGCCGGCACGACGTACGAATGCGATCCTGTGCCGAGTCAGACTGATGCGCCGTTCAATTGGGGCGATCCGTCCGAGGGTGCGGCTGTCTCGCACGAAAGTGCCGAGACTGTACGTGCGAACATCGTGGGGACGTGGCGCAGCGTCGAAGACCCCTTGTCGGTCAGAGAGTTTTTAAGTAGTGGTTCAGTCATCGATACATATGATGACGGGGAGCCATATCGGCAGGGGTGGTCCGTCTTTACGAAGGACGATGCGCCTGCGGCAGTGCTCGGGTTTACTCCGGAGGCGGGACGGGTGTATATCAGCATGCGTGAAGGCGGCGACGCAGTTCCCGGAATGTTTTTTAGCGTCGACAATCTTACTGCGGATACGCTCGAGATGACGTACATGGACCGCGGCAGCGCGCTTACATACAAACGCGTTCAGTAAAACTTAACAATTACGCGCTACAATCGCTTCATGCAAAAAATAACACCCGCGCTGTGGTTCGATAAAAACTGCGAAGAGGCGGTCAATTTTTATACGAGCGCATTTCCGAATTCATCGATCAAATCGATCAAACGGTACCCCGAAGGCATGAGCGAAGAGCCGATGCAGGGGATGGGCGGGAAAGTCCTCACCGCTGTCTTTGAACTCGACGGGCTTACGTTTCAGGCGCTCGACGGCGGACCGTATTTCAAGCTGAACCCGGCGGTTTCTTTTATGGTGAACTTCGATCCGTCTCAAAATCCCAATGCATCCGCGGATCTGGATGCGCTCTGGTCCAAGCTCTCCGAAGGCGCGACGGTTCGAATGCCAAAGCAGGAATACCCGTTCAGTAAGATGTACGGCTGGGTAGAGGACCGATTCGGTGTGAATTGGCAGCTCATTCTTACGAATCCCGACGGCGAGCCGCGCCCGCACATTATTCCGTCGCTCATGTTCACCAAGGATGTCAGCGGGAAGGCAGAGGAGGCCGCTGCGTTTTACATATCACTCTTCACCAACTCGCGCATGGGCATGGTTTCCGCGTACCCCGAAGGCGTGCCGGGTGGCGTGCCGGGAGGCGTAATGTTCGAGGACTTTATGCTCGACGGGCAATGGTTTGCCGCAATGGATGCGGGACAGGAGCATGATTTTCGGTTCAATGAAGCGGTATCGTTTTCTGTTGAAACTGCAGACCAGGAAGAAACAGATTTCTTTTTCAAGAGTTTGAGTGCCGTGCCCGAAAGCGAACAGTGCGGTTGGTTAAAGGATAAGTACGGCGTCTCGTGGCAGATCGTGCCGAAGCGAATGGCGGAACTGCTCTCATCGCCCGATCAGGAAAAGTCGAACAAGGCGCTCAGTGCGATGCTGAAGATGAAAAAGATCGATATTGCGGGTCTTGAAGTCGCCTACAATTCCTAAGCGCCTCAGTCGTTGAACGAAATGAGGTACGTATCGATCAGGCGCTGATCGAGGTCATAGAACGTCTTGCCTTCCGCGTGCAGTCGGGTTGCAAGTTCGACGCCTACATACCGCCAATGCCACGGTTCGAAAATAAAGTGACCGTTTCCTTTCGGATACGAGAGTATGAATCCGTATTCGTGCGCGTGTTCCTTGAGCCATGTGAATCCTTGCGTCTTATCGAATCCCGTGAGTCCGGCTTTCAGCTCCGGCATTGTAAAGTCGAGCGTGGTGCCGAGCTGGTGTTCGGAATATCCTTGGTCTGCGGAGAATGAATTCGCAGTGCCTGCACCGTAGGTAACTTTATAGACTTCCTTGAGTGCCGCCTGTGTATCAAAGGATCTGTAGGCAGAAAGGGCAAGCAGGTGTACGCCGCTCGAGCTTGCCGCATTGAAGAGATCGTTAAGGTGTTTCGATGCCGAGGTAAGGAAATACTCCTGCTTATCCGGCCGTGCAAGATGCTGCGGGGGTATGGGCGCAACCTGCGCCGGTACGTAATTTTCATTCAAAAAGTACACCGACGAATATTTTGCGAGCAGCTGCTTGTCGGTTTTGCTGAGCTTATCCAGGATGCCGACAGTTCCCGCGATCGATTCAACCTGGGCTCCGAGCGCCGCTTTTTCCGCTTCGCGCTGCTCGAGTAAATGCTTCAGATCGTCGGCGAGTGTGTCGGAATTGATCAGGTCCTTGGTCAGCTGATCCGACTGCTCGGTGAGTCGGGCAGATAATTCTCTCTCTGATGTATATGCGGTCTGCAGCTTGTTGTATTCATTGACCCCAAAGACCAATGCACATGCAAGCACGAGGGATAGGACCGAAGCGACCGTGGTGGGTGACAGAAGGGTCTTCATCGACGCGATTGTAGCATGCGTCGATATACGGGCACTTTTGCTATATAGTGACCCGGATGACGACGCACATCACTGATTGGCAGGTACTCCTGTTCTATAAGTACGTACCGGTAGCAAATCCGCAGGAATTTGCCGATGCTTTTCGTGTTGGCGCGGCCGAGCTCGCGCTCACCGGGCGCGCGATTGTGGCAGAGGAAGGATTGAATGCAACCGTAGAGGGCAGTATCGAGGCAACGGAATCATTTGCTGCATGGATACTGTCCGATCCGCGGTTCGCCGACATGCAAATCAAACGCTCCAAGGGAACGGGTGAGAGCTTCCCGCGCTTGTCGGTAAAGGTTCGCGCAGAAATCGTCGGTACCGGCTTTAGTCGTGAAGAAGCGGATCCGTACGTTAAAACCGCACCTCGTCTGACTCCGGAAGAACTGAAAGCGTGGTACGAAGAGGCTCGCGATTTCACCGTGATCGACATGCGTAACAACTACGAGTTCGCTTCCGGTCATTTTAAGAATGCCGTCCAGCCCGATATCTCCGCGTCGCGTCATTTACCGCTCGCAATGGAGAAACTGAATCCGCTCAAAGACAAACCTGTCGTTACTGTTTGCACGGGCGGGGTCCGCTGCGAAAAAATGGCCGCATATCTTTTGAGTCGTGGCTTTACCGATGTGCATCAGCTCGACGGCGGTATTCATTCGTATATGGAACAGTTCCCGGGCGAAGACTTTGAAGGAACGCTGTACACCTTTGATAAGCGCCTCACGATGGATTTCGGCGGGGATCGCTCCGTGATCGGTCGTTGCCGTCTCTGCAACGAATCGACCGAGCGGTATGTTGATTGTGCCGAAGACACGTGCCACTACCATTTTCTGGCGTGCGCGAATTGTACCGACGAGCGCGGTCGGGCGTTTTGCAGTGATGAGTGCCGTATGGCCCGCGTATGAACATAAAGCAGGCAGAATTCATGCGCGGTATCCGCGGTACCGACGAGCTGTTGCAGGACGGAACACCGCAGTTCGCTTTCATCGGACGATCCAATGTGGGTAAGTCCAGTCTCTTGAACGCGCTTTCGGAACGGAAGCAGCTTGCGCGCGTCGGCAAGAAGCCGGGGAAGACGACGGAGATCAATATCTACCGCATAAATAACGACCGGTACTTTATGGACTTGCCGGGGTACGGTTACGCGGAAGCAACGCCTGCCGAGCGCGAAAAGCTTCGCAAGCTCATCATTTGGTATTTCACATCCGACGAAGCGCGCCCGGTCTTGACCGTACTCATACTCGAAGCAAAAGCGGGACTGACGCGCTTCGACGAGGAGATGTTGCGTGTACTCCGTGAGCGCAAACTGTCGTATGTGATTGTGCTCAACAAAGTCGATAAGCTTTCTCAGAAAGAGCTCACGGAGAAAGTGCGCGATATCAAAGAACGATCTCTCGAAGCCGAGATCATACAGACATCTACCGAGACAGGTAAGGGTGTAAGCGCGCTTCGCGACCGCATACTTTCACTATGAACAAGCGCGTGCTGCTGAGCACGATTGCGGTAGCGCTCGTGCTCGGCGTTTCACTCGGATACTACCGTGGCGTACCGAACGACTTTGTGGAAGCTCCCGATACGTCGGTCGACTACGGATACCGATGCGGCGACGGGTCGGAGTTCACCATTGTTCCCGGGGACGATATGGCATCGCTGATGATCGTGCCGGCCACGAGTGCGGATTACGTACCGCAGACAGTGCTGAATCGTATAGCGACCGACGTGTTCCAGGGTGACGGTGTTACATTTACTGCACATGATGTTTCTGCGGAGCTCGGTACGGCCGAGCACGGAACAACAACTTGTGTATCGATGAATCCGCCGGAGTCCACACTCTTTCATCATCAATAAGCGCCGCTATGAACTCGCTATGAACTATTGGCTCATAAAATCAGAACCCGGCTCATACTCCATCGATGATCTGAAACGCGATAAAAAAACCGCGTGGGAAGGCGTGCGAAATTATCAGGCGCGGAATCATATGCGTGCCATGAAGAAGGGAGATTTGGTGCTGTTTTATCACTCATCAACGGATCCCGCCGGTGTCGCAGGTATCGCAACGGTCGCTCACGAAGTGCACGCGGACATGAGTCAGTTCGTGCCCGGCGATTATTTCGAGCCGAAGGCAACGAAAGAACGGCCGGTATGGGAGTGCGTTGACGTCGCCTTTGTCGCAAAAGCGAAGCGATTTGTAGCGCTTGACGAGCTTCGCAGCGAATCAAAGCTCCGGGGTATGGTGCTGTTACAACGCGGGTCTCGCCTTTCGGTACAGCCGGCCACTCCGGGTGAGTTTGCCCACATACGGTCTCTGTTAGAGAACGCGAAGTGAATTTGAGCGATATACTGTTCGCATGAAGCTCCACACGCCGGTTTTGGTCGTGTTCGCACTTGTCGTATCAGTGTGGTTCGTTTCCGGGCCGCTCACATTCGTTACCCGACCGGATACGATGACTGCAAATAACGCCGCGGTGGTCGCCACATCGGTGACGGTAACGATTCCGAAAGGTGGCGCAAAACAGGTGACACTTTCAAAAGACAGATTGCTCGCACTTGCCGACACGCTGTATCAGGACGGTCAGGTGCCGCTTGGCGACTACCGCTATTCGACGACTGTTGCAAAGCGGGGATCGGTGTATTTGTGCAACGCCCGCAAGGACAATCCCGGCTCATCGGTGAATGGGCCGTGGATCAAGGGTGATACATGGAATTTCCTCGACAAGGTGAGTGTCTCCGGCAGTGTCTCGTGGAAGAACGCAAAGTTCACGAATGTTGTTTCCGGTAATACACGAACGCTCGCGGGTAACGCGTTGCCGATAAGTCATACGACCGGGA
Organism: uncultured Candidatus Saccharibacteria bacterium; assembly: GCA_964633425.1. Lineage (GTDB taxonomy): Bacteria > Patescibacteriota > Minisyncoccia > Phycocordibacterales > UBA2100 > UBA10103. Next base: position 44,878 of record CAZWFX010000003.1, read on the forward strand.
CGTTCCCGGTATCGCGCTCCGACGCCGCTGCGGCGTATGATCCGAATCCGAATACGGTCGCGGCACAGACGATTTTGCAGAAACTGCCTGCAAATCCCATATATTCCGAAACGCCGTACTGCATGGGCGGAGAGGTTGGCATCATGCTTACCGGTGTGCCGCTCTTTAATGCATTTGATGCCGGGCTACGTGATGCGCCTGCCCACGAATTGCAGGATAGTTGCGATGGGCATCCGCAAGGAAGCGGCGAGTATCACTATCACAGCATGTCGTCGTGCTTCAAGGATGACGGTGTTGAAACGGTGCTCGGCTACGCATACGACGGCTTTCCGATCACGGGATCAAAGGTGGCGGATGGCAAGTTCCTTACGACGGACGATTTGGATGAATGTCACGGGATTACGAGCGACGTGATTGTCGATGGAAAAAAGAAAACGACGTACCACTACGTCATGACGGTAGATTTCCCGTACTCCGCGAGTTGTTTCCGTGCGAAGCCCGTGACGACCGGTCCGAGCGCCGGGATGCCTCCGCAGGGCGGCGCACAGCAGAATGCACGGACGCAGGGTGTTCAGCAGGCGGGCGAAGCCGGAACAGTTACGTCGCAGTCGAGCCCGGCTTCCGATAGCGGTCTTCCTACACAGGGTGGTACACCCCCGCAGGAGGCGACCACCGCGTGTGCAAGTTCGTCGTTCAATGATGTGTGTTCATTCACGTCGCCGCGTGGCGACACTGTTTCGGGGGTCTGCGGAGCGCCCCCGGGGGCCACGAAGCTCGCGTGTGTTCCGGCTCGACGGTAAACGTACTGTATTGACGCAGACATCTTTCTGTGGCAGAATTGGTCCCTGTCACTATGACGAAGAATTTCCTTCAGGACGGTAAGTGGATTGAGAAGCCGACAGCGGTGGCCGTCGTCATGTGTAAATGTGGCGGTAAATACATCAAAACACGACCCAAACAGACGGCATGCCTCCAGTGCATGAAGTCATTCGCACTCAACGCATAGATTAAACCGCCCTCTACAGGGCGGTTCTCCGTTTACGCGTGGTACCGTACGATGCATGTACTTTGTCTACGTACTCCGGTGCAAAGACGATTCGCTGTATACCGGGATCACGAACGACCTTGAGCGGCGGCTCCGCGCGCATAAAGCAGGAACTGCGAGCAGTTATACGCGCTCGCGTCGGGCGGATCGCTTTGTATATGTCGAACAAAAGCGAACCAAAGGCACCGCGCTCAAGCGGGAAGCGGCGATCAAAAAACTCACCAGGGTACAAAAGCTCACACTCATCCAAAACGCAAAAGTTGGTAAATCGCCAACTGTGCGGTAGGTTCTGTGGATGTCCGGTATCGAAACGGTCGTACGGTTCAATAGTGTTTCGTACGAATATAACGCCAAGAAGCGCATCCTCGACGAGGCCTCTTTTTCAATTAAGCGCGGGGCCAAGCTCACACTCATGGGTCAAAACGGAGCGGGTAAGAGCACGATTTTCGGTTTGATTACGAAGGCGATCATGCCCGAAGACGGCGATATCAATATTCCGCACGGACTTTCGATTGCGATTGCGCGTCAGGTGATACCACGAAAGGAACTCGACCTTTCGGTGCGTGATTTTTTTCAGGCCGTGTTTCCGAACAAAGTGTATGACATTGATCCCAAGATTGACGAAGTCCTCGAGATCGTGAATCTCCACGCGCCGCATGATCGAATCGTTCGTTCGTTTTCCGGCGGTCAGCAGGCCCGACTCCTGCTTGCCTCTGCGCTCATTCAGAACCCCGACGTGCTGCTGCTCGACGAACCCACAAACAATCTCGATAAAGAGGGTATAGCGCACCTGACCGTTTTTCTCCAAAAGTATCCGAAAACGTGCGTCGTCATTTCCCACGATGCGGACTTTTTGAATTCATTCACGCAGGGCGTTCTGTACCTCGACGTTCGCACACAAAAGGTGGAGCAGTATGTGGGTGACTACAATGACGTGCTTGATCAGATAAAGGCACGCATCGAGAAGGAGAACATGAAAAACGCGCAGCTCGCGAAGAAGATCCAGGCAAATAAGGATCAGGCCAACGTGTTTGCGCACAAGGGCGGCGGTATGCGCTTGGTCGCAAAGCGAATGCGTCAGGCAGCGGAAGATGCGGAGGAAGAGATGGTTGATGTCCGCCGGGAAGATAAAACTATCAAGGCATTCACGATACCGTGCCCGGAGAACATGACGGGCGAGCTGGTGCGTATCGAGTCATTCAAGGCGATTCTTGACCACAAACCGAAGGTTAAAAAGAAGCTGATCACGCTGAAGAAAAATCAGCACCTGCTTTTGACGGGGCCCAATGGTATCGGCAAATCGACACTGCTCGAATCCATCGTTAATAAAGAGGACGGCACGATCCTTGCCGAGGGTGCGCGGGTCGGCTATTACCGGCAAGACTTTTCAAACTTGGATTTTGATAAAACGGTCCACGAGGAACTGATGGCCGTGATGGAAAAGAAGTACGAAGAGACGCTACGCTCGGTCGCGGCTGGCTTTCTGCTGACAGGAGACATCATTTATACAAAAATCGGACATTTGTCCGAAGGCCAGAAAGGGCTTGTCGCGTTTGCGCGCCTTGTGTTGATGAAGCCGGCGATCCTTATCCTTGATGAACCGACAAATCATATTAACTTCCGCCACATTCCCGTGATCGGAAAGGCGCTCGACGAATACAAAGGGGCAATGATACTCGTCAGTCACGTTCCTGAATTTGTCTCAGGGGTCCGGATAGACGAAACACTCGACCTATCAAAGTAGCGTGCTACGCTTTACGGTATGAATACCAGCCTGAAGCTTTCGTTCTTCGGGGTGATGATGCTCGCGCTTGCGGCGGCGATATTTGCTGCCGGACACCAGACAAAAGGGGTTGAGCGCGCCGCAGGATCTGCTGCGCAGCGAGACATGTCGACATCGAGCGGCTACATACAGGAGCGTTCGCAGGCGAGACTGACACCGCTGCAATACGAAGTCACTCAAAAAGACGGCACTGAACCGCCGTTCCGCAATCAATATTGGGATAATCACGAAGACGGCATTTATGTAGATATTGTTTCAGGCGAAGTTTTGTTTTCGTCGACCGATAAATACGATTCGGGCACCGGCTGGCCGTCGTTCACGAAACCGCTTGTAGCCGATAATATCGTGACAAAAACGGACAATGCGCTCGGGGTCGAGCGTACCGAAGTACGCTCAAAACATGCCGATTCACACCTTGGACACGTATTCAATGACGGTCCTGCACCGCTCGGCCTGCGTTATTGCATGAACTCAGCAGCGCTCCGGTTCGTTCCAGCTTCCGATCTGGAACGAGAAGGATACGGCGAGTACGCGTACCTGTTCCGGTAATACGATCGGCAATTTAGAGTCCAAGTGTGCCGAGAAATTCTTTGAGTTCCGGGCCGGTTATCTTTCGATACTGACCGATCTTCAGTGCGCCGAGTCGTACATTGAGAATGCGTGTGCGTTTGAGATCGCCGACACTCTGTCCGAGCGCTCCGCACATGCGACGGATCTGATGCTTCTTACCCTCGGTGATCGTAAAGGTGAATTTTTTATCGCCTCGCTTCACGACCGAGCATTTTTTCGTAACATAGCCGCCAATGTCGATGCCCGCTTCAAGCTTTTTGGCGAAGTAGCTCGGCGGTTTCTCGCGAGTGAGGACTTCGTACTCCTTTTCGTGCTCGTGTTCGGGGTTCAGGAGTGCATCGGTCAGTCGGCCGTCGTCGGTCAGAATGATGAGTCCGTATGAATCCTTGTCGAGTCGGCCGACCGGGAATACGCCCTGAACCGGCAAGATCTCTTTGATCTCCTGTTCATCGGGGTCGATATCTTTCTGCGCTGAATGGGTGATGACGCCCCGCGGCTTGTAGTAGGCGAGGTAGCGGAAATCGTTTTTGGGGAGATCAACCTTCACTGTATCGGTCTCGTTCACTTTATCGCCAAGTTGCGCCTTTTTGCCGTTAATGAGCACGCGTCCGCGCTCAATGTGTTCGTCGGCCTCGCGCCTTGTGCAGTATTTCTTATGCGCCAGGTACTTATTGATGCGCATCGGGTAGAGGCTATCCATAGACGGGAATTATGCAATGAACTGGAAAAAAAGCAAGCGTCGGCGCGACGAATGAAGCGCTTCATAATCCCTACACTCGCGCTTGGGTACCATGCCCGTACACCCGCAGCTCTGCGGGCATTAATTACCCATTATTAAAATAAACTTATATACACGTATGGAACTTATTGCTTTTCTCGTTCTCGGCGGAATCGCCGGGTGGATCGCATCTCTCATCATGGGTACCGATGCATCGCAGGGTATCTTCCTTAATATAGTCGTCGGCGTCGTCGGCGCATTCATCGGCGGCATGCTCTTCAATGCGTTCGGCAATGCAGGAGTCAGCGGATTCAACATCTACAGCCTTGTCGTTGCGGTGCTGGGCGCGGTCGTTCTTTTGTTCATTGTTCGTCTTTTCCGCAGTGTGTAATACACGCTTCGGAACAAAAAGCGCGCCCACGAGGCGCGTTTTTTGTACGTGAGCGATCGAAACTGTTGCGCGAGATATCAACAGACCTAGCACAACGTTACTATGTGTGGTCAAAACGGGTGATACTCTGTTGTCATACATTAATAGTACTCTTTTTATTACATGGAGATCTTTCTCGCTAAGTTGTTCGGTCTGTATTTTCTTACCATCGGCGTCATTATTTTGATCCGTCGCAAGGCGGTTATGCCGGCAGTAACGGAGCTCGCGGGTAATCGCCCGGTCTTGCTCACGATCTCGGTCATCGAGATCGGCGCGGGCCTTGCGCTTGCGCTCGCGTACCCGGTGATCACGTGGTCTGTGGAAGGCATCTTTTCGGTCATCGGCTACATGCTCTTGGTCGAAGGTTTGATCTACCTCGCATCACCGTATCGCACTACCCAGAAGTTCATTCGATCGTTCAATCGCTCTGAATGGTTCATGGCCGGTGCGGTCGCCTCGGTACTTGTGGGCGGCTATCTGGTAGCCTACGGTTTCAACCTCCTCTAGATCAACCGTTCGTCTCCGTGTCTGAAACGCCGGCCTCAGTGCCGGCGTTTTGAACGTCACTCGCATCGTCGTAAAGAACACGTATCGACTTGGCATCGGTTCGAATTGTTGAATGTACTGCAGAAACTTCGGCATGATCAATCCGCATCGTGTCTGCCTCTATCGAAGCATCGCGGACACTAAATGATGCGGTCGTTACCGATCCATCGAGTACGAGCCGACTGTTTTTGAGATTGGCGCTCAGCGAGGTTCCTGTGACAGTGATGCCGCTCCACGATGAGCGCAAGAGAATCGTGGTACTCGCGCTATTCAGAGTGCCGTTTATATTGGCGTTCTGAGCATCGATCACGAGTGATGGGAGCGACAGTTTGTCTAGTTCGATCGATGCGTTATTCGCCGAGAGTGCGCTCATGGAGGGAACGGTGACAATAACCGACGGAGTCCGATAGCTGCAGAATAGGCACGGTCCATTACGCGGTACCGATTCGATCGTGAGTACTCCATCTTTCTCCGTATAGGTGACTCCCGGCAAGTCGACGACCCTCCCGGCAAACTGAAGGTTGTACGCGGATCCGGAGCGGATCGTGACATGCACGTTACGTACCGACAGTGAGTCAAAAGCGGTTATGGTTTTGTTCTGGATCGTCTGCGCGTATTCGGGGCTCGACTGAGTAAAGCTGACGTAATCACCGACGAGCTTGGTGCCGAGCACACCGCATCCGACGAGTGAAAGTGCCCACACGCCCATGAGGCCAAATCCCACGGTACTTGAAATCAGTGCGCGGTTTTTGAGCCATCGCTGGCCGAGAGCAAATATGAAGAGAAGCGGAATCACGATTGCGGTATATCCGACTGCAAGGAGCGACTTCAGTACGACAGGGGATATAAACTCTTTGTGCGGAATATCATTCCATGACGCGTTCCAATTGAACAGCACGATGCCGAGTACGATCGATACACCGATGAACGAAAAGAACGCACCGAGCGATAGAAAGAATCCGAGTACTTTTGAAATTAGCGGGAATATGGTCGAAGAAAACGCGCTCACGACTTCCGCGGGGAAGCGCAGGATACGCTGAAATACGCCTCGCTCTCGGGTTTCGTCGACACGGTCCTTGACTACTCGCGCTATGGATTCCAGTGTGACCGCCGCACCTTTCATTTCGAGTTTCTGGCTTGCGGTGCGCGCAGCTGGCATGATGATCCACAAAATAATATAGATTGCGACACTCGCTCCGCTAAAGAGTGTCGTGAACAGGAATGCGAGCCTCACCGCGACGACACTAACGCCGAAGTACGCGGCAATACCTGACGCGACACCGGCGATCACCGCATCATCAATGTTGCGATAGAGCTTTTTGCCGACCGGAGTCGTCGTGTCTGCACGCGAAGTGTCGGTATCGCCGGATTCACCGAATGCTTCAGCGTCGCCCATGTCACTGATAACAGTTGCAATGTCGTCGGTCGTAATGAGTGTGTGCTTCGTCTCAAGCAGCTTTTCGGCAATACGTGACTCGATGTCGCCGATGATCTCGGGACCGTCGTCGTTTGCGTCGAACTGCGCCTTCAGTCGCTCAAGGTATGCGGAGAGACTGCTGTACGCCGAGTCGGTAAGCTGGAATTGAGTGCCGCCTATCGATATTTGAATCGTTTTTTCCATATTATTTTGTTAAAGCGTTAATAGATGTGTGTAGTTCTTTCCAGGTCTTTGTTAGTTCGCGCAGTGTTTCTTTGCCGCTGTTCGTGAGCTCGTAATATTTGCGGGGCGGGCCGGATTTCGACTCCTCCCAATCGTAGGTAAGAAGCCCCTGTGTCTTCAGGCGGGAGAGGAGGGGGTAGAGCGTTCCTTCAACGACGAGTAAGTCCGCGTCTTTGAGCGAGCGAAGGATGTCTGATGAATACATGCGGTCACTCGAGATCACGGTGAGGATGCAAAATTCAAGCAACCCTTTGCGCATCGACTGCTTTTTAATGTCGACAGATTCTTCGTGCATGCGAGAATCATACAACCCAGTACCTTGCAACACAAGGTACCATGTGGATAAGCCAGATTCCGCAATCCGCATGCGTCTGTTTGGTATACTTTTTTGCATATGCCACTTCTCATTCCGCTGTTGGTGATCGTCGCGGCGATCTTGCTTGTAAGTATCAAACAAATCAATCAATACGAACGCGGTGTAAAGTTCATGCTCGGAAAATTCAATACGATTATGGAGCCCGGCTGGCGCCTGGTTATTCCCGTGTTCCAAAGCTACGAAAAAGTCGACATGCGCGTTAAGGCGGTCGATGTACCGGACCAAAAGGCAATCACGCGCGACAACGTGTCGGTTACGGTGAATGCCGTCCTGTACTACAAGGTCGACAACGCCGAAAAGGCCATCATCGAAGTAGAGGACTTCCGCTACGCCATTTCGCAGTATGCACAGACGACCATGCGTAATGTGGTGGGTGAAGTAACGCTCGATGAATTGCTCGCTCAGCGCGAGAAGCTTGCTACGCGCATCGCCGAGATTGTCGATAAGGAATCAGACGCCTGGGGTCTCAACGTGAACAGTGTGGAGTTGCGCGATGTGTCGCTCCCGAGCGACATGGAGCGCACTATTGCCAAGCAGGCGGAAGCGGAACGCGAAAAGCGTGCCGTTATCATCAATTCCGAAGGCGAGCTTGCCGCCGCACACAATATGGCGGAAGCGGCACGCATACTTGCAGAAGTGCCGGGGGCACTCCACCTACGAACGCTCCAATCGATCAACGACATTTCTTCGGATCAGTCCAACACAGTAGTGTTCGGGGTCCCGCTCGAGATTTTGAAATCATTTGAAGGTTTCCACATCACGAAGAAGGGGCAGTAGCATGTTATATAAGAGAGATGGATAGGATTGCCCATTTTGGGGCGACCGCTTTTGCGTCGCTCTCTATACGGAGTTACCGTCGCCTGTTCGTTTCGCAGGCGATCGCTCTTTCGGGCACGTGGATGCAGATTGTCGCGCTCGGCTGGCTTGCGCTGCAACTCACCGGCTCCGGCGGGCAATTGGGATTGATCGTTGCCGCGCAATTTTTGCCGCTGCTTTTGTTTGCGCCGTGGGGTGGACTGCTTGCCGATCGTTCCGACAAGAAGATGATATTGCAGTACACACAGTACGCGTATGTCGTCACGTCGATTGTACTGGGGTTACTTGTCGTAAGCGGACACATCGAGATATGGATGCTTTATATATTTGCGCTTGTGCTCGGGTTTGTGCGCGTGTTTGAAATGCCCGCGCGTCAGACGATCATTTCGGAGCTCGTGACGCCTGATCACCTCAAAAATGCCATCAGTCTCAATGCGTCCGTGAACAATCTTGCGCGCGCGATCGGTCCGTCAATCGGCGGTATCGTTATCGCAGGTGCAGGTATCGGGTTCTGCTTTTTCTTTAATGCATTCACGTACCTTGTCGCTGCGTACATTCTTACCCGTATCAAGGAGAACGAGATAACACGCTCCGCACCCGCGTCGCGCGCACCCGGTCAGCTGCGGGCCGGATGGGTGTACGTGTGGCAGACGCCTCTCATTCGCGACCTTTTGATCATGATCACGATTATCGGCACGTTCACGTTTGAGTTTCAGATCTCCCTCGCGCTTTTGGCGAAAGTAACGTTCGAAAGTGACGCAACTGCATACGCGGCTCTCATGTCGGCGTTTGGGGCGGGTGCTGCTATCGGCGGCATCATTGCCGCAAGCCGCAGTGAGACAGGACCGGCACCGTTCCTGGGATTCGGCGCGCTTGCAGGGTTTAGTATTTTGCTCGCGTCTGTCGCGCCTTCGCTCGGACTCGCCATTGCAGGCATGGTGCTCGTGGGGTTCTTTACGGTAAATATGGTGTCGACCGCAAATTCCATGATCCAAATGGAGTCGCATCCGGAAATGCGCGGACGCGTCATGGCGATCTGGAGCATGGCGATGATGGGATCAACGCCGATTGGCGGCCCGATCATCGGATGGATCGGTGAATACACCGACGCTCGTGTGGCGCTCGCAACGGGCGGAGCTGCGATGCTGATCGCGGTTGTGTACGGGTACATCGCGCTCGTGCGCAAAAAACCCGCTGATCACATCGTCCCTGATACCTCGCTCATCAAACTCGCCGAAACCCACCACGCGTAAAGATGAGCAAAGGTTCATAGCGCAACCATAAAAGTACTGATAGCGTGAGTGTGGGCACCACAAGGTGCACCTGTATATAGAGGAGGAAACAGTATGAAGAGAGTTGTCCTAGCTGCTGCGACACTGATTGTCGCTGGATTGCTTGCAGCGCCTGCGGTTGCGCAGGGTGTCGGGATTTATGTCGGCCCCGGTGGCGCCGGCGTCACGGTCGGCCCACAGGGACCGCCGTACGGCGGTCAGCGATACTACGATGATCGACCGCGCGGCTACTATCGCGAGGGTCCGCCTGTGCAGCGCTGCCGCACCATCTGGGTCGACCGCGGAGGGTGGACCGAGCGGGTTCGTACCTGCGACTACTGATCACGCGTTTCTACACGACATGCAAGGCGGGCCCCGTGCCCGCCTTTTTGTTTTGGGCGCGGGCACGATACGATGTGTGAATGCGTTCCCGAATAGCATTCATTGCGCTGCTGTTGCTTGCGCCATCATTTGTTTCCGCCGCGATTACCTCAGACCTACGGTACGGTTCAAAAGGTCCTCAGGTAAGTGAGCTTCAGCAATTTCTTATAGCGCAGAATATTCTCGTGGGAACTCCGACGGGAAATTTTTATACGATCACACAAAACGGAGTAAAAACATTCCAGCGACTTGTCGGTTTACCACAAACCGGCTTTGTAGGGCCGATGACGCGTGCAGAAATAAACGTACGCCTCCTCGGTGCGGCAAAAGCGTCGTCTACGCCCGCTGTGTCGACGCCGACCATTCCGGCCGTCACCGCATCGACATCGCCGGAGGTGGCGGCGTTAATTGCGCAGGTGCAAAAGATGCTTGGCGGTCTGCCGGGCGGTAATCAGTCGGCGGCTATCACGCAGACCGTTGCGACATCCACGACGCCGTTCGAGTTCGATCAAAAATGGCGCAATGCTGTCGTGAATTTGTTCTGCACCGATCGCTACGGCGGCGGGCTCTCGAGCGGTAGCGGTGTGATCATCGACCCGCGCGGCATCATCCTTACGAACGCGCACGTGGCACTCGATTTCTTGTTCCAGGATTGGCCGAACCCGAGCATCACTGAATGCGTTGTGCGCACGGGTATGCCTGCCTATCCTACATACAAGGCGATGCTTATCTATTTCCCGCAGGGATATGTGCAGGACACGGTATCTGCTCAGCCGGGCGCGAGCGACGACACCTTCCAATACGGCAAAGACGACTACGCGCTTTTGGTTATTACGGGGCCAAGTAACGCACAGGTATCAATGCCGGCATCATTCCCGTATATGCCGCTGAACTTCGCTCCGCCTGCGGTAAAGACACCGGTGTATTTGCTGGGCTACGCATCCGAATACGCGAGCTACGAAAGTCTCCAGCGCAGCCTGTACCAACTTGCGTCACCGGCCACAGTCGACGCTCAACGTGGCCTCCAGGGAAGTCGCTCGATCGACGCGCTGGCGTTCAACGGAAATGTGGTGGGACAACACGGCTCGTCCGGCGGCGCAGTCATATTAAACGGCGGTCAGATCGCGGGGCTCATGACCTTCTTCGATCGCAATCCGGGTCAAACGACGTCGGAAAAGGTGTTGAACGCTATTACGGCGGGATACGTCGCCCGCGATTTTGAAACAGATACAACTGTGCCGTTTGCCACATTTATGGCAAATGAGCCATTATCGCTTGCCGCACGGTTTGCGAGCACGACCGCTCCCGTGTACCAAAAGGCCTTTGCACAAATGTGGAAGTCCCGCGGCATTACGATCCCGGGTTACTACCAATAACAAAAGCCGACCGCAATGCGGCCGGCTTTTGAAACGCTTCGGTTGCTTCGAGAATGTTCCGACTAGTGTCGGAACATGCCGCCGAATGCCTGATCCAAGGCGTTGAACACGGTCGTGGTGATTGTCTTACCTGATACCGGCGTTGATGTGCCGTTCATGTCGATCGGGAAAAGCCGATCGAACAAACGGAAGATGTCGTGCGTGCCCATCGGAGGAGTCGATGTGCCGCCGTTTCCGCCATTGCCTCCGTTGCCGTTCCCGTTGCAGGAATGCCAATTTCCGCCGTTGTCGTACCAGCCAAGGCTTGTGCTTGCAGAACCAACACAGTTATTGCCTCCGTTACCGCCGTTGCCGGCGCACGAATGCCACGTGCCGGTATTGTCATACCAGCCGGTCCATCCGTTCGAGTTGGTGGAGGTTGCCATGTTGTTGCAGCTGTTGCCGCCATTGCCGCCCGTTTGATTACAGGAGTGCCAGAGTCCGTTCGAGTCATACCAGCCGTGCATGCTGCCGGTAGACGTTGCATGACCTGCGCAGGAATTGCCTGCAGAACCGCACGAATGCCAGACGCCGGTACCGTCATACCAGCCTGTCTCGGAATTCATGCAGTGACCCACATTCCCCGGTGTCGATGTTGAGGTGCTGTTCGAGCTTGAACTCGTCAGCATCATTTGTCCTCGTGCCACGCCGCTCGGATACTGAGCCGAGTGGACATTGGCGTAGATGATGCCAGCCTTCATCGCACGACCGAGATCGGTGAGGTTTGTGATCGGCATGGAGCAGCCTGTAGTTGTTGAGTGGAGATCGCCGGCATCGACCGACGAGGTCGCAACCAGTACACCGTTCACATCGGTACTGCTTGCGATGTGAATGAGATCAAGTACCACCGGCCCGCTCTGGCCCGGCAGGCCGCAGTGCAGGTGCGCCGCGGTAATGTCGTCGCCGTTCCACAGGAGCACAGACTTCCACATTGAGGTGGATGTCGTTGCTGAACCCGTCGCATCGGACATGTCGACCCATATGCGTGCATGTCCTGTTGTGGTGCCCATGGTGGTTGTAGCGCTCACCGGCGGGACCTGGTGTGCGCCGGAGAGATCGGCGTCGAACACGTACGACGTGGTCGTCGTACCCGTTGTCGATGTGGCCGTATCCGCGTACGCAAGTGTGGTAAACCCGATCGAGAGTGCAAGCGCGAGTGCCGCACCAAGAGCGAGATACCCGAGCTGTTTCGTAATTGTTTGATACATATATGTTTTCCTTATTGCTAAATTGAAGTATCTTTTTCGACCTGTCATGCATTGTTGAATATCGAAAGAGAAGGAGGCATGAAAGCTCCACAGTACGGAGTGCTTTTCTGCGGTGAAATAAGTCCCTGCTCGGTGGTGTACTACATGCGAGGAGAAGCAATTCGCCTCACCATGGTTTTAGAAGTTCTAAGCATTACACGTATGACAAAAACACAATCACTCATCGCTATTCCGGCCATTGCAGCAACATTGCTTGCGGGTGGCGCGCTCGCAGGCTATGCGACACTCGCTTCGGCAGAGGAATCATCCACCTCTATCGCCGGAGTCGGACAGACAATGATGCAGAGCATGGGTAAACGCGGACCGCACGTCCACGGCACGGTAACGGCGGTCAACGGCACAACCATCACCATCACAGATGAACGGCAAAACACGATCTACACGATCGATGCGAGCGGGGCAACGTTCAAGAAGGCGACTGCCGGTTCTGCACCGACAACTGTCACGATCTCCGAGATCGCCGTGGGCGACACGATCGGTGCACGAGGAACTGTTTCCGGCACCACAGTCACAGCGACGGAGGTGATGGAAGGAGCGATGGGTCGCGGCGGACCGGGCGGCATGGGCGGACACGGTCGCGGACAGGGCGTCATGGGCACGGTCACAGCGGTCAACGGCTCGACCATCACGGTCACCGATCAGCGCAGCGGAACGAGCTACACAGTGAACGCAGGCGCGGCAACTGTTCAGAAGATGACAGCCGGCGCGCTCAGCGACATCGTCGTGGGTGACACAATAGGTGTACAGGGCGACGTATCGGGCACAGCGGTAACGGCAAAGAACATCATGGATGATCTGCCTGTTCCTTCGAACGGACCGTCTGCCGCTTCGACGAAAACCCAGTAATCGATCAGAGACACGACACCACAAAGAGCGCATAGACCCCCGACGCACAGAGCACAGGGGGTCTATGGCATAGGTGATGGAACATTTGAACATTCACACGTAGTATGAGGGCGATGTTGGAAGCGCAAAAAACAGATGAAAACGACGAAACGATTGCAAAACGTGTGCAGGCGGGAGAGACCGATGCATACGGCGAGCTGGTCGTCCGCTACGAAGCGAAGCTCCTGCGCTACGGCCGCAAATTTCTTGCACGCGACGAAGATCGACAGGACATCGTGCAGGATGTGTTCATTAGCGCGTATCAGAACATCCAGAGTTTCGACACCACGCAGCGGTTCTCGCCGTGGATCTACCGCATCGCGCACAACGCGTTCGTCAACGAAATTCGGAAGAACGAGCGCAGACCGATTCTGCCGTTTGATTTCGATACTGTGATTCCGCATGTTGCCTACGAAGATCCGGCCGAAAGCGAGCGCGAACAAAAAGACATGCGCACGTACCTCGAGCGGGGACTCGGCAACATTTCCAGCAAGTACCGCGAAGTGCTCGTGCTTCATTATTTCGAGGATATGGCCTATAAAGACATCGCCGATATTTTGCAGGTGCCACAAGGCACCGTCGGTATCCGACTGAAACGTGCAAAAGAAGCGCTCCGTGCACAATACAAAGAATCAGCATATGAATAACACTCATCACCACAACGAAAAGGACTCGCTGAAAGATTCGATCCTCTCCAAAATAAAAACAGAGCAGATCAGCATGCGCCCGCGGCTGTATTTCACATTGCAGGTGGCCGCGGTTGCGGTCGTGGCTGTGATCGTACTCTTGCTTTCCATTTTTATCTTTAATTTCATTCTGTTTTCCATACGCATTAACAGTCACGAGGCATTCCTTTCATTCGGTCCGCGCGGCATCCAGGGATTTCTGATCTTTTTCCCGTGGGTAGCGCTCATGCTTGATGTGGCAATGATCGTCATGCTGGAATGGCTCATCAGAAAATTCCGATTCGGCTACCGCGTCCCGATGCTGTATCTCGTTGGTATCATCGTAGTGCTCACAATAGCCGCCGGTTTCGGACTGGACCGCGGAACGTATCTCAATGACCGCCTCCTGGATCGCGCGGAACACGAAGGCTTGCCGCCGCCGCTTGCGGGCCTGTATCACGGCGCGAGACGTGCTCCTCACGACGGCATCTGTCGCTGCACGGTAACCGCCATCAACGGATCAGTGCTCACGGTCGCCGATTTCCGCGGCGGTGCGACAAGCACGTATACAGTGATGCTTCCCGATGATGATCTGCGAGCGACCTCGTCAGGACTCAAGATCGGAGACGTCGTATTCGTCGCAGGGGATAAAGACGATGCCGACGTCATCCGCGCATTCGGAGTTCGCAAGGAATCCGAGCGGGGCTTCCGAGGCCGTCCGCCTCAACCGGTGCCGGGTGCGAATCCGGATGAAATGAAATAAATTCTTCATGTACGGTGTATTAGGGTTGTTCGGGAGAGTTTATTCCCATAGAGGACCCACTTTGCGATACTTTTCAATATGATCCGCTCTACAGTTTCCACCTTTAACGCCGCCGTGGCGTGGGCAAAGGCGCATATCTATATATCAGCCCTCATTGCAGCTGTTGTACTCGGTGGCGGGTACTACATGTACTCCAAGGCGACATCGACGGCCGGTGAGACGCAGTACACGCTCGGTACCGTAACAAAAAAGACCATCGTTGAATCTATTTCGGCATCGGGGCAAGTATCCGCATCCAATGAACTTTCTGTAACTGCGGATGTCTCGGGCGATCTTACGTCGGTGAATGTAAAGGCGGGACAGAAGGTGGGAGCGGGCGCGGTACTCGCGCGAGTGGATTCGTCGGATGCATATCGCACACTTCGCGATGCGCAGGCGAATCTCGAGAGTGCCAAGCTTTCATTACAGAAGATCAGCGCGCCCGCATCAGGGCTTACACTCACGCAGGCACAAAATGCGCTTGCCTCCGCTGAAGACACAAAAAAGAAGGCGGACGAAGACCTCGCAAAAGCGTATCTGAACGCAAACGCCGACATCGTCGGTGTGTACCTGGAAGTGCCCGATATGGTTACATCGCTCGAGAACATTCTCACCGGTACCGATGCAAATCGTTCGCAGTGGAACATGGACTACTATGCCAACGCGATGCAGCAGTTCGCACCAAACGCAGGGTCGTACCGCAATGACGCCTATGAAAAATTCACCAAAGCAAAGGCCGAATACACCAGCTCGTACGCGCAATATCAGCTGCTGAATACCGACGCGACTCCTGCACAAACCGAAGCGATGCTCGAAAGTACCACGACCATGCTCGATAATCTTGCGGCAGCGATCAAAAGCGCCGACGCATTCATTCGGTTATATAAAACAACAATGGAAGGACAGCAACGTCCGGTCGGAAGCTCTGCGTCCAGCGCTATCAACACGCTCGCGGATCTCAATACCAAAGCAGCCACGCATGGTACGAGCATATCGGGCGATTCTTCTGCGGTCACTTCGGGTAAGCAAAGCGTCGTAAGTTCAGCTCGTGCAATAACAGAAAAGCAGCAGTCGCTTGCCGATGTGCAGGATGGCGCAGATACGCTCGACATCAGAAGTGCGGAGCTAACCGTCCAGCAGCGTGAAAACGCGGTTGCCGACGCGCAAGCGAGTCTTGCCGACTACACCATTCGAGCGCCTTTTGCCGGAACGGTCGCAAGTGTTGCGGCCAAGCGCGGGCAGAAAATCGGAAACGGCGGCGCTGTCGCTACGATAGTTACCGAGCGAAAAATAGCGACGCTGAGCTTGAACGAAGTCGATGCTACCAAAGTACAGCTCGGCGATAAGGCTACGCTTTCGTTTGATGCGGTTGAAGACCTGTCGCTGACGGGCAGTGTCGATGAAATCGATACCGTCGGCACCGTCACGCAGGGGGTTGTGAGCTACTCGGTCAAAATCTCGTTCGATTCTCAGGATGAGCGAATAAAGCCGGGTATGACGGTGAACGCGGCCATCATCACTGATTCAAAGACCGACGTTCTTTCTGTGCCGTCGTCGGCCGTCAAAACCCAGAACGGCGAGTCGTACGTGCTCGTATTCAATCCCGAAATTCAAAACGCCGGGACTGCGCCGGTCACGTCGAAAACAGAACCCGCTCGCATACGCGTGACAACCGGTATTTCCGACGAGTCGAACGTGGAGATTTTGACGGGCCTTTCGGAAGGTCAACAGATCGTAACGCGCACGACGAGTGCTGCGGCTGCCGCAAGCGCGGCGTCGCGCGGTGGAGCCGGTGCGGCGGGTGCGGGCGGCCCGCCGAGCGGCGGAATGCGCTTCTAGCCAATTCGGATATGCTCGAAGCACGGGATATAAGAAAAACGTACGGCTCGGACGATACTGCGTTCGAAGCACTCAAGGGCGTGAGCTTTACGATTAACGACGGGGAATTTGTCGCAATCATGGGCCCTTCCGGCTCGGGCAAGTCAACGCTCATGCATATTTTGGGTTGTCTTGATACGCCGTCGTCAGGAACGTATCTGCTCGACGGGAAAGATGTCTCAAAACTCGAAGACGACGAACTCGCCGATATACGCAAAGACAATATCGGATTCGTCTTTCAGTCATTCAACCTGCTGCCACGCACAACGGTGCTGCGTAACGTTATGCTGCCGCTCGTATATGCCGGCATGGATGAAGCCGAGCGCACGAAGCGCGCGTCTGAGGCGCTCTATGCCGCGGGACTGACCGACACACATTTCAATCATAAAAGTAACCAGATTTCCGGCGGCCAGATTCAGCGCGTGGCGATTGCGCGCGCCCTGGTAAATAATCCGACGCTCATTCTCGCCGACGAACCGACGGGCAACCTTGATACAAAAACGGGCAACATAGTACTCGGCACATTCCAGCACCTGAACAAGGAGTTCGGGCGTACCATTGTGCTTATTACGCACGAGCCCGACGTGGCAGAGCATGCGGACCGCATTATTATGATCCGCGACGGCGTGATCGTGTCCGACAAGAAAACCCACCCGCGCCGACACGCGCACCGGGAATAGTATGAAAGCGAACGATCTTGTACACGAAACATACAGTGCGCTTTCCGCGAACAAAGTACGCTCCGGCCTTACGATTCTCGGGATCGTAATCGGCATTTCATCTGTTATCGCCATGGTGTCAATCGGCACAGGTGCATCGAAGAGTATTTCGTCGAGTATCGAATCGCTCGGTTCAAACCTGATTCAAGTCACACCGGGAGCATCGCGAGGAGGACAGGGCTTCGGTGCCTCAGGCGGACGAGGTAACGCGAAGACGCTTACCGTGGAAGATGCCCGGGCACTACAGGGTATACACGATGTGGTGGCCGTTGACCCGGAGGTTTCGGGACGCTATCAGATAACCGCAAAGGGAACCAACACCAATACGACCGTCAACGGCGTATCAAGTGCGTATCCCGATATCCGTAATCTCGAGCTCGCAGAAGGTACGTTTATATCGGATTCACAAAACCTTTCAGCGGCAAAAGTCGCTGTGCTCGGTCCCACAACGCGTGATGACCTGTTTGGTGAAGGATCTGACGCCGTCGGTCAATCGGTGCGTATCAAAGGTATCGAGTTCAAAGTGATCGGTGTTACGGTGAGCAAAGGCGGGAGCGGATTCACGAATCAGGACGACGTCGTTTTTATACCGGTGGCCAGCGCGCAGCGCTACTTTTCGGGTGACAAATATCTCACAACAATCGCCGTGCAGGCACGGACGTCTGAGAGTATGACGCAGGTGCAGGCCGACATCACAGCGCTCCTGTTGGATCGTCACAAAATCACCGATGCCGCGAGCGCGGATTTCAGTATTTTCAATCAAAATGACATTCTTTCATCCGCATCGTCAATAACTGCAACGCTCACGTATTTGCTTGCAGCAATCGGCGGCATTTCACTGCTTGTCGGAGGTATCGGCATCATGAACATGATGCTCACTACGGTTACCGAGCGGACCCGCGAGATCGGGTTGCGCAAGGCCATCGGCGCGCGTAAGGCGGATATCAGTGCGCAGTTTCTGGCGGAAGCAGTGGCACTCACGGTTGTCGGCGGAGTCATCGGAATCGCGCTCGGATGGGGGATTTCATTTCTCGTGAATCTCACAGGTCTCGTATCGACGAGCGTATCCTTCTCTTCGATTGCACTCGCATTCGGTGTGTCTGCCGTGATCGGGATTGTTTTTGGCTACTACCCTGCACGCCGCGCGGCGGGGCTCAACCCGATCGAAGCGTTGCGGTATGAGTAATGAGGAGTTCACCGCTATTCGTGTGGATCTTAAAAGTCTGGCTACCGGAGCTGTTCGCGAAGTTTCGCTCTCGGTGTAGTCCGTACTGATTCGCTGGTCCGGACGGGCGAGTTTTTCTCCCCGTCCGACACAATAGATCCGATCGGCGGTCAAGTTTTCCACGGTAATTGATGTGCTTCAGGTTCGTCTCATGAGGGTACGGCAGCGATGCTGTGCGCTTACAAGATAGAACTCAAACATGAATACAATTACCTCTAAGATCGTTGCCTCCGGCGTCATAGCTGCAACGCTGCTTACGGCAGCACCGGCGTTCGCGGATTCCGGCAACGGCAACAATGGCCTTCATCTCGGCGTGTTCGCGAAGATCCTCAAGGAAGACCGACAGGATCGGCGCGAAGACCGGCGTGAAGACCGAAAGGATGATCGGCACGAAAAGAAGCATGCCAGTTCGACTTCAGCAACGACCACAAAGTCATTCGTCGTCGAAGGTACGCTTACTGCCATCAACGGCACGACGCTTACTGTCCAGGGCCCGCGCGGTGCCGTCTATACAGTGAACGGATCGGGCGCAGCGTTCGTCGGTCACGAGAACGTAGCGATCGGATTGAATGCCTTCAAGGTGAACGACAAGGTCGCCGTGACCGGCACCCTGTCGGGTTCGACCATCATCGCAACCAAAGTGAAAGATAAGTCCGACACGACAGGCAAGGTGTCCCAAGCCTTCAAGGCAGGTATCGTGACCGGCATCAGTGGTAACACCGTTACGATCGGTAACTTCGGCTCAACCGGAACCACGACCTTCGTCACAAACTCGTCGACGAAGTACAAGGTGAACGGTACCGCCGCAAGCTCAAGCGCACTTTCGCTCGGATCGCATGTGCTCGTTCTTGGGACCACGAGCGCAGGCTCGGCTTCGGTCAACGCATCAGTCATTGTGATCCTCACGGAAGGACTCAACTGGGTACGCCACTTCTGGCGATAATCGTCGCCACTATCTGATACAAAGCGACCCCGCTCGGGGTCGCTTTGTATTGGTATACTTGCTGCACGTATGAAATGGCTGATCGCGATCGTTGTTGTCGTTCTTGTTGTGGTCGGCTACTCGGTATTTTCGTTTACACGTAAGGTTGGTGTTTCGACCGAGCTTATCCGAAACACGATCCCGTACACACTCAAAGGCTCCGGAGCTGTATCAGTACTCGTTCTTGGAGACAGCACGGCGGTCGGAGTCGGTGCGCGTGTCAAAGAGGAGTCGCTCGCGGCGCTTTTCGCGGATGCCGTTCATGCGACGAATGTGGAGAACCGCGCTATTTCAGGTGCTCGTATCGCGGACATACCCTCGGAAATCGAGACGGCGACCGGACGCGCGTACACATATATTCTGCTTGGTGTCGGTGCAAACGATATTGTTCGTTTCAAAAATGCGGACACGGCGGGCGAGGAGCTCGCACAAGCACTCCAGAAGCTTCCGGATCATCAACATCTTATTGTTTATATGGCAGGCAATGTCGGCGGCACCGAATTGTTTCCGTTCATACTCAATGGTGCGTATTTGAATCTGACGGTGAAGTACCACGGTATCTTTAAGGCAAAGGTTGAGGAGGCGGGCGGGACCTACGTGGACCTGTACGAAGACCCGGATACGGATCCGTTTATTCGGGATCCCGAGCGCTACTTTGCTGCCGACGGATTTCATCCGTCATCGGCCGGGTATCGATTATGGTTCGAAAAGATCGTCCCTGTGCTAGAGTGACCCCCTTATGCTTATAGATGATGTAACAATCCGACTCATAGCGGGCAGCGGGGGTAACGGCGCTGTCGCGTTCAATAAGACCCGATTGAACCTCGGCCCGGTGGGTGGAGACGGTGGTCGGGGCGGCAACATCTATTTGGAGGGTGTTTCCAATATCGACGCACTGCAATTCTTCGCGGCAAAAAAGGAGATCAAGGCGAAATCAGGGGAGAACGGTCGCGGTCAGTTCGTAGACGGCACTGCCGGTTCTGATCTCGTTCTGTATGTTCCTGCCGGCACCATCGTACGTAATGTTGATTCGGGATTTGAAAAGCACATAACAAAAGTAGGCGAACGGATACTGGCGGCGGGCGGCGGCCGAGGCGGCCGCGGTAACTATAAGTTTCGTTCATCAACCAACACGACTCCTAAGGAGGCGGAAGAAGGAACACCCGGCGATATTGTCGACTACCAACTGGAACTCCGGCTCATTGCCGACGTCGGGTTTGTCGGACTCCCGAATGTCGGTAAATCGTCGCTACTCAATGAGCTGACGAACGCAAAGAGTAAAGTCGCGAACTACCAGTTCACGACCTTGGAGCCGCATCTCGGAGCCTACTACGGCCTGGTGCTCGCGGATATTCCGGGATTGATCGAGGGCGCGAGCGACGGCAAGGGTCTCGGAATGAAATTTTTGCGTCACATAGCGCGTACGAAGACACTGTTTCATTTTCTTGCAGCCGACAGCGAAGATGTGTTCGCGGACTATACGACGGTTCGCGCGGAACTTGCCGCCTACAGCGAGGAGCTCGCAGAAAAACCCGAGCACGTGTTTCTCTCGAAGTCCGACGCAGTCTCCGAAGAAGATCTCAAGAAGAAACTCGCAGCCCTTAAAAAGAAAAAGATCATTGCAACTCCGTTATCATTGCTTGATCCGGAGTCGATCGATCATGTGAAAAAGGTTCTCAATGCCATCCAGGCGGAAAAAACTCATGACGAGGAGGCTGAGGCCGCTAAGCTGGCTGCCGAAGAGGCCGCACGGCGTGCCGCTGAAGAAGAGGAGGAATCAAAGCGCGACTGGTAGCGTTTGTTTGCAGGCGGCTTACGCAACACGGGTTGTGTACACGACCAGTCGATGCGTGTAGGTGCTTCCGTCTGAGGTCGGCTCACCGGCGCACGTGATGAGATTGAGTCGACGGCTGTCTTTTTTGCCGAATAGCATTCCGGGTGTCAGTTCTCCGAGTTGATATACGCGGCTGTCGTTCACAACGAACGTAAGTCGCTCTCCTGCGGAATTTTCTACATAGACCTCGCTGCCAACTTTGAGGTACCGCAGCTTTTCGAATGCCGCAAAGACGTGCGCATCAATCACTGCGCTTCCGACATTACCGGGGATTGTGCCGCCCTTGTACCACCCGACATCTGCGGAGTTACCATCGGGAACATCCATCTCGCCCTTATCGTTCAAACCGACCGCATTGATCGGCGCGTTCAGTCCGATCGAAGGAATGATGAGTCTCACCGGGTGAGCTGCGACTTTACCAAGTGATCGTTGTGCCGTGATTTTGGCAGGGGTGGCCTTGCGAGCCGTTTCTTCCGCTTCGATCACCGGAGAGGACGACGTGCTCGATGTTGCAAACGCACGGTCATTCGGTACCTCGATCAAAGTGATGATACTGATGTTCGTGAAAGGAATACCGGGCGGTGATTGCGCTTCGCTGTTTGGGATTGTATCAGCGGCTGCTTTGACCGTTTGCACGCGGATTGTAAACGGAGACGACAGGTAGGCGGCAACAGAAAAAGCGAAAACGAACGAGAGCGCAAGTGAAATAAGAAATGATCTTTCTGATTTCTGCATGAATCCGATCGTAAGCGACTTCATCTGCTTCGCCTAATGTTCATGAATTGTGCATAACAAAAAATCGCACGACGAACGTGCGAATTTTTTGCAGCACAACAGCTTTGTTACTGTTCGGTACCGGCGTTTTGCGAGTCTGTGATGCTCTCAGCCCCCTTGCACGCCTTTGCGGCTTCCCGGTACGTCTTCCAGGAGCTTTCCTTGTTCTTCTGCCACGTTAACTTTGCGCCCTTTGTTGCAGCAGCGAAATCACTCCATGCTTTTTTGACGGCAGTTTTAACCGCGGCAGCGTCTGTGCCCGTGTATGCCGCGGTGAGGGCAGTCGCACGTGCGGCGTATGCGGCAGCGACTGCTTGTGTCTGGAGCGCCGCTCCTGCTGAAAGCGAGGTCTCGCGTGCAGAGACGGCTGCTGCAACACACGCGATGTCTACCGGTCTATCTCCGCCGCCATCCTTCATTGCGCGCGACGTCGATGCCGGCCGTTCATTCATCGGCGCCCTTCCTCGTTCCTGCATTGCGGCGCCGGATGATGAGCCCATGATAAAGAGAGAACCGAGTGCTGCTGCAAGCCACGCTTTCATAAAGAAATATTTGATGATCTACCCCTGCTATATCGAAAGTGTATCCCGATATACAGCGCCGTTTCATGCGCGTGTGCATAAGTGCGCGATATACTTACGTTGAGCTACCGCGCTTCGCGGCCTTTCGCGCATGACCTTTTATCGCCCGCTACACACCGAGACAGACTTGCCCGACACATTTCCGTGGGCACACACCCAAAGTGAGGTCTTGGCGATACTCAAGTCAGGAGAAAACGGTCTCAGCGAGGAGGAAGCACTGAAGCGTCTCACAGTTTTCGGCGAGAACGAGATACGTGCCCGCAAACACACGCAGGCGATCATCATATTGGGCAGACAGTTCATGAGCCCCCTCATTTTTATTCTGGTGGCCGCCGCTGCAATCACTATCGTACTCAACGAGCTCGTAGAGACGTTTGTGATCGTGCTTGCAGTCGTTGTAAACGCAGGACTCGGGTTCTATCAGGAATATCGTGCCGAGAACACGCTCGAGCGTCTGGAAGTCTACATGCGCGAGCGTGCGCGCGTGATACGCGCCGGGCATGAGCACGAGATCGAATCCTCGTACCTCGTGCCGGGAGATCTCGTTCGTCTTTCGCTTGGTAATCGTGTCCCGGCCGACGTCCGGATCGTCAACGAAACGGGATTCTACGTGGATGAATCATTCTTGACCGGGGAGTCGCTGCCCGTTCAAAAGCACACCGACATGGTCTCGGAGGGTGCACAGGTAACCGAGCGCACAAATATGGCGTTTGCCGGAGCGCTTGTGGTGGAGGGCTCGGCGACCGCAGTTGTTGTCGGGACAGGTAAGCACACGGAGATCGGGCGTATTGCGGAACTTGTCAGTATTTCGCATGACGAGGCCACGCCGCTGCAGCGATCGCTTTCGAATCTGGCGTGGGTGATATTCGGCGGCGTATTTGCGATCGATACGGGACTTTTCTTTCTTGGTATTTCTCGCGGTGAACCGATATTGGAGATGCTCTTGCTTGCGGTTGCGACAGCAATCGGTGCTGTGCCCGAGGCGTTACCGATTGCACTGACCGTCATCCTTGCCGTTGGTGTCGAGCGTATTGCAGAAAAGCGCGGCATCATGCGATCGCTCGCTGCGGCTGAAACACTGGGGTCGACGACGATCGTTATGACGGATAAAACCGGAACGCTTACTCAGGCAAAGATGCAGGTCACCGCGATACTCTCAAGGCGTCAGCTCGTGCAGGGGGTGCTAGAGCCGGAACACGGTACCGATGAAAAGCAGCTGCTTTCCGATGCGCTGCTTGCGACTGAAGCGACACTTGAGAACTCTTCCGTTGACAGGAGCGCCTGGCAATTCATAGGTAGGCCGTTGGAGAAGAATATCGCCTTGGCTGCGACCGCCGCCGGGATCGATGTGCTCGCGCTCACGACCACGCGGCGCGAAACCGTGCTGCCGTTCAATTCGACCAATAAATTTTCCGCAGCGCGGGACTCAAAGACCGGCCACGTAGTTGCCCTCGGTGCACCGGACGTACTTTTGCAACACGCAGATGTCTCGAAAGATGAATATATCGCAATCGAGTCAATGATCAGGACGCTCAGCGAAGAAGGAAAGCGACTGGTGGGCGTTGCGCGAATCGAAGCACCGGGCAGAAAGAAAATCGACTTCGACAAGGTGCGCACCATGACATTCATGGGGATTATTGTTCTCTATGATCCGATCCGGCCGGATGCTAAGGATGCGGTTTCTAGGATCGAGAGCAAGGGTGCCCGGGTCGTCATGCTAACGGGTGACCTGAAGGGCACGGCAATGGCGATGGGGCGGGAGCTCGGATGGGATGTCACGGAGGCGAATGTTATGACCGGGGCGGAGATCCGTCAGCTTTCTGATCTCGAGCTCGAGGCGCGTCTGCCGCTCATCCGGATCTGTGCGCGTGTCACTCCCGAGGATAAGCTGCGTATCGGAAAGTTGTTCCAGGAGCGCGGAGAAGTGGTTGCGATGACCGGAGACGGCGTTAATGACGCGCCGTCGTTGAAAGCAGTGAACATCGGCATTGCCCTCGGTTCAGGCACGGATGTGGCAAAAAGCGCGGCTGATCTTGTGCTGTTAGACGACAGTTTTGAGACAATCGTTCTTGCGATAGAAGAGGGAAGACGAATCATATCGAGCATACGAAAAACATTCGTCTACCTGATGTCGAACTGTCTCGATGAGGTGTTTTTGATCGGAGGCGCGCTTATTCTCTCGCTCCCGCTCCCGCTTTCGGCGATACAGATCATCTGGGTTAATTTCTTCACGGGTTCGCTCCCTGCGCTGGCATTCGCGTTCGAGGAGAACCGTGATGTTGGGATCGAGCGATCGCATCGTGCGATCTTCAGCCGTGAAGTGCAGTACATCACGTTCGGTGTCGGTATCCTCACGTCGTATTTACTGTTCGTTCTCTATGCGGGGCTGTTGCACTTCGGGGTGCCACTTGATGTGACGCGCACCGTGCTCTTTTTGAGCTTTGCGGGATACATTCTCATTATTTCGTACTCAATAAAGAGCCTCCATTCCGGATTGTTCAGTTATCCGCTTTTCGATAATCGGGCGCTTAACTGGGGAGTCGGGTCTGCGGTCGTACTGCTCATACTTTCCATGGCGGTGCCGTTTTTAAGAAACCTACTCGACCTTGTGTTGATCCCCCCGGTGTGGCTCGCGTTCGTGGCAGCATGGCTTATATTCAATGTATGCCTTGTTGAGGGGGCGAAGTGGATGTTCAGGCATCTCCACACCGAATAGGGACACAATTGCTATACTGAACATATGAAGGGAACTCAGGCGCAGTATTATTTCTTGCTTGCCCTGCTTACGGGCGCCGTATGGGTCGCTTTTTTGGTCGTGAAGCCGTTTTTCTCCGCCCTCGCACTCGGCGCCGTGTTCGCTGTGGTACTGCAGCCCGTATACCGCCGGATTCTCCGTTCAGTCGGCGGCAAGCCGTCTCTCGCTGCGCTCTCGACTGTTGCGGTCAGCGTCGTCATTGTGTTGATACCGGTCATATTTGTTTCATTACAGCTTCTGAAGGAGGCGCAGACTCTGTATACATCGCTCAACGATACTGACACGCAGCGCGTATTCTCTCAGTGGGTCGCCGTGAACGGTCCGAAGGCAGACCACTACATACCAAACGCGTCGCAGTCGCTGCGCGAGCTCTCCGCCAGCTTTGACGACTATGCACGAACCGCTGCCTCGTGGATCGTGTTGAATATCGGCGCCGCATTCTCGTCGATTGCATCGCTTTTCCTTGATCTGTTCATCTTTTTTGTAACACTCTATTACTTGCTGCGTGACGGTGGTCGGCTGAAACAGTACCTGATTGAATTGTCCCCGTTGAATGACAGCGACGATGAACACATTGTCAATAAACTTGAGGTTGCGGTAAATTCCGTCGTGAAGGGCAAACTGGCCATTGCGGTCATTCAGGGCGTTCTTGCCGGGATCGGACTTGCGATCTTCGGTGTGCCGAATCCTGTCGTATGGGGACTCGTGGCGGTTGTAGTGTCGCTCATACCGCCGGTCGGTACCGCGCTCGTGTTGGTGCCGTCCATTGCGTATCTCATGATTGCAGGAGCTCTGCCGTCTGCAATCGGCCTTACCGTGTGGGCAGTCGGAGTGAGCGTTATAGATAATGTGATCGGTCCGCGCCTTATCGGTGGGGGAATGCAGATCCATCCGCTTTTGGTACTGCTCTCGGTACTCGGTGGTCTTGCGTTGTTCGGTCCGGTCGGGCTCTTTTTGGGACCGCTTTCGATCGCGCTTTTGCTCGCACTGCTCTCTCTGCATGCATTTATTGCACCCGAGAGCAGTAAGAAGACGCTTCCGCCCGAGTCACTATCTCTATGATGAAAGAACAAAGCGGTTTACGGGTTGTTGCAATAATTGTGGTGCTTGCTGTCATTGGTGCTGCCGCGTATATCATGGCGCGACCGGTTTCAGAGAAGCCCTCCATCGGGGAAGATCAGGATCCGCGCGAACGAATGATGTCGTATATCGGTGCATCAGAATACGATGTGGATTTTTTGTATCCGGACAGCTACACGCTCGTAGAGCACGATGTGGGTAATCAGGCAGAGCGAGCCCACCATACAGTTTCACTTGTACTGAATGACGACTATGCTCGCATGGGAACCGACAGCGAAGGCCCTACGGCGATTACGATCGATATATTCGGGAACGCCCAAGATTCACGTGGGCTCGAGCAGTGGATACGGAATACGTCGATATCCAACTTTAAACTCTCCAAAGACCAGGTACTCTCAACGTCCACCGTTGCGGGCCTTGATGCGTTGTCGTACACATGGGACGGCTTGTACAGCGGAGATAGTACCGTAGTCCGCAGCGGCTCCCGTATCTATATGTTCTCGGTCACCTATATGGATACTGCTGCGCCGATACGAGATCACTACGCCAAGTTGGTCAAAAGTGTTCGATTTCGTTCGCCCTCGCGATAGGCATTCCGTCGCTGTGCGGGGCGCTCCTTGCGCTTGCCTGAGCGGCACAGTACACTTATTACTTAGGACTCCTAAGTAATGAAGATGAGCGACTTATCGCGTTCAGCAGCTGCATACGGCGAACTCTCGGGATTGTTTTTCGAGACCCGCCAGATCATCCGGCAGAATTTGCCGGGGGCAAAGCGTTCGGATCCGAACGCGTGGTTGCGTTTGCAGACCATTCAGTTCATCGAGCGCACTGATGCGCCCACGATGCACGACGTAGCCGCGTACTTACGTGTAAAAGCTCCGTCAGCAACGTCACTGATAGCTCACCTGGTCTCGCAGGGACTCATTACCCGGCGTCCGGGAAGCGATCGGCGGGAGGTCATTCTTTCGGTCACTCCGGCGGGCAGACGCGCCCTCATGGAATTCGGAGAACAGTCCGAAAAAATGATGCGAACGACTTTTTCTACTCTCGATGAGGCGGAAGTCGGTTCTCTGTGTACCATCTTAAAAAAACTTATCCGCGGCAACGCGAAATCAACTCATTAATCAATTTGTAGTATGAACTCTATGCTTGATCGGATCCGTACCCTCTACCGTGCTCTTGCGCGTCGTTTCAAAAAGAACGGCTGGAAAGTGAACACCGCTATCGCGGTGGTTCTGTTTGCGGTCGTCTTCGGCCTCGGGAAGTTCCTTGGCTCGTCCCCGGCCGAGACAGAAGCGGCGGCGCAGGCGCGACAGGTTGAAGTGAAGAGCGTCGCAGAGCTTTCGTCAGATCAGCCTACACTTTCCATCGTCGGTCTTGTCTCCTCGAAGTCCGAGGCAACTGTTCGTGCGGAAAAGTCCGGTCAGGTAACTGGAGTCAATCGCGCTCTGGGCGACAGTGTATCGGCGGGAACGATTGTTGCATCAATAGAGAACGCATCCGAAAATGCGGCGGTGCTTTCTGCGCAGGGGGCTGTTGATGCGGCTCAGGCTGCGCTTGCAAAGATCTCCGGCGGTTCACGCGATGAACAGAAAGCAATTTTGCAGTCATCGGTAGAAATCTCACAGAGCGGCTACATTTCGGCACAGTCAACAGCGGTGAACGCACTGCTTTCTTCGTTTGCCACCGTTGACTCATCGGTACGCGGTACAGCAGATCCCATGTTCTCTAATCCCGACTCGTTCAACCCGCAGTTCAACGTGCTCAGCTCAGATTCGCAGCTCACGATCAATATCAATAATGCCCGGGTGAACATGGGTCCGATTCTTGAGCGGGAGGCCGCGCTCTCGAAATCGATCAGCACCGCGTCAGACCTCGTAGCGGAGCTTGATAAGGAAGAGGCCGAACTCCGCGTGGTACGATCGTTCTTCGATCAGATCATTCGCGCCTTGAATTCCGGCGTCCCTTCGCAGAATGTTTCAGCATCGACCATTGCCACATATCAGGCAAGTGCGATAGCGGCTCGCGCTTCGGTCAACGGCGCGCTGGCTTCGATCTCCGCCGCAAAGGAAAACCTCGCTGCAAAAAAGCAGGGGATCACTGTGGCGCAAAAGAATCTTGAACAAGGCGTGACCGGAGGTCAGAAGGAGGATGTGGCCGGTGCGCAGGCGGGGCTCAAACAGGCGCAGGGATCGCTCGCTGCGGCGCGAGCCAATCTTGAAAAGACCTACATTCGTGCCCCTATTTCCGGCACC
This sequence comes from uncultured Candidatus Saccharibacteria bacterium, assembly GCA_964633425.1. GTDB lineage: Bacteria > Patescibacteriota > Minisyncoccia > Phycocordibacterales > UBA2100 > UBA10103. Next base: position 73,592 of record CAZWFX010000003.1, read on the forward strand.
ATCAATTCGTTTTCGTTAAAGCGAGGTGATTACGTAGCGATGCAGTCGCCGGTACTCACCGTTGCAAACAACGGTGCGCTGGAAATCGTTGCGTATGTCACCGAGAATGACGCAAAAGACATTGCGGTCGGCAGCAAAGTGGCAATCGAGAACGGTGGAACGGGTATCGTTACCCGTGTCGCACCGGCGCTTGATCCCGTCACAAAGAAAATCGAAGTCCGTATCGGAGTGTCGGGTGCTGCGGATCTTATAAACGGTCAGTCGGTTATTGTGGAGATCAATCGCGCCAATGCACGCATCTCATCAAAGATCGATAAGGTTACCGTGCCGATCTCCGCAATTAAGATCGGTGCCGACGAAACAGTCGTATTTACGGTAGGCGAGAACAATGCACTTGTCGCGCATGTTGTTACCGTCGGCGAGCTGCTCGGCGATCGTGTTGTGATCACTGATGGTGTAACCGCGGATATGAAGATCGTGACCGATGCGCGCGGTCTGCGGGACGGTCAATCCGTCACGACCCAATAACAACACCATGCTTCCTCTCTGGCAGTTTTTTATTGAACGCAGGCAGTTCACGATACTTGTGATCGCAGCTTTGTCGCTGTGGGGTATCGTTGCTGCGTTCCAGATAACCAAGGAATCGACACCTGATGTGTCGATTCCCGTAGGTGTTGTCTCGATTGCGATGCCGGGCGCGTCACCTGAGGACGTTGAGCGACTCATCACCGATAAGGTTGAAGAGCGCCTCGCCAACTTGCCTGACATGAGCAAGATCACGTCGAACTCGCGTGAAAGTCTCTCTATGGTGGTCGTCGAGTTTAATGCCGACGCCGATCTTGATAAGTCGATTCAGAAACTCAAGGACGAAGTCGATAAGGTTGTTCCGGATCTTCCGGAGGACGCGACAACGCCTGTGGTTAGCGATGTGAATCTTACAGATCAGCCGATCCAGTTCATATCCGTCTCTGCTGATTTGCCGCCACAGCAGTTCGCCGAGCTCGGCGATGCGCTGAAGTGCGATCTTCAAGCAGTCAAAGGAGTGAACCGAATTGACGTTGCGGGTGTGCGTGATCGCGAGATACAGGTGGTCGTACGAAAAGAGGAGATATCCCGACTCGGGATTTCTTTACAGCAGGTGATTGGCGCGATCGCGGCCTCGAACGCATCGCTCCCTATCGGGTCAATCACAGTCAATGATATTTCATACGCGATCGACTTCCGGGGCAGTATTGATTCGACGGCGGATATCGGCAGCATCGCCATATTGAATGTAGCGGGACAAGTCGTGTATTTGCGTGATATTGCCGACGTAACCGACGGTGTAGAAGACGCGCGGTCGTATTCACGCATCGCCATCGAGGGTAAGCCGTCGCAGCAGGCAATGACGCTCTATGTGTTTAAAGTCCGTGGCAATGACATTACGGACGTGACGGCCGCAGTAAAGGCTCGTTTGGAACAGCTACGCGAGCCGGGGCAATTACTCGACGGGTCAGATGTGGTGATTTCGTATGATTCATCGGAAGAAATCAGTAAAAGCCTCAAGGAATTGACCCGCACCGGCCTCGAAACCGTCGCACTGATCATGCTTGTCCTGTTTGCGACCATCGGTTGGCGCGAAGCAGTCGTCGCCGGCCTTTCAATCCCGTTGTCGTTCTTTATTGCGTTCATCGGTCTCCTGTACACGGGAAACTCCTTCAACGTGGTGTCACTCTTCGCTCTCATTTTGGCCATCGGCATCCTCATCGATGCGGGTATCGTGATCGTGGAAGCAATCCATACGCGCACGCGGCTCTACCACGACAAGAAGCGCGCCGCGATTGAATCCCTGCACGAATACGCGTGGCCGCTTATCGGAGGAACCATGACGACGGTCGCAGTGTTTTTCCCGCTGTTCTTCATCTCAGGTATTGTCGGCGAGTTCATCGCGTCGATTCCGTTCACTATTATTTTCGTCCTTATTGCATCGATCTTCGTGGCGCTCGGTCTCGTACCGACGCTTGCAAATATGTTTGAAGGCAAGCATGAGTCGGAGATCGCAAAACGTCAGGACGAGTACGCCGAGCGTGCCCGTGTGTGGTATGCGAAACACCTTCGTGTCTTTTTGCATAACCGCAAACTGCAAAATTGGTTCTTGGTCGCCATGGGTACAGGCTTGGTTGTTGCGATCATGTTGCCGATTTTTGGGATCATGAAAGTCAGCTTCTTCCCCGGAGAAAATGGAGACATTGTGTATGTTGATATCGAGAAGCCGTCCGGCACGGCACTGAATTCCACCGACCTGACAGCACGCGCCGCTGAAGAGCTTTTGTACGGAGATCCGAACATCGAATCGCTCGTGACCACTGTCGGCTCACAAAGCTCATTCTCCGACACGACCGGCATGGGGCCACAGTCGGACCCGCGTTTTGCAAACATAACGGTGAACCTCGTCGAAGACCACGATAAAACGTCTGCGGAAATGGTCGAGGATATAAAGAAGAAGATGGCATCAATTAAGTCCGCCGAAATACGCGTCGGAGAGCTCTCGGGCGGACCGCCGGTTGGCGCGGCCGTGCTGGTGAAGTATCTGGGTAAAGACCAGGCGACGCTTAATTCCGTTATCGCGCAGGCCCGTGACACGCTTGAGCGAACAGAGGGCGCGACCACGGTCGACTCTTCGAATAAATTCGACGGTACGCAGTATGAGTTATCCATAGATCGAGCGAAGCTTGCAGCTCTCGGTCTGTCACCGGCGACTGTTGCGGCGACACTTCGAACCGCGGTCTCGGGCGCTACGGCAACCAAGCTTACCGGAGGGGAGAAGGATGTAGAAATCGTCGTTTCGCTCAATCTCAACCCGAATGCGACCGATCCTCACGACGCGAATAACACCACTATCGATAGCCTGCGCCAGATCCCGCTCGTTACACCGAACGGCAATTCCGTGCTGCTTGGATCAGTGATCACCGAAGGCGTATCACAATCGAATGCTGCTATCGCTCACGAAGGGCGTCAGCGGGTCATGACCCTCTCGAGCTCGGTCTTGCCCGGGTACACGCCGGCGGAAGTACTCGCGTCGTTCCACAAGGAATTTCCGACCGAAAACCTTCCGGCAGGCATCACCGAATCAATCGGCGGTGAGAACGAGGAAACGAACAAGTCGTTCGCAGAAATGGGTCTCGCGCTCGTGGCGGGGCTCGGACTCATGTTCGTAATCCTTGTGCTTGCGTTCGATTCGTTCCGCTTTACGGCGTTTCTGCTTTCGATTGTTCCGCTTTCGCTCATCGGTGTGTTCTTCGGTCTGACAATCACATTTCAGCCGCTGTCGTTCCCGTCTATGATGGGCTTGATCGCGCTCGCCGGCGTCATCATTAACCACGCCATCATTCTGATGGACGCAATCATTAAGCGGCTCGCTGAAGGCAGCGGCAAATCATTTGCGGACATCGTGACGGAGGCCGCGACGACTCGCTTGCGACCTATCGTCCTCACCACACTGACGACTGTGATCGGCATGGTTCCGCTAACGTATGCCTCTGCGCTCTTCGGTCCGCTGGCGCTTTCGATCCTGTTCGGTCTGACGTTCGCGATGATCCTCACGCTCGTACTTATTCCGGTGCTCGTATTCCGCTGGCCGGGCAAATTGCCTGAAGGAATTGTTAGGGAGTAATGGCTTCCTTCTCGGCAACTCCGGTCCGGAGTCTCGCCGCCGACAGAACGTGCCGCACTTCGCATGAGCGGGGCCTACTTCCTGCCTCATCGAGTATCTTCATTAAAAATTTCGAAAGAGATGAAATACTCACCCCATGAGAAAAGTGGTGGTGTTCATCGGCTCTCGGGATGCGGATATAGTCCGGGATGCGATAGCCGGCAGGAGTGCCGGATTGCTCGCTAATTACTCGGAATCGGTCTCGCGGGCAATGGTAGGCGAGTACGGCTCGTTGCGCGCCCTCGATGAGCGGAGAATCGAGTTTGTCTGCGATGACGATACGTACCACTCGATTGTTGAAGCGATCAAAACTGCTGTACCGCCATACGCCGCTTCTATCGACTCGTGGTCGATGGAAACCTACGCTCACGCACGCTGAAAGAGGCACTGCATTCGTGCGTCTCATGTATAGCCTCGATTTCGATCCTGCGACGCTCGTCTGCCGGGCGAGTGTCGTGGGATCGACTCCAGGCGACACGACGTTTCCACGACCCGTCATGTGGGAAATTGAACCCTCGTGGGCCGAGAACTCACGGGGTATACTTGCGTTGTATGAAATCACGATCCGTCATTTTTGCTATAGCGATCACAGTCCTACCGTTCAGCGCGGGGGTTGTTTCTGCACAGACTGACGTGCAAGCCGGAGCGACCGCGGAAATGCATTTAAATGACGGTGGGCTGGGTCGGGGACTCAGTAACATGGTCAGGGGCATACTGGGCGAGACGGAGGCGCCGCAGGCACGATATGCCGCGCCGGCAGAACCCTCTGTAATGATGCAGATGACTGCGCTCGATTCAAACGCGAGTGCCACGGTTGCTCCGCAGGCTGCGACTATGTCGCTCAAAGCTGCGAACGCCGAAACGACCATAGTTCCGATGAGTGATTCGGAGCTTTCCGCGTACGTTCATGATCTTTTGATCGCGGACAGCAATATTCAGTCGATCGATACCTCCGACACACACGTACGGGTCACCTATGCGGTGCCCTCGACCGTCCTCCGGTTCGTAAAAGTGGTCCTGCGCGTGACCGTGAGCGCGAATGCATCCGGCTCAGCGGATGTTACGTATCCGTGGTACTCATTCGCTGCTTCGCATGCGGCGACGGATCTCAGGACTGATGTTTCCGAGCGGGTTGCACCACTGATACCTGACCACGCGTTCTCGCCGGACGAGCAGCGAATGCTTATAGATGAGATTCACCTCACGCTTGCCGCCCGACTCGGGTCCTCGACCGGCGGGGACCGCTAGTAATTTCTAGACAAATTCATCTTGAGCGAGTACGCTCAATTGATGTCATACACACCTTCGAAACAAATATTGGATAAGTACGCCGACGTCATGGTGAACTTCGCGCTCGGCGGCGGGAAAGGAATCAAGAAAGGAGAGGTCGTTCGCGTATCAGCGACCGAAAGCGGTAAGCCGCTCTTTACGGCCATCTGCAACGCCATCGTAAAAGCGGGCGGTCACGTGATCTCCAACTATGCTCCGGACGACGAACAGGGCGACAAGCGCCGAGCGGAAAGCTTTACTCGGTTTTTTTATGACAACGCGAAGGATCATCAGCTTGATTTCTTTCCGGAAAAGTATCTGAAGGGTATCGCTGAACAGATCGATCATTCGCTCTATATCGCCTCTGACGCTGATCCGCATGCGCTCAAAGGAGTAGATCCCAAAAAAATCATGCGTCGCGGCGTTGCGATGAAGCCGTATAAAGATTGGCTCAACGAAAAAGAGTGGAACAATAAGTTCACGTGGACGATCTGTCTGTATGGAACTCCTGCGATGGCAAAAGAGGCGGGACTCTCTGAAAAGGAGTATTGGAATCAGATAATCAAGGCATGTTTCCTCGACGAGAAGGATCCGATCAAGAAATGGAAAGATGTCTACAAACAGATCGATTCATTCCGCTCGAAGCTCAACAAGCTATCGCCGCAGATCGACAAGCTGCATGCGGTGGGAGAAGACATGGATCTGTGGATCACGCTCGGAGAAAAACGAAATTGGTTGGCAGGATCAGGGCGAAACATTCCGTCGTTTGAGATATTTACGTCGCCCGACTGGCGTGGTACCAACGGCTGGATCCGATTCAATCAGCCTTTGTACCGCTACGGCTCAAAGGTGGAAGGTATTCAGCTGTGGTTCAAAGACGGCCTTTGTGTAAAGGCGACTGCAACAAAGAACGAAAAGCTGCTTCAGGAAATGATCAACACGAAAGATGCGAACAAGGTGGGAGAGTATTCGCTGACCGACAGCCGTCACTCCCGCATTACCAAGTTCATGGCGGAGACGCTCTTCGATGAAAATATGGGCGGCAAGTTCGGCAATACCCACATTGCCGTCGGTATGTCGTATCGGGACACGTACGCCGGGGACGTAAGCAAACTCTCAAAAGAAGAAGCGGAGAATCTTGGTTTCAACGATTCATCGGTTCATACCGACATGATCTCAACGACCGATCGCACAGTGACCGCGCATCTCAAGAACGGAAAGCAGGTTGTGATCTACAAAAAGGGTCAGTTCGCCCTCTAATATGGATACCGTCTTTCTCTACGGACTTTCCGTGCAGGGAAAGCACGGTGTTATGGAGCGAGAACGCCACGTCGAGCAGGAATTCGTGCTCGATATGGTGGCCGACGTTGATACCCGGGTGGCTGCGTCGTCAGACAAGCTTGAGGACACCGTCGACTATGTGCGGTTTCGGGATATCGCAGAGGATGTGATCCGTAACGAGTCGCATTACCTTATCGAGCGCGTCGCGGAGCGTATCGCCGTGCGCATTCTCGAAGACGCCAAAGTGCATACGATATCGATTACTATCAGGAAGCCGGCTGTACTTCCGAACGGAATACCCGGTATAACGATTGTGCGTAGTCGAGCATGAAGACGGTATATTTTGTCCGACACGGTCAAAGCGAGGCCAATGTTGCGCCTATATTTCAGGGACCGGATTCGCCGCTCAATCAAATGGGGATTCGACAGGCCGAAGCCGTCGCGGCGCGTGCCGTAAAGATCCCATTTGACGCGCTTATTTCGAGTCCGTATGCGCGCGCAAAGCAAACTGCGGAGATTATCGCTGCCGCGACCGGAAAAACTCCCGAATACTCGGATCTGTTCGTTGAGAGAATCAAGCCGAAAAGCATTGACGGAATGCCGTATACAGACGACACCGCCAGCAAAACGTGGCGTGCGTGGGAGGGATCGCTGCATACACCCGCCCTCCGAATTGAGGACGGCGAAAATTATGATGATCTTGTGTTGCGGGCTGACAACGCACTTGATTTTCTCTCTACTCGCACGGAAGACCGTGCGCTCGTCGTTACTCACGGATATTTTTTGCGGTCGATTATCGCGCGCGTGCTACTGAGAGACGCGCTCACGCCGCAGTCGTTCAAAAATATTCAGCGATCTGCGAACATGCAGAACACGGGCATTACCGTACTCAGACACGAAGGCGGATTCGAGTCGCCTTCAACATGGAAGCTGTGGATCTTCAACGACCATTCTCATCTCGGTTGATTGTGGATGTGCGCTGAATGAAATTCTTCATCTTCATTTCAGAACAAGCGGCGCATTATGCACTGAAGGAACGCGACAGGAGCTAGTTCCGGCCTCTGCACGTTCCGCTCAAGCCGTATGCATATCGTTCGCTCACATACATTTAAACGCGCTCTCGCGATCGGTATCGGCGCTGCGGTAGGAATTCTCTATGCGTTCTCGGCGATTGCGGCCAATGCTGAATCGATGCCGAACGTGATGATTGCACATAACGGACAGGTTGCCGTTCGCGGCGCGACTGTTACGTCTGTGCACGGCGACGAGATTATTGCGATATCAAACTGGGGTACCTCGAAGATTGTATGGAAGATCGAGGTCACCAGTGCGACGAGACTGGTCCCGGAGCGCACGGAGGAGCGTCTGTCGTCGATCATTCAACCTCACGAGATCATCGGGTTCTCCGGTCTGATCGACCAACGCGGAGGCGCATTCGTAGTGTATGCGTCAACGGTCCGCAACGAGAGCGTCATGCACGATGCGACTGTTCTGGACGGCAGCGTCATCGACTCGGGATCTGATCATTTCGTAATGCAGACGGAAAACGGGACATCAACGATCGTCGTCGGTACCGGCACTATTATGACCAAGGACGGTAACAAAGCGCTTCTCGCAGACCTTGTCCCTGGAGCCGCCATCAAAGCCTTCGGCACGCTCAATGTCCGTGAGCGCGTGCTCACCGCAAGTCGCGTCGTGTCGGTAACCGAGCAGCTGCCAAAGATGCCGAACACGGGAAACGTCGAGCAGAGCGGCTGGTTCCATAGGGTCATGGCCTGGATCGGGCAGGGAGGGCCGTTGTCCGCAAAATAGCGTGACACATCTGCCCTGAATGGGTATATAATCTGCGCGTGCAACACGTACTTGAAACGCAACAGTTCGACCGGGAGGCTCTCAAGGAGCTGTTCGCGCTCGCTACGAAAATGGAGAATCACCGCGATGACTCTCTTCACGGTAAAATACTCGCAACACTTTTTTATGAACCGAGTACGCGTACGAGATTCTCGTTCGAGTCGGCAATGTTCCGGCTCGGAGGTCACGTCATTACCGCGGAGAACGCAAACGAGATGTCGAGCGCGATCAAAGGAGAAACGCTCGAAGATACTATCCGCGTAGTCAATAACTATGCCGACGCGATCGTGATCAGGCATCCGGAGATCGGAACAGCGGAGCGCGCCGCTGCGGTCTCGAGCGTACCTGTAATCAACGCCGGCGATGGTGCCGGTCAGCATCCGACACAGGCGCTTCTTGATCTCTATACCGTCGAACGCGAGCTCGGTCGGATCGACGGGGCTCATGTGGCGATCGTCGGGGATCTGCGCTACTACCGGTCTGCCCGGTCGCTTTCGTACCTGTTGAGTAAATTCAAGGACATTACGATCACCGGTGTCTCTATGCCGGAACTCACGATGTCTGATGAGTTAAAGCAGCATCTTGCCGCGAATAATGTGATCTACCGTGAGACCGACTCGTTGAAAGATGCGATGCGCGATGCTGATGTTATATATCAGACGAGGATCCAAAAAGAGCGCCTCACTCCCGAGGCGTATGAACGGACCAAGGGTCACTACGTGATCGATAAGCCGCTCGCCGACTCCATGAAGGAGGGGGCGATCATCATTCATCCGCTGCCGCGTGTCGGCGAGATCACGCCGGAGGTGGATGCATCACCGCATGCGGTGTACTTTAAACAGGTAGGCTACGGCGTGCTTATACGCATGGCAATCCTTTCGATTTTGTTCGGCACCAAAAAATAGTTTGTGTAAACCCGGGGGACCGGGTGTATATTCTGAATATGGACTGGTTTGTTCGTATCTGGATCCCGATTGCGATAGCCGTCACCGGCATGTGTGCTGTGTCTTTCTTTTCTGATCAACGGATCTATCGTCAGTCGCTCAATGATCCACAGGTCCAGATCGCGGAGGATCTCGCATTTCAGATCGACCGCGGAATGAAGCCTAGTGCATTAGTCTCAACTTCGACCATCGTCGATATTTCATCGAGTCTGCGCACTTATACTGCGATTTACGATAAAGACCTCAACCCCATCGTATGGAACGGTGAGTACCGGGCGCAGGCCCCGATGCCTCCGCGAGGCGTGTTCGATGACGCGAAAGGTGCCGCAGGGACCGGACCCGGAGAAAATCGCGTGACATGGCAGCCCGATGAGGATACTCGATCTGCGATCGTTGTGGTGCACATATTAAAGACAGACGGATACGTCCTCGTGGGCCGTAACATGCGCGAGATCGAAGACCGGATTTGGAGCACACAGGCGCTCGTGGGAATCGCGTGGATATTCACACTCCTTGCGACCCTTATTGCAACGTGGGTGGGCGGCCGTGTTGCGGCAGGTAAAACAGGTGTCGTCTGGTAGTACCTAGTGAGGGATAAGGATGTTCACTGCGATCATGATTGCGGCGCCGAACAGGAGCGTCACCGTATGATGCAGTCTCGTACCGGATTTGTGTGCGGCGTGTGCTGCATGTGGAATGAGGTCGCGCACAATGACTGAAAGGAATCCGCCGGCTGCAACCGCACTCAACAGTGATATCAATACACCTGAAGAGGTGAATACGAACGCTATACCTACACCGATCAAAATTGTGGCCGAAGCCGCCAGGTTCGAAAGCAGTGCGCGCCTGTCCGAATATCCCGCATGTTTGAGTACAAAGAATTGTGATATCTCCTGTACGCACTCGTGCAGGAATATGGCGACTGTAGCGGCGACACCGATCTCCCATCCGGCAAGGAACGCTGAAACGACGAGAAATCCGTCCGTAATATTGTGTATTCCGTCTGAAATGAGCACCCGCCGCCCGTCTACTTCCGAGTGCGAGTGTTCGGTCGCTTCGTGATGATGGTGGGCATCCGGGATCATTCGGTGAACGATTTCGAGTGCGATCATGCCCGCGCCTACGGCAAGCACGACCATCGGTATCGATGAGCCCTCGAATGCCTCGGTTATCAGGTGGTAGGAAAGAACCGAGAGTACGCCTGCCGAAAAGGTGGCCAGGTATCCGATACGCGCCTTCAGCCATGACCCGAGGGCGTTCGACGTAAAAAGAACGCCGGCGAGCGAGCCGGACATTATGAATAGCGAGGCGAGCACGGAGTAAAGAATGGTCATGCAGCGACTATAGACACACTCTATACAGAGCGAGCCGTTTTTCAAAGCGAGCCCGATTCGTCAAATGGGCGCCCGTGGTATGATGCCGCTCATGTCAGAGGCTGAAATACGGGCCGAACGGCTCAAAAAGATAGACCGCCTTCGTGAGGCGGGTATGGAGCCGTACCCGATCAAGGCCGAACCGACTGCCACGATCGCCGAGTTTTTAGGGACCTTTGCAGAGCGCGAATCACATGCGAAACCGTCGACATTGGTGGGACGTGTTATGGCTTCGCGCGGTCAGGGTGGCATTATGTTCGCCGATATCTTCGACGGAACGGGTCGCATTCAGGCCGTGCTGCAAAAGGACGACATGGATGCATCGGTCTTTGCGCTCTACGAAGAAACAGTCGATACGGGCGATTTTGTGGAATTCACGGGTACCGCATACACGACAAAGCGCGGAGCCCAGTCCATAAAGGTTCAGACGTGGCGCATGATTGCAAAGTCCGTTCTGCCGATACCCGACGGCTGGTATGGATTGAAGGACGAAGAGTTGATTCTGCGACAGCGGTATCTGGACGTGTTGCTGAACGAGGAGGTCCGAACGATGTTCGTCAGGCGCTCAAAGTTTTGGCAAACGATCCGAAATTTTTATATAGAACGTGGTTTCTTGGAGGTGGAGACACCTGTATTGGAATCGACCCCGGGAGGCGCAGATGCGCGACCGTTCGAAACACATCACAATGCACTCGACATTGATGTCAGTCTGCGAATTTCGCTCGAACTCTGGCTCAAGCGGCTGCTCGTAGCAGGGTATCCGAAAGTGTTCGAGATCGGCCGGATCTTCCGTAACGAAGGGCAATCGCGCGAGCATCTGCAAGACTACACGCAGCTCGAATCGTACGAGGCATACAAAGATATGCGAGACGGTATGGAGTTCATTCAGGAGTTGTATCGAACAATCGCCATCAACGTGTACGGCAAATATACGTTCGAGATCAACGGACACATTGTAGACCTGGCTGATAATTGGGGAATCATAGATCTGGTCGCGGTCATCCAGAAAGAGTACGGAATCAATGCCATTTCGTGTACGGAAGAAGAGGCGGTGCAGGCGGCACAGAACGCGGGTGTCGTGTTCGGAGACGCACCAAATAAAACGAGAGCGATCGACGGCCTGTGGAAGCTTATCCGTAAGACGGTCGCAGGGCCGGCGTTTCTTGTCGGAGTTCCCGTATACCTAGAGCCGCTCGCAAAGCGTGTGAGCGGTGATCCTGAGCGGGTGGAACGGTTTCAGGTGATCCTTGCCGGTTCCGAAATGGGCAAAGGCTTCTCCGAGCTCAATGATCCGATCGATCAGCGCGCCCGATTCGAAGAGCAGCAAAAGTTGCGCGACGCAGGCGACGATGAGGCGCAGCGTTTGGACGAGGATTATGTTCGCGCGATGGAGTACGGCATGCCGCCGAGTTTTGGTTTCGGGCTTTCTGAGCGCCTGTTTTCCTTCCTCGAGAACCGACCTGCGCACGAGGCGCAGATATTTCCGCTTCTTCGACCTCGATTAGACTAAGTATGGGTGACGAAGAGTTTCAGCTGCTCGTCGCCGAAGCGTACGAGAAGTTGCCTGAGTGGGCGCGGAAGAAAGTCGACAATGTTGCGCTGCTGGTCGAGGATGAACCGAGTGCAGAAGTTCGCGAGCAGCACGGTCTTGCATACAACGAAACCCTCCTTGGTCACTACCAGGGTATTCCCGTCACGGCGCGCGGAGAGGAATATGGGAGCATGGTGATGCCGGACACAATCACGATATTCAAGGAACCGTGTCTCGATGCGGCGGAAGAAACGTGTCCGCCGGATGCCCCCGACGAGGTCTTCCTTGATCATGTTCGCAAGGTGGTGGATGAGACAGTGTGGCATGAATACGCTCATTATCTCGGTATGGATGAGGTGGAGGTCAGGCGCCGTGAACATATTCGCGACAATCGCCCTCTGTGATATAACGGAAGACCCTGATCCGCTCAGATCTTCGCCAGATAGCTCGCCAAGGGCACGTGCGTCGATGAGATCAGGGTTTCGCGCAAGCCGACGCGGTCGGCATGACTCGGGACGGCCCTTCGGACCGTCCTTTTTTTTGCTATAGTTTCCCGCATGGCAAACCTTTCAGATGTGCTCCGCGAGCGCGGATATGTGCATCAATTTTCATCGGAGACCCTTGAAGAGATCACCGACGGTGCAATGCGCACGGTGTACCTTGGGGTCGATCCCACGGCAGACTCGATACACCTCGGTAACTTTGTTCAGTACATGTTTCTCCGCAGGTTTGCCGAAGCGGGGCATAAAGTGATCCTCATTATCGGAGGTGGTACGGCGCTCGCCGGTGATCCGAAGCCCGATGTGGAGCGTTCACTGACGGATGCCTCGATTGTTGCTGAGCGCGCGGCAAAACTAAAGGCCCAGGCTGAAAAGATTATGGGTGGCGTAGAGCTCACGCTCGTAAACAACGCAGACTGGCTGACCACACTCAACCTGATGGAATTTTTGCGTGACACAGGCAAGCACTTCACTGTGAATAATCTGATCAAGAAAGACGCGATAAGTGCCCGTCTGGAAAGTGCCGACGGCATATCATTTACCGAATTTTCGTACCCGCTGTTACAGGCGTACGATTTTTGGCATTTGCACAAAACATACGCCTGCGATGTTCAGATCGGCGGATCCGATCAGTGGGGCAATATCGTTGCCGGCGTTGATCTGATCCGGCGCAAGGAAGGCTCGAAAGCGTACGCGCTTTCCTCGCCGCTCATCATTGAGAAGTCTACCGGCAAGAAATTCGGTAAGAGTGAGGGGAATGCCGTATGGCTCGATCCGCTTAAGACGTCTCCGTTCGAGTTCTACCAGTTCTTCGTCAATACCGAGGACAATATGTTGGAAGAGCTTATGTTGAAATTCACCCTGCTCCCGAAGCAGGAGATCGACGCTGCCCTCGCCGACCACATGAATAACCCCGGAGCGCGCATCGCACAGCGAACGCTCGCGCAGGCGGTTACGGCGCTCGTGCATGGTGAGGACGGGGCTGCTCGCGCTGCGCGTGTCTCTCAGCTGCTTTTCGGAGGGGAATCTCCCACCGAGACCGACTGGGACATAATTGCCTCCAGTGCTCCTTCACAGGCTATCCACGAGGGTGCCGGTATGCTTGATGTGCTCGTAGAGACTCGTCTCGCGAGCTCCAAGCGAGAGGCGCGTGAATACATTGCAGGAAACGCTATTACCCTCAACGGAAACGCGGTCACAGAAGATCGACCGCTCAATGCAAGCGATTTCCAAAACGGTCACGCGCTTCTTAAGCGCGGAAAACGCAGTGTCGCCGTGATACGATTACAGTTATAATTCTCATACCATGGCAAAAAACCCCATCGAAGGATCGCAGCGAATGAAGAAGAATCTTGGTTCGAAGACTCCCGCGCGCGTAGCGCCGCGAATGCAGAATAATCGCGGCCAGGGTGGAAAGGGTGGCAAGAAGGGCGGCCGCTAAGGGATGTGCTAGTGTAGCTCCGTGAAGCGGCCAATATCATTGTCTATAGAGGCTACTGTGCCCGGCACACTCGCTCGTGCCGGCGTTTTGCATACGCCGCACGGGGATATCAAGACCCCTGCATTTATGGGTGTGGCTACGAAGGCGACCGCAAAAGGCCTGGCATCATTTGATTTTAAAGACATGGGTCTGCAGGGTCTTATTACGAACGCGTACCATTTGTATCTCACGCCGGGCGAAAAGATCGTCGAGGCAGCAGGCGGGGTTGCGAAATTCATGGCGTGGGACGGGCCTACCATGACCGATTCAGGGGGATTTCAGGTATTTTCTTTGGGTGTCGGTTTCGGCAAACAGGTTTCAAAGATCACCGAAGAAGAGAAGCCTCGAGATGCCGGTGTATCAGTCTACGACGAGGATATAGCAAGTGAGCACGGCAAGCTCGCGATTGTTGATGACGAAGGAGTTTCGTTCACGTCGCACCATGACGGCTCACTGCACCGATTCACGCCCGAGCGGTCTATTGAGATCCAGCACGCGCTCGGCGCGGATATCATTTTTGCGTTCGATGAGTTCATTGCTCCTACCGAACCGCACGCGGATCAGAAAGAATCGATGGACCGTACACACCGCTGGGCGGCACGCTCGCTGAGGGCGCACCGCGGAAACATCGAAGCGAACGACCGACAAGGCATCTACGGCATTGTTCAGGGAGGTCGGTACGAGGATCTGCGCATCGAAAGTGCGACGGAGCTCGGAAACATGGATTTTGACGGGTACGGTATCGGCGGCACATTCAGCAAAGCGGACATCATCGGGATACTGAAGAAAGTGAACGAGATCCTTCCCTCCGAAAAGCCGCGCCACTTGCTGGGGATCGGCGAGCCGGAGGACATGTTCATCGGTGTCGAGGCCGGTATCGACACGTTCGACTGCGTGGTACCGACCAGAAACGGCCGTAACGGGACCGTCTACACTGAGGACGGTAAATTTTCGATAGAAAAGGCGCAGTTTGCCACCGATCTTTCTCCGATTGATCCTGCGTGCTCGTGCCGCGTCTGCGCGACCTATACACGCAGCTATGTGCATCATTTGTTCCGCTCAAAGGAGATGTTAGGGATGGTGCTTGCTTCTATGCACAATATGCATTTTCTCGCCGATCTGACCGCCCGCATACGCGCGTCAATCGTGGAGGGTAGGTTTACTGAGTTTCGCGATACGTTCCTCGAGCGGTACAAGGCTCGGAAGGGGGTGTAGAACGAAAAGGATGCTTCGGCAATCCAATTTTGCTAAAGTGCTTGGATGGCCTTGAAAATAGTAAGCGACTACAAGCCGTCGGGCGATCACCCGGGACGCTGCTGCGTCCCAAGTGCAAGGCGCATTTCAGATCGCAGATCGCGTGGTCGATATTTTGTATGCTAAAAATCCACAGCGAATACAAGCCGTCGGGAGATCAGCCGAAGGCAATCGAAGGACTCGTCTCTGGTATCAAAAAAGGCGAGAAGCACCAGACGCTGCTCGGCGTAACGGGATCAGGCAAGACCTACTCGATCGCCAATGTAATAGAACAGATCGGCAAGCCGACATTGGTTATCGCGCACAATAAAACACTCGCAGCGCAGCTTGCGAGTGAATACCGCGACTTCTTTCCTGATGCAGCGGTGCACTATTTCGTGTCCTACTACGACTACTACCAGCCGGAGGCGTATGTGCCGGTGTCCGATACGTACATCGAAAAAGAGGCGATGATCAACGAAGACATCGAGCGACTTCGTCATGCTGCGACGCAGGCGCTGCTTACTCGCAAAGACGTGATCATTGTCGCATCGGTATCGTGCATTTACGGACTCGGTTCTCCGATCGAGTACGAGAAGGTGAATTTGAAGCTCGTCAAAGGTGAGCCGATGACCCGCGCAACGCTCACGCGAAAACTGATCGGTATCTACTTTGATCGTGTGGCCGGAGATTTGTCTCCCGGAACGTTTCGGGCCCTCGGCTCCCGCGTCGAGATCATGCCGGCGTCTGAGCGCGTGATTTACAGGCTCGACCTCACCGGAGGCGTGATCGCAAAAATTGAAGAGATCAATGCCGTGACGCGAGAGATTATGAGCGAACAACCCGCTGTTTTCATGTTCCCCGCGCGCCAGTACGTCACGCCGAAAGACGTGCAGGACGCGGCACTCAAGGATATTCAGATTGAACTGGAGGACCGTTTAAAGGTCTTGGGTGAGCAGGGAAAAATCCTCGAGGCCGAACGCCTCAAGCGCCGCACACGACAGGACATCGGCATGATTAAGGAGTTCGGTTTTTGTAACGGCATCGAGAACTACTCGAGACACTTTGACCGTCGTGCCCCGGGCGAGCCCCCGTACACGCTTATGAGTTATTTTCCGCACGCGGCAGACGGAACGCCCGAATTTCTTACCGTTATAGACGAATCCCACGTGACGATCCCGCAGATCGGAGGCATGTATGCGGGCGATCGCGCACGTAAAGACATGCTGATCGAGCATGGGTTTCGCTTGCCCTCGGCGGTTGATAACCGTCCGCTCAATTTCAAGGAATTCGAGGAACGCGTCGGTCAAACCATTTACACCTCTGCAACGCCGGGTAAATACGAGATCGAGAAGAGCGGCGAGCCGATACAGATGGTTATTCGCCCGACCGGCCTCATCGATCCGGAGATCATCGTGCGCCCGGTCGTAAGCGGCGGGTCTGACACGCTCACCGGGGCGGAATACCCCGGTCAAGTGCGTGACTTCATTCGTGAAGCGGAAGCGGTCACCGCGAAGGGTGCGCGCTCAATGGTAACGGTCCTCACGAAAAAAATGGCCGAAGACCTGACGACCTTCTTGATAGAAAAGCAGATCCGTGCGAAATACGTGCACAGTGATGTAAAGACCATCGACCGTATCGAGATCCTGACCGATTTCCGTAAGGGGGAGTTCGACGTGCTTGTCGGAGTGAACCTGTTGCGTGAGGGTCTCGATCTACCGGAAGTAGAGCTCGTCGGTATCCTTGATGCCGACAAGGAAGGCTTTCTCCGCAGTGAGACGTCCCTCATCCAAACCATCGGGCGAGCAGCACGAAACGTGAACGGCAGAGTGCTTCTGTATGCGGACTCTCACACCGGTTCCATGGACCGTGCGATCGGTGAGACCAATCGCCGTCGCACGATTCAGATGGCCTATAATGCGAAGCACGGCATAACGCCGGAGACGGTCAAGAAAAAGATCGCAGATATCATCGGAGACATTCAGCGCGCCCGCGGCCGTGCCGTAGACAACCTGGTAGAGGCAGACCTCAATGCGTACGGCGGTGATGTGAAAAAGCTCATCGCAGAAAAAAGGCGCCAAATGCACGACGCCGCTGACGGTCTCGACTTTGAAACAGCGGCACTGCTCCGCGACGAGATCCAAAAGCTTGAAGCGGAGGTTCGCGAGGAAAAGAAAGATAAAAAAGACAAAACAAGTACGACCGCAAAGAAAAAGAAGACCTCATAACCATGCCTGACCACATCAAAAAAAATGTTCCGCTTGCGCCGCTGACCACGTTCGAAATCGGCGGTGAGGCAAAGCGCCTCGTCGACGTGCGAAACGACGGCGAGCTCATGGATGCGCTACGCTGGGCAGACGCCAATAGCGTGTCTGTCGTCCTTATAGCAGGCGGCAGCAATGTGCTCATACCGGACACGGGTATCGACGCGCTCGTAATCCGTATGAACGGCACAGAGCGGAAATTCGAGGGAACATCAGTGACCGCCCACGCCGGCTGCAGCCTGCTTGATCTGATCAACGAGGCGTCATCGCTCGGACTCGGCGGCTGGGAGAAGCTTGCGGGCATACCGGGTTCGATCGGAGGTGCCGTACGGGGCAACGCAGGCGCATTCGGTCCCGAGATCAAGGATTTTGTGCGTGAAGTTCATACCATCAACAAAGAAACGCGCGAACAGCGCCTGTTCGGCAAGGAACACTGCGAATTCGGCTACCGTAGCAGCTATTTTAAACATCATCCCGAGTGGATCATTACGCATGTAACACTTGATCTGCAGGAGGCGGACATAGAGCTGTCGCAGAAATTGATCGCAGACACTATTGCCGAGCGCGAGAAGCGTCATTTGCAGAATGTGAACGCGGCGGGCTCGTTCTTTATGAACCCGGTCGCGCCGCCCGAGATAGTGGCGCTGTTCGAGCATGAAAAGGGGGTCAAGGCCCGCGAAAACCGAGTACCTGCGGGGTGGCTTATTGAAAAAGCCGGTATGAAAGGGCATGTCGTGGGCGGCGCTATTGCAAGCCTTCAGCACCCCAATTACATCGTCAATCAGGGCAACGCCACGTCGCAGGACGTACGCAATCTGGCTGCCGCTATCAAGCAAGAGGTCTTCAATCGTTTCGGGATTGAGCTCCAGGAGGAGGCCGCATTGCTGTAATCGTGCGGCCTAGCGAAAAGCAAAAGGCGCGTCGTGCGCGCCTTTTCTCTCATGTGCAATCCTTACGAGGTAAGCGGAATCTGCATGCATTGGTATAGACGGATCTTCTTCCATCCGCGCGCTCTCGCCGCCTGACGGGCGGCAGAGGCACTCTCTGCTGCAAAGACCGTGTCGCGACTGTGTGCACCGTCGGTACCTGTCTGAATGAAGAGTCCGCGGGTCGTGCGCCCTCGAACGGTAACAAGCGGTTCCGAACTCTTGTCGCCGAGTTCATCGATGAGGCATTCGACACGATAGAGCGAGGTGCTCGCCCTGCGCGAATCGAGTTTGTCACACCTCGCAACCTCGAGCCGAGCCTCTGCGTCCGTCGATGCATGGGGCAAAAATAGAATTCCGACGTCGCCAAGCCCCTGTACGGCGACGGCATACCTGTAGACCCACGTCATTGCTCACTCCCTGTAGCCTTCTCTGTATTGAACGTACAGACAGATCGCGGAGATGTCAAAAACCGCCCTGTGGTATAGTTGCCCATACAAACCCCATGCGTCACGCGCGGGGAAGATTCGTATGGCAAAAGAAGACAAAGGACAACCTGACAAAGACAAGATTGTGATTAAGGGTGCTCGCACGCACAACCTCAAGAATGTGAGTGTGGAGATGCCTCGAAATAAGATGGTTGTGTTCACGGGTCTTTCGGGATCCGGCAAGTCATCGCTCGCATTCGACACTATTTTCGCAGAGGGTCAGCGTAAGTACGTTGAATCGCTCTCCGCGTATGCTCGTCAATTTCTGCGCCAAATGCAAAAACCGGATGTTGACGAGATATCGGGTCTTTCACCGGCAATTTCCATTGACCAAAAGTCGCGATCGAACAACCCGCGCTCAACGGTTGCAACCATAACCGAGATCTACGACTATCTCCGTGTCATGTATGCGCGCGTGGGACATCCGCACTGCCCGATTTGCGGCCGCGAAGTGCGCAAACTCTCGAGCGAAGAGATCCTCGAAACCATACTTGAAATCGTCGAGGCGTCTCCGCGATCCGCAAAAAAAGATGCGAAGCTCACGAAAGGAGTTTCTGATGCTAAAGTTCGCATAACGTCGCCGGTTGTTGTCGGCAGAAAAGGCGAGTACTACCAGTTGCTCTACGACCTGTTGAATAAGGGATTTGAAAAGGTGATTGTCGACGGGAAAGAGCTTTCTTTGCGCGAGCGTATCGTGCTTTCAAAGAACGACCGTCACGATATCGACGTGGTTATAGACGAACTGTTTGTTTCCGAATTCAAGGATGATCCCAAGGGCACGCACGAGCGTGCGTCCGAAGCGATCGAGCGAGCGCTGCATGAATCTGACGGACTCGTGCGTATCCTGGATGCGAACGGCGAGAGTCGAATCGTCTCGGCAAAGTTCATGTGTCCGTACGACGGATTCTCGTTCCCCGAAGTAGAACCGCGACTGTTCTCGTTTAATTCGCCATACGGTGCATGTCCCGAATGCAAGGGTCTTGGAACCAAGTACCTGTTCTCGGACGAGAACTGCGAGGTCTGTAACGGCGCGCGTCTGCGACCGGAGGCGTTGAACGTATTTCTGGGTCCGGTAAAAGCACCTGCAGATCACAGCGGTCCGGCAACAGGCATGAACATCGTGCAGCTCGCATCACTTTCCATCGAGGACGCACAGAAGTTTTTTGACGCATTGAAGCTGACCGCTAAGGAGCGTGAGATCTCCAAGGTTGTGATTAAGGAGATCACGAGTCGCCTACAATTCATGCTGAATGTAGGTATCGAATATCTGACGCTCGACCGAAAGGCGAATACGCTTTCCGGTGGAGAGGCACAGCGTATCCGTCTGGCCTCCCAGCTCGGCTCAGGACTCGTGGGAGCACTCTATGTGCTCGACGAGCCGACGATCGGCCTTCACCAGCGCGATAACGAGAAACTGATCGAAACACTGAAGCATTTGCGGGACCTCGGTAACACGGTGCTCGTTGTCGAGCATGATGAAGATACGATCTATGCGTCTGACTACATCATCGATATCGGCCCCGGCGCAGGAACGCATGGCGGCAACATTGTCGTTTCCGGTTGGCTTGATGAGCTTTTGACTGCAAAAAAGAATACGTCCGGTTCCAGTACGCTCGCGTACCTTCGAGAGGAAAAAATGGTTGAAGTACCTGAGCGACGCCGCACATCGGACAAGGGCAAGATCAAGATCCGGGGTGCCAACAAATTCAGTCTGAAGAATGTGAACGTCGATATTCCGCTGGGTAAGCTCGTTTGTATCACGGGTGTCTCGGGCTCGGGCAAGTCAACGTTCCTCTACGAGATTGTGCACCGCAACCTTCAGGCGCGTTTTGATAAACGATTCCGTACAGCCAAGCTCTACAATGTTAAGGAATTCACCGGCACTGAGTATCTCGGGCGATCCATACTTATCGACCAGTCAGCAATCGGTCGGACACCGCGATCCAATCCTGCCACGTACACGGGTGCATGGACGCATATCCGCGATATGTTCGCGATGAGTGAAGAGGCGCGCGCTCGCGGTTGGGGACCCGGACGATTTTCGTTCAATGTGAAAGGCGGGCGCTGTGAAGCGTGTCAGGGTAACGGTCTTGTCGCGGTGGAAATGCATTTCTTGCCGACCGTCTACGTAACGTGTGATGTCTGTATGGGCAAGCGCTTTATGAAGGAGACGCTGGAGGTGAAATACAAGAAGAAGAGCATTCACGACGTGCTTTCGATGACCGTTGAAGAGGCGAAAGAATTCTTCGATGATATTCCTGCGATCGCGGACAGATTGCAGTCATTGCTTGATGTCGGATTGAGCTACCTGGAGCTGGGGCAGAGCGCAACAACGCTTTCGGGTGGAGAAGCGCAGCGCGTCAAAATTGCTTCAGAACTATACCGTCCGCATATCACCAAGAGCATCTATCTGCTCGACGAACCGACGGTGGGTCTGCACTATGACGATGTCGCAAAGCTCATCGACATCCTTCAGAAACTCGTAGATCGGGGGAACACCGTCGTGGTAATTGAACACAATCTTGATGTGCTGAAGTCGGCCGACTACATCATTGATATGGGGCCAGAGGGCGGTGAGGGGGGAGGTAAGCTCGTTGCTCACGGCACACCCGAGGAGGTGTCTCGTACGGAAGGCTCTCATACAGGATACTACCTGAAAAAGTTGCTTAAGAAGCACAAAAAAGTTCTGGAGGATGACGAGGAATAAAAGGAAAAAGGCCGCCTATGAAGGCGGTCTTTTTTACTCATCGCAGATCAATGTCCGCGCAGACGATGGACCTGTCCTGTGAACGTGGCGTTCACGCCGCATTTCCAGTCGTGACCCCGTTTCGTGAGACGGTATTCCCGGTCAAGCGGCTGCGCACAGCAGGCAAGCGCTTTCGATCGTGCGCCGGGTAGTACCGCTTCCGCATACCCGTATGTGCAGAGCTCGGTCAGACCGGAAATGACGTCGCTTTTCACCGCCGTCTCGCAACGGCGCAGCTCTCGTGCAACGACGCCAATCAGTTCGTGGCCGCGAATGAGTCGCGTCTGTTCAAGCTGCACCGCGATCACGCGTGCAGATGCTCCAAGTTTCTCCGACATCGGTTCATTCCCCTTTACACTACTGTGAACTGTACTCCTTCCAGTGCTTTACGGTCAATTTCTTTCCGTGAATTTCAAAGAGAGCGGTCACGAATGCTTCTGCCAACTGACGGTTGGTAATGAGCGGAATATTCATGTCAACGGCATGGCGCCGGATGATAAAGCCGTCCTTGGGTTCACGTGCAAGCGCACGCGCAGGGATATTAATGATGAGATCAAGTGAATCCCAGAAGTCATCGACGTTCGGGTGTTTTTTGCTGTGCAACTTGAATACACGTTTACACTTTACGCCGTTCTCTTTCAGGAAGTCCGCCGTATGTTCGGTGGCGATGAGATTGTAGCCCAGTTCGGACAGTGTACGGATTGAAGGGAGCAGCTTCACCTTATTCTCCTCTTTCCCGAGGCTGAGGAGAATATTCTTTTTAGGCAGACGGAATCCTGCCGCCATCATTGATTTGATGAGTGCTTCGTAATATGAGTCACCGAAGCACGCGACTTCGCCGGTCGAAGCCATTTCCACGTAGTGGATCGGATCGGCTCCCTTGATACGGTTGTAGGAGAATTGGGGTGACTTTACGGCAACGGTATCGAGTTCGACGGTTCGATAATCGCCCGCAACGTTCTGTCCGAGCATGGCTCGTATCGCAATATCGATGAAGTTATATCCCGTAACCTTTGATACGAACGGGAAGCTGCGGGAGGCGCGTACGTTGCACTCGATTACCATCAGGTGATTATCTTTCGCGAGAAACTGCATGTTGAACGGCCCTGTTATGTTGAGTGACCGTACGATGTCTTTCGTGATGTGTTTGGCCCGGCGAATGGTCTCGAGATAGGTGCGTTGCGGCGGCAGCACCACTGTGGCGTCGCCGGAGTGCGTGCCGGCGTTCTCCACGTGTTCTGTAATCGCGTAGACGACAAGCTCGCCGTTCTGCGCAACGCCGTCGATCTCAATTTCGCGGGCGTTCTCGATAAACTTTGAGATTACGACAGGATGGTCGGACGACACGTCGACTGCCCGTTTCAGGAAGCGGGTGAGTGACGGCTCGTCGTACGCCACGCTCATGGCGGCTCCCGAAAGCACGTATGAAGGTCGCACGAGTACCGGATAGCCGAGTTTTCCGGCAGCCTTTTTTGCAGCCCCAAGTGTTGTGAGCTCTGTCCAACCGGGCTGGTGTATCTCGAGCGTGTCGAGGAGCTTCGAGAACACGTGGCGGTCCTCCGCCTTATTAATGTCATCCGGGCTTGTGCCGAATATCGGTACGGCGTGCTTGTGCAGCTTCAGTGCAAGATTATTGGGAATCTGTCCGCCCGTAGATATGACGACGCCGTCCGGATTCTCGAACTCCACGATGTCGAGTACACGCTCAAGGGAGAGCTCGTCGAAATAGAGCCGGTCAGACATATCGTAGTCCGTGGAAACAGTCTCAGGGTTCGAATTGATCATGATTGTCCCGTAGCCGGCAGTCTTGAGAGCGCGTAGCGCCTGTACGCACGACCAATCGAATTCAACCGACGATCCGATGCAGTACGGTCCGCCGCCAAGCACTACAGCCTGACGATGACCGCGTGTAATGTCGTGCTCGGTACCGTGATATGTCAGATACAGGTAATTGGTCTGCGCCGGAAATTCGCCGGCCAGTGTGTCGATCTGCTTTATGACAGGAGTAATACCCATCTTTTTGCGAAGGGTGCGGATGTCGTCCTCGGATTTCTTTGAAAGCGCTGCAATACGTGAGTCGGAAAAACCATTGCGCTTCGCGAGCCGCATGTCGGCTGCGTCGAGCTTCGATTTGCGCAGCTTCCGCTCGATGTCGATCACATGGCGAAGTTTCTCGAGGAACCACATGTCTATGCCTGAAAGAGCGTGCAGCTTTTCGGTATCGACGCCGGAGCGAAGCGCCTCAGAGAGCGCAAACATGCGCCGTGTTGTCGGGTATTTGATCTCATCGAGTACTGCAGTCTTATTCTTAAACGAAATGCTTTGGGGTGTTGTAAGCCCGTCGGCGCCGATATTCAGCATGCGCAGCGCCTTTTGCAGCACTTCCTCGAACGAGCGGCCGATTGCCATCACTTCGCCGACGCTTTTCATTTCTGTACCGATGCGAGGTGCCGCATTCTCGAATTTTGCGAGGTCCCAACGGGGGATCTTGAGAACGACGTAGTCCAGTGCCGGCTCGAAGCAGGCGCTCGTCTTTTTTGTGACTGAGTTCTTGAGTTCGGTCAGTGCATAGCCGAGCGCGAGTTTTGCTGCCACGAATGCGAGCGGGTAGCCGGTTGCCTTGGAAGCGAGCGCTGACGAGCGAGACAAACGCGCGTTGACTTCGATCACGCGGTATTCACCCCGAACGGGATCCAGTGCGTATTGAATGTTGCATTCGCCGACGATACCCAAATGACGAATGGTTTTCAGTGCAACTTCGCGCAGCATGTGATACTCGCGGTTCGTGAGCGTCTGTGACGGCGCAATGACGATCGACTCGCCGGTGTGAACACCCATGGGATCGAAATTCTCCATATTGCACACCGTAATGCAGTTGTTAGCGGCGTCGCGAACAACCTCGTATTCAACCTCTTTCCATCCCCCAAGATATTCCTCAACGAGGACCTGCGAAACGCTCTTAAACACCTCTTTGAGCTTCGAGATCAGTTCGCGCTCGGTCCGCACGACACCCGAGCCCTCACCGCCGAGTGCAAAGCCGGAACGCACCATGACGGGGTAGCCGATCTTTTGTGCGGCTTTCTGGGCTTCTGCGACGCTTTTGGTTGCGATTGAGCGGGCGGTCCGCACATCGATCTCATTGAGACGTCTCACGAACAGGTCACGGTCCTCGGTGTCCCGGATCGCGGAGACCGGTGTACCAAGTACCCGAACGCCGTACTTGCTAAGCACGCCGCTTTCTTCAAGGGAGAGTCCGAGGTTGAGGGCAGTTTGCCCTCCGAAAGACAGTGATATCGCATCCGGTCGTTCTTTCTCGATGACGTCTGTCGCGTGGGCGAGCGTGAGCGGAAGGAAGTACACTGTATCCGCAAGCGCATCGTCCGTCTGCACAGTCGCGATGTTCGGATTCATCAGTACAACCGAAATGCCTTCTTCTTTGAAGGCCTTGATGGCCTGTGATCCCGAGTAATCAAATTCGCCGGCCTGTCCTATCTTTAAGCCGCCGGAGCCCAACAATAAGATCTTCTTTGGCATACCGCTCTCGGTTGGTTTAGGCGTCATGATGTGTTTTAAAGCGACGAAGGCCGCTGATTTCTTCTATAAACTTGTCGAATATCCATGCGGTGTCGGTCGGGCCAGGTGCGGCCTCCGGATGGAACTGTACGGAACGCCACGGGCGGTCCTTGTGGCGTATGCCCTCGACGCTGTCGTCGTTCGCGTTCCTGAACCATACGTTCCAGCTTTGCGGAAGGCTTTCCGCGTCGACCGCAAAGCCGTGATTTTGTGATGTGATATAGCACCGTCCGGTTGCGGTATCTATACATGATTGATTCTGGCCACGGTGACCGTATTTGAGCTTGTAGGTGCGTCCGCCGGCCGCAAGTGCAAGCAGTTGATTCCCGAGGCATATGCCTAGGATCGGCTTTGCGTCTTTCATGGCCTGTTTAATGTGCGCTATCGTGGGCACGCACTGTTCGGGATCTCCGGGTCCGTTGGAGATGAATAAGGCGTCATACTGATCCTTGGTAAAATCGTAATCCCACGGAACGCGCGTAAGCGTTATCGAGTCGCGCACCAGAGAGCGTACGATGTTCTCTTTCATGCCGCAGTCAACGGCGATGATGCGAAGCGGACCGGACCCGTAGGTTCGTATCTCTTTTGGCGAGACCTTTGCCACGAGGTTCGATCGGTTCGGATCGATGAACTCCGACGGCTTTTCGTGTGCGATCGCGCCGAGCATGACACCGCGCTCGCGAAGCTTTTTTGTTATCGCCCGCGTGTCGAGGCCGGTAATTGCGGGGATGTTGTTTTTCTTAAGCCATGCGGCGAGCGACTGCACCGCTTCGCTGTGAGAATAAGCGGTTGAGTATTCGGTCACGACAAGGCCCGCCACTTGGATTTTATCTGACTCAAAGAATGAGGGATCAGGGACGCCATAATTGCCGATGAGTGGGTAGGTGCACACAAGTATCTGTCCGGCAAACGACGGGTCCGTAAGGCTTTCAACATAGCCGGTCATGCCGGTGGAGAACACAACTTCTCCGGTCATTGCCGTATCGGCGCCGAAACTTTCACCTTCGTAAACCGAGTTGTCTTCGAGAAACAGTTTCATATGGAGTGGGTGGGGTTCGGGCTAAGAAAAATCCCGCTTGGAGCGGGACGGGAATAATCGGACAAAAAAAGACACCCCGGGTGGGTGAGTTTGATAACGAGAACCTGCGTCTGAGTCATTAAAAACGCAGTATAGCCCGTTCCCGGATCGGATAATCGGGGAGCAGTGTGGAAAACCCTCCGTCTTTCATATAGGCTGAGCGAATGCTGAAAGAGGACCTCAAGCAATTTGCCCTTCCCGACGAGCCCGGTATATACATGTTCCGCAACGCCAAGCGGAAGATTTTGTATATCGGGAAGGCCACAATTCTCAAGGATCGTGTTCGGAGCTATTTCTCGAAGGATCTCGTCGAAGCCCGGTCTCCGGCCATTGTAAAAATGGTCACTGAAGCGACTGATATCACGTGGCAGCAGACGGACAATGTGCTCGAGGCACTCATACTGGAGGCCAACCTCATAAAGCAACATCAGCCTCCGTACAATGTTGCCACGAAGGACAACAAAAGCTTTAACTACCTCGTCATTACCAAAGAAACGTTCCCGCGTGTGCAGATAGTGCGCGGTCGTGAGTTGTTTCAGAACTGGAATGATTCTCAGATACGAAATCTGTTCGGGCCGTTCCCGCAGGGACTTTCATTGCAGGAAGCGGTTAAAATCGTGCGGAAGATATTTCCGTTTCGTGACAGCAAGTGTACGCCCCGTGGGGAGGGGAAGAATACGGCGGGTAAACCGTGCTTCAACCGACAGATCGGTCTATGCCCCGGGGTGTGTACAGGCGAAGTTTCGAAGGACGAATATATGGAAACAGTCCGGCACATCACAGAGCTGTTCAAGGGTAACTTTAAGGGTCTTAAGCGAGATCTGACCCGCGAAATGAAAGAGGCTTCGAAGCACGAGTATTTTGAAAAGGCGGAGCGCTTACGGCGCCAGTGCTCCGCATTGGAGCACATTAAGGATGTCTCGCTCATTAAAAGCGAAAAAATATCAGCAGGCGGCGGCTTGCGCGTAGAAGCGTATGACGTGGCGCATACAGCGGGCGCGGAGACGGTCGGTGTTATGACCGTTGTAGATAACGGCGAAGCATATAAAGCCGCATATCGTAAGTTCAAGATCAATTCTGTCACCAACAACGACGTCGCTGCGCTCGCAGAAATGCTCGAGCGGCGATTGCAGCATGATGAATGGCCGCTTCCGCGTGTATTTGCCGTTGACGGCGGCAAGGGTCAAATGAAAGCGGCGGAAAAAGTTCTCAAAAAGTTCGGCATCGAAATACCGATTGTCGGTGTGGTAAAGAACGAGTTCCACAGGCCCGAGCGGTTGATCGGGGACTCCCGTGCCATTGCGGCATATGAACGCGATATCCTGCTCGCGAACAGCGAGGCGCATCGATATGCGATCAATTGGCACAGAACGCGACTCAAAAAGAGCCTGTTTGTGTAGTAAAATCTCCGTATGGTAAACGGTCCGATGGTCGGCGGCTTCATGATAGCGGTCGTATTGATCGGCTCGGCATTGTTCGTGGGAACGTGGTTTTCGAGCGCAGTGCATTTTCAGGATTCTCATACGTTGGATGCGGCCCGGGAGACGCGCCCTGTTTCCTGCTCGTTCAATATTTCCGACGATACACGCAGGACGACCGGGTACATTCATACGCGTGACGGATTCATGCGCTTTGACATCCACGACGTGAAGGATATTGAGGTGGCTGACTGGGGAGTTGAGATCAATATGCACGACCCGAGCCAGATGATGACGCGGTCTGCGGATGGTGAGCCGTATGTCAGTTTGGATAGCTACTCGGACCTGCGTGTTCAGGTACTCGAGAATCTGCGCACGATTATGCAAAGCGAGCGCATTCACTGTGCCCCATGGTGGAGCGCGAGCGGATTCCGGTTCGCGCTTGAAGGCAAGATATTCAAATAGTTAATTTTTAGTTGCTATACTTTTGCAATGGTACGAACGATCGTCGGTGTATTGCGCGGCGGAACGTCATCCGAATACGGACTCTCGCTCAAAACGGGTGCGGCTATTTTGCATGCGCTTCCTGAAGACAAGTACGATACGCGCGATATTTTGATCGACAAAAAAGGAATGTGGCACCACCGGGGCATTCCTGCAACACCGACGCGCGCTCTTTCACAGGTGGACGTGGTATTGAACGCATTGCATGGCGGTGTCGGAGAAGACGGGAGTGTTCAGCGTATCCTCGAGCGTGCGGGCATTAAATATGCAGGTGCCCGCTCCATGCAGAGCGCGATTGCGTTGAACAAGATTCGAGCGCGAACCGTGCTCAAAAATGCGGGTATACGTATGCCGAACGGAATCTCGTTCACCGTAAGAGACGGATTGAATACAGCAGAAATGGCACGCCTCGTTCACGCCTACACAGCGCCCCCCTATATGGTGAAGCCTCCGAATGACGGGGCCGCGGCAGGAATACGCTTTGTGGAGCTATATACGGACCTTCCGGACGCGATCGGTGATGTGCTGGACGCGTACGGTTCGGTGCTTGTTGAGGAGTTCATACGGGGTGACGACGCGACGGTTGGGGTGATCGACGGATTCCGAAACGAGGCCTTTTATGCGCTGCCTCCTGCACACGTTGTGCGCGACGGTCTGCATCTTGAACGCCACCACCACGAAAACGGTACGCTTCGTCACGTGGCCCCGGCAGGATTCTCGTATGTGCAGAAGCAGTCGCTGATGGATATCGCCAAAACCGCTCACAAGGTGCTCGCACTCTCGCATTTTTCGCGCGCGGATTTCATCGTGTCTCCGCGCGGTATCTATCTTTTGGAAGTAAACACGAATCCGGGCCTGTATCCGGGATCATCGTTCCCCGTAATGCTGAGCGCCGTCGGGTCCAACGTTGGCGAGTTCCTGGAGCACGCGATTTCGCTTGCCCGATCGCACTAAGCCGACATTCGTGACGCTGCGATCAGACCGATCGTAAAAATACCGATAAAATTGAAGACGAACGAAAGCGGTATGAAGTGCGCCTCACGCATGCGCGACATACCGAGCAAACTGATTCCGAGCTCGTCGGGTAAAGGAGAGGCGATAATCAGTCCGCCCGCAAAAAAGGTCAGGTATCGGAAAAAGCGGAACTTCATCAGCTTGCCGAGGCGTTTGATACCCCGGCGCTGCGGTAGTATCTCGAGCATGTGAAGCGAGATGCGGTCTTTTACGAACCGAAAGATAATCATGTCGCCGATCACGGATCCGAGCGATGCCCACAGTGCGGTCTCGACAATGCCCATGCGGGTGGAGATTTCTCCGAGTGTAACGATCGCGGGCGCGGTCGTAAAAATCGAGGTAAAGAACATGCCTGCGACAAAGCTTCCGATGTGTCCGAATTCGCGGCTCGAATCAAGTAGCATGAAAATGGCGCCTGATTTGATCAAAAGGACCGCGATTACAATGCTGAGCGTGATGATGGTGAGGTCGTGGATGATGTGCTGGAAACGGACATCAGACGAGCGGCGGGCCATACCGGCATTGTAACGGCTGCGCGGAGACGGTTGCGAAGTTATCCGACTCGCGGCATAATCCTCCAACAAGGGCCTTTAGCTCATTTGGTAGAGCACCTCATTTGCAATGAGGGGGTGACCGGTTCGAATCCGGTAAGGTCCACCAATAGTGATTTTTGAAGCGTGTATTCCCGATTCAGCGAGAATATGCGCCCTAGAACGGCGGTTCCAAAACCGCTTTCTCTGTTGTATGCGATTCCCTGTGGAAATACTAACTTTTGGAACCGAGCGCGTAACGCGGGAGCAAGATACAGCCACTGCTTCGATAAATCCTTGATCGCTTGCTTCGCATATTCGATACCTGTCTCGATGTCATATTGGTCGATTCTGGTCTCGCTCAGGGAAATTTTGGCTACTGCGACCTGATTATCCACCTCTGAAATGCGCTCTTTGAATTGCTCTTGGGTGTACGCACCGCTTTCGCGCATCTCGAAGATATTCTTTCTTCGAGCCTCCAAAAGCGCCAATTCTTGCTCGTGCACTTTCACTCCGGCGGTAAGGACGCTCAACTGGCTATTCCAATGTTTTACCACCACCTCGCTGAAATAGACGAGGAATTCTTCAGTAGGGGTAACGTGCTGCAGCAGATTTGCAAATTCCGTCTCAATCTTCTTTTTGGCAACCGCTTTATTTTTTAATGCGCACTCCTTGTTGTAGCAGTGGTAATACGAATAATGCCGCCCGCTTCGGCTTCTAGGTTGGCTGCCGGTCATGAATAATCCGCATGACGAACACGCAATGGTTCGTCGCAATGGAAACTCGGGATTGTTTCTGTCGCGAATAGTTCTTAGTTTGCCGCCTTCAAGGATAAAACGGATCTTGAGCATTTCCGTTTCAGGGTCAATCATCGGCTTGTGTCTCCCTTTGATGTATTTATCGCTCCCATCTTCTGCTATTGGCCATGGGTTTGGTAGCAGCCCAGCATAGTACGCAAGATTCCTGCCCAAAAGCCGAGCGACGAATTGGAGCGATGGCTTTACACCGCAAAGCTTCTTCAAATCGGCCTTCTTCAATTCATTCAATATGTCGGTCTGCGTATAGATGCCAAGAGCGTATCCTTTCAGCATTCTCTGCAAGAGGTCGAATACTTTTTCGTCGGGTTTATCTGGCTCCGTCTTTTTTTCGCCGCGCAGCTTGTGCTGTGCGCATATGTACCCCGTCGGAGGATGGAATGGCCATATTCCCTGAGCGATACGTGCTTTCATGCCGTTGGAGCATCGTATGCCACGGATGGCGTTATCGAATTCTGCGAAACCCGCAAGCATCGTCTCCATGAGCTTCTCCGTTGGATTGGTGCCGATTGGCTCCGTCACGGATTGCAGCATCACGCCATATCCCATAAGGATTTTACGGACGTAGAAGTGATCCTCCGCATTTCGTGCAAAGCGATCAACCTTCCATACGACGAATGCCTCAATGGTGCCTTTATTCAGCCGACAGAATTCCATCGCTTCAAGAAGTGCTTTTCGATCCGCGCTTTTCGCAGATGCCCCTTCCTCACGGAACACCTGCAGCACTTCAAGCCCTTGGTCTGCACAATACTTCCGGCAACGTGCTTCTTGGTCGTCCAGTGATGTACCCGCTACCTGTTCCGACGAACTCACGCGGATATAGATGATTGCCTGCCTTTTGCCGTTGGTGTTTTTAGTTTTAATTTTGATTTTCATAGTGTTTTTTTATTTACATTGTAACGCCGGGGGTCAGCGCTATTCACAGACCCCCGGTGACTTTTGGAACCACCAGTTTTCAGCTTCGCAGAATGGTATAAGCGAAAACTGGACTAGTGGATTCTTCTCATCGTTCTTTCACTCTTTTCTTTTTTGCCTCCAAGCCTTCCCTGATACGCCGACGTAGCATCGCACGCTTTTGGTCTTCAAACGCAGCAAGAAGGTTTTTAATCAACCTTAACCCAGGTTCAATTCTTTTTTTCATGACTGTGGCTTAAAGCGGCAACATCATTCCCTCGGCGAATCTCTCGTGGCCTTTATTGCCACCTTTTACCGACGCAACTTCAATGCCGAAATTCCATAGTCCGCCCAACAGGTCGATGTAACCTTGACCGCTCGGAGTAAGTCGATCAATTGTTGTCACAACAATGACATCAACATTATCTGGATATTGCCGGATATGGCGCATCATTCCCATGAATCCCGTCCGTGATGTATCTAGACCATTAACTTCACTCCCATCACGGTAGACACCTCTGACATCAATGCCGTACGACGTGCAGAAATTTCGACAAATCCGCTCCTGCTCCACGACATCAATGTCGTGACTCAAGTAGGCCTCACTTTCAGGATTCATCACGTTATGCTTGATTACGGGCGTTTCTGCCCCATTTGGGCGGACATAGATAATTCCGCGAGTTTTCTCGATCTTAATTCTTTTACTTTCTTTCTTGCGTTTGCCTTTTTTCATATTTTTATTCTTTTGATTTTGTAATTTCTTTCTCCTCGATAACATCTCCTTCCGCTTCCTTCGTTGTTTCCGTCAGTGCAAGCGTAAAGATGCTTTTGTTGTGAGCGGCCTTCAATTCAACAACATCTTTACCGTTCACAAGTTCCTTGAGCGCTTTCCGAATTCGACTCTCTGCAACTTTTGTCTTGTTGGCGAGCTCTTCTACGCCAAGCATTGATGTTTTTTCCAGTGCCTTTTTGATCTTGTCCTGTGCTTCCACCATCTCCTCATTTTCACTATCATCTTCGCCTTTGTAGACAAAAGACACTTTTCCGTTCGCGTCCGTTGTCAACGCGACCTTAAAGCGCTTGAGCTCTTTTTGCACCCGCAACTTGGTCTGAGTGATGGTGAGTAGATCTTCCGCCTTTCGATCTACGGCCAAGTGACATTCGACTGCGGCAGGAATATCGGAGCTACCTCGGATATTTTGCGCAGTGCTTTGTCTGCCGAATCCGAGTTGTTTACGGTGGTGATGAATGAACACTACGGAACGTTCGTCGCTTGATAACCGACTGGCTGCCTCGAAGAAGAGGCTCATGTCTCTAGCTGTGTTTTCATCTCCGCGATGAAATCGCACAAGCGAGTCCATGACCACGAGCACTGGGTTGATTTCTTCTACAACTTCCACGAGGTGATCAATATGCGATTTCTTGTCTATTTTCACGCCTTCCTGTGAAAGGAAGAACACATTTTCGCTCGCTTTTGCATCAAGCAGCTCAAACCGTTCTTTCACGAGACGCAACTGATTTTCTTGGTCGACGATGAGAACTTTCCCTTTAATCGTCTCGAAATGACCGAGAAACGGCGTACCCGTAGCAACGTTTACCGCAAGCGCTTGAGTCAAGAAGGTTTTGAAGCTCGCTGGCTCTCCGGTTTCTGCCGTGAGACCACCGAGCGGGATGAGATCTTTTACAAGCCATCGAGACGGTGGGAATTTGCGTTTGTAGAGATCTCCAAGGGTGAGAGGACTAAGCTTTAATTCATTCCCTGACGTACTGGAAATCTCGCGACCAGCTATGCTGTCGAAGATTCTGCGCAGCTCTACGTCGCCGAGTGGCGGACTATTACGCGAATCAAGGAACTGCCCTGCAGGCCATACGAACGGCTCCCACTCGTCGCTTGGCAATTTTCCCAACATGCGACCGAAGAAAGCTGCCATGTCGCTGTTCCTACTTCCTTCGGGCTTTCCAGCCTCAATCGCTTTCCAATCGCGCTTCTGCCCCTTTTTCGGGAACAAATGCGTTGGAAACGGTGCGAGCGGAATATCTTTCGTGACTTTGTAAGTTCCGATTCCTTTGCCATCTTTTCTTTCGGCCCGTGACGGCGGGGCAATTACATATCCTCCCTCGCTGCGCACATCCACATGCGTAGCTTTGTTGTCGTGCGTCCATGCCTCGGGGGAATACTCGTACCAGAAGTGCAACCCGCCCGTGGTGCTCTCTATGGTTTTCGTCTCCGGGAATGGACTCGGATCGCCACCTTTGTAGGTATCCACGTCTACGACGGATAGTCCCGAAATTTTACCGGTAATGATGGCGATGCCTGCATTCGGCCACTCTTGCCACCACGCCTCCACCTCCAAATCCGTCGGATGACGTTTTTGGAATTCTTTCCAAGTCTTCACATGCGGTTTCTTATCCAATCCCACAGGAAATATGGATTTTCCTTGGGACAGATATTCCATCGCCTTGCTGTACATTTCCTTACTGTCCTTTTTGTTTTTCATTTTTCTTTGCTTTTCGTTTCTCCCACCAATCGTCATAGGTGACTTCGGTGAGCAGTTGGGTAATATCACGGATTTCTTCCGCTTCCTGATCGGTGAGATTCAACGACGCGAGGAGTTCCTTCGTCCGTTCTACGCTTATCATTTACTGTTAATGGTTTTCTAACGCCGAAAAATCTTCCGGCACGTGCGGTAAGAGGGTGCAGCTCACGACGGAGCTACCACACAGAGCTTTTAATGGCTCATCGACGATTCAATAAGATACGGGAATTAAAAAGTCCCCGATAACCGATACGAACACGAGATTAAATCCTGTGCGTATCGCTTCTGGGGACCGTTGGTTGCGCTTTGTTCTGCGCTTAGACCCGACTAACGTCCAAAGGGTCGCTTTTATTATACAAACATAGACATCATATTCTGCTCTAGGTTATTAACCTAAGCCAGAGTATTTATTGTCGAGGAGACTTCTGCCCCTCCTGCCGAATAGAATATCATCAATGTTTGACAAAATCAAGAATAAATTGCATTAGAAAATGCAGCCCGAATCGGTGTCAATAAAAAATTGTCGAAAACATTGAAAACATTAGGTTTTATCGCGAAACGACACACGATTCAAGGAAACATCGTTTGGCGGTTTGCATCGAAATTAAAATTATTTCTACCGCACCGAGTCTAATCCGGTGTTTATCTCTGATATCGGAGTAGGAAGTGAGCTATACCCCCTTGGACTTAGT
>CAZWFX010000003.1:108233-108440 GCA_964633425.1 uncultured Candidatus Saccharibacteria bacterium
TTTACAATCTTGCGATTTTGAAATAGACGGCCCCGGGGGGTACCTTTCGCCACTACATCCAAAAGGAAGAAAAAAGCTGGCTCGGTTACTTTTCGAGTCTCTGCGTCAGTGGCTCACCACCCATATCGAGCACTCCCGGTATACCCCTCTTTCATTACGACTGGATTAGTGAAGGAGTTAGTTACTAAGCACACAACCCCTTTGCCT
>CAZWFX010000004.1:0-91804 GCA_964633425.1 uncultured Candidatus Saccharibacteria bacterium
ATGACAAGTACGCATTACGCCACTCGCCTTCATAAACATCTCGGCACCACGGGACATTTTTCTGACACTCTCCTTTTGAAAAGGTCGCGAAATTTCTGTCAGAGATAGTTCTGCATAAAAGAGAAAAAGTTTGAGAATTTTTGTAGGCAATTCTAGGGTAGTCCGGTAGGAGTCGCCTCCCCTCTTTTTTGGTATTTCGGGGGAGACTCTACTGATTGACCAACGAAGCGATTATTGAAATAGTTGCTGCGGTTCAACAACGCACTTGAGCGGAGGCACACATGGCTGATTGCTATTACCACGGACAAAGCGGTCCGGGATCGTGTCCGGAATGTATTGAAGAAGGCCGCAGTGTTGTTTTTCGCGGCGGTGTTCGCGTGACTGCCGCAGATGCGGCGGCTACATGCGAGCTGAACACCCGTCTTCAGCAACCCGGTGAGTTTCAGAAGGAAATCGATCGGAGGAACACGTGAACACCGGGCGTAGCGCGGCGGTCAGGCGCACCATATATGTGGGCGCCATATTTCAAGTTCCAATGGTCCTGTTGTGGGGGTTCCTACCGGCGTACGTTCTCGGATTCGATATCGATCGAATGATGAGGTTCGGATTTACGCTCACGTGGGATTCCGCGTTACAGAATGTCGGTCTGACAATCATGATCGTCTCGATGCTGCAGATCTATCTGCGGAAAGAGAGGGATAGACTGCTCACCACCGGCTTGTTCTCGATGACGCGACACCCCATGTACCATGGCATGTTCTTGGCATCACTTGCATCGTTCTTCCACGCGAATCTGAACGATCCGATCTTTTGGCTGCTCTGGATCTCGTATGTAATTCTCGCGATGATCGCCGGATGGTTCCAGGAGAAAGAAACGCTCGCACAATGGGGCTCGGAGGCGCGGATCTATTACGATCGCACTCCCCGATTCATTTTCGAGTGGCCGTGGTTCTGGCTTCGTTTTCTGCCGTTCTGAATTCCTGATCTTTCTAAAGACGAAGGCGGGCATCGAACGATGCCCGCCTTTTCGTTTGAGTACAGAGATGAATCACCTGGTCAGCGAACTCCGCGCAAGCCTAGATACAGGGCTCCGCAGCACAGCGCAACACCGGCGATCCAGACCAAAGTTCTCCGGATTATGACTCGCCAGGCGTGATTGATGAAGGGTTCCGTGTGACGGAGATCCTTCTTGGGCGGGTAGGTCATGCTGGTGTTCTCCAATCTGTGATTTCTTGGGCCACCTGCACTATGCGATACAGACCGTATCTGGTCAATCGTTTCATTTTTTTCTTCAGTTAGCCAAACGATCGACCACCGCTGGTGTCAATTGCTATAACGGCCTTCGGAGAATAACTTCAGGCGCGCCGTAGTCCCCTCCTTTTAAGGCATCGAAATCGTGACTGGCGTCATAGCCTCCACCCAGCTTGCTTGTCCATGTTGTATCTCTTAGTTGTCTCGAGACATGCTTCACGTAGCCAGCCTGTATATGCAGCGCTATCTTTTGATACCCATCTTCTTGAGAGGGGTTATCACAAATCTCATAGCCGTACGATTTGTAAAGTTCTACATACGTACTAACCGAAGTATCTCTCGCGATATTTTCCGGCCACCATGTGTACTTCTGGCCGGAGGGGTCGAGCCACATATCATCGATATCCAAAGCCCAAGCGGCGCAATTATACAGATCTGTTCTTTTACTAGTTAAGAGATACTGCTCTTCCGTAATATTAGGAAAAAGCCGCCTCATCCATTCTTGATCATGATCCGGAAACTGTTCTTCAGGATATATAACCATGTTCCTTACCCCATGCCATCCAATCCGCATGAACAAGGGAGACTCGGCCATAAGAAGTCTTTTGAACAGGGTCTTGTTCAGTTATCGCCTCAAGGGCCGCAAACCAAAAACCAGGTCGTTGCTGCATCTTCTTGAAAATATGAGGCAGCGCTGAATGTCCCATTGCAATAATTGCCAAATAGCTTGCGTGGGATATTTTATCTACGACAAAAGACGACTTTTCGGTTTCTTTCTCCCAGTTCTCCGCGAGTCTCTGAAACTTTTCCGCAGCCAACTCATCCTGGGGTTGTCCGTGAACAGCTGATATCCAGATTTCGTGTGAGTAAATACCCATGTCCGTCATGAGTCGCTCTCGAGTACGGAAGCTGTCACCAGTTACAGAACAAACTACTTTGTTACCAAAACGAGACTGATTGAGCGTAACAACTGGCTTAGGGCGATACTTAACGATGCTCATACAAATTAATTCTTTTCATTTTCCTCGACAATGCGGGCAAGTATTGTAGCTAGTTTCTTAAGATGACCAGGATCGATCATTATTGTTTCTATCAATACCGCATCTTTTGCAGGATTGTTTTGATTGAGGAACATCATAAACACATCCCCTCGATCTGAGACTGTAAAGTGAACTGCGGTAGCGAACTTGGGCACTCCTTTTTCAGGATCTGCAATAATATTGCCAGATAGTTTAACTTGAGGTGCACGTGGCTTTGCCTCGACCTTCTTTTTCATAAGCAAATGCTACCATAGCGGCACAGTAGATGTGCACACAAGCACACAAACACTCAGTCGTAGCAAACCTTTTACCACGCGCTCACCTCTCCCCGCTTACCGTCCCGATACGCCTCAATGCGGCGGCGATTACCGGGCGACAGATCGACGGGCAACGAGTCGAGGTCGAACCACGATCGAGCCATGATCTCGAGATTCGGGCGCATCGCGATGTCGCCCGAAAAGTCGCCTGTATAAAAGAATGTAACCCGATCGGCCTTACCGAGTTTTCCGGTGTATGTGCCTATCTCGCCGGCGATCGAATTGATCTGCAAACCGGTCTCTTCCCTCCCCTCGCGCATTGCAGCCTCTTCTGGTGTTTCGTTTTTGTTCACACCGCCACCCGGCAATGTCCATGCAAACGGCGCGTACCAATGCGATACAAGCAGTACGCGTCGCTCATCCACTATGATTAAACGCACGCCATGAGCTTCAGTCTCTCCGCGTAATACGCCGAGCGCGTAGCGTGTGTAGTGTGCCGTGTTGATAATCGAAACGGAAAGCAGCATCCCTACT
Source organism: uncultured Candidatus Saccharibacteria bacterium (assembly GCA_964633425.1). GTDB lineage: Bacteria > Patescibacteriota > Minisyncoccia > Phycocordibacterales > UBA2100 > UBA10103. The sequence continues at coordinate 3,083 of CAZWFX010000004.1, forward strand.
ATGCGGATTAATCTCATAGTAATTTTTTACTTGAGGAATCGTTCCATCAGCCACTCGTCAACAAACGATCCGTTCACGTACATCTGTTTCTTTAATAGTGCGAGCCTCTGAAATCCCGCGCCTTCATACAGGCGCACCGCTGATTCATTGTTTGCTGCCTGCAGCATAAGTTTGACCGCCGTCGGGGATTGTTCCTGATCAGCGATTAAACGCCCGAGCAATTGCTTTGCCACACCCTTTCCCCGAGCGTCGGGCTCCACGAACACACTATAGATCCATACGATGTGCCGGTTCTTTTCGCCCTGTTCCGGAACGGCGCACATAATGCCGACCGGGTTATCACCGTCGTACGCGACGTAGTGCGGACTGTTATCCAGTCTGCGCCGCCATTCTTCTTCAGATATTTCAGAGTCGTCCGCGAGCGTAGAACCGAATGACTCCGGGTTTGTAGTCACTGCGCGCATGCGCATATCACTCCACAGCTTCCATGCGTCGCCTTGCAATAGCTCGATGCGAACATCCATATTTAGTTTTTTTTGGTGAGTTCGACACACATAAAAAGCGGAAACTCTTTACGCGCAGTGTCCTCCGCCGCACTTCGCGGACCTTTCTCGCTTTTTTTGTGCGAGATCCATTCTTCCAATCGAGTGATCGCAAACCCGCCGTTTGCAAACGCCTTCATATAGTCCTGCATCGATCGGTGGAACGACCATGTCGAGGCAGCAGTCTTTTTTCCCGGTGTCATGTCGATTGCAGCTCGGGATTGCGACAAATAACTATCGACGCGTCGATACTGCATTTTTTCCTTGTCGTCCCATCCCCACGCAGTCTGTTTCGGAATGCGGAATGCCGGATGATTCAGCACGAACACTGCCTTCCCCCTCGGTTTAAGCACCCGCGAACACTCTTTCATGACCGCATCGAGCTTCTCCATATTTTGGAGCGCGAGTACGCAGGTCAGCGAATCAAAGTACCCGCTCTTCACGGTCACCATGGCCTCAGCCGGCGTGACATGGAATGTAATGTCCGGCGTCGTGTGTTTCGCTTTGGCTATCAGCTCTTTTGCAATGTCTGCTCCTTCCACATACGCGCCTGACTTGTCGATCAATCGCGTAAAATATCCTTCCCCGCAACCGACATCGAGCACACGCATCCCCTGCGTGGGAGCGAGGATACGCATCAAATTCGGCGCGATCACTTTCGCGTGGTAGGTGTCGTCACCTTTCAGGTGCTCTTCGTACCATGCGGCAACACCGCCCCAGGATGTTTTCTTCTCTGTATTCTTTTTTGTAGCCATAGCTACTTATTTGAACGGTATTTCGTACTGCATGAACTCCGGAAGAAGTTTGCGGCCGTACAAAAGACGCGAAATGACTTCTGCATGGGACAGAGCACCCGTGAGTGCGTTGTGCGGATTCGGCTCTTCAGGGATACCGCAGTAGTTGAGCACAGCATCAAGATTCAATGCTGAACGACGGTGTTGCACAGGCGGCTGCATTCCCCGTTTAACCATATGCATGTAGCACAGCGTATGAGTATCAATCGTGCGGAATGCGAACGGCCAGTCGGTGTGTCCTGCACGCTCCGCAGCTTCGCGCATAAAATCTCGATCAAACGATACATTCTGTCCCGCAAACGTGCGCTCTTCGACATCCTTAGACCAATCCAGAAACGCATGCGTGAGGTCCGCTTCGCTCGGCTTCGACGGGTCTTTGATCTGCTCCTCCGTAAACCCGTTCACACGCATTGCGTCCGGCATGATGTGCGCACCGTCCCAAATGCGACATTCCATATAAAATCGATTCTCCGGATGCAAAATATCGAGCGCTCCTACGCTTACGATCGAATGCTTTTTGGAATCCGTTCCCGATGCTTCAACGTCAATTACAATCATGCGCGTCAGTATAGCCCGAGGCTGTATTATTCCGAACCGACGGTTTTTTACATTCCCCTGCAATTCTGAGCAGGCGCATATCCGGCACCCTGTGCTGCCTTCTCGTCCACGAACCACCGACGCATTTCCGGCGCTATTTTTAGGGCGTCCGTGCACCAGGGAAAGTAGTAATAGGAGCCCGTTTTAGAGGCAACGTACGCCCCTGCCACCGGGCCCGATAGGGTGCCTGGCAGGCCTTGACCTCCCGCTCCGGCCGGGGCCATGGGAGAGGCCGTATTTTGGACCACCACGGCGTTTTGAGGGGCATTCAGCACAGAGAGCCGCCCAAGCCCAAAAGCGCCTATTACGGCCAAAATAACGACAAAAAACACCCCCCAGTCCCCCAAAAGGGTCCGGGAGGCACCCCCGGACATGGACCCGCGCCGGACCTTGATTTTTAGGCCTATTTCTCGTATACTCCGCACAACTCAGTATCGCACGTCGGTCCGGGTAATTTAAAGTAACAATATGGCACATACAAAAGCTGGTGGTTCAGCCAAAAACCTACGCGATTCAAATCCGAAGTTTCTCGGTGTTAAACGAGCAGACGGGCAGTCCGTCGGTATCGGTGAAGTCATCGTTCGACAGCGCGGCACGGCGATTATGGCCGGAAAGAACATCGGCGTCGGCAAGGATCACACCCTCTTTGCGCTCTCTGCCGGAAAAGTGAAATTCCGCAGCGCCCGCAAGACAAACTTCGACGGCCGCTCGGTTGTCCGACGCGTCGTAGACGTCATCTAACTCAAACCATCAACAAAAAAGCCGCCCATAGGCGGCTTTTTTGTTTGCGAGATTATGCTGCGAGCCCTTTGACGATAACCGTCAGCTTCGACTCACTTTTTCCGAACTTAATCGTTAGATTGTGCTCCCCGGCTTCGCGAATCGATCCGTTGATCATGACCGCACTCGGCGGAACCGTTGCACCGAAAACCTTTTGAATCTCGGCAATGATCACGTCTTGGCCAAGCTGCTTGTACAGATGTCCGTGTTCGTTGGTGCGCACATGCACTGCGAACTTGGCTCCGTTCAAGCGAGCGGCCAAGGCCTCGTTTTCTTTATCCCGCTGTGCCGTCTCTGCGGCGACGATTTTTTGATTTTTTTGGTGAGCCGCAACCTTCTCCGGCGTAGCCTGCTCAGCCAGACCCTGGGGAATTAAAAAATTGAGCGCGTATCCGTCGGACACGTCTTTGATGGTGCCCCGTTGTCCGACACCGCCTACATCCTTTTTGAACAAAACCTTCATGATGCCAGTGTACTGATTCCAGTCGGCAGTTCAAGTGAAGTCCGCATGAGAACACCGCTGCGTACTACCGCGTCGACGATGCTGCCTTGGCAGCCGCCTTAACCCCGAGGATCTCGAGTGCCTTGTCGAGTTGCGGATCCCGTCCCGCCTTTACGTCCTCTTCGGTGAGCTTAACTTCGAAATCAGGCACAATGCCGGTAAGCGGTATCTGGTGACCGTCAGGACCGAGCCAACGTGCAACCGTGATTTTCAGCGACGTGTCGTCGGAAATATCGATGAGCTCCTGCACCGAGCCCTTACCGAACGAATTGGTGCCCACAAGCTTTGCGCCGGTGTTCTGGCGCATTGCTCCGGCAAAGATCTCCGAGGCCGACGCCGAACCTTTATCCATGAGGATTACCACTTTGAGATTCTTGTCGAAAATGTTGTAGCCCATCGAGCGGTGAACAATATTATCCTCGTGACCAGCGTAATCCTCCGTCACGACGATCTTCCCTGCCGGCATGAACCAGCTCGACATCTTGACCGCGGCTTCCAGATAGCCGCCCGGGTTGCCGCGCATGTCGATGATCAATTTATTCGATCCCGACTGCACAAACTCGCGAAGTGCATTACGAAACAGCTCCGGTGAATTCGATGTGAATGTAGCAACCGAGATGACAAAGACACCGTCCGGACGTTTAGTCGTATTAACGATGGGCACATTTATAACCTGGCGTGTCACCTTGATCTCCTTGGGCTCGCCCCAGCCTTCGCGCATTGTAAGGAGTCGCACCTGCGTGCCGCGCGGTCCGCGGATCAACTTGATAGCGACCTCTACCTCCATGCCCTCGGTCGACGTGTCGTCGATTTCAAGGATGCGATCGCCGCTTTTTATACCGGCTCGCTCTGCCGGCGTACCTTTCAGCGGTGTCACTACGGTCAGTATCTGGTCTTTGATTGCAACCTCCATTCCCACGCCCTCAAACAGGCCGCTCATATCCTCGGCAAATTGCGTCGCCTCTTGCGGCGGCATGAAGTACGTGTACGGATCCCCGAGCGATGATGCCAGCCCTTCGATCATTCCGTACACGCGCTCCTGATCACGCTCTGCGGTCGTGGAAGCCTGCTTCGTGGTTGATGCGACTGATGCGGGGACAAACTTCTCATCGATGAGCTGCCACGCTTTCCACACGGGTGAAAAATCGACATTTTCCGGTGCACCCGCACTCGCAAGCGACGCGGTGCTGCTGGAACCCGCCTCGTAGCCTCCGATTACGCCGACGATCAAAATGAGGAGCCCGAGTCCGATCGCGGAGCTCAACGGTACGACTCGGTTTTTCATTGCGGCATTATCGCACAGCGGACATGCGCGACAAAGTGAATATACTCGTTGGCACGCTCGTCCGCGCGGTATACTGTCGGTGATGCTTTCACGCCACAACCACAACGGAGTCGTGTGGATCGATCTTTTGTCTCCGACGGCAAAAGAGGTCGCCGATATCGCGATCGAATTTGATCTCGATCACACCACCGCCGAAGAATTACTTTTGCCGTCTCTCAAGCCGCGTGTCGACTTCAACGACAAGTGGATCTATCTCATCCTCCACTTTCCGGCCCTGCGACACGGGCGCAAAACCAAAGAGCAGGAAGTCGACTTTGTTGTCGGTGAAAAGTTCATCATTACGACGCACTACGACGCAGTGGACCCGCTCCATAAGTTTTCCAAGGTCTTTGAAGCAAACAGCATGCTCGATCGCTCTCACATGGGTGAGCACGCGGGGTTTCTGCTTTTTTACATGCTCAAGAATCTATATAAAGCCGTTGACCACGAAGGCGAATACATCCGTCGCGAGCTTGCTCACATTGAAGAGCACGTGTTTACCGGTCACGAAGTGGCGATGGTCGAATCCATCTCAAAAAGTGCGCGCGATCTTTTGAACCTGCGCCAAGCTATCGAACCGCACCGCGAGGTACTGCACGACCTCGAGACGAACGGCTCTAAGTTCTTTGGTACCGATTTCGTTCCCTTCCTCAAAGCAATGTCCAACGAGTACTACCGCGTACACAATCACATCATGCGAAATACCGAGTCCCTCCATGAGCTTCGAGAGACGAATAACTCTCTGCTCACGACGAAGCAGAATGAGACCATGCGCGTCCTTACCATCATGGCATTACTTACATTCCCGCTTGCACTCTTCGTTGCGATCATCGACACAGACACCGTAGATAATCCGGTCCGCCATATTCCGCACGGATTTTGGATGCTTGTTCTTGCCGTCGTGTCGGCAGGATGGTTCATGTTCTGGTACTTCAAGCACCGAAAGTGGCTCTAATACGGGATTTCGGTATACAATGTCTCGATGAAGTTTTTCGGATTCACGAAGCTTTTTTCGAGCAAACCGGACCCGAAACCCCTCGAATCCGCTCTGCCTATTTTTTTGCACAATACGCTTGGTAACGAGAAGCAGGCGTTCACACTACCCTCTCGGGTACACACCGTACGCATGTACAACTGCGGACCTACGGTCTACGGCCCTCAGCACATCGGCAACCTGTCGATGTTTGTCTTTACCGACGTACTGAGACTAATGTTTGAGTACAACGGCTTCCCCGTAAAACAGGTCATCAATTTCACCGACTTCGGCCATCTTTCCGGCGACAACGAAGGCAATGCCGACGAGGGCGAGGATCGTATGACAAAAGGACTGAAGCGCGAGGGTATGAAGCCGACGCTCGAGAACATGAAAATCCTTGCAGGGCGCTACGCTGAACTATTTTTGCAGAATCTCGGCGAGCTCAACATCAACACAAAAAAAATAACATTCCCGTACGCCAGCGAGTTCATACCGGCACAGATCGCGATGATCCGTGCCCTCGAAGAAAAAAGCTACGCATACAAGACAAAGGACGGGGTGTATTTTGACACGTCGCAGTTCCCCGACTACGGCAAGCTGGGCAACATCGATCTTTCGGGTCTCAAAGAAGGTGCGCGCATCGGTGTTTCCGAGGAAAAGCGAAATCCGACCGACTTTTTACTCTGGAAATCGGATAAAAAAATAGGCTGGGAGTCTCCGTGGGGGTTGGGCTTCCCCGGCTGGCACATCGAGTGCTCTGCGATGATCCGCGCAACACTCGGTGAACAGATCGATGTCCATACCGGCGGAATCGAGCACATTCCCGTGCATCACAACAACGAGATCGCTCAATCCGAATGTGCGACGGGCAGAAAACCGCTTTCGAGATTCTGGCTGCATCGCGCGCATATTCAGATCGACGGCGGTAAGATCGCCAAATCCAAAGGCAAAGCAATTTATCTTTCCGATGTGGTCGCAAAGGGGTTCCACCCGATTGCGCTGAGATACCTGTTTCTCGGCGCTCATTACCGTACCTCGATGAATTTCACCTGGGACTCACTGACCGCTGCTCAAAATGCGTATGCGCGCCTCGTTGCACTACGACTCTCATGTGTAACTGAACCGGGCCCGGTCGCTGAGTCGTACCGTGTACGGTTCAACGAACGAATAAATGACGACCTGGATACCGCGGGTGCGATCGCCATCATGTGGGAAATGCTCAAGGACGACAGCCTCGAGGACGGCACTCGACTCTCTACACTGCTCGACTTTGACCGCGTTCTCGGTCTGAATCTAGCCATACCGGACGCCGCTGCGATTGCACTCGCAAAAGCAGAGTCGAAGGACTATTTGAAACCCGAGGAATATTCGGAACAGATTACCGACATACTCACCCGCCGGGATGAAGCTCGGGCACAAAAGAATTGGACAACGGCCGACGCGCTCCGCGCGGAACTTGATGTACTCGGACTTGGCGTTGAAGACGCCGAGAGCGGCGCCCGCGTGTACCGCAAGGCGGCAAAGTAGCTACTCCGCAACGACAAAGTTCACGAGCTTCTTTGGCACCACAATCACTCGCGCAATCGTTTTCCCGACGAGCCGACTCGTCATTATTTCTCGGGCATTGATTTCGAGATCTTCTTTCGTGGCATCTTTGGATATTGTGAACTCACCGCGCAGCTTTCCGTTGATCTGCACTGCGATCGTCACATCGTCAAACTCCAATTTGCTCGGATCAGCCACCGGGAATTTCTCGGTCAGAATGGAGGTCGTGTTACCGAGTACCTCGTGCCACAACTCTTCCGTAATATGAGGCGCAAACGGCGAAAGCACCTTTAAGAAGTCCGCATAGACCTCCGTGGTCACAGTCTGCTCCTTTTGCTCCATCAGATTAAGCAGCGACATCATTTGACTGATCGCCGTGTTGAACTTAAAACCGTCGATGTCCTCGCCGATTTTTTTGATTGCGATGTGCATCGAATTATCAAGGTACGCTGTGATGCCGACGCTACTTGAGGCAGGCTGCACCTTTTCCTGCAGCTTCCACACACGTTCCAAAAATCGTCGCGAACCGATCATGCTCTGTGTGTTCCATGCGATGGAATCCTGGAATGGACCCATGAACATTTCGTACACACGCATCGTATCCGCTCCGTACATTTCAACGATATCGTCCGGATTGATCACATTGCCGTATCGCTTACTCATTTTCCGTCCGTCTTCGGCCATGATGAGTCCCTGGTGGCGAAGCTTCAGGAACGGTTCGTCGAAATTCACATACCCCATATCGCGAAGCGCTTTGGTATAGAACCTGGCATACAACAAATGGAGAACGGTGTGTTCGGCTCCGCCGATGTACAGATCGACGGGAAGCCAATCACGCAGAGCCTCCTTCGAGGTGAATTCTGTATCGTTGTTGGGATCTGCAAAGCGGAAAAAGTACCACGACGAACACGCAAAAGTGTCCATGGTATCGATCTCAGGAGTCCAACCTACCCCGAATATTTTTTCCGTTCTCTCCTTTAGTTCTTTTGATGAGCCCAGCGGCGACGTGCCCTTCGGCAGATATTCGACGTCGGTCGGCAAAAGCCACGGCAAATGCTGCTCCGGGATGGCGTGCGGCGTACCCTCCGGGTCGTAGACGATCGGAATCGGTGCGCCCCAGTATCGCTGTCGCGATATCAGCCAGTCGCGGATTCGGTAGGTCTTTTTTACGCGACCGAATGCTGTGGTCATGGCGACTTTTGCATCCGCAACTGACATGCCGTTGTATTCTCCTGAATTCACAAGGACCTGATCTTCGCCGTGCAGTACCTCGCTATACGCACCTATGCGACCGAGCGCCAGATCAAGTGCAAGCTGATTATTGTGGAACAGACCGTGCTTCTGCGCCTCTTCGTAGGTCATCCAGCAGGTGTCGTGTTTGGCGCGCTCTTCCTCGGAAAGCGGGCCCTTTTGATCGCTCTCGAGCTCCATCAGAATCGGGGTGTCGAGCCGCGACCGCCATTCTGCTTTGTGGTCCGCATAGTAATGCGACTCCACAGCGATCGGAGACACGTAGACCGGTCGAGCACGATATCCCGTCTCTTCCAGCACTTCCCGAACCGCTGCGTCCTCGACACTCTCACCTTCATCCACGCCGCCAATCACGTTCGAGAACCATTTGTATTCTTTCCATTTAAGAAACAGTAACCGACCGTCGTCGTTTCGGACGACTGCGTTTATCGTATTGCGAAACACGGCGTCCGGTCGCTTATTCTCGGGGCCAAATACAGGCATAACGACCTGTCGGATCGGCAAGTCGTATGCGCGCGCGAAGGCGTAGTCTCTTTCGTCGTGCGCCGGCACCGCCATGATTGCGCCCGTGCCGTACTGAGCTAGCACGTAGTCCGCGATGAATAACGGAATCCGCTCGTTGGTTGCGGGGTTGATAGCCATCACACCCTTCAGTCGTACGCCGGTCTTTTCTTTGTCGGCAGCCATTCGTTCGATGTCCGCCTTCTTCTTCGACTGTGCGACGTAGGCAGCCACCTCGTCGTTATTCTCGAGTACCGTTGCGTGGGCGAGCGCGAGCGTAACCCACTGGTGTTCGGGAGCGAGCACCAGGTATGTTGCGCCAAACAACGTATCCGGTCGCGTCGTAAAGACCGTTATATGCGCGCGCTTGCCGTTTTCGTCCGTGCGTGCGTTCACCGCCTCATCGCCGAAATCTAGGTAAAAGTCGAGTTCGGCACCTTCGGATCGTCCGATCCAGTTCCGCTGATTGATCTTAGTAGATTCCGGCCAATCAATGGTGTCCAAATTGTCCGCAAGCTCATCCGCGTAGTCAGTGATCTTATAAAACCACTGCTCAAGGTCTTTCTTTTCAACAACGGCACCCGAGCGCTCAGCAGTGCCGTCCGGCAGAACCTGTTCGTTGGCAAGCACGGTCTGGTCGACCGGGTCCCAGTTCACCAGCGCCTTCTTCTTGTACACAAGACCCTTCTCAAAAAACTTTGTGAACAACCACTGGGTCCAGCGGTAATAATCAGGGCGATGACTACCTATCTCGTGTGCCCAGTCATACGAAAGGCCAAGGTTCGATATTTGTGATTTAAACGTAGCAATGGACTCATCGGTCGTCTGCTGCGGCGGCTTTCCGGTTTTGATCGCATAGTTTTCCGCTGGCAAACCGAACGCATCCCACCCCATCGGATGCAAAACGCGATGGCCCTCCATTCGCTTTTTGCGGGCAACAACATCGGAGCCGATGTACCCTTTCGGATGACCCACATGCAGGCCCGCACCGGACGGATACGGAAACATGTCGAGCACGTAGTACTTGGGTTTGGAGAGATCGGTGTCGGTTTTGTTGGCACCCGTCTTTTCCCATTCTTTCTGCCATTTCTGCTCGACTTTTTTGTGATCGTACGACTTCATTCAGACTAGCCTAACACGGCTGGCGTTCTTATTTAAAGCCCCCGCCACAAGGACGATGCCTGGCTGCTCGGCACGGTAAAAGCCCGGCCTCGAGCCGTACCAGAGGTACGGTGAGCACCGGGCCTTGAACCACACCCAAACGAATCGAGGATAACTACTTTTCTGCGCCCTTCGGGAACAGCGGATAGCGTTCCGGGTCGATAGTGCGCTCATAGCACGTCTGCGACGCACTGTGCTGCCAGTTTAGGTCGGCATCATTCATGCCGTAATGCATGGCTTCAGTTGCCTGTGCGGGAGCAATGTCTGCAGTTTCAACATTGAAGGTTGCGCACACCTCAAATGAATACGGCTCGCGCGTGACACGATAGCCGTAATCCTGTCCGGTCTGCGCATCTTTCGGAACAATCATGCCGCTAAGCGGATCGGACAGTTCTGCAAGATTTGCCGGCAGACGGCCCTTCGTTTGATAGAAATTCGTCACCTGATACTGAATGCTCTGCAGGTCAGTTACCTTCTGGGAATCAAGCCGCTGCAATCGGATCTGATTCGGCGAGCCGATAATCAGGAACCCCGACACAATCGTTGCGAGTACGAGCACACCCGCAGCAATACCGACAGAGCGGGCTCGGCCCGGGAATTTGATCCAGTACCCCCAGTAGTCCGCGAGGAAGTGCATAAATACCGCAGCTGCCACCAAGAGCACCGTTGCTACCTTGAGCACAAAGCGCACCGTCACTTCGCCTCCAAGGAAGTAGTTAATCAACGTTATGAGGTCAACCGCCATCGCAATCCCGGCGATGAACAGTGTCAGATAGAGTGCCCAGCGTCGAATCCAGAGATCTGCCTTTGCATGTTCCTTGATGATGTCGCGGCGAATCAGGTTCAAAAGCAAGACCGTAATCGGCACAAGAACGATGAGGCTCGCCATCGAGAAACGAATAGCAGCGGAAAACGGGTCGTAGTTGTACTGCTGCCCATCGAGTACGTCGGGAAACGCCTGATTAATGTACGCGAAAATAAGGGTCAGGAAGGAACCGATGCTCCAATAGAGAGCAACCATTGCACCTGCCCACAAAAAGAAGTCTTTGGGCGTAACTTTATGAGTATTCATGATGAAACTATAACGTACGGCGTACCCGTTGACATACAAGCGTAGCCGTTGCACTATTCGTCCGGCAATGGGAGGGTCTAATGGCCGCACTATCACTCGAGTCAGGAGTCAGTCAGTTGGCTCTGCTCGGTATCCGGGGCTACCGTAAGTATATTTCGCCCTATAAGGGATTCCGCTGCGCACACCATGCGCTGCACGATCAGGGTTCATGTTCCACGTTCGGTCTCCAAGCGTTTCAGGAGAATCGGCCGCTCGAAGCATGGCGAAAGCTCCGCGGAAGGTTCGTCGAATGTCGCCTCGCCTACGAAGCACTGATGCGCGAGACCAAGGAGGAACGCGAGGAGCGCAAGCGCAAAAAGCGCACGGAAAGGCGGGAACAGTATTCCGAATACTGCATGCCGCTGGAAGCATGTCCTCCGTCCGACTGCGCGATGGTCGACTTCACACCCGACAAGAGCTGTGACATGCCGGATGTCTCGTGCGAAGTCGGCACCTGCGACATCGGCTCGTGCAACTAGATCTGTCGATAGGATAAAAACGCCGCGGGTTCCCGCGGCGTTCTTCTTTTAGGAATGGAGGAATTCCATGACGTCTCCGTCCTGCACAATATATTCCTTACCTTCGATGCGAAGCTGTCCCTTTTCCCGCGCCTTTGCATGTGAACCCGCTTCCAGCAGCACATCCCATCGAACGACCTCGGCACGGATAAACTTGTCCTTGAAATCGGTGTGGATCGCTGCACCGGCCTCCGGTGCTGTGGAGCCACGCTTGATAGTCCACGCACGCGTCTCTTTTTCTCCTGTTGTGAAAAACGAAATGAGGTCCAACAATTCATACCCTGCGCGAATCAGGTTGTTGATGCCGTCGTCTATGACACCGAGTTCGCGACGGAAGTCCGCACGCTCGTCGTCGTGCACCTCGGAGAGTTCGTGCTCTACACCGGCATCCACGAACACGTACTTCGCACCGGAGTTATCCAAGTAGTCCTTAAGTTCACGCCAACGGGGGCCGTTTTCGGCGTCAATATTGACCGCGCCGCTTTTGCGATTGAGCACGTACAAGAGCGGCTTCATAGTGAGCAGATTGAGCCGCTTTACGACCGGCAACTCTTTGTCGTCGAACGAAACCGTCCGTGCCGCCTTACCGTTCTGGAGTGCGGGGACGATCTTTCGCAGCACGTCTCGCATTGCGACGATGTCCTTGTCGTTACCTTTTGAGTCACGCTCCGCTCGTTCAAGCATTTTTTCCGCCGTTTGCAGATCCGCGAGCACGAGTTCCATATCGATGATCTCGATGTCATGCCGGGGATCGATCTGACCCGCGACGTGATGAATATCCTCGTCATCAAACAGTCGGACCACCTCTGCGATCGCGTCGGTCTCCCGGATATTGGTCAAAAACTGATTCCCAAGCCCCTCCCCTTCGGAGGCGCCCTTTACGAGACCCGCAATGTCAACGAACTCAACTGCGGCAGGTATGGTCTTTTGCGTGTTCGACATTTTCGCGAGCGCGTCGAGTCGGTGATCAGGCACCGCTACAACACCCACTGACGGGTCGATGGTGGCAAACGGATAATTGGCGATGAGTACCCCTTTTTTGGTGAGTGCATTAAAAAGCGTGGATTTCCCCACGTTTGGCAGCCCCACAATTCCGATAGAAAGTGACATTCGGCCCATACTAGCCGAAATTGCCTCCTCGTGCCATAGTTTTTGCGGTACACACAACCCAAAGGGAGCCGCACGATGGCATTGCAACTGCATCCCCTGATCAGCCCCGCGACCCTCGCGAAGCTGCCTTCACTTACGGAAGAGGAGAACTTGCAGATTAGCGCACTCGCCTGCTCAGTGCGCATCCTGTTGAACGTGAGTTCGGGACTGGCACTCAAGGTGCTCGATGCGATGAAAAACGTCTATCGGCGGGCATTTCACGAACAGTTCGCCGATGAAGTCAGAAATGTTTGGCTTGAGCATGCACGAAATCTGATGCTCCATGAGTATTTCTCGACCGCCTATCACCCGCTGTATTTCGAGGGAAAGCGGTACGCGGAGTCGATCCGCAAGTTCCTTCGCTTCGCCGATCAACGTTTTATCCACGTTCAGATTCGCGGAACGGCTACCGCTGACGACTTTGTGGTAACCGCGATCATACCGGGCAGCTGCATGGTACTGCTTGCCCGAATCAGCGATGATAAAGCGGTTGCACCCACGCTCGACGAGCTGGACATGATCATCGCAAATCGGCGCGCGAATATCGACTACAAGTGGCCGGTCGGTATCGGACTCTTGGTCGGGATGCTGATAGTCCTCGTACTCACCAGCCATCGCATCGATTTGCAAGATTACGGCATGCCGGCAATCCTGCTGGCGGGTATGGCGATCGCGAGCAGCATCGTCTTCTGCAAGAACCATCTGAAGGATCGCTATTTCGCACGACGACACCCGAAACTCGCCTCTGTTCTGTAGAGTTTTCAGCAAAGCACCGCGGGTTCATGCCCGCGGTTCTGTTTTTAGGTGAAGCAGCGATTCCTGCGTTTTCGGGCGCCCGGTGCCCTCCCGTCTTCGATCGAGGCTCTGCCCTGTTACGCCCCGCGCGTACCGATAGCCCGGACCTGTTCCAACCACTTCGCCTTTTTTTCTTCAGGCACGTTTTCGGCAGGACCATACCACTTGGTTCGCACCGAAAATCCCGCAAACCACAATATTCCCCATCGAAGCTGGGCATTTACGTTTCCCGGCAAAAACCGAACCAAAAGCGGCTGTGTACCGCTTGTCATAAAAATACGAGCACTCTTTCCCCTGAACAGGCGGTGCCAAAATATCGTGCGCTTTCCGCTCTTTGTCTTGATGTAGCGAAATGCGGACCCCGGCAGCCATGCACGGTCAAACAGACCCTTGAGGATCGCGGGCATACCGACCCACCAGACAGGATAGATGATCACAAAGTGATCAGAGTTCGTAACGAGCTCCTGAAAACGTTTCAGATCCGGCTCAAGCTCCTGCATCGCACGGTAGCCCTTATGCAAGATGGGATCGAATTGCATCTCACCAATATTCATTCGCTCCACCGTGTGACCTGCAGCCTTTGCCGCGGCTTCATACGTATCTGCGATTGACCCGCACATCCCGCTCTTATCAGGATGCCCGAGTAACAGAAAAATTTTCTTTTGCATGAAAAATTATAGGAATCGATATCTGATATCAGGATCCGGAGTCATCCTCCGGAGCGGCCGGATTACCCAAGCCGTCCTCAACGATACCGTCATTGTTTTCATCGCGCGCAAGCGGATCGTGAATGTCCGACAGAATACCTCGGTCCTCCTGGTTCGGTAAAATGGTCATATATTGATTATATAGCATCCAAAGGCTGAGGTCCCCGTGAACAACTCATGACGCGTTTGCAGATCGCTCTACGACCGCAAGCACCGCCGCCGGGTCGTCTTGCTCAGAAGTCTTATTTCGGCGCCGATGCCCGCACACTGTGCATGTATGGACAATCACATATTCCGGCGTCGAACCTTCTACCGATGTCGGCTCCATCGCGCCACTGCACGATTCGGCCCTATCACCCGGCTCAATATCAACGTGTTTACTCCACAAGCATCGGGGACAGTGGTTGGTGAACCCTGTGCCAATCACCGCTGCCCCGCAGTGCTCGCAAGTAAAGTCCTCGATGGTGCGCGTGAATGCCATGACGCTACTGTACCGAAACCGACGCCGTTTGCACGATACCCTGCCCCGAAAGCGAGGCGCAGGTAATAGCGAACTTCATGACCCCTTTTTTGGACGCCGTAATGACGACCGAACCTTCGTTACTCATGCCGATCGTGCTTGAAGCTGCGCCCTGCACCATACGGGTGATGCATGGTCGATCGGTGCGCATCCCCACCGAGGACCATGACACGACGATATTACTTCCGACATAGGTCGTCTGCGGCTGTGCAATGAGCGACGCGACCGCCTGCGCACTTCCCTGAGACCCGTACTGCACTTGTGTCTGATTCGTGGTCGGATTCGCGCTACCGAACAACCCGGAAAAGAGACCGGATACGAACGATGTGCCCGACCCGGATGAATTTGTTGAATACCCTGTCGGGGTCGAGTACCCGGTCGTGTAGCTATACGAATTTCCGTAATCGAAGAAGCCCGCCCCCGAAAGCGGACTGCCTCCGTAGGTCTGAGCACCGTTACCCGATACGAAACCGGTGAGCGGAGATGATACCTGCGAAACGCTGCCTATCTGTGTCGTGTTGCCCCCGAGTCGACGATCAAGTTCTCCAAATACGCCCGCGACCGTGCCGCCGTTCCTAAATACAGAAACATTGTTCGTGCACGCATCCATCGTGAGCGCCGCTCCGCAGAGCGAGTACGCGGAATTATTCGGATCGCTCAAATATGCGTTGAATACACGCTTGTACCCCGTCTCGCCGAATACATGTATTGCGTACTGGCACGATGTGAGCGACAACCCGGCCTGCGTGCACTGGCTCCCGTACTGACTGGCGAACTGGTCCATCTTTGCATTCATGACCTGCGTCGAAATAGTCGGATCATTGCGGTACGCGCAGTTGGCGTATTCACTGTTGCCGGTCGAATTCGCGTACGCTGACCACGTGCCGCACAGAAAGTGATACGGCCCCTGCACGGATGAAAGCGGGTTAGAGTTAATCTTTCCGCACTTACTTTCAGCGAACATAATATTGCCCGCAAGACCGTCTGTTCCGCACTGAATCGCAAGCCCGCCGGACTGCACTTTGTTCGGATCAAACGTATTCTCGTTGCGCTGCTCCTGCTGTTGTCGATATATCTCGTTTGCCTTGTCCGTCGATATCTGCTCGGGCGGAGCCATTTGGGCGATATTTTTGATGACATCGTCATTGAGCTTCAGTTGTTTCGCGATCTCGGTCGCACCCGCCGTGTCGTTCGTCAGCGACTTTTGCACCATCTCCTTTACCTTGTCGGGATTCGTCTCGACAAGCTCCTTTGCCTGATCAGCCGGCACGCCGTATCGGTCACGCAGCATCTGCTGCAACGCCTCGTCGTTCGAGGGCGTCTTCGGTTCCTCGGCAACGCCGGTTCCGACGGGAGTCGGATTGGTCAGCGGTTTTTCTGAATCCGGTCGCGGGTCCGTTTGTGTCTGAAGATCAGTGAGCGCTGTCTCCATTGTCTTTTGGCCGTCTGTCGCACTCGATTCGGTCGCCTGTTTCAGTCCGTTAAAAAATTTCCCGACCGCGCTGTACAGCGCGTTTTCGTCGCAGCGCGACTTGGTTACATTCTGATCAGGCACCTGAAACCCGTAGTATCTGGAATATACCTCCCTTGTTGCGATCTTAATAACGGGCTCGGTCTCTCCCTTTAAACACCCTCGTTTCGGGACTTGAGCGGGATCATTCGGCAATTTGTCTTTGAATTTACACTTGTCGATCGATGTCACTTCGACCTGTACGCCGTCGTTCAGCAGCGTCAGTGTCGCGGCGAGATCGAAACACGCATTCGGGCACGAGATTGCAGTGTTAAGCCATTTTTCAGCCTCTGTCTGCGGGATCTTACTGTTAAACACCTGCCGTACCGTCGGTTGCGGCTCGGACGATGCACCTTTCGGACACTTGATTGCAGAAAACGGGGGTCGAACAAGTGCGCTTGCCGAAAACGGCAGCATAAGCAGAACAGCACACAGAAAAAGTACACACGAGCGCATTACAGGCATTGTACCGTCGCAGCGGTTCATCTGATCCGCGCAATGTGGAGAAACTATCGCCCGAATATATGCACGATCCGCTCGAGGAGCGAACGGAACGAGGTCAGCACCTTTATCATGAGCGTTTGCTCCCCGGTCGCTGCCTCAGCGTCAGGGCGCGGATCAACATGTACATCAGTGAATGTACTGACCGGACGCTCAACTGCTGCGCGCACGTGCTCAGCAAAGACCGGTGTCGGCGTCGCTGTCTCCTGTGGCATTTCGTCGTTGTACTGCGAGATCGTCATAAGCGACACATTTGATACATCGCCCGTCGGCTGAATCTGCGAACGAGCAAAGAGGGGCGGCGGCACCGTGTCAGACGAGGTGGGAACAACGAACAAATCAAACAATGATTGGGCAACCACCTGAAGCGAGCGTATTCCCGACGTCGCGCTCGATTCCCGAAACAGGGACGACAGGATCGAATTTGTTGCACTCGGGACGGTGATCACATTCGGCTGCGGAGTGACCGTCAAGACGGGACTGTTCGGATACGAAAGATCGGACTGGTAATTTGCGGGAGTTGCTCCGGTATTGGGGATAGGCTGGCTTGGGGAGAGCGGCTGTGAAGTCTGCACCGATTGCGGCTGAGGTTGAGATGTCGGCGCATAGGATTGCGCGGGAGGCTGCGTCAAAAGTTTTGTGAGCGGGTTATCCGGCGTATCGCTCCGAGCAGGCAGTGCGGTTGCGGGGATAGGCGTCCCCGTCTCCCGAACCTGTCCGCCGCAGGCCTGTACCGGATTCTGTGTCTGACCGCTCGGCAATCCAGCGAGCTGCGTCCAGTCCTTCGGTGCACGGTTCGGATTTTTGGTTATATATGAATTCGCGAATGATCCGTCATAGCCGGTAAAATTACCGACCGCAATATCCATTTTGTCGGTGCGAGCCTTTCCGTCACAGAACTGCGCCAAAAAAGCGCACGAGCACGTTCCGTTGAACGCGCATCCGGTGTCATGTACGTATCCGACTACGTTTTCCAGCGTATGAGTTTTACCGTCGCCGCCGTTTGTAGGGGGCGATGTGTACGTTACGGTACCGATGCAGTAGTAGCGGCCCTTCATGACACTTGCCGACGCAAGCGTCACGTATTTGGACTTGCCGGTACGCACGTCGTCGAGTGTCCTAATCACGTTGGTACCTTCAAGATTATTGGTCGCTGCCGACATACTGCCCTGCATCTTGCCGCCGGCGCCCGGTCCATAGAAGGTCCAATTGATGGCATGTGCTGCTTCCGCGCTCCTGGACATGAGAAACACTCCAAGCACGACCGTGTACAAAATGATCCGCGGCATTGCGGGTCATTGTAGCGTCTTTACGAGAAGTGGAGCTCTGCCGCTGTGGAGATTACAACAGAACGACAACGCGGTTATTCGCGCATTCAAGCACGCCGCTTTCTACGTCGAACGCGTGAGCCTCGCCCTGCTGATCCTTGACCGAGATCGTACCGGATTTGAGCGTCGTAACGATCGCTTCGTGATGTGGAAGTAGCTGCATTTCACCCGCTGCACCCGGCACCGTGACAGACTGCGCGCGGCTATCAAAGAGTGTTTTGCCCACGCTCGCGACGACAAGATGGAAGGTGTTCTCCGCCATACGCGCGCCTTATTTGTCCGAGGTCTCTGCGGCAGTTACGTCATCCACACTGCCCTTCATGTAGAACATCTGTTCGAGTGCGGCATCGTGCTTACCGTCGAGAATCTCGCCGAATGAACGGACGGTGTCTGCAAGCGATACATACTTACCCTTTGCGCCGGTGAACGCTTCGGCAACGTGGAACGGCTGTGAGAGGAACTTTTCGATCTTTCGGGCACGGAAGACAAGCTTTTTGTCGTCTTCGGAGAGCTCTTCGATACCGAGAATCGCAATAATGTCCTGAAGGTCCTTGTATCGCTGGAGTACGCGACGTGTTTCGTTTGCGACGCGGTAATGCTCTTCGCCCACGATGTCGGGAGTAAGCGCCGTCGAGCTGGAGCTCAGCGGAGAAACTGCCGGATAGATACCGAGCGAAGCGAGGCCGCGGTCGAGCACGATCGTTGAGTCGAGGTGAGCGAACGTAGTAGCCGGTGCCGGGTCGGTCACGTCGTCTGCAGGAACGTAAATAGCCTGAACGGATGTAATGGATCCCGCGTTGGTCGAGGTAATGCGCTCCTGGAGCTGTCCCATTTCTTCTGCAAGCGTCGGCTGGTAGCCCACTGCGGACGGTACGCGACCGAGCAGAGATGATACTTCGGAACCTGCCTGCACGAAGCGGAACACATTGTCCATGAAAAAGAGAACGTCTTTCCCGCCTTCGTCACGGAATGCCTCGGCCATCGTAAGTCCGGAAAGCGCAACACGTGCGCGTGCGCCGGGAACTTCGTTCATCTGACCGAATACGAGCGCGGTCTTATCGATAACGCCCGAGTCTGCCATTTCGTGATACAGGTCATTTCCTTCGCGAACCCGCTCGCCCACACCCGCAAATACCGAGTAACCGCCGTGATTCGATGCGATGTTGTGAATGAGCTCCTGAATGATGACCGTCTTGCCGACGCCTGCGCCTCCGAAAAGGCCGACCTTACCGCCCTTGATGAACGGCGCGAGGAGGTCGATAGACTTGATGCCTGTTTCAAAAACTTCTGCCTTGGTTGACTGGTTCACGAACGACGGAGCATGTCGGTGGATCGGAAGTCGAGGCGCATCCTTGGGAGCCGGCGGTTTGCCGTCGATCGGATCACCGACCACATTGAACATACGGCCGAGCGATGCGGCGCCGACCGGAACCTGGATCGGTGCGCCGGTGTCGATTACCTCGATCTCTCGCTGGAGCCCTGCCGTGTCCTGCATGGCGATGCAGCGCACTCGGTTGAGGCCCAAGTGTTGTGCAACCTCGAGCACGAGGCGACCGCCTTTGTGCTGAACTTCGAGCGCATTCTGAATAGCCGGGAGCTTATCCTGAAAACGTACGTCTACGACCGGGCCGATAACCTGGGTGATGATTCCTTTATTCATATCAATTGAAGTTGTGAGGATTATAGCCGTTTTCTACGAAATTTCTAGTCGGGGCAAAGAGAGGCTCCGGAAGGTTATCCCAGTCGAACCAGGCCCAGTTTCCGATCTCCCCCACGGCATCCCGCGGCTCACCGCCCTGCCAGTTAGCCACGAACTGCAATGTCACCCAATGAGTACCCTTTTCCTTGTCAACATCGTTCAGTACCACCATTAATCGCGGGCGCCCGATCATCAAACCTGTTTCTTCGAGCACCTCCCGCATCGCGCCCTCAGTCGGCGTTTCGTACATATCTACCGCACCGCCCGGTACACACCAAGAACCGACCTGACTCCCCTTTTCCCGGCGGCCGAGCAAGACCTTTCCGTCTTTCACAATGTGAATTGCCGTGCCGACGCGCGGATACGCGTGCTGAAAATCATCCGTCATACGAATTCGGCCGCGAGAATTTCTTTTGCTTTTCTGAGCGCCCGACCGCGATGACTCACGCTGTCGATCTCGGCATCGGTCATTACACCGAATGCTTTTCCGAGATCGCGCGAGATAAACAACTGATCGTAGCCGAACCCATTTTCTCCGTGCGGCTCGGTTGCGAGCACGCCTTCGGTCACACCGTATGCAAAACGAACTTTGTCCGTTGTCGGATCGTACATCGCTATCACATCGCGGTAGCGACATGTCCGCTTTTCAGTCGGCACATCTTTCATCAGATCCAGTAATTGCGCGACCTTTTCAGCGCGAGTTCCTTCAAAATAGTGCGCCGTCTGGACTCCCATCGCCTCGGGAAAGGCATCAAGTTCGAGACCTGAGTCGTCTGCAACCGCAAGCAGGTTTGTGTGTTTGCCGTACACAAATGCCTTAATAATTGCGTGTGCTTCGTAGGTCGTTCCCGGTTCTTCCACGTCGAGTCCGGCAAGTTCAGGAAAATCATTGAGGGTTTTGAACGTGAACGGTGCACCCTTGAGACCCTCCATAAGGCCGGGAATCTTCCCCTTGTTTCCGGTTGCCAACAGTAGCTCACGCATAGGCACGATATTACAGCGAGTTCGGATCGATCGCGAATCCGTGTTTTCGTGCGATCGCAGCAAATGACTCCGCACGAGACCTGATAACTGCGTTGTATTCGGATAACTCTCTTTGGTCTCGCAGTTCCTGCTGCATATGCTCCCTCGAACTTCTGAACAACATCTCCATGTCCGACGACATGTGATTTTGGATATCGTCCTCGTACTGGGCAGGCGTCGGCGCTTCGGAAAGTGTGTTCAGCACGCCCTTCATGTGGTCGCTTACGTAGTCAGCGGCATCGAGCGTGTCGTGCATTTCTTTGTAGGCATTTTTTTGAGCAGCTGCGCGATCTTCAAAGGTCATGTGTTATTTGTTATCAAATCCGTAATTGCTGAACGGAATACCCGTTCGGATGCACCGTAACGCCTGCGCGATGTACGGAATTGTGTTCGCTGGCAGATCATCTTCGGCGTAAAACCATAGATCTGAACATTTTTCCGGCTCCTTGTTCGAAAGCTCGCCCTCCCATTCCTCTGCTTCGATGTACACGTCGAAGTAGGTACGGTCTGGGAACTGACGCTGCATTACGTGCACGATCTTGAGCTCACTGTTCGAAAGATCGAGATTCGCTTCCTCAAACACTTCGCGGATCAATGCTTGCTCTGCGGTCTCTCCGCGCTCGATATGGCCGGAGACGAGTCCGTAGTTTCCGTCCTCGTGACCGGTATTCTGACGCTGGGAAAGCAAAACAGTATTTCCGTCTCCACGAAGTACCAGAAACGAGGCTCCGTGGAACAGAAATTTGTCGCTCATGGTTATCGCATCGCTTCCATGCCGGAAGTAATCTCCGACACCTCGCGCGTAATCGCGGCCTGACGCACTTTGTTGAACGTGCGTGTAAGGTTATGCG
This sequence comes from uncultured Candidatus Saccharibacteria bacterium, assembly GCA_964633425.1. GTDB lineage: Bacteria > Patescibacteriota > Minisyncoccia > Phycocordibacterales > UBA2100 > UBA10103. The sequence continues at coordinate 24,768 of CAZWFX010000004.1, forward strand.
CCATCTCCTTCGATTTATCGGTCGCGCTTTTCATTGCGACCATGCGGGCCGAATGTTCGGACGCCTTGCTTTCAAGGAGCGCATGATACACGGCAATGTTCAAAAGCTTCGGAAGCAATACCGAGAGCACCGCATCGGCATCGGGTTCGATTGTGTATGAGGTGGGAGGAAGCGACGGCTCACCTGACGGCGCATATTTGCCGCGTGCCGGGCGGATGCCCGCGACGGTTTCGCGCATGATTGCTTGCGTTACCGGAATAATCTGGCGCGAGGTCGGTTCCTGCTCAAAGGTTGTTACGAAATTCTGGTACGCAACGATCGCGGTGCCGATCTCGCCGCTCTCGTGCCACGACAAAATAAGATCAGTCACTTCTCGCATCTCCGACTCAGTTACTTCGTCGCTCTTGTTGAGCTGACGAATGCGGACGTCGTAACCGCGCGAGGCAAAGTGATCGCCGCCGCGTCGGCCGATGCACGCAAGAACCACATCGCTCTTGGACAAGCTGCGCATCTTGATCTCGTCTTCTACCTTGCGAATGACCGCACTGTTCACGGAACCCGCAAGTCCCTTATCAGAGGTAATGACAATGAACGCCGTCTTGCCGGCTCGCGGCGCCATAAGCGGATGGCGCGACATATCTGCTGTTCCGGAAACGCGTTCGAGCACCGTGAGTGCAGCAGCCGCGTACGAGCGCCCTGAAAGCGCGCGCTCCTGCGCCTTGCGCATCTTTACGGCAGAAACAGCCTCCATCGCGTGAGTTACTGTTCCCGTCTTTTTGTACGAGATGATCTTGGATTTGATTGCTTTAAGATTCGCCATGAGAGATGTGGCGGAACCTCTCTACTAGAGCGTAAAGAGTTCCGGATGTGCGAGCTTGAATTCCTCTGCCGCCTTGAGGATAGATGCCATCGATTCGTCGGAGAGAACGCCGGTAGTCTTGATGTCGTTGAGTACGCTCGAGTACTGACCGTCGAGGAAATCGACGAACAATCGCTCAATCTCAACAACCTTGTTAACCGGGGCCGCATTCAACATGCCCTTGTTCGCGGCAAAGATCATTGCGACCTGGCGCTCGAATGCGATCGGATGGCCGTTTTTCTGCTTCAAGACTTCAACCATGCGCTGACCCGATGCGATTCGATCTGCAGTTGCTTTGTCGAGGTCGGACGCGAACTGCATGAACGCTTCGAGTTCGCGGAACTGTGCAAGTTCAAGCTTCAAGCCGCCTGCGACTTTCTTCATTGCCTTGGTCTGTGCATCACCTCCCACGCGCGAGACCGAGATACCCACGTCGATTGCCGGTCGGATACCCTTGTTGAACAGGTCTGCAATGAGGAACATCTGACCGTCGGTAATGGAGATCACGTTTGTCGGGATGTAGCCGGAGACGTCGCCTTCCTGCGTTTCGATGATCGGAAGCGCCGTAATAGAACCGCCGCCCTTTTCATCGGAGAGGCGCGCAGCGCGCTCGAGCAATCGGGAGTGGAGGTAAAAGATGTCGCCCGGGTATGCTTCGCGTCCCGGCGGTCGTCGGAGCAAAAGAGAAAGCTCGCGGTACGCAACAGCCTGCTTGGAAAGATCGTCGTAGACGATCAGCACGTCCTTTCCCTTGTCCATGAAGTATTCACCGATCGCGACACCTGAGAACGGCGACAGATACTGCAATGCCGCAGGAGCCGAGGCCGGCGCATCCACGATGATCGTGTATTCAAGAGCGCCCGCTTCGCGGAGCTGCTGCATGATACGTGCGGTCTTTGATTCCTTTTGACCGATCGCGACATAGATACAGATCGGGCGCTTTCCTTCCGGTTCGTTCTTTTGGTTGATGATGGCATCGATCGCAACGGTCGTCTTGCCGGTACCGCGGTCACCGATGATGAGTTCGCGCTGACCACGACCGATCGGAATAAGTGCATCGATAGCCTTGATACCGGTCTGGAGCGGAACCGACACGTGCTTTCGGTCGATAACGCCATATGCCTCACGCTCAACGGGCATCATGGTCACATCCTTGAACGGACCTTTGCCGTCGATCGGCTCGCCGAGCGCATTGACCACGCGACCGAGCAGCGATTCACCCGACGGAACAGCAAGCACCTTTCCCGTTGACTTGACCGTCATACCTTCGGAAACTCGCGACGTGTCGCCCAAGATGGTTGCGCGCACGCCGTCCTCTTCGAGGTTGAGAATCAGTCCGTAGAGTTCGGACTGTTCACCCACCGCGTCCTTGAGGTGCTTTCCCTTCTCTTCATCGAAGAGAATGATCTCCGACATCACAGACTTCGAAAGTCCGTCGATCGCGACGACGCCGTCGCCGACCGAAACCACACGGCCGACGTGTTCGCTGTGCGACTTCGGCGCGATGTGCTCGATCTCTTTGATGATCTTCTGTACCGTTGATTGATCCATAGTAATTGTGTGCTGACTTATGCGCGCGTGACGCCGTTGTAAATATCAAGTAATCCCTTCTTATACGAAGCGTCCACGAGCCTCTCGTTACCCTCGAGGCGCCAACCGCCGATTAATGTATCGTCGACTTGCGTCTTGAGGTCCTCGACATCGATGCCCATTTCACTCGTGTACGCCTTTACCTCCTTTTTTGCGTGTGCAAGATCGCTTTCGCGCGCGACGCTCAGCGTGTAATCACGCTTGCGGGATTCGCGCTCGGCGATACGTGCAAAAGCACTCCCTACCCGCGGCATAAGTGTGCCGCGGCCTTCCTTCTCCAGACGCGCGTGTATCGCATGCACCGCCTCCTTTACACCCATGCCGTTGGACACGAGTTGCCAGAGCGCCTGTGCATAGATTTTCTCCATACGCGTCTGTTATGCCTCCTTGCGAAGGATCTTTTCTGCGGCCAAGACCGCAGCGCGGGTAATTTCTTTCTCGCTCTCCATGAGCGCCTGTCGCTTCGCCTCTTCGGCGCGCGCAGTCGCGTCCTTCATCAGCGCGTGCGCTTTGGCCTCTGCCTCGCGCACGATCTCCTGACCCCGCTCATCCGCTCGCGACCGTGCCGCCGCAACGAGCCCTTCGGCTTCGCGCGCAGCTGTGCCGACGATACCCTCACCCTGCTTTTTTGAATCCGCGAGCACGCGATCCGCCTCTTGTGCGGAACGAACGCCTTCGGCAACCATTTCCCGTCGTTTCGCGATCATGTTCATGACCGGCGTATACAAGAAATAGGTCAGGCCCGTGAGCAGCACGGTAAAATTCACCGCCTGAATGACCAGGAGGCGCCAATCCAAACCGAACGCTGTTACAAGACCTTCCATGCAGGGTGAGACTAGACGAACTTAATAATGAACGCGACAACGAGTGCAAGAATACCGAGCGCTTCGGTGAACACGATCGGAAGGATCATGTTTGAAACGATCTTACCTGCTGCGTCCGGATTGCGTCCGATCGCTTCCATTGCGCGACCGCCGATGAGACCTACGCCGATACCCGGGCCCATAACGCCCAAGCCTGCCGCAAGTGCCATGCCGATCAATTTGGCTGCTTCAACATCCATATTGTTACGATTTTCTACCTACTAAATTTTGGCTCACTTTATCACAGAGCCGCACGGACGCACGCACCTGCTGATACACAGCTAGTGCTCGCTCCCGTGCGGTTCGGCGATCGCCATTTTGACGAAAAACAGCGTCAGAAGCGCGAACACGGCTCCTTGCACGATACCGACAAACATCTCGAACGCCATAAGCGGCGCCGGCAAGAAGTACGGTACGAAAAAGGACACGACGGCGATCAGCACCTCGCCCGCAAAAATGTTGCCGAACAATCGGAACGAGAACGATACAAATCGCGAGAGCTCGGAGACAAGCTCGATGAGACCGACCACAAAATTGATCGGTGACGAGAAATTGATGAACTTCCCCGCATAGCGGAATATGCCGAGCGCAAAGATGCCGGCGAATTCGATCGCAAACATAACAATGAACGTAAGCGCGAGCGTTACGTTGAGATCGGTGTTCATGCTGCGCAAAAGCGGAGCGGTCTCACCGTTGTGAGTGATTGTGAACGAACCGACGCCCGGCATAAATTCGAGCAAATTTGCGAGCGCAATAAAGAGGAACAACGTGAGCAAAAGCGGAAAAATGCGACGAGCCCAGGTGGAATCCTCGAGCGTGGTTTCGATGAAATCGTATACGTAACCGAAGAGCAGCTCCACGAACGTTTGGAACTTACCGGGAATGAGCGAAAGCTTTGAGCGGACAACGATTGCAAATATAAAGAGGAGCACCATGACGATCCAGCTCATGAGCAGCGTGTTGGTGAGCGGAATACCGAAAATTGTCCCGATCTGTTCGGCTGAAAGCGCTACGTGAATGCCGCTCGTGTGAGCGGCCTCCGCTGCGTGTTCGACTACGGCTGATTCCTGCATAACGCGCGTACTCTAACACGAATTTACGGCAATTTCATGTGGCCAGCTGTCAAAAAACGGCTTAAAACGAGTCGAATACGAGGCACGAAGAAAGCCCCGTCTCGAGCCGTACTGAACGTACGGCAAGAGTGGGGCTGCGCTTCGTAACGAAGTAGTCGGCCGTTTTCAGGTGTTTAGCTACTCTTTTTGGGAGGCAGAAGGACATTGTCGATAACAATGACCACTCCATTGGTTCCCTCGTACTGCGTGACCACGATCGCACTGTTCACCATAGGGATTTTTGTCGGGCCGTAGCTGAAGTTGAGCACGTCGCGCGACAGCGCCTCGATAGAGCCTGCTGTCATCTGATCCGGATCAACTGCCCGGCCGGATACAACGTGATACTGGATGAGGCGCTTCTTCTCTGCCGCACTCATGCCACTGATCGTCCCGGGAGGCAGCTGTGCGAATGCTCCGTTTGTCGGAACGAATATGGTGTATTTCGAGGTCGACTTGGGGCTGATCGTCGCCGCAACACCAGTGGAGCGGAAGTACCCGTTGAACGTCGAGCCCGTCGAGAGACCGCGGACGATGGTTGCGACGTCCTGATTTTTCTTAGCCGTGTCCTTTTTGACAGTCACGGTTCCCTTCGTGGTCGTGGTAACGGTAGGAGCCGACGTGGTAGCCGTGGCTTCCTCGGTGGTCGTGCTGCCCATTTGCGAGAGGCCGCCGAGCGGGCGGTTGGCGGCGAGCCACCACAACACGAGGGCGGCAACGACGATAAGTGATACAACACCTACCCAAATGCCCTTATTTTGATTCATAATTTCGGAATTACATTAATGGTGATCGTAAAAAATCCGATCCTACATCGGACTGTCATGAAGACGCTTTAATTGTAGCGTTCTTTCATAAACGCCGCTATGAGACCCGCGGCGCGGGTCTCGCCGCCGTGAAAGCTATGCACAACATCCGGAATGACCACAACTTCACCGGTGTAGATGTGTTCTATGAACCAATCGTGCAGCGCTGCCGCTGAGCGATCAGCGTATTCATCGTGCTCGGCAAGCACTACAAGGATCGGCACACGGATTCCGCGAAGCGTGTTCGGTTTAGTCGACTCGCTCCAGTACGGAAAGATCTCTTCGTTCCCCCGTTTGGAATACAGACTTATAAATCGTTGCGCATCGATCATTGACGGCCACATGTGATCCGGCAGGAGGTTGTGTTTCTTTTTAGCCGCGACAAGCTTCTGCGCTGCGGCAAGCGCTTTATTGATGGCTGTGTCCCCCACTTCCTTTTTCATACCGGCATAGTCGCTGATCGGCGCGAGCAGAATGATGCCGTTCACACCGGCGCTTTTTCGTTTATGTGCCCAATACACGGATTTTTGGCAACCCGTCGAGTGGCCCGCAAGAAATATTTCTTTCGCCCCGTGTTTGCGTGCGAACTGCACAGCCCCGTCGATGTCATCCACGCAGTCCTCGAACACCTCGTGCACAGAACCCGCGGTGAATGTTGTGTAGCCTTTTTTGGTCTTCGGGGCGGCCTTGTACATCTTGCTGATAAGACCATGACCGCGGTTATTAAATGAGAGCACTGCCGTTTCTTCGTTGGTGAGTACGGCTGCGAATTCACTGGCGACGGCGTTCAGCATGTTGCCGCCAAGACCATGCACGAGGATAACGACGCGTTTCGCCTTTTTGGGGCCATACCAGACGCCGTTGAGCTTAACGAGTTTCGGAGTAAGAATCTGTGCGAGATGTACGGGTTGCATAGCACCACTTTTGCACGGACGGCCTGTAATGCAAAACGGCTCCCGTGGGGAGCCGTTTATGCGGATGTGTCGTATTTACTTGTTGATCGCCAGATTGTCGTCGATTGCGATGTTTCGTGTTTCGAGCGCGAGCTTGAGTTCGTCCTGCGTTTTCGGCATGTTTTTCGTATCGATCTTACCGACGATCTTGATCGTCACGTTCTTGCACATACCAAGCGCCTTTGCAGGGTTGCGCTTTTTGCCGTTCACGGACACGAGCTCTTTGTGATCCATCAAAATATCGATCGTGTTGGTGATGCGCGGGTTCATGGCATCCCCGATAACGCGCAGACCGATCTGGTCATGTACGTACTGGCGACCACAATTAACATCGCGAGGAGAAGAGGTGGCGACAGGCACAACTTCGATAACCGTGCCGTACGGAAGTTCGTCGGCGAGATCACGTGAACGAGCCGCGATGATGTCGGGGTTCGTATAGGCACCGATCGAAGTTCGATCCGGCGTCGAGTCCGTCTGACCGGGGAGCGCGTTGTACGCTGTCATCTTTACGGTCAGGGTCGGATATGTAGGCTCAGACGGCACTCCTTCTGAAGGGTCTATCCCGAGAGCCGAAGCTACCGGAACAAAACTCGACAAAAGAAAAGCGCCCGTCACGGCCGCTGTAACTGCTGTTGTCATGCGCTGCCAGGTCACCCCAGCTCCAAAACAGTAGCATTAATCAATGGTCGAGTCAATAGCAAAATATGGCTCTGTTGAGCCATATTTATGCCATTTTATTTGACTTCATGCGAAATTTCTTGTGAAATTAACACTTTTTTGAGCAAAAAAAGTTGGCGCCATCCTGGTCGGATGGCGCCTGTTTTGAAGGATCGTTCGGAGTTTCGGCCTATTTGCCGTCGACTGATGCCCGAATGGTGCTTTTCGGCGCGGTCGACTGACCTGCCGAGACCGCAACGGGCGTATTGCCGCCAAACGAGAGGACGCACCCCGACAAATTGACGCCGCAGACGCTACGAATGGCCTCGATGCGCTTCAGGTCGACGAACTGGTCGCCCGAAAGCCCCATCGCATTCACGTACGCCATGTCGGCGCCCGCGGTTGCGATTTCTGCGGCCTTTCGCTGGTTGGCCGCCTTTTCGCGCTCAACCTGCGTCTTCTGCTCCTGCGCCTGCTCGGCGGTCCGTTCGATCGATTGCCGGACGCCCGGAGGCGGATTGGCACGACCAAGCGCGATGTTGGTCACCTTGACCATGCCGGCACCCCGCTCTTCGAGGAACTTGTTGATGTAGTTCGTCGTCGCTTCCTCGACCTTCTTGGCGCCGTCGGACGCGAGACCGTTCTCGTCCTGCGCGTTGACGAAGACTGCGCTGTGATGGTGTCGGATCTGATCACGCAGAAACGACATGAATTCGCCGGCCGCACCGGTCTTCTTCTCGGAATTCTGCAGCACGAGGGTCTTGAACGTCTCGATGTGATTGCCGCCGAATTTGCGGTACATCTCGGGAGCCTTCGCAGTCTCGCCGAGCTGCAGTGTGATCGACACGTCGAAATCGAGCGGCACGCGATCCTTCGACATGAAGTCGTCGGCATGCACCACGATCGATTCCGGCGAGATCTTGAGCCGTTCGAGAGCGGTCGTCGGAGCCATGTAGGCGCGCGACGGTCCGATCACGATCTCATCGGGCACACCGCCCTTGCCGAAGATCATCGGTCGGACGGAATAGACCCCGATCTCACCCTTGTCGACGCTCGCCATGTTGAACAGTGCGAGCGCTCCGACGATCACGCCGAAGCATGCGGTGGCACCGATTGCGAATCCGGTCCCCCATGCAAACCCGCGGGCGGGCGATGCACGATAGCCTTCGTTTGCGTAGCTCATGCGAGCTTCTCTCCTTATGCCGTAGGGCTATCCCCTACAGAACCGGACATACTATGACTCGATTTCTGGGTTTCGTCAAACAAAAAACCGACCACTTCCGGTCGGTTTTTTGGGTACCGTACACAGACTATTTATGTCCCGTGCTGCCAAGAGTTCAGATAGTCGGTCTGTTTTTGAGTGAGTACGTCGATCTTTTGACCCATTGCAGCAAGCTTGAGGCTCGCAACTCGCTCTTCCATATCGAGCGGCACGTCATAGACCCCCGCCGCGAGCGGTCCGCCCTGCGTGGCCATCCACGAGCTTGCGAGCGCCTGCGTTGCGAAGCTCATGTCCATCACGGACGCCGGATGGCCCTCTGCTGCGGCCAGGTTTACGAGACGGCCTTCGGCGAGCACGTAGATTTTTTTGGATCCAAGTGTGTATTCCTGCACATTATTGCGCACAACCTTCGGCTCCGCTCCGGAAAGCGCCTTGAGCTCCACCAGATTGATCTCTACATCGAAGTGCCCGGAGTTGCAGACAATTGCGCCGTCTTTCATGACCTCGAAGTGCTCCTTGCGAAGCACGTCAATGTTGCCCGTTACCGTGCAGAACAAATCACCCATCTTTGCGGCTTCTGCCATCGGCATGACGTAGTAGCCGTCCATTGCCGCCTCGAGCGCCTTGATCGAATCGATCTCGGTCACGATGACATTGGCGCCCATGCCCTTTGCGCGCGCAGCGAGTCCCTTACCGCACCAGCCATACCCGGCAACGACAACTGTTTTACCTGCAAGCAGGATGTCGGTCGCACGAATGATGCCGTCGAGCGTGGACTGACCGGTTCCGTAGCGATTGTCGAACATGTTCTTCGTCTTTGCATCATTGACCGCCACGATCGGCATTTTGAGTGCGCCGTCTTTGTGCATTGCGCGCAAACGAATCACGCCGGTCGTCGTTTCCTCGGTGCCGCCAAGCATTTTTGGGAGCATGTCCGCGTGTTTCTGATGCAACTGAGTTACCAAGTCTGCACCGTCGTCCATCGTGAGCACCGGTCCGGCTGCAATGAGCGCCTCGATGTGTTTAAAAAATGTTTCTGTTGATTCGCCCTTGATTGCGAATGTTTCGATACCGTATTCGTGCGTGAGTGCGGCCGCCACGTCGTCTTGCGTGGAGAGCGGATTCGATGCGGCGAGCATTACGTTCGCCCCGCCCGCTTTGAGCGTGCGGACAAGGTTGGCTGTTTCTGCCGTTACGTGGAGTACTGCCGCAAGCGTCTTGCCTGCAAATGGCTGCGACTTTTCGAATTGCTCGCGAACCGCCTTCAAAACCGGCATGTCGCGCTCTGCCCATTCGATGCGCTGCTTGCCCTGCGCTGCTAAAGATTTGTCTTTGATGTCTGCCATGGGTGTGAAGTATACCTTAGGCCTTTGCGCCCCATTTGACATACGGTGGATTTATTGTATTTTATTGAAAGCTTTGGAGGAGAAAAAATGTTGTATGTGACCGCATCGATCCTGTGCATGTTGCTCGCCGTCGCCATCCATGAACTTGGCCACTACGGAGCCATGCGCGAAGTCGGCATTCGGGTGAGGGATGTTTCCTTGATCGGATTTCCGATCCCTCGCCTCCCGAACCTACGACTTTCGTGGACCAGGGGTGAGACCGCGTGGCACATCCATCCGATTCCCATCGGTGGATTTGTCCGCGCGCACGATTTTGATCCCGAGAACCTGCGCGCCCGAGACGCGATCTATGTGATCGCGGCAGGACCGCTTGCAAACTTGACCGCCGCCGCAATCGCACTGTTTTTGCGTTCGGCGTATCTGTCCACGATCGATGGCCTGTTCGAACGGAGCGTCATCATCATGGCGATCACCGGCAGCCTCGTTGTCGCACTCTGGACACTGCGAAAGTACGTCGGGTTTTTCCTGCCGCTCTTGGGCCTCGTCGCATTGGTGATGATCATGCAGTTCCTGTTCGCCACTCCGACACCGGAGAACGTGAACAGCCCGCGCACCGCGGTGTATATGCCGGACGGCGTGTTCGAAACAATGCAGGTGCTCAAGATCTTTCTCACCTGGAACGTCGCGCTCGGCCTCTTGAACTTGATGCCGCTCGGATTTCTCGATGGCGGAAAGATCATTCAGGGCTCGCTCTTATACAGCGGGTGGCTGAAGTCGGCAGCGTGGTTTGAGTGGATAACGGTCCCGCTCGTCGTGCTGATCATTCTGACGTTGATGGGCCACGACATCTACAACCTAGCCTCCTGGCTCTTTCGCTAGCCGCGCAAAAATCGCCGCAGGATCACATCCTGCGGCGATCGTTTTATGTATTTAGCGTTCGCGAATCTTGAATTTCGTGATCGTGTATCCCCTGCTGTCTGAACCGGTGTAGGCAAAATCTGCAACGTAGTTCATGTGGCCGTCGTCGTATCGCACGACGCCTTTGCCGCCCGAGAATTGCACATCGCGCACTTGGAACTTGCCGCCGAGTGTTTCCTGCACCGGAGAGAGTTCTGAAATATGAATGTTCATGTAGGTGGGCAGGTCCATCACGCGGTTCTTGTACGCCTCTTCCTGGCGCGCTTCATCCTGCGAGATCTCGGGCTGGAGTCCGGGCCCGGCATAGGAGCTGTCGTTGTACGTATACGTAAAAATCGCGGCACACGAAAGCAGTACGAGCGCTATGAATACAACGGGTCCTCGTGTCATACGAATATTGTACACCCCACGTGGCCGTTGGAATGACAAATCCCGGTAAACGCGGCACTATAGCCCTGGTGCGACAACAGAAGGATCGGGGCAATGGCGAAAAGGCCGAAGGCAGTAAACGTGTCGAGTAACTCCGAGGACTGGCGCGAGGCAGCGCTGAGCACATTCGTGCTGTGCATCTTTTCGGTTGATGGCGTGGTTGCGCACTCGGCCGAAGGCATGATCCAGGCGATCAAGCTCGAAGAGACCGACTCGAGGCGCGACATGGCGTTGCGTGCGCACGGCTATATCGCGAAGACCTACGGAAAATTCGCGAAGAAAAAATATATCTGGTGGAAAGGCAAACAATATCCGTTCAATTCGCCGTTCCACGCAGCGCTACTCGAGCGGATCATTCGCGCGCGGTTCATCGCCGACGGCAAAGCTCGCGAAGCGCTGCTTGCAACCGGCAATGCAATCATCACCCACAATGTAGGTGACACGCCGAAGAAGGTTTCCATGAGACGTCGGGCATTTTGCAGACTACTCATGCGTATCCGCGCCGAGCTCCGGCGCACGGGCACAGTGCTTCCCGGTTAATTGATGTACCCAATGTAAAAGGCCGCGATCGCTCGCGGCCTTTGTGTTTGAACTCCATGCGGAGAACATTCGTTTTTGCCGCCAGCGATACCATTTGATCACGGTGTTGGTTGTGCGGCTCGCATGGTATGCGAATCGAATCACCCGTGACCAAGCTCATCATTAAATCGGCGCGGCCGGGGGTTTTTGCGGTAGTTTATGTGCTCTGTAGCACTAAAGTACTCGGCAGAACCTGATGCTTTACCCCCTTCGTAGCCCGTGCTGAGATCGTGGCTACCAAGCTGCTTCGGACCTCGCTCTGAAACATTGGCGCGAAGCGCACGTTGAACAGCGGGCTGGTTGCTGCTGCGCTCCGCACGATCGGAAAATTCCTTGTTCACCTTCCAAAACGCCTCCTGTATGTCTCCCCCGGCTTTGTAAATCTCGTATATCTTGTCGTGCTTTTCGGTCGCGTATACACGAGTTAAAAGTTTCTCTAATTTCTTTTCTTGTTTTGCTCCCGCATTGTTTGCTTTTTCGGAGTAATACAGTGCATTCAAAAGCGCCTCTGCTTCTGCCGAGATGTCTGTAATTTCTTTGCGCGTCCCCTCGCTCACCGGCAACATATATCGCGTGAGACCGGCGTTGTTTTGATCCTGAGATTCTCGGATCTTTGTCATCTCTTCCTTGCGGCGGACATTTTTGACTGCAAGGTCGACAAGCTTGGCTCGCGTCATGCCGGCTCGTGCCGCGATTTCATCCAGCGCATCGCCGTCCATCTTGAGGATCTGTTCCATCGGCATAGACGGCAGCATCTGCTCCCCTTTTTTGACTTCGCGTTTCGGTGCACGCTCCATGCACAAAGTATAGCTCGCTCGTAGCACAGACTATCGGAACCCTGTTGACGCGCCTCTGTTAGCCGAATATATAAAACGCAATCGCCGCAGCCGAGAACCAGCTAAACACCGATACCGCACCGCTCACAAACAAGGCCTGCTTTTCGCCCGTTCCGAGTGCCGCATAGGGGCGCTCCATCGCATGATCCATGAGTCGCCCGATCAGTAGCGCATTGAGCGCAAGAATCGTCACGAACAGCATTTTGATATCGAACAAAAGGTTTCCTAGCAGAAACGCGCGCTGCGGGTAAAACAAGATGAACCCAGAAATGACGAGCGACGCGAGGCCCGCCCAGATCATCATGTGGTAGGTGCGCAGGGTTGTGTGATCGAGCGTGGTTTTGGTGCCACGAAGCCATGAGAGCGCGTCTTTGTCGGCGATCGCTGATACGCCAAGCACAAACCCAAATGACAGTATGTGAAGCGGCACCATAGCATTAATTACTGAGTACGCCGATCTTCAAACTCGCGAGCTCGTTGGCCGGCCGCCTGCTTGATCCGTGCTGACCCATGTATGCGCTCGTACCGTCGACACCACAGAGCGATGTGATTGCTGCAGCCCCTCCGGGGTGACGCGAAACGAACGAGGTTAGATCGTACACATTGCCGTTGATCGCCGAGTAGCAGCTTGCTGCAGTATTGTGCGAAGCAATCTGTGCCATAGAGAATGTACCGGAAGAAGGAGTAGGTGCAGCGGGTGTAGTGGGTGCGGGCTTCGTTGTTGCAGGCTGCGGCGTGACTGTGGCTGGTGCCCCGCGCGAATCATCATCACCGTCATCGTCGCCACCTTCGTCATCGCTGTCGTTGTCGCTATCGCCCGAATATGCAGCTCGCACCTTTGCGGCTGCCTGCGACACACCAGCTGAAACGGTATTTTCCTGCGGCACAGCGGTATCGAGCGACGTTGCGGGCGCACCGGAGACGCCTGCTACATCGGAAACCGACGACTGCTCGCTTGCAGCCGCGTAATCGCCCCCGTGCGCCTGATATTTCACCTCGGCAAAACCCAAGCCAACGATGGCAAGCATGAGTAATCCGATTGTTCCAAAAAGTATGTTGTTCATATGAAGAAGACGCATCACGATGCCCTGCATTACCGCCCTATGGGGAGCGAGATGGAAATGCGTCGCTAACGTATGTAGTACACGCGCGAATCCGCTTTTATTTCATGTTCCGGATACGCTGCGCCCGGTTGATGTGGTAGCGCTTCCACCATCGAAACGGATGCGGCAGCCCGATCTGCATGCAGCTGCGATTTATAAACATGATGATCGGCGACAATCGGCGCGAGATGGCACCGGAACTGTACGGTGCTTCGCGGAGCATCTGCACCCACTCGGGCGACAGATCGTGCTCGATCGCGCCATCGATGAGTAGGTTCATATAGCGAAGCGACGGGTGCAGCCCGTGCGAAACGTTTTTTGTGGCAAAGGTGTGTGCGAGGATCGGCCCGCTTACATCCCCTTCGACGTTTGAGGTAACGATGTCGTAGGCGCCGTTGCCTTCCGAAATATCGAGCAGTCGCATTTCTTCGCCGGTGATCTCGTAGACAACGCCCTCTATATAGTGACCGGGTGCCTCTTCGATATTGGCAAACGACGGTTCGAGCCACGGTATTCCGGGCTGATTGAATACAAGCTTGTAGTCCTTGAGAACAGCACGCTCGATCTTTGTCGGGCGCATCTTGCGACGACCCTGAAATACGGTCGAGTTCATATTGCTCCCGTAGCCGAAATACCAGAGCTTTTCTGTCTTTGAAAATTCTCGTCTCATCGGTCTTTTATACCATCTGCACTAGCGCAGGATATGTGACTAAGCGGTCTTCTTTTTCGGGTAGCCCTTTTTCTCCTTCTTGGGCTTTGCCGCAGCGACCGGCGTTTCGTCGGCGACAGCTGCGTGCACCGCAGTTGCGAGCGCCGCCTTTTGCGCGGTTGATTCGATCGCGGCAATCAGGCGATCAAGTTTGGTGTTGAGGATGTCGAGCTGTTTCAAGATCGGAGCGTTGTCGCTCTTCGGGAATTCGGCGCGGGTAACCGGCGCGCTTGCGTATTCACGCTTTTGGAAGCGATCGCCAGCGCGACCCTGTGAACGAGTGTCGTCGGTCTTTACGAAGCAGTTGCGGCAAAATACCGGCTTGCCGTTGACCGGACGAAACGGTACCTCGCATGCGTCTCCGCACTTGCTGCAGGTGGCTTTGTAGAACGTGGTGGAGCGTTCGCTGCTCTCAGATCTGCGATCCGACCAATTACCCTTGCCCTTATTGGCGTAGCCCGGCTTTCCGCCAAACGACGCCTTGTGACCCCCTCCGTTAAATCGCTTGGGCCCGCCCGAGCTTCGCTTGAAATCTGCCATATGCGGGGAGTCTGCCACACTATTGACAGAATAGCTAGTAAATTGCGAAATTGTCGCGTTTACCCTTTTGCGGACCGCCTGCGCCACACATTGCACGTCGCACTGCACCGTGTAGAGTTCCAGCGGAAAACCACAGCGAGGAGTCGGCCCGATGGCCAGTCGTATCGTGCAATTGAACGGAAGCTTTGCCGATCGTCATGCAGCAACTACGGCGATCACGGAAGGATTGTTTCATTTGCAAAGCGGCAGCAACTACGGCTGCTACACCAGGCGGCAGTGGTGGCCGAATATCGCCGACTGCGATGTGATCACGGTGCGCGGCAAGACGCGGGTGTTCGAACGAATGCCCGACGAGCCGCGCGACGAGTTCAGCACCGACGGCTACTGGTCGTCGGACTACGTGGTCGTGCTCGAAAAGCCCGACACGCAGCTGTTCCTGATACCGAATGCCGTACCCACGTATCCGGCAGAAGCAGCAATGGCCCGCGGATGCACCGTGATCATCGCGCTCATGATCGCGTTCTGGGCACCGACGGTGGTGGCGCTCTTGTTTAAGCAGGGACCGTGGAGCGTTGTGTACGGGTGCGTAGTGCTTGGCGTAGTGATGCTGACATCGATGTACGAATACCGGATTCGAACTTTTTTCGCCGGTATCAAAGGCCGGTGGTACGTGTACAACGCGATCCGCGTCGGCAGAGGCACCCGCGAGCACTACAAGGAGCTCGTGGCGCATTTGTCCGAAGCGGACCACTACACGACCGCCTCTGTGAACAAACAAATTCTTCGATGGCTCTGAGCTCCGCTCACCCATCCCCCAACAGCGCGGTTCCCCCGCGCTGTTTGATTGATAAATCATGATGAATGGCACATAGTTCGTCCATGACTGAGACTGTAGCGACGGAGCCGGAATTCATGACCGTTGCGGAAAACCGCTTCTGGATACTGACGATCACTTCGTTCGGGCTGTATGAATTGTATTGGTTCTACAAAAACTGGAAGGCGGTCAAGCTTGCTAGTCGCCCCGATATTTGGCCGGTGGCACGCGCTTTTTTTGCAGTCTTTTTTGTACACGACCTGTTTAACCTCGTTGCTGACCTCGGGAAAAAACATGGGTATACCAACCTGGCGAAGCCGGGCACATTGGCAACGATCTACATCGTCTACCTCGTCGTATCGAATCTATGGAACAAAGCGCCACCACTCGGTGCATTGGATTTCCCGATCATGGTGATATCTGTGCTCGCTCCGGTTTTTATTATCTGGCCGGTGCAGGCAGCAATCAACGAAATTAACGCCAGTAAGGGCACGTCACAAAAGCTGATACGACCATATACAGGCGGTGAGCTCACGGTCATTGTGATCGGCTCTATCCTCCTGATTTTCTCCACCCTTGGATTTCTTTTACCGGACAGCTGGCTCAACGCGCCCACTGATGCGCCAGCAACTGAAATCACTACACCTGTCGCCTAAGCGGGGCACCTCCGTGAATAAACAAATTCTACGATGGCTCTGAGCCCCGCTCACCCATCCCCCAACGGCGCGGTTCCCCCGCGCTGTTACATTAAAAATTCCTCAATTTTATCAATGAGGTATCCGAGGTGCCGCACGCGTGAGTTTAATGACATGTATACAGCAGCGTAATCAAGTGTTTCGATAGTCCGCAATGCATTTTTTGCGCGCTTTGTGTATTCGTCACCTGCGATTTGATATATATCGTGCAGTGTAGCAGCGGCTAATGGTATTGATTCCACGTCGTGGGTTGTGACATCAATCCCAGTGGCGGCGCGAATTGTATGTGGCGTTAGTGAAGAATGAATCTTCGCAAAATGGCTATGCTCCGCAATGAACCACGCTTCCACTTCCATTACAGATATGAGGATTTCGGGCGAAACTGTCTTTGTTGGCACATATTTGCGAGATGCCAGTTTCACTTTGTTTAGATCTCTTAAGGCGTGCGGATGTAGGTCGCGTAAACCGAGAATCATTGCAAACTCAGCTTTTACGAGAGATTCGTGCTGATCAATTATCTCGGACTGCACTCGACTATCGCCGCCGCAGTCTGAGATCAAGGCAAAGTATTTTTGGGTTGAAATTTTGGACTTAGCAGTTATGACAAACGTCGATGCACCGCTCTTCTTACCAATAAATTTCTTTGTCTCAATTGCTATATTATGCTGTCCAGCAATTTCCAGAAGTAACTTCTCAATAAAGAGTTGCTCAGTTTGTCCCTCAACAAAAAAAGCGAGCTTTTTCATTTCAGTCCAGTCGCAAGAAAATTTTTCGAGAAGAAATCGAAGTTGTTTAGCCCCGTATATGTGAACTCTTGAAAAATCTTCTTGGAATTCGACATATTGTATATTTTTGATCCATTTTTTATTCGCTGTATAACATTCCAATATTTCAGATCTACATTGTTCATCACAAAGCGGTCATTTGTAGACATAATTAGTTGAACTTTGCCAGCTTCTGCCTCTTCAACAAGCAACTTGATTAAACTGGATGATCGATCGAAATCGAGCCCTTCACCTATGTCATCAATTAAAATACCGCTTCTTGCTCCAACAACATTAAAGTATTCGATTTGTATAAGTAGTGCGAGCGCACGGAACATTCCCTGCGACATATTGTTTTGGTCAACAGGTGTACCAATTCCTTTTTCTTTAACATAAAGTCCAAGTAACTTTATTGATGTTTTCAAACTAACTGGAACGGCTACGCCAACGTCCGTCAAGTGGTATCCCAGCAGTTTCATTTTTGATATGACAGATGATTTGAATGCTTCACCTTTAATCTTCTCGCCCTTTCTGAAAGTCGAAATGACATGCTCGTTCGCTTCTACGATTGAATCTATGTCGTCTTCGTTTTGAAAAGCTAGCATTGAGTCCTTGCCAAGTGATGTGCCAAAACGAAATAGACTAAGTGACTCTGCCCACGCGTACAGCTCATTTAGACGCGGATGCTGCACCGCGTCCCGCTTTGTATTTAGCACAATCTCGTTTGTCTCTATCTGAAAATCTATAAGGCCACCTACTTTGTCAGCAAATATTTTCCCTCTGCCTGTTTTTGACCTTGAAAAGACAACTTTATTATTGAATTTTAGCTCTTCCTTAGTAACACACGCATTTTCGATTCTTAAAACATACTTATACACGTTCGATGCATGCAAAAAGGTCGCTTTATAGTTGGTCGAAGCATACGTAGCTTTCGACTTACCGGACATTAGTCCCGCTAGGCCTGAGATAACGTTAATTGTTCGAGTTTTCCCATTTGCATTTTTTCCAACAATTAAATTGACATCGCCAAACTCAGTGGCAGGGATTACCCACTCAGCTTTAGTGCCGGGAAATTGGCTATATTCAAACTCAATCAGCTTCATAGAATCAGCGCAATAATTTATCTAGTCTTATGATCCATTTATCAAATTTAGCAGTTATATAGCCTAATGGCACGGAGAAAAAAGCCGTCAAAATTGCTGTGGCAGTAAATCCACCTAGAGCGGCGGCAGGGTTGCTTAGGGGGATTTCTGGAAACCCTGTGCCAAATTTCTGAACAAGGGCTACAACGACCCAAAAAAGGAGTGCGCCCCAAATAAAGCTCCAAGCGGCATACTCAATGTCGTTTAAATATTGGGCTTGTCTCCCTGCGAAGTGGCGATAGCTCCAAATTAAAGTCGCACCCGGAACGACAAATAATAGATATGCTATGCCAGAAATCGATAAAGACTCCATACGTCGATGTTACACCCGATTTATGAAGAGTTTACAGACAAAAGAGAGTAAATGTGGCGTAATCATAAGTGTTAAGATTCTGACTATGCCCAAACAAAAACTGATGGAGGAGCTGGTTAATAGGTACGAGGATTCGGCCATTGCCGGCAAGAGCGCCAAAGACGCAGGCGTGAGCTACAGCCCCGCCAGCAAATGCTTCACCCTTAAATTCGATGTAGACGAGCACGAGCTGATCGCCAAGTTTCTCGCCGATCACCCGCAAGGCGGCGACGAGCTCGAGCAAAACATCAAAAACTGGATCAAGAACGGATAAATAGCGATAGGTATAAAAGCGTTGCCCCCGACGCACCGCGATGCGTCGGGGGCTGGTAGTCGCAAGGAGCGATCTCCTGCGAGACAAAAAGCTTCCCGGCCGCGGGAGGCGTGGCGCAGGCCTAAGGAACGGGCAGTACGTGGCTCCAAAAACCACGCGCGAGTTGGCCGCCCGTCGGGCGCGACCCCTGAGCTTCGTCCGCCACCACTCTACCCCGCCGCATCCAAAAAATACATATTCTCACATTCTTGAGAATATGAGAATGTTTTGTGCCAACAAAAACAAAACGGCCGCTCATTGCGAGCGGCCGGTCTGCCTATACGGCGAAAGATCAGGTGTGCGCATACACTCCGAAGTAGCGCTTTGAGCACAGCATCACGATCACGATCTGCAGCACGAAGAACGACCCGGGAATGATGGCCTCGGATGACGACCAGTTCGGGACTGCAAGAACCCCAAACCCGCCGCCAACGAGGAACAGCATCCACGGCCAGAACGGTTCACGGTGCGGCTCATTCCACAGCGGGATCACGATTGCGACACCGCCGAGAGCAACCGAGACCACCGAGAGATAGATCGCGTAGTCGGGATCGCTCTTGATCCCCCACGCCGCAACGGCAAGGGCAACGATGCCGATGCATGTCGAGTCGAGCTTGTTCCAGCCGGTAAACACATCCGACCAGTGCGCCTCTGTGCCGTTGAGCCGAGCGATCTTGTAGTTCTTGCGGAATGCGAGCACCACCACAACAACGCCGCCGATCACATACGGGATCATCTGCCAGGCGATGTTCTCGGCAGATCGCGTGTTGATGGCGTTTGCCACCATTGCCGCAAGGATCGCCATGTCGGACAAGACCCAACTGCCGATCCCCGAGATTGACGGGCGCGTGTCGTTTTTGCCGCTCACGCGCCACGCCGATACCCAGTACGGGATAAAGGCGATAGTCGAGAACACGACCGCAAGGGCCGCGTATACCTGTAGGCTATTCAGTTGCATTGCCGAGGCCTCCGTTTACCGAATGGTATGGGAATTTGACTGTTGTTATTATACTACGATTTGTGCCATGCGTCAATTAGCCCACAAAACAAAACGGCCGCTCATTGCGAGCAGCCGGTCTGCCTAAAGGCGAAAGATCAGTTCTTGTGGAGCGAGGTGTTCAGCTCGACAGGTGCCGACGTCGGGCGCATGAGCACCTGCCCCGTTTCGCTGTCGCGGATGAACGTCATCCCCGAGTTATTCGAGAGCGAGGCGGCTTTTCGCACGGCGCCGTCGGGGCGCAGGATGCGCATGCCCGCGGTGATGTAGAGACCGGCTTCGATGCGACAGTTGTCGCCGAGCGAAATCCCGGTGCCGCCGTTGGCGCCGATCAGGCAATTGCGACCAATTGTGATCACCTCTTTGCCGCCGCCGGATAGCGTGCCCATGATCGACGCACCGCCGCCGATGGCTGTCCCGCTGCCGACCCACACACCCTGCGAGATCCTGCCCTCGATCATGTTCGGGCCTTCGGCGCCGGCGTTGTAGTTGCAGAGTCCTTCGTGCATCACGGTCACGCCTTCGCCCAGATACGCGCCGAGCCGCACGCGACTCGCATCTGCTATCCGCACACCCGATGGCACCACATAGTCGAGCATCCGCGGAATCTTGTCGCGCGAGTGCACCGAAAACGGACGCCCCATCGTGAGCGCATCCATGCGTCGCTCATGCAGATCCGCTTCGCTGATCGGTCCCTCGTTGGTCCATACATTGTTGGGCAGGACCGCAAAGAGATTGTCGAGGTTGATGCCGTGCGGCCGCACCTTGCGGTGACTGAGCAAATGCAGGCGCAGGTACGCGTCGGGCACGCTCGACGGTCCTTTGTCGCTCTCCTCTTCGGGAATCGCGCACGCGACAACGCGCATACGCGTGTTGATCGAGTTTCTGAAAGCGGTATTCCGCAACAGCTTTGCCGCCCTGCGAAGCGCATCCACGTTTCCGTGGTGTTTGCCGTCGCCTTCTGTCCACTCGAAATATTCGAGCATCTCGCGCACGATATCGAGATTGAGCACACCCATCGCCTGGTGATCGCCGGTGTAGTTGAGCACCTTGGCAAACACGGCGGCGGTGCCGTAGTTCTCGCGATGATTCGGCATCGGGTAGAGCGCATCAAGATACGCTCCGCTACTGTCGACGTTCACGAACCCGATCCCGAATGCACGCGGGCGTTTGTAGTCGGGCCGCTCCTCGAATTCGGTTACGAACTGTCTGAATGCGATTTGAGTCTGTATCCGCACTTCGTTCTCCTCCTGTTTGACCGTAGTGCACCGTACCCGATTGAACTGAATTGTCGAGCGGAGCGTTGCTTAGCTCTCGCGAACCTTGTAGCCATCAAACCGTTCTGTGTGGACCTGCGAAGTGGGTACCCCGAGCGTGTGCAGCGCGTCGCGCATTGCTCCCACAAATGAATCGGTACCGACAATATAGAAATGACTATCTACGACATTCGGAGCGGATGTGCGGATCAAGTCGGCGGTGATTCGACCGCGCAGGATGCCCGACACACCTTCGCGCGTGAGTGTGGGAATAAACGTGTAGCCGGATTGTTCGTGCGCCACAGATTCAAACTCGCTGTAGAACGGAATACTTGGCCGCGACCGATCTGAATGAATATGCGTAACGGCAATCGGCGCGTTTGCAAGCCTTTGCTCGCGCAGAATGCTGCGAAACGGCGTGATGCCGATACCGCCTGATAGCCACACCTGTGGAGCCGCCGTTCTGGACCACAATGCACCGGCAGGATCGCGCACCATGATCGGGTCCCCCGCCGCAAGCGCATATGCGGTGTGTTTAAAATTTGAATTCCGCACGCGCATCGCGATTACGAGATCGCTCTCGCTGGGTGCACTCGCGAGCGTAAATTCCTTGAGGTGCCCCGCCTGAGCACCGGGAATCGAGATCATTACATTTTGCCCCGGTGTAAACGCAAAACCGATCGGTCGCTCGATCGTGAGCGCAAGCGTGCTTTCGGCCACCATCGCGCGCGATACAACGCGGGTGCGATGAAAGGTGGTCGGCATATCGCCGAATACAAACGCGAGTTCCGGGGGCAATCCCATGCATCTATTCTATCGCACGGCACCTGTACACCACATATTCTCACATTCTTGAGAATGTGAGAATTTCTTTCTCCTCAAAAACAAATCTCCTCCGGCCACGTGTGCCGGAGGAGTACATGCATCGAACGATGCAATCAGATAAATCCGTCGAGTTTCAACATTCCTTCCACGATGCCGCGACTGGCATCCCCGAAATTCGGAATCTGCAGCCGCTCATTCATGTAGGTGCGCAGGAGTGTACCCATGACAGCAGTCTCGCCTCCTGCGTTGTGCATCATTGCGTTGCGGATGCGAGTCTTCTGCCTTTGGTCGATGTCGAACTCGCCCAGGCGATCATCTGAGAAGTAGTCGCCCACGTACCAGCCCTTCCAGTAGCTGTTATGAGACCAGCCCTTCTTGTTCGAGGCAAAGCTGTGCGCAGCGTATGACGCCGGCGGGTCGATTCCCGCCGAGAAGCCGATGTCGGGCGTCTTGCTGTAAAAGTGCTGCACACACAGCCGCAGGTTGTTCGCGAGGAGCTGTCGCACACCGACGGTACGCGCTCGCAGGTCCCACAAATGCGACACCTGGACATGCACGTCTCGCACGTGGCCAAACCGCAAATGGTCGACCGTGAATTCGATGAGCATGTCCGCCTCGCTTCGAAGCCCGAGCGGCGGAATACCGGCAACCGTCTCCACGATATTTCTGTGAAGACGATCAAACGTATCGCCCGAGTGTTCGGGCAGACAAGAAACCGTGATCTTCGCCATGGATACCCCCTATAATTGGCCGCGCACACAATACAACAGATCCCTCGTCCGTCAACAACGAGGAAAGCCGGATGCAGAGCATCCGGCTTTTGTGATGGGGTGAGCACGCTCACCAAAGAACTTACTGGTACCGAGTCTGCTCACTCGGAACCCGGCCTTCGCAGCGACCCGTCTGCTCGTTGAAGTCGGTATGCGAGATGCACAGAGTCCGCAGTTCACGCTGCGCGAGCAGGTCGTTCTTGGGCGCCTTGTAGTAGCCGTTGGAGCATTGCTGCTTCAGCGCCTCCATGCTCCGAGAGCCGGCGCAGGTCGCGATCGGAATGATGCCGAGGTAATTCCATGACACTTCCTGACGCTCGGCGTCTTCGCTCCAGAACGACAGCATCACGACTGCGGTTGCCGCACCCTTGCTGAACTGCGCAAACGGCAGCATCGACATGAGGAGCGCGAACAGCGAGAGGACGAAAAGAAAGTTGCCGCGGTTGAACACTTTGTTCATTCGTGTAGTCCTTTCCAGTTGGATTTCGGGCACTGTGGTTCTATTAACATATTACCACATTTATGTGCCTATGTCAATCCACAGCATCGCGTCTGGCTAGTCCGGATCCCCGAGGTCCCTACCCCACTGCCAGCGCGGCTTCTCGCCGTAGGCATAACAAAAACGAATCAAACTCATTGTAAGGAGCGTGATCGGGAGAATGAATGTGAACAACACTTCTCTAAACGTTGAACGCTCATCAATCGTGAGCGCGAACGCAACATCTGCGCAAATATACGCGACCACGACAAGCCACCCCTGCCAGGTAACAGGCTCCCAGCCCCATCCGAATCTGCGGCGCTTGAACCAAATCTCTTTCATGACTCTACGATACACCACGAGCTCATCACTGCTGTACTTTCGAGTAGTCGTACCAGACCGCTTCTATATTGTGACCGTCGAAGTCGAGGACAAATGCGGCATAGTACCCCGGCCAGTAATCGGTCCGATATCCGGGAGCACCATTGTCTTTTGCACCCGCAGCGAGTGCTGCTTTGTAGAATGCTTCGACCTCAGCTGCGCTCTGTGCCTCAAAGGCAATGTGACCGGGCGTTACGCTCGCCGCCTTCGTGATCCACATATCGGTATTTTTTCCGTCGTTGAACCCGGCAGCTTCGCCGTATTCCATGTTCTGCGTGTAGCCCAACGGCTGCAGCGCATCTATATAAAATCGTTTCGACTTTTCGTAATCCGATACAGCGAGGCCGGCGTGTGCGATGACCATATTCGAATGAGTTATGGGTATTCACCTGAGTATACCCGCGCGAACGGGTATGAAATATGAAATCGAAACGTCCGACATTTCTGCCGGACGCTGTACAACGTTGAAAAGATCACTTACCCCAAGATACCGCCCAAGATGGCAAGACCGACCGCGATGCCGACCGCTCCGATTGTGGAGCTGCTCGACGACTCGTCGTAGCGACGGCAATCGTAGCCGCTTTGCGCGGGCGTCGCGTCTGATTGATCGCGGTACACAGCGCGTGGCGCCGTCGGTCTCGTAATGCGCTTACTGGTACCGTGCATTGTCGGGCGATACGAGCCTTCGCCTTTTTTCAGGGCCATGTTCAATCCTCCTCTTTGCGTGACTGTATGTGACCTAGGCGGGACTCATTTCCGAAAGCGAGTACACGCCGATATCCGGCGAGTTCTTGTGCTGCACGTACCAGACTTCAGCACCGTGACACGGGACGACACCGCAAATTGACCCTTCGATGTTCGGCCTTCGGACCGATACATGCTTTTGATGAATCTGCAGCGCCATCTCACTTTCGTCGTGGCGGAGTTGACCCACTTTGACGGACATTCCGACTCGCACTTCGTTGCAATCATGCATGTGATCGACCTCGAGTTTTGTTGAGCGATGGATTGAATCTACTGGCGCATAATATACAACATAATCTATCCTCGGTCAACTAATTCGAAAGTTCTGTTATTGACCGTGAGCGGAAGGCGCCGGGTCTTTGAGATCGTTGTCGTTGAGGTCCGCGTTTTCATCGCTCTCGATAGACTTCTTCGTCGCGGTAGATACCGACTCGACGTACGCCGGCGTTGCACTACCGTCACTGCCGGTGTTCGGCACGCCCGGTATTTGCATCGCGTAGACCGCAAATGCAACGACCACCAAAAGCAGCGCTGCACCAAGTGTTGTGAACATGGTTTGCGTCGTCATGCATATACCCTACTCCGCAGACATGTGCTGGGGGTGAATACAAACGACCGCGCACAGGGCGCGGTCGCAATTCTCACCGAGGATCAATCCATCGTGAGAACACCGTTGTTATAGAGCGAGAGAACAAAATCTTTGTCCTGTTCGTGATACTGCAGCATCTTGATCTTGATCTCGCGACCCGAGAGCGCCCCATGCCGGGTATTCGGCCGATGCAGCGCATCGTACACGTCCGCCATCGCAAGGATGCGGCCGTGCTTGTAGATCAGGTGCTTGGTCTGGTCGGAAAAGTTGTGCAATGGCCGCGGCATTCGCAGCGGATACCCGTTCGCCTGGAACCGATGATGCCAGAGCATGATCGCACCCGAAAAATCGAACCGGCCGCGGATGATGCGATAGCCGTCTACCACGTGCCTTCGCATAATTCGCCGATCAGCATTGGTCCAGTCGTCCTGTTTGCCCAGCACCTCGACGGGCACCATAACCTTGCCGATATCGTGCAACGCGCCCGCAAGGAGCATCGCCCGCTGATCGAGATCGCCGCATGCTGTGGCGATCGCGCGCGCAAGCAGTGCGACACGAAGCGAATGCATGTAGTGCGCCCGGTACACGGGCCCCTTGTCGCGAAGCGGCAGCATGAACATCACGGTATCGTCGATGTCTTCCTGACGACACCGCTCGATCTTTGCCGCCCGTACAAACTCATGCATCAGGCGTTCTTCGGTAGCTGTCTGGAGCTGCATTTCAATGTCCTCCTACGATCCCACAGCACAATCATACAAATGCCGCCGTGAGTCAAGTGCAGCGCGGAACAGATTAGTGATCGTTCCTATAGTGATCCGATCTGTCGCAATACGGAGGGTCGGCAACCCTCACACGAACACCACGACACCCGGAGTACTGTGTCTGATA
Source organism: uncultured Candidatus Saccharibacteria bacterium (assembly GCA_964633425.1). Taxonomy (GTDB): domain Bacteria; phylum Patescibacteriota; class Minisyncoccia; order Phycocordibacterales; family UBA2100; genus UBA10103. The sequence goes on from CAZWFX010000004.1 coordinate 50,295, forward strand.
GAGACCACAAGGTCGGCACTATTATTCTTCCGTAACAAATATCTTTATGTGGCAGAATTGGACTAATGCACTTTTGGGGATCGTTATCCTCGGAACTTCGGTACTCACCCTTATGGGCTCGACTATGCTTACCGGCACCGCACTCACATGGACACTGGCGGCAGCGGGGACACTCGTAGCGGCTATTGGAATCTGGGGAGCAAGCGACGACACCGCGATTCAAAGCGAAGCGGGCGCACTTCGTCACGCGTAATCCGGCTCACCGAGTGTTCGGGATACGAACACTCGGTTGTGCTGAATCATTCCTGACGCTTATTCATACACAAAACCACCATGTCCCATCATCACAAAGATCGCGAGTGCGGCTGCGGCGGTATGTGCATGTGGATGACCGCCTCCAAGGAGGAACGAATTCAAATGCTCACGTCGAAAGAGGCTCGATTGCAAAAAATGATCGAACACGTCAAACAGGTCAAAGACGCACTCGAATCCGACACGCCAATGCCGTCTGCATCACACGACGAGTAGACTGTCCAAAAAAAGAAAATGCCCGGCAGTTCTGCCGGGCATGTGTACTATCGTCTCGTTTTTTGCATTAGTCCCTGATTCGGGCCATGCCGTAGTTGCTCCACTCGAGGCGACCGGTAACCTCGTCGAGAATCCAGCCGTCGGGCATGACGATGGTTTCCGACAGGTCCTCCATTTCAACCTCGAGCTTCACGACACGCCGCTGCCTCCACGGCTGCGACTGATAGACGTCGACCTCGAACGTGCGATCAGCAAACGGAAACCGATACCGTGTCTTCAGGATCGTCAGGCATGCGGGATCCGCATCCTTCAAGAGCTCCTCGTATTCGCCCTTTGTAAGCGGCGGATACTTCGGTTCAGTCACGCTTCCGACGGTGCCGGTCGGCGACTTGTGCGTGTAGTGATACGTCGTCACACCCTCAAGCGTTTCCGAACGAACACGTCGCGCACCCTTGTGAATCGGGTGCGGGTTCAGGTAATTCTGAACGATGTCGATCTTCGCCGCACCCGCGGGGATCATGTCCATCGTAAAGTTCCGGATCAGAAACATGCGTTCATTCTCGAGCGGTATCGGCATATGCAGTACCCTTTTCATTGCGCTGACTGCGCGTTGCATTTTCCTCGGAAAGTCAGTGCGATTATCAATGACTGACAAATGACGGTGACCGCGCCACGCGTGACGCGATTTGTGATCAAGTGCTCTCGCCTGTTCGGGCGTCTCGATGCGCGCTGCATTGTTACCGAGCGTATAGAACTCCTCGGCTCCGTCTGCGGCGGTTACCAGATGTATGACCATCAGGTAGTCCTCCATCGCGAGTACCCGGTTGAGACCAAGCTCGGATAGCAGTGACCGAAACATGGGCTCGCCGCAGTAGGCTTCGCAATCGAGCAGGCCACGGTCAACAAAGAGCACGACGTTCGTCCTGCCGCTGCGTTCGATCACCCGCTTGTATCTGCGGATACGACGCTGTGTCGCGCGCAGTATACGGCGCTGAAACGCTTCAATGCCTACGTCCCATGGTGTAACCCCTGCATTGATCAGTTTTGTGGCGGCTTCGGGTACGACAACTGCCGTAATGCCGTGTTCTGCAAGCCACCGCCCCGCCTCTTCGAGGAAGGACGACTTACCTGCACACGGACCGCCGCTGATCGCGATCATCGGTATATACATACACCCTCCAGGTTTGTATGGATCGTGCCTGCCGCGATACTACCAAACTCACTCGCACTGGCCACTCCCTAGCGACCCCAGTTCAAATACGTGATGGTGAGCTGCAAGACCGTGGCAAAGCAGACCCACAGCAGGTACGGAATATTGACGTAGGAAACCCAGGGCATGTGCGGATACACGGCGATAAGCGCCCACACGAGCGAAGCAAGAACAAGGATGATATCGATTGACGCAAGAGCGTTATTCTTCAGCCCGAACTGCAGCGGAGTGAAAGCAAGATTACACACGATGTTTACGATGAACGGTACGAGCACAGACATCGGAAGCTGTCCCTCATAGGTCTTATAGGCAACACTCCCGAACGAGACCGCGATAACGACATAGAGCACCGACCACACCGGGCCGAACAGCCAACTGGGCGGCGCCCACGACGGGCGAATAAGCGTTTGGTACCAAGCTGTTTCATTCATAGGTCAATCTAATCACTTATATCGTGGAGATAGGATGGAGCCCTACGGCGATATGAGCACCGGGTGATCCGTCTCGGGATGCACCGAGTGGTCATCAGGATCCGGCAACGGACCGATCCATGTCCCGTAATAATAGATATTGTCTTTATCTTTCGCATCGATCGTTACCTGCCCCGATCCGTCCGGATCCGGCACGGTCGTGTCGTGGAACGTCTGGAATGAGTTCGGGTCGGCACCCGGTATGACCGTTACGGTGCCGGTACAGTTACCCGTAGCGTCACAGGTCGTATTGATGACATACACGTTGTTGCCGTCTTTTGCATACACCGGACTCAGCACCTGGAACGAATTCGGGTCTGCTCCCTCGAGCACACGCAGATCAGTTCCGCTAAAAAAGTACACGTGCTGCGAATCAATATAAAACGCGGGCATCGTGCCGCCTCCGACCGACTTTTGCTTTCCGGCCTCGAGGTCGCCGGTCGTTGGCACCTTGTGGAATGTTTTTTGATCCGCGATTACATCCGCCTTGATGTAGCGGTAGGTTGCTTTGCCGTCGAGGTCATACCCGTCGGAGACTCGGAAATAAAAACTGCCCTCGGACTGAAAAAAGTTGTCGTCGAACGATACGAATGACTGCGCCTTTGCCGGCTGCGCCTCTTGTTCTGCCGCCGCTTGTTGCGACACAACGGGTGCCGGCTCGGTGAGATCAGGTGCGGCGAGCGAGCCAACGAACGAGTACCCGACGTACAACACAACCACGCCTCCGACGAGCGCTATAACGACAGGGATTCCCACGCCGCCATTTTGGAGAGTCGATCTCCGCATGTGCAAAGTATAGCGCCTACGCGGCAGTGGTGGTGGCTCCCGACTGGAATCGTGTGCGTAACACATACTGAGATACGCCGCCGATCGAACCAAGCAAGATTAGTACCAGCAACCCTTTGAACAAAAATCCCGAGTTATTTCGCCACGCGTCGCCTAAAAAATATCCTGCAAGTCCGAACAACAGCACATACGATGCTTCGCCCAACAGATCGTACAAAAGAAAGGTGCGAACCCTCACCCGCGAAATTCCGGCGAGCACATTCACCGTCGGTCCCGCTTCTGTCATGAGCCTCGTCGTGTAAATGATCGCCTGCGGAAACGCCGTCAGATACTCATCGAGCCATAGATATGCGCGCGTGCGCAGCAGAAACCCGAGACCCACGTTCTCAAAGAATGCACGACCGTACGCTCGTGCGAGCGAAAAACCCATCACATCCCCAAGAACGTTTGCCGCAAGTGCAATTCCGAGCACGTACCACAGGTTCAGATGCCCTTGTGCTGCAAGCGCGCCCGAAACTGCAAGCGCTATCGAAGACGGAATAGGCAGCGCAAACGCGGCAATGAAGCTCACGCCGAACAGGCCCGCATAGCCGTATCCTGCAAAATATTCGGCTGCGGTATCAAGAAATGCGCTCAGAGACTCAAACATCGCGCAATAGTACTACAGCACCTTTACTGAGCGCTTGTTGTGGCCTGCGGAGCAGGCGGTACTGCGCCCTGATCGGGTGCAGGCGGTCGGCCTGTCGGGCGCGGCTCCCGTGAGCCCGGTTTCGGGGGTCGACGCAGGACGCCTTCGGAATGCAGTTGCCGTGCGCTGGTAACAAAAAAGAAAAGAGACGCAAAAAACATCCCGAGCAAAATAAGCAGCACAGCGTAGAGCGCGAGAAGCTTCCTTTCGCCGTTCATTCGCTCAGTATTGCTACAAAACGATCTCGGCGCAACACCGGCAACAGTATGACCCCGGCGCACGAATGCACCGGGGTCGGTATTATGCCGCGCGATCTTTGCGCGGAATGAAGAGCTTGTCGAACTCGCTAAACGGCATATCGGAAAGTGCGCCCGGAGCGAAATCCTGCATCCGAATGCCGCTGAACTTATTGAAGATGTGCGAGTGGTCGAAGTCAATGAACGCGACCATCGATTGCCGTCCGGTACGGATCGTCTCTTCGGTGGCGACGACGCGGTGACAGAGGCCTTTGAGCAGGCACTGTGACCGATGCTGCATCGTCATGCTCGGGAAAATGATCGTGTGATCGTGATCCACGGGCCAGTCGTGCCACTGCCGATCGCGACCAAAGTACTGGCCACCCTGCGCACTTTCGTACAGATGCAGCGTGAAGCCGCCCCGGTCCACGTGTTCCGCCGCCATGATGGGCTTACCGGGACGGTAGTTGAGGAAGCGGAACGTCCAATCCCGACTCGACTCGGCAACATCGCGCTCAAAACCGCTGATGCCGTACACACGTTCAACATCGCGACCGAAGTGCACGACATGCGGCATGACGGCATCGATGAGCACATCGACCGCGTGCACAAATCGCACCGCAGCACGATCCGTGACAGTGTCGGCCTGCGCCCGAAGCGCCGGCATATTGCGCTTGATCAGGTGGAAAAGCTCTTTGTCGTCACTTTTCGGCCCGTCGTCTTTTCGCAACATGTAGCCGTGATCGAGCACGCGGTCGCCGCCCGAGAGCTTTGCCTTTTCGTCGTACGGCAGCTCACAGAAACGATTCCATGCGGCCATCGCCTCTTCGACGAGTACGCGCAGCTCTTTGGGATAGCGAAGGCTCACATACCCTTCGGTGATCAAACTTGCGACATTCATCGCACTCTCCTTTGTTGCAACGTTCAGATTCCTGACGGAATGGTACAGGTGTAAAAATCGGTTATCCCCACGTTGCAGACACGCAAAATCGTGTCCTAGTGACTAGGAATTGAGGATCGCGAGAACCTCGTTGATGCTGACAGGCTTGGTGAGGTGATGGTTGAATCCGGATACCACCGCTTCGGACTTATCTTCTTCTTGTCCGTACCCGGTAAGCGCGATGAGCATCGGCTGCACGCCGCCGTGCGCGCGGATTTTGCGTGCAACATCATGGCCCGACATATCCGGCAGACCGATATCGAGCAATACAACATCGGGCATCAGGTCGTGCAGCGCAGTCAGTGCTGCTCTGCCGTCATGCACCGCAGCAACAACATGGCCATGATGCTCAAGTAGTCGCTGCATGCCGATGGCTGCGGCCTCATTGTCATCAACAACAAGAATCCGCTTTGCAGTCTGAGGAGCAGCATGAACTGTGGTTCCGCCGGATACCCCCTGATCGCGCACCTCTATCAGCGGCAATAGGATCGTGAACGTGCTACCCGTTCCCTCACCCTGTGAGTGTGCCGTTATTGTTCCGCCGTGCATTTCGACAATCTGTCGCGCTAGGAACAGTCCGATACCGATACCGGCAGATCGATGCGGCGCCGGAGCAAGCTGTTGAAACGGTGAAAAGATTTCCTCAAGTCGATCGGTCGGAATTCCGTCGCCGTTATCCTTGATGACGATTCGCAGCTGGCGATCCTCAGTGGTACAGAGGATCTCGATTGCACTGCCAGGCCGGGAATATTTTGCCGCATTGTTAAGAATGTTCGTTATCACCTGCTCAAGACGCACCGGATCGAGCATGAGACGAACTGACTGCTCGGGCAGCCACACCTTGAGCGTGTGATGTTTCGCCGTGCGATGCAGCTCTGTCGTCTCTACCGAAACCCGAATAAGCTCGGCGAGGTCGGTCGGCTCGGGAATGACCTCGATCTTCTTTTCATTGATGCGCGCTACATCGAGCAGGTCGTCGAGCAATCGTCTCATGGCGAATGTTTGCTGTTCGGCTCGCGAGATCATGGGTGCATTACCGCCGCTTTCGAGCTTCAGAAGCTCGAGTGTACTTACAACAGTAGAGAGCGGATTGCGCAGCTCGTGAGCGAGCATGGCAATAAACTCGTTCTTTGCGGCATCATTCGCTGCGAGCTGCGTGGTGATTCGTTCAAGCTCTAAAATCTGCGCCGTAAGACGATTCGCCGCTTGGCGGCGCTCTTCGGCAAGTACAAAAAATTGAAAGAAGATCGGCGCAATGAGCAGCAAGAATAACTCATCGGCAAACAACTGTGACGAAAGCGGGACACCGCTCGGGTGGGCAACAATACTCCCCGTGATACCGAGTACGGTCAAAAGGAGGATTGCGGTCGTATTGACCCGTGAACCGAATCGGAACGATATCCAAAACAGCACGACACAGAGCAGAAAGATAAGAAGGAACACGACCGACGGGTATGACACCCAGAACAAGAGGTACGCCGAAAGTATGAGCAGGCCAAACGCGCTCACTGCTTCTGCGCGTTGCTCACGCGTGATCGGCCAATTCCACGAGTGATACCAGCCCGTGATGAACGGTGTTACCACGAGAATGCCGAGTACTCCGCCTGCCCATGCGCGACTGAATGTAATGAACACGGTCTCCGCAAGCGCGCCGAGCATTATCTGACCGACCGTGTTGAACAGTGGTCCGATCGCCGCAGTAAAGAACGCGCCGCCGAGCAACAGCATGACGTCACGACTGCGATGGAGCGTGCCGTCGGAGCCCAGCGTGCGGAACAGCCACGCACCGATAAGCGGCTGCAACGTAAATCCGACCGTTGCAATGGCAATATTCCACGGTGGCAAGTAGTTTGGCAGCGTTGCGAGCGCAACGAGATACGCCGCACAAATAGGCACCCACATTTTGTTTCCCTTTAATAGCACCGCGGCAAGTGCAATGCCGGTCGGTGCCCAGATGAGAGCCGGAGATGTTTGGAGCGTAAAGAGAATGTACTGCGCGAGTTTGGCGGTTGCGAGGTAGGATGAGAACACCAAAATGTCCGGCAGCAACTCGCGGTCAGAGATCGTGCGGAGCACGCGCGACATCAAACCCTGATCGGCTGACCGCACCATATAGATATTGAGGTTTGCATCATACACGTTCGTGCCTGAGTTTCTAGATGAAAGATGAAGAACGGAAGCCACTAGAAATACTCAAAAAAATACGTATAATCCTGTTCACAGCATTGCTGGGCCCTAGCATCAAGAAGCGAGCCGAGCGAAGAGAACAGCAGTTCTCTTCCGAGCGAGCACAGATGTCGGGGTCGTGAGGATACACGGCCCTATCGTCTATCGGCTAGGACACGCCCCTCTCACGGGCGAAAGCGGGGTTCGATTCCCCGTAGGGTCACCATCAGGTTTTTATCGGGTACAAATCCCGAAGATAGTTCGAATACTGGGGACAATTTAGGTGTTCCACTAACTATTTCTGGATAGGTAGGCATCTTGTCGAATACCAAACCAAATAGATCTCGTAAAGAGCGCGGATCATCAGGGTTTAGCAACAATTCGGCCGGGTGTTCCATTACATATCGAGCGTCTTTGATGAATGCTTTTATGTCATGTCTCGAGATCTGTATTTTGAGTCGGATTTTTTGCGCCTCTTTTATCTTTCGGTCGCTCTCCTCAATTTCTCTTTCAAGTTTCTCTCTAACCACCGCACTTTTTGTGGAGATAAGTAGCCCCAGTTTTGCATCCTGCTCGGCTTCGAGGTCCGCTATATTTTGGTGAATATCGCCCGACGCTTTCACAATTTCTTTTTCACGTTGTCGGTATTTGTTCATAAAAACCAACTCGAGTGCATTGAGAATATCGGGCTGGAACTTCAAACTCGAGACATATCTAGTTACTGCTTTTTCAAAGTCTGCTTTTGGTACTCTGAATCCTTTATGATCTCGCGCACAATGATATCCGGGAAACTTCTTCCCAGACTTGCCTCGTGATGCACTACCCAAAAAGGGTTTTGAGCAATAAGGACAGAGCAGGAACTTGAATGGATACAAAGGGTTGTTCCTTACTCTTACCTCACCAGTCTTTGAGGAGCGTTTTGCCAACTCAAGACTTCCGTCAGAAGTTTGTTTCAAAATCAATTTCCCGCGATTCGCTCTGTTCCAAAGATCAATACTAACCAGTCCGTCATACTGCGCTTTTATGGGCTTGAAGTGGGTCCACAATTCACACATAACTCCCGCATAAATTGGATTTTCAATGTATCTCTGGAATTGCTTTACTGTAAGCGGTTTGCCGCCTCGTTTTGCGATAATCTGCGTGTGTTCTTTGTTCCATCGATTTCGGATTGGTGATCGAAAACCCATAGCATTTACCTGCGCAACACACTCTTCATCAGTTAGACCACGCGCACGTAGATCAAACATCGCCTGATAAAATAGTGCTCGATCTGGATCTGGAACCTGAATGGTTTTTTTCTTTCCCTCGACAAATACTTTCTCGTTTTTGTAACCATCCGAAGGAGCGCGTGTACGATAGCCTTGTTGTGCAAGTCGAATCTCTTGTCCTATCATTCGATGGAGAATCGTCGTTACTTCTTGCTTTGATGTGGTAGCCAAAACATTTTCAGTGATTTCACTTGGGAAAAACCTGCTCCAGTCATATTCAAAACCTAGATCTTCAAGAGTATTTATTGATGGCTGTATAACACCGAGGGTATCAATCATCACTACTCCGTATTTCAGAAGTTCCTTTTTCATCCGATCATACTCACCAGTACCAGCACGAGTGAATCTATCTATCGACTTGAATACATAAAAGTTTACGAGCCCAGGATTTTCTTTTATGAACGAAAGTACTTCTTCAAAATCATCACGATTAGTTTTTCGTCCAGAAATGGCTCTACCCCATACTTTTCCATGCGGATCATCTTTCGTCTGTGGAACAATAGTCCATCCTCTATCAGATGCGAATCTGCGTAGACTTTCTTCCTGTCGTTCCAAACTCTCTCCCTCTGATGATTGTTTGAGGGAACTAACTCGACATTGAACTACGCATTTTTTATTTTGTGATGATAGGTTCATATGCTTGATCGTCTTTTACAGTATGCGCTTTACGATTTATTTTTTCCAGCCACATATCAAAGTATTTATCTGCAATTCCATCAAGTGCAATAAGCATCCGGCGTAATTGTTCGTCGGTGTATTTATTTGCTGATGGCCCGAGTGCTTTTTTGAACTCCTCGAACGATGTGGCTGTTTGTTGTATTTCCGGCTCCATTGTGGAGCGGATCCAGTACAACTAAAAAGGACCCGCAAAGTCCTTCCGAGAAACATATCGGAAGAAATCGCGAGTCCTTTTTCAAGGAGACTCTGGGGGCGGCGATAACGTTCAAAACCCCATTTATTTAGTTGTGCATAAATTGTATCAAACTTTTTTCTTTTGCAACAATGGCAATTTCCACAATTTTTCGCTATCATTGAAGGACAACCGAATATCGGCCCCTTGAGGGCGGGACCTAACCCCGAAAGAGAAATCTATCGGATATGGTCTGAAAGTCGATCAAGCATAGAAAACCCGTCATGGGGTTGCTTGATCGCCGTATGGGGAAACCTGTACGAGAGGGTTCGCCCTCTACCCGTGGCGGGTTTTCTGTTGCCCGCCATAGGTTTTATTAGCAAGGTTGCTAGCGATCAAGCCAACCATGTTCAAACAAACATACAAACACGATGTTACTTTGCCCGGACGCGGGCTTTACTGGGTATTAGGTGCCATAGTCGCAGTTCTGGGTTTACTAGCCCTCACAGGCGCGTATTTTGCGAACACGGCCCAAGACTACGATGGGTATACCAAGCCGAAAGCGCAAGAAACGGCAATTACCCCAGAAAAGATGCAGAACGGGGTTAGTGCGATGGCAGATTTTATGGTGAAAGATGGGAATGTTGTTGGCCTACGAATGTGGGCGCGATCCCTCGGTGTTTCTAGTCCGGAGTTCTCAAGTGCCGCAACACTTCGAGAGGAGATCCGTCGTGCCTCAAATGACTTTGCGATCTATCGAGACAAAAACGAGTTATTGAAATTGATGCAGTTACTGGGTAATAACGATGCAATTCTCAACGAGGTCGTGAGGTAACCTAGAGTTTTTTGAGTTCAGTAAGCACTTCTTCAGAGTTTCCATTGTGAACCAAGAAGAAGCGCTGATTTCCTTTACCAAGTTTTTCCCATTCTGTTGCTATCTCAACTTTGTAGGCAGTATCTTCGTTGCTGATGCGATCTTCGCCTTTCCATTCGAGAGCGACGATTGTTCCTTTTTTAGTTACAGCGACAAAGTCAGGATAAAACTTTCCTTTTTTCCAACCTTGAATGAAGAACGGATCTACTTTCTCTCGATTGCGAACCCAGAACTCAATGTTATCTAGCGCACCGAGATCTATGCGTTCAACAAATACTCTTTCCTCTCCGTTGATTCCGTCGATACGTTCATAGAGATTTTTATTGAAAACTTTTGGTACCGGAGATTTGAGCGCAATCGTTGAAGGAAACTCCTCAAACAAACCAACAGTAATTTTCTTCTTTGAAATGAGATCTGCAAATACTTTCTTTGTGTGCTTTTCAAGCACTTCGCTGATAGCAACCGAAAGACGGTCCGCGAGAAGATAGCGATTTACTGATAGTTCAGGTAGGGATCGTTTATGCTTCTTGATTTGATTGTTTATGGCCTTCTCTATGAAGGCGTTTTTATCCTCCGGAGTAACCATTGGGAAGCGTAGTTTCTTATCTAGCCACGTTACCAGTTCATCCTGTGAGTGTTCTCCGTCCAGATATTGATATGGTAGTGAGAGTTGCTTGCCTTGTAGCCACTCATTCTCTTCAGTGATATCGATTGTGGCTTGGCCGTCGAGATCATAGTGTATTTTGAAATCGAAATCAGCATCTTGCTTTGCTAGTTCAAAATCATCAGCCAAAAGGTCCTCAAATGATAGTTTGTTTTTACCGATTGCCATCATTGGGACCTGCAACTTCTTCTTGATTGCTTTTTTTGCTTCGAGGGGATCAGAGTACGTTTCTTCTTCAGTTACACCGACAAAATCGCTGCGGCTGTATCCGTTATCTTCGAGTCCCTTGATCACCTTTGATGCTGCCTCGTTGAAGTTTGCTGCGGATGCAAACACATAACTTCGATTGAGTGCCTCGTCTGCTTTTTTCTTTGCGTTAGGCATACGGATCACACGGCCGATGATCTGCTCGACTGCAACTTTTGCGCCGAGATTCGCGACCGATATGAGGACGTAAGCATAGGAACAGTCCCAACCTTCCGCAAGGGCGTTTACGGTGAGGATGTATCGCACATCGCATTTCTTATCGAACAAATCAATTCCTTCGAGTTCGTCGACTTCTGATGTTTTGATCTTGATTTGTTCTTCCGGGATCTTCTTGTCGAGCAACATCTGCTTCAACGCTTCGACGGTAACCGTCGCTTTGGTTTTGCTCTTTGGTTGTGCTTGGAGAAGTGCAATAGGGCGGATCTTTTCTCCTTTGAGTTTTTCTGCACGCTTCTCCAATTCGTTGCGCTTCATGATTCCGTCGGAAACAACTTGCTCCCATTGTGTGCGACTCTCAAGAACAATCGGGATTTTTACCATCTCCTCGATCTTTAGTTCTGATGCACTTGTGTGGACGAGCACGTTGCTGCCATCTCGGGGAGTAGCGGTAAACTCGATGATAAATGACGGCTTGAGATCAGACAGGAACGAAATAGAAAGATCTGTCTGTGTGTGGTGGCCCTCGTCGATTACGATGAGAGGATTGTTTTTTCTAATCACGTTTGCGAGTGAGTTGATTACTTCACCCGCAGAGTCTTTTTCCAAAGCAGATACATCTTTCAAGTTCTGGAAGTGGTCCATCAAGGCACCGTTTTCCTTGTAGACTTTGTACTTGTTTTGGATCTTGGCTTCCTTTCGGAAAGCATCGAGGCTCGCAACGATAATGCAGAGATTGTTTCGAACGTCCTCCGGCGTGATAGCCAGTGCCTCCTCGTTTGAAAATACTTTGAACTTCGTATCGAATGAGTCATTCAAGACTTCAAAATGTAAATCCTTTGGATCACGAAGTTTCTTGAGAGTTTGTGTTTTTATTGAGTCCGAAGGAACGAACCACATGACAATTCCTGTATCCATCTTGTTCTGAAGGATAGTCGACATGATTCTCTCAACAGATTTACATGCGACCAGGGTTTTACCTGCACCTGTAGGCATACGAAGGCACACAAAAGGCACGTCGTTGAACCACTGGTGATTGTAGTTTTTCTCGGTGATCTCGTTGAAAGCATGTCGTGCTTTCATTTTCTTGAGTAGTCCCAAGAACTGGTCGAGAGTATCTATCGCATTTTGTTGGTAGGTTTTGAACTTCATGTTAGTAGACTTTTATTTCGTATGGAATTTGCTTGAAGGTAATACCTTTCGACGCTAACTCATCCTCATCAACAAGGCAGCGGTCCGCATAGATCACAGCCTGTCCGGTTATTTTGAGTTTTGCGAGCGCTTCTCGAGTGAGATCGTTCTTGTTCTTTCCAGTGTATAGGAGATAGTAGGAAGTGCCATTGTTATCTCCAATGACTGGTGCCTTTATGTTTTTCTTCACCACATTTGTGTGTGTTTCGGTAAAGTAAATGTACGTAGCAAGTTCTTCGTAAGTACACTGATCGTTGATCTGTCCTTTCTCATTGAATAGGGGTTGCCCAAGACGGATATACTCAAAACCATCCGAATATGAGTATTTCTTCGACACTCTCTTTAGTCGTTCCGCTGTAATGTTTTTTGCTACATCGTCCTCAAGTTCAACAAGGATAAATTGTCGATTTGATCCATTTTTGTTTAGTTCCATCACTGCATGTCCTGTGGTACCAGATCCCGCAAATGAATCGAGAACAATCGAGTCATCATACGAAGATATCTTGATCAGGTGTTGGATGAGTTCAATCGGTTTGGGGTTATTGAAAACTTCCTGCTTACCAAAAATGTCGGCAAGCATTTTGGCTGCGGAATCTGTTGAGCCATAGTTATCCAAGATGTTCGGTTGCGCTGAATATGTATCCTTGTCCTCAAAGTCATAGATTTTGAGTTTGATTACTCCCTTATCGTTGATGAAGCGACCTCGCTTTTCCAACTCCTGTGCTTTTTCTTGCCCAATTTGCCACCGCTTACCATTTCGCGGCTTTATTCCTAGAATTGGAAATTGCATTGATGCTCTTTCGTAGTCCCCAGCGTTCTTTTTTTCAATGATAGTGAGTCTGTAAGAACCCTCTTTATCTTTATGAGGATAGTCTCGAGACTCTTTTGAAGTTACTCGAGGAAACAACCTACCACTAGAAGTTTTTGAGTAACAAATCTGATAATCAAAAAGTGAACTGACCTGTACTCCAGCAACATTTGTCGATGTTCCTTTCTTCTTCCAAATAAAACTTGTGATGAAGTTTTTGGCACCGAATATCTCATCCATCAAAAGTCGGAAATGGTGATTTTCATTGTCATCAAGACTAACAAAAATAACACCGTCGTCTGACATAAGATCCCTGATAAGTTTCAGTCGAGGGTACATCATGCATAGCCATTTATCATGACGGGTAAGATCTTCGCCCTCACGACCAACAACTTTTTTTATCCAGTCAGCAATTTTTGGTGAGTTCACTCTATCGTTGTAAACCCAATTTTCGCTACCTGTGTTATATGGAGGATCAATGTAGACGCATTTTACTTTACCCTTGTAGAAAGGCACTAGAGCCTTGAGTGCCTCGAGATTATCACCATTTATGAGGAGGTTCTTTGATTCGTTCTTCGCAGAGACAGATGCCACTTTTTCAAGCAATTTGAAAGGAACCTCCTTATCGTGGTTCACTACCGCATCTTTTCCAATCCAATTTAGTGTTGCCATAGTTATTTTGTGCTGGTTCCTTTCATAAAGCGCTCAAACTCTTCTCGCTCAATCCGGAACTCTTTGCCGATCTTATAGGCTTTGAGTCGCTTGGCTTTGATGTATCGGTAGATCGTCATCACGTTCACCGATAGCAATTCAGCCAACTCTTTTGCGGTGTAATACGCCTTTTCTGCCATACAGAAATGATACTTTACTTTTGTTGACATTACAATCACCACAGGAGTAACATTTCCACTATGTTCCAACCTAAAGCAGGAAGAAATGATCCTTGTCCTTGTGGAAAAAAGAAGCCCCACGGTGATTCCATCAAGTACAAAAAATGCTGCTTGTCGAAAGATGAGCAAAGAGCAAAACTTCAAGAGCGAGTAAAAAATGTTACTCGTGCTGACTTTGTAGGTGGTCCATATAAGAAATGCCCAAAATGCGGCAAAAAGACCTTTGGTGTTTGGATTGGCACAGGTGGTAATGGTTACTCTCGAGAGTGTACGACCTGTTGGCACAAACAGGGTTTCAAATTGCCAAAGATAAAAAAGAAAATCGTCTATCTCGATCAGTTTTTGATAAGCAACATGACAAAAGCCCTCGACAAAAACGCGAGGAGCCATGCGGCAGTAATGACTCAACCTTTTTGGCTAGAAGCATATAAGAAACTGGATCGTCTTTACATGATGAATCTGATTATCTGTCCGGACTCATCCTTTCATACGAATGAGTCACTTTTATCAGGCGATCCACCTTACAAATCACTGAAAAAAGTTTACGAGAGGCTTTCAGATGGATGTACCTTCTATGACCACCACACGATTGAGCGATTCCAAGTTCAGCAACATTTCAAGAACTATTTGGATGGAGACCCTGCAAAAACACTTGAACTCATTGTTGAGAACGTGGTTCATGGCCGACTTCACGAATGGCTTGGCAGAATGGGTGTACGTGTAAACATGCGCCCATATGACGGGCAACTCGAAGCGGTGCATAAAGAAAGAAACTCACTGTACGAATCAATGAAAAGTATCTTTGCTCGTTGGCAAAGTGAAAAAGATAAGAAGTTTGATGATTGGTTCAAGGAAGAGGGCTATGCTTTTGGAAAAGGTACGATTCAAGCGCACTTGAAGTTCTTACAGAAACAGGACGATTTTATGAAAAAGTATGCCACTGAATACGTAGACGGAAAGGAGCCCGAAGTAGACCTTGATAGCGTGTTACCTCCGGCATCGAGTGAACTTATACAGGCTTTATTGCGCGAACTACGTGGTCGAGGAATCGATGGATCCGATGCAATAAAGAAAATCATTGAATACCTTTCTTCTCAATACGTTCTCGATATTCCGTCTATTCGGATTTCTTCATTGCTGTACGCAAGTATCGCTCGTAAAGCAGCAAACGGACAAAAAGAACCGCCAAACAAAGGTACTTTTACAGACATAAATGCCATCTCAAGCCTGTTGCCTTATTGTGATGCGATGTTTGTCGATAATGGAATGGCGGCGCTACTAAAAGAAAGTCCACTAAACAAAGAACTTGCGGTTTATGCTGCTAAAGTTTTTAGTCCAAATACGAAGGAGGAGTTTCTTCAGTATCTTGACTCGTTAGAACAGGAGGCCGATCCTTCGCACCTAGAACTAATCCAAGATGCTTACGGCGAGACTTGGCTTGAGCCACACTTGAGTCTTTTGGAAAAGAACCCACTCGATGATGAGGAAGACGAGTAGAAGTCGATCGTTGATAAAGCAATAAAGTTTCATTTTGTTCGACCTCTAACCTTGGGGTCAACTCCTCTGCAAAAAACATTGCCATGTCCCACTTGAGAATTGAGTTTGCCGCGGCAAGTCGTTCCATTGTTGAAGAGTCTTTTTCTTCTAGGATTAGGGCTATTTTCTTTGTAATGACTCGGTGTCTTTCCTTCAGATTTATCAATCTCTCTGTGCGGCTTTGACATGACAGTTCCGCAAGGTTTTCTATTCGAACCTTTTTCATTAGTCTCGCTACGTAATGCCAGTCGAGTTCTCCGCGCAGAGATTGGTAACCTTTCAGGTAAAGCGCATTACGAACTTGTGCCACGGACTTGAGGGGAAAGAGTGCGATCTCATCGCGAATCGCTCGCTTGATCAGTTCTTCAATTTCTTTTGGCTTTCTCATGTTCGTGTTTATTCGTGGTTTTGCTCGCTCGCTACACTACGTTCCATACCCTGATAGGTAATGTCTTTTGTCTCGATTGATTCTGAAAAATGGCTAAACCACATGCGTTTGTGATAGCATTAGATAACTCGGATTGAGGGTTTGGAACACCGTTTTCCATTTCAAAACTAGGTTTTCTATGGTGTTCCATTCAAATCCCTCCGGGCTCACAAAAACACCAAGAAACCTGCACTGCTGCAGGTTTCTGCGGTTTTTGGGAAGACGGAGGCATGTTTTGCCAGCAGGCAAAACGGCCGAGTCCGGGGCTGGAAAATTTTCGAGCGGCGGCGAGAAAATTATTGTGGCTCACAAGACACTTCACGCCGATTCCCCTTTTTAAGAATCCGCTATCAGCACAAAAGAAAACACGGCCCAGTAAGGCCGCGCATTGTTCTCTGGAGTCCAAATCAGGACGGCAAAAGGACGCCACTCGTTTTCGCGGACTCGACGGATGCAATTGAGGGGATCCAGAGCTCCCTCGCCGGAACTTCCTCGAACTGGATGTCTCCGCATACGTCTGCAAGGGCCTGACGCATTTTTGGGATAATGTGCGGCGCCTCGGCCGCCATGTGCGCTTCGCCTTTCGCGACGAAACCCGTAGGCAAAATGTAGAGCCAATAGAGCCCCCTGGTATGTTGCAGGGCGTGCGCCAGACGATACACATCATCTCCCTCAGATCTGGCCCTACGTTCCCAGTCGCCGCTCAATTCATACCCATCAGTGCCATACCTGAAAACCAGGTATGCACTGCTTTTCATGCGCACCAATTCTCCCGGCACGATGCAATTGAAAACGATAAAGTGACGCGTCGCGTCATGATCCACCGGAGAGGGCTTGAGTCCGTAGACGACCAAGGGACGGTCGCTTAGAATGTCACGCATTGCTAGTCCTCCAAGTTCACCCGACGCCACTATGCCGCATATACATTGTTTTGAACAGAATTCGCGGATGTGTGTCGCTGAAATCGTTCGCCTATCAGTTGTTTCCGGTTCGCTCCCTAAAGAGTCAGCGGTATGAAAATAACGTCCGATTGGCGTTCAAAGCAAATGGCACGCGTGCGCACTCTCATAAAACAGGCCGCACCGAAAGTGACCGAGGAAATAAAGTACCGCACAAAAACCAATCCCGGCGGCGTTCCCTGCTGGTACCTCGACGGCATGATCTGCACCGGCGAAACCTACAAAGAGCACCTGCGCTTTACGTTCTCGAAAGGCCGTGCACTTAAGAAAGACCACGATCCTAAAAACGTGTTGAATCGATTTACGGCGATCACACTGACCGAGACGGACAAACTGAACGAGACAGCTTTCAAACAGTTGATAAAAGCAGCGGTCGCACTCAACCGTGTACCGAAGGCAGCAAAGCCCACAAAGCGTTCATAAAAAAATCGCTCCGGAATTGCTTCCGGAGCGAGCGGGCTAACCCGCGTTAAAGGAACCGATGATGCGTCCCTCGACGACCGACGAGCGAGCCCGTCCAATCATCTCGCACGACACCATGTTCGCATCCGCCCAAATCTTACCCTCGTCTCCCGTTTCCTCGTTGGCGAGTTGTCTCGCTCGTTTTGCCGAGGACGCGGCGATGACCATGGCATCGTAGGTATCGTAACCTTGATACCCAGCGAAATTTACAAGTTTGTAGATTTTCATTGATCTCTCCGTGACTTGAGTGTGGACTCCCGGTCCTTCAAGCGCGGATGCAAACAACGAAATCTGCGGCGGATACGTACCGGCGTATTATTCATTGAATAACGTATTTGTCAATATGAAAACGCGGCAGAGCAATTGCCCTACCGCGTGTCAGCTATTGAAGGATCATGAGCTCCCTACGAACGGTAGCTTGCTGCGAATCGCTTTGAGGCCTTCGACCGAGTCGAAGAACACGTCGACGACCGTGTCGGCCGAGACCTTGAGGAACGATGTGCTCGTGACCACGATCACGCACTCCTCAGCGGCCACTTCGATGTACCAGGCGTCTTCCTTGTACGTGGCACGAGCCATACGGCGCACTTCGGACTGTAGCTCGTTGACGAGATCCTCGACCTCGTTCGGCACGAACCACCGCGCGATGCGATGCAAGAGCCCCCGTTTCACTTCATCGGTCAGTTCGCCGTGAGACGTTATGCGCAGCCGGCCACCGACCTCCTGCGTGGCAGCGAGCGCTCGCAGCGACATCGGTATCACGACAGCGAGCGCCTTCGACATCAACGACTCCTTGAACGGCACCAACTTGAAAGCGGTGCCGACCAAAAACGGAAGCGGGGCCGCAATCGCGGCGAGAACCGCCTTGGTCAGATTTTCACTCGGTTCATAGACTTCCACGGTGATTCTCCCTGCGGTGAGCTGTATTCGGCCTCAGTACGTTTTGTATTCAGGATCGCGGTTCCAGTGGCAGGACTGCGCGGCATATTCGATGACGCCCGCCTGCGAATAGAACGTCTCTTCCCCGAAATCATGCTCAAAATGCGTGATGATGCTGCGTGCAGCATCAACCACCACTTCGGGTGAAAAGTCCGCAGTCATTTTTCCGACCATCAGCCTACCCTTCGGCAGCGAGAGCACCGATGCCGCCATGGACTTCTCGGTGAGCTTTATGGCAATCGTTGGGTTCAGTTTTGCCTCGGCTTTCACGGTCGCCTCCCTCTTGTGAGCCGGGCGCATAGTGCGATATCAACCTAAAAGTGTCAAACAACAGAGCTCCGCGACGCGGAGCTCTTTGATGCACATAAGCAGGATCAGTACTGCTTCAAAAGATCGATCAGGATGGCAGCTTTGCGCAATTCCACGCCGATCAGTTCGTCCTCTGCAGCGCCGGCATTCGGCCTATAGATTTCTTCGCCGAAATTCGGCACGAACTTCTCGTGGTGCGCATACTCGGCCTCTCGGAGCGCCGTAACAAAGTTTCCGAGACCGAACTCGACGTGCGCGATCATTGCCCGGATCACGTGCTGCGGCGAATTCCTGTTCACACGATCGCTGAAACGCTCTGTAGCCCGAGCGCGCACCTGCTGTTCATCGTTCGTCCCAAAGAATCCGCGCGGATCGTTCAGGACGCTCGCGGTCTCGCCGACATACGGAAGCGCCTCCTCCAGAATCGGTCGTATCTCCATCACGTACGCTTCAACCAGTTTCCTGAAGATGCCGTCGTAGCCCATGATCTCGAGGTATCGCGCGAGCACCTCGACGCCGGTCGCGCCATAGACCGCCTCGGTGCTAAAGACCGTTTCGCGAACGACATCCTCGGGGGAACAATCAGGTTTCGACGGCAAATCGACCCAGCGCGTACGCTCGACCCCCTCGGCCCATTCGATATACATGCCGTCGAGTCGCATCTTGAGCGCGGTCGCGTGCTTGATCTGAAACTCGTACACGCCTCCCTGCTCCTCGAAGTTCCGTTCGAGCAGTGTGTTCCACTGCTCGATGCGCTCCTTGTGCTCGCGGAGTTTGAGCGGCGGCGTGAGCGTCTTGTCACGGCTCATTTCGATCAAACGCAGTGTCGTTTCCCGGCTTGCGAATTTTACCGACATGTGAACCCTCCCGTTTGCTATGGATCCGCTGACACTTTTTCACAGATCACGCGTTCGCGAAAGGGCCGCGTCTATTCATCCTTGGCCGGCTTCAGAGCCGAGAATTCGTCGATAAACTTCATAAAAATCTTTCCGTAGCGAGACAGTTTGTGGCGCACATCCCTCCCCTCATGAACCTTTTCTATGAGTCCGGCGAGCGCGAGACGGCGCGTGTGCTCGGAGATGGTTTTGAGATTGGCGTTGAGGCCGTCTGCAATCGCAAGCAGTGAGTCGTTGGGATGCGCGCGAAGGTGGAACAAAATTCTGATACGCGTGTGGTTGGCCACACCCTTGAAGTGGCGTTCGAGTTTCTTGGGACCTTTTGTTGACAGAGCCATCCGTACATATTCTCACATTCTTGAGAATATGAGAATGTAACGAAACGAAAACGGCCGCATCACGAGGATGCGACCGGTACTTCCCTTGCGAAGAGCGCGTTGCACACATCACGAGCGATCGTCTCCGGCAACACCCGGTTCGTCGCGATATCCCTCCAGTGATCTGCGTCGAGCACGAGATGCTTGGCTGCCGCCGGATGGCGAGTGCCCCAGAGGACGACGCGATCGCGAGCGCTTTGAAACGTCACGATCGGGGCCGGTAGATCTCCGCGCGCACCGAGTACGCAGGTGTACCCCACATAGTTGTGCGGCGAATTAATAGTCACAATACCGACGACCGGAGTTTTCTGCAGCCGCTGAGCGACCGCACACGCGATCACACCGCCCAAGCTGTGTCCCACAATGAGCGATTCTATTCCGTCGTCGTAGCGCTGCACCAGCGCGTCGCGGTAGCGGATCATGCGGGGTATATCGATGGGCAACATTCCCCGCTCTTCGGTATTTTGAATGTCTGCTATCGGTGCCTTGCTCGCAATCGCGCGCGCTACAGCGGGCACAACCGGATTATCAAAGCACCAAATGCCGTTCACTCCCAGTAACCTCATCCTCGCCTCCCTGATAACTCGCGCTGTTATCCCACGGCACGAGATGAACGTCAAAGCATCGATGCCGTATCATATGGATATGCGTGACACGCTCCGCGATATCGCCCTTCCGTTTGTAATGGGCGCAATGGTCGCAGGAGGCGTCTTTGCCTACGATCGGGTGGCCACACCGATCGCACTGTACGAACGACGCGTACCCTCGTTCGATGAAATGGTTGCCACCGAGGTCTCAATGAGCGACCCCGATCACCTCTTGCCGGACCTCGTCCCCTTGCCTGCCCGCGACCTCACACTCAGTGTCGGTGCAAACGGCCACCTGCAGCTGCTCTTCAGCACCACGTATTACAACCAGGGAACCGGTCCGCTCGAATTGCGAGCCGATCCTTCAACAACAGGTATTTTTGACGACATCGACCGCGTGGTATCACAGCGCGTCTATGCAAAGGATGGCACCTTCACCGACAGAAAAGTCGGCGTGTTCCGGTGGCATCAAACACATCTTCACTATCACTTTTCCGATTTTGTTTCGTACATCCTCACATCCGAATCAGCACAGAGCGATCCGATCAGACTCGAAAAGGCGACGTTCTGCATCCGCGACGTGAGCAGACTAAAACAAGACATGCCCGACAAAAAATCGCCTGCCACCTATACGATCTGCGGCAAGGAGCGCCAGGGAGTATCTGTCGGTTGGGCCGACACCTACTACTACAACTACCCGGATCAATCGATCGATCTCAATGACATTCCGACCGGCACGTATCGGCTGTCGTTTGTCGTAAACCCGGCAGGAGCACTCCGAGAGCAGGCGTATCTGAATAACCGCAGCTATGTCGTGTTTGCGTTCAATAAAGAAGATCACACCGTCACGATCCAAAAAGAGTTCCCCGAGCACCCACCCGAGGTCGAACATGTTCATTTGGACGACCCGTTCGGCATGTAGCATACTCATGCCATGACCCGTTTGCTGATCGGCTTACTCGCGATTCCCGTCATTCTCTATGTGGCACTCGTCGCCATTTCGCCCCGCGAGGTGCCTCCGGTCACTCCGGTAGAAACCGCATCTTCGACACACACTGTTCAGGTCGAACAGGACCGCGTGATCGCAGATGCGCTCAGTATCCCGTGGGACATCGCATTTCTACCCGACAACTCCATGCTCGTAACGGAGCGTACGGGCGATGTACTTCATATGGCAAACAGCGGAAGCTCAACGCGACTCACCGTGTCGCGTTCTGTGAGCGGCGAAGCCGGTCTTTTGGGCATTGTGCTGCACCCGGACTTTGCGAACAACGGCTACGTGTACCTGTATGTATCGACCGCAAACGGCGACGGTACGAGTAATGCCGTCGTACGGTATGTGTTTGCAAACGACACGCTCACCAAAGACAAAGATATTATTACAAATATCCCGGGAGCCCTGTATCACGATGGCGGTCGGCTGGAATTCGGACCTGACGGTAAGCTGTACATAACGACGGGCGACGCAACCCGTGGCACGCTCGCGCAAAACAAAAATTCCCTTGCCGGAAAGATCCTTCGGCTAAACGATGACGGCACCATCCCGTCCGACAACCCGTTCGGGAACGCTGTGTGGTCGTACGGACATCGCAATCCGCAGGGACTCGCATGGGATTCCAGCGGCAACCTGTGGGAATCGGAACACGGACCGACCGGCGAAGACGGTCGATGTTGCCATGACGAGATCAATAAAATCGAAGCAGGCGGCAACTACGGCTGGCCCGATGTGATCGGAGATGAAACAAAGGCGGGAACGATCGCTCCTGTTCTACAATCCGGAGAAGACACCTGGGCGCCGGCAAGCCTCATCTATTGGAACGGATCGTTGTATTTCGGCGCATTGAAAGGTACGGCACTGATGCGCGCCACATTCTCCGGCGGCACGGTCCTAAACGCCGAGCGCACACTCCGCGACACGTACGGTCGAATTCGAACCGTCCGTATGGGGCCGGACCACATGTTGTATATAACGACGAGCAATACAGACGGCCGCGGGCGGCCGCTGCCGATCGACGATCGCATTGTGCGGGTCGATCCCGCATCTCTCAGGTAATTAGCGCTCCTTCCACTCGGGATCCATGCGAACGAGCAGCTCGTCGGCTTTCAGCGGCTCCGCCATGATGGCCAGCACCGTTTTTTCCATGCGCATACTTTGAGAGCCCTTAACGAGGACCACGTCCCCTGCCTTCAAATCTGCAGCAAGTTCAATCCCCGCGCGTTCAGCCTCGTTCATTTCGTATTGCATGATGGCCGATTCTTTCATTCCCGCATCAAGCGCACTCTCGGCAATCAGGCGAGCACGGAATCCGACCGTTTTCAAAAGATGAGCGGTCTCCGAAACGCGTTGCCCGACATGTTTATGTGCCTCGGCAGAATAGCGACCGAGCTCGAGCATGTCGCCCAACACCGCAATCCTGCGTTTTGCTTTGACAGCCTTCAGGGTATCCAGTGCGGCCAAAACGGCGGCCGGCGATGAATTATAGGTGTCGTCGATGATGATAGAACCCTTCAGACCGGGAAGTATGCGCACGCGACCCGGCGGAGGATCCCACGTGGCAAGACCCGCAGCCGCGGCCTCTGCGGAAATACCTATTACCTCCGCGACCGCGAGCGCGGCAGTCGCCGCATACACCCGCGGACGCCCGAGTGCGTGGTACACAGAGATCTGAACCGACGTACCCTTCCGCATGACCTTGAACTGCATACCTGCGGGCACATTGTTTTCGTACAAAATTGATTCATCGTACGCGGCGTACGAATTGTGCTGATCAAAGCCGTACGTCAGCGATGTGCCTTTGAACGAGTTTTGCAGCATGCGCATGCGCGCCTCATCACCATTGAGTATCAGTGTGCCGCCCGGTTTCAGGTGGTCGGCAAGCGCTCGCTTTTCCTTCAATACCTCCCCGGGCGAATTGAAATACTCCACGTGCACCGGTATATCCGGAACTCCCGTAATGATAGAAATATCAGGACGAAGCCACGTCGCGATCTTGCGAATGTCGCCCGGGCGGTCGGCGCCCACTTCGAGCACGAGCCACTTGGGATACGTTCCGGAAAAGATCGCGGTGAATCCGTGCACAATGTTCCCCAACCATTTCCACGGATCGTTCCAACCGCTCTCGAGCCCCAGGATTGTCAGCGGAACCCCGAGTTCACTGTTGAAACTTTTGGCACTCTTGCGGACATGCAGACTGCCCGAGAGCGCTGCGTAAATCGCATCTTTGGTCGTTGTCTTGCCGACAGAGCCCGTCACGGCAACAACGCGCGGCTTATGGCGCGCAAGTACTGCACGCGCTTCGATAGTCAGAACAAACACAACCAGAGAACGCAGTAACTTCACCATAGGTATGTATCGTACCATCACCGATCAGGCGGGATGTTGTAATAATTTATCAGGAATTTTGCCAGATCGTCGAAGGGCTCTGCAAGGGTTGCAGAGGCGAACTCCGCTCCATGCGGCTCAACGGTGAACAGGAACACGATGAGCTTCGGGTCCTGTGCAGGAAAATATCCGAAAAAGGAGTGCAGGTAACGGTCTTCGTAGTACCCCTGTCCCGGGACCGCGATCTGAGCGGTGCCGGTTTTTGCGGCGATGGAGTAGTGCTCCATTTTGTATTTACCTTTCACGAGTGCGTCGTCAAAAACTTCGGTAAGCATACCGCTTACCGTGCGTGCGGTTTCCGGTTTCAGCACCGGGACCGACGACGATGCTTCGATCTCACGCGTAAGCCCGCTTGCATAGCGGACCGCCGTCACAACATGCGGATTCGGCAACATGCCGCCGTTGGCAAGCGCAGACAATGCGCGCGTCATTTCAATCGGCGAGACCGACACTCCCTGACCGAACGATGCGGCCGCATAGTTAACATCCGGACCGTGACCTTCGCCGAGCGTCGATATGTCGCCTGTTACCTCATTGGGCAGGTCGATGCCGGTTTTATCGCCAAAACCGAACGCGCGCATGTACTGCGTGAACGTCGGGTGTGTCATTTTGTCGGCAATGAATGTGACGCCAAGGTTGAGTGACTGATTCAGAATCTCCTGCATCGGAACCGTATTGCGCGCCTTGTGGTCAAAATTACAGATAGTCTTCGTGCTTCGTTCTATACAACCCGCGTCGTAGTAGGTTGTCGCCGTCGTGATCGCACCCGAATCTATGCCGGCAGCAACCGTGAGCGGTTTCATGATCGAGCCGAGCTCATAGCGACCCTCGATGAGCGGATTACCGAATACCGCAGGGTCGTCGACCGTGTTATACGAATTCGGATTGAATGCGGGCCGCATCCCGATTGCCCGGATCTCTCCGGTATGCGGATCCATAACAATCCCGCCGGCGATTTTAGGCGTGTAGGTCTTCATGACGTTCTCGAGCACCTTTTCAAGTTCTGCCTGCGCCGACGGTTCGATCGACGTGATGATGTCGCCCTGGCGCCCGGACACGTCGTGGCTCAAAAGCGCGCCCACGTTTGCAAAAATTTCCGCAAACGGGTTTACATAGAGCCCGGTCGCGCGCTCGATCAGTGTCGTTTCGTACTCACGCTCCAGTCCATAGACGCCCACCTTCTTATCCCCCTTATACCCGACGAATCCGATCGCCTGTGCAGCAAGCTCTCCTCCGGGGTACGTTCGCCACTGATCCTGCACGAGGAGCACCCCTTTGAGCTTCAGGGCACGGATCTTCTTTGCCGCGTCGTCGGTCACCCGAAACGCGACTTCTTCGTACGGATCGTCGGCTTTCTTAATACTTGCGTCGTACCGCTCGCGGTCGATCTTTGTGATGGCGTTCATAGCGGTATACGCAGCACCCGGATGCTCGATGTCAGCCGGTGTGATTGCAATGCGATATCCGGACTGCATAACGGCAGCTGCAACATATGCGCCATCCTTCGTTGTGAAGTAAATATTCCCTCGATTGACCGTGTCGGGACTCTGCTCAACATACTGCGATGTGGCGCTGCGTCGATACGCCTCCCCGCGAGCGATCTGCAGCACATAGAGTCGGGCGATCAAAAAGACCGCCACGACCATGAAAAAAACGCCGATCAGGCGTGTGCGAAATGCGATGTTATTTCTCATAGCGCGCACTGCTAAATAGCATTGCGCTCCATTGTATCAGCCGTTTCTGCCGCTGCAGTTGCGCCGGGGCGATACACATAATCAGTGCCGCCGACCTGGGAGAGCCCGAGTGACTCGCCGGTCTGGGGCGTAACAGCTGCGGAGAGGTCGAAATACTGCTTTTCCAACATAGCGATCGAGCTCTGTAGCGCAACGCTCGAGCGCGACGCCTCTTTGCGGGCAATGATGTTCAATACCGATGCGCCGACGAAGTAGAGGTAGCCGCACAAAATAATACCGAGCAGAGCGAACAGAACACGGAATGCGACCCGTTCGAAAGAGTATTCAACTGACAATGCTGCGATGTGTTTGTTCATATTTTTTCTATCACGCGCAGCTTTGCACTGCGGGAACGGGGGTTGTCTGTGACCTCCCGCTCGCTTGGCGTGACGGGCCGACGAGTAACAAGTATTCCTTGCCCTTCGCGTGCCCATTCTGCAAAGCGATGCTTTACGATTCTGTCTTCTGAGCTGTGGAACGAAATGATCGCAATGCGACCTTTCGGGTTGAGCAGAGACCATGCCGCCTCCATACCCGATCGGAGTGCCCCGAATTCGTCATTGACCGCAATCCGGAGTGCCTGAAACGACTTGGTCGCCGGATGGATCTTGCCGTGACGATACGCTGCCGGCACGGCAGCCTTGATCACATCGGCAAGCTCGCGCGCAGTTTCGATGCGCTTTTCTGCCCGCTCACGAACGATACGCTCCGCGATGCGTCGCGAATATCGCTCTTCGCCGAATCCGTAGAGGACATCGGCGATCGATTCTTCTGACCACTCATTCACGATGGTTCCCGCTGTGAGCGACTGCTCTTTGGCATAACTCATCGTGAGCGGTTCGTCGGACTGAAATGAAAATCCCCGTCCTGCGCTCAGCTGGAACTGTGACCAGCCGAGATCGAACAGCACCTTATCAACGGATCGCACCTGCACACTTGCAAGCGCGTTCTTCAGATTCCTGAAGTTGTCATTGATGAGGAGCACGGTCGGCCCGTCGCCGGTAAGGGGGACGGGCGAACCGAACTCTCTGGGAGCGTGAGCATCCGCCAACATATCGCGAGCGCGGCTGACAGCATCTATATCGGCGTCGACCCCGATTAGGGTGCCGCCCTCGCCTAGCTGCTTCGCGATTGCGAGCGCATGTCCCGCGCCCCCCAGCGTGCCGTCTACGACGACATCGTTTCTTTTGAGCGACAGATATTCCACTGCCTCATGTAAAAGAACCGTTCGATGCCCATCGGAGGTTCGAGCTCCTGATGATGACGGCATCGGGTTGCTGGAGGATTGTGAGCGTCGCGTGCGCATGACTATCAAAATTCCTCCAGCAGCCCGAAGCCACCGTTGTCTAGAGAGCGCCGATCTCACCGAGTTTTTCGGCAAGAGCGTCGGCCTGCTTCTCTATACGGGCTTTGTAGGTGTTCCAGCGTTCCGCATCCCAGATCTCGACTCGATCTGAAACTCCAGCAAAGACGACGTTCTTTTTCAAACCTGCAAACTGTGTCTGATGTGCAGGTATGAGAACGCGTCCGGCAGCGTCGACCTCGACCTCTGCGGCACCGGAAAGAATGAAGCGGTTGAATCCTCGTGTATCAGCTTGCGCGAACGAGAGGTCCTGCAGTTTTGCCGCCACCTTCTCCCAGTCCTTGCGTGAGTACACGAACAAACAGTTATCGAGTCCGCGCGTCATCACGACCTTTTTGCCGAGACCTGTGCGAAAGGACTTCGGAAGCGAAATGCGCTTCTTTTCATCCAGACTGTGTTCGTACTCGCCGATATACATAGGGTTTCAATCACTCATTCCGTGGATCGGACCAAAAAGTCCTTTTCCCACTTTTTCCCACTGAATAAGAGTATATACCACTATACCCCACCCCATCACAGTTATCCACACGAACAGACCCCTTTCTCGCGTAATCAAAAAGCCCCGGAATCCGGGGCTTTTATCTGTGAAAAGGACGATCACGATTCGACGAACAAATCGGTCTTGAGCATGAACTTTACGCCGCGCTCTACCGGCAGTCCCTCGTGCGGAACAGTGTGCAGGAAGAGATACGCGTCGCCTGGGGAGAGCTGATCACTCAGATGAATGCCGCGAAACAGTGTTTCGCCTCCGGTGTATCCGCTGTTGAGACACACGAGTACGCTGTACCGAGCGACCGAGCCGTTTGGGCCGGGGAAATCGTCGTCGGTGTGCTCCGGCACGGCGCCTGCTCCCCCGGTAAGCCGATAGACGCGCATCATCTCGTCGATTGAGACCGGACGATCGGGCGCGATTGCGACCGCGTCGACCTTGCCGAGAATCTTTTGCGCGACCAGCGGCAGCTGTACGTCTTTACGACACGCGATCCCATGCCCCTCATCGTCATGATGAGTTCGCGCACCGCTGTGTGCGCAGAGCATCGCACACTCGTTCGGTGACAACACATTACGCAGCACATGTACGCTACACATCGCAGACACGACGACCTTGCGGCGGATCGGCAGAATAACAACACTCATTGCGACCTCCCTATGAATCAGCCCTTACCATGCCACAGCATGGATATGTGAGCAAAACGTTACTTGAGTTCGAATCCGAAGAGGCGCTCGAGTGCATTGAGCGATCCCGGCACCACATTGAAAATAATCGGGAGTGCAAACAGAACATACGCTGTGTGGATGGATACGAACGCCATCCCGATACCGATAAGCGTAAAGAGCGGCGTGACCATCTGACGAATCTTTGCCTGTTTAATGAGTCTCGACGACACCTCGGTGGTGTCGATCTCGTCGGAAGAGAGTGCGTAGTTGAAGATAATCACATTCAGTACGCCGATGAGAAAGACATTGACCCCGTACACCGCAACCGCGAGCGGAATATCCTGATAGATATCAAGCACGCGAGCGGAAAACGGAATAAGCGAGATGAGCGCCAGATACGTGAGGTTCAAGATCACAAGCACGCGGTTGATATTTTTGGCAAAAACGGAGTACAGAAAATTGTGCCCGATCCAAAACATGGTGAGAACGACAAAACTCAAAAAGAATTCCACCAACGTGGGCACCAGCTCTATGAGCGCACGCGCAAGCGAAGCCGAGGTTTTGATCAATTCTGTATCCGGGATCTTTACATCAAATACGAGCAACGTAAGCACGATTGCAAAAAGGCCGTCTGACAGATTTTCGAGTCGAGTTTTGTTCATTGCGGATATACTATCAAATTTTCATGTATGTGGTGGGCCATCATCCGCGGTGACTCATCTCGCGGGTGGCAATACCACCTGGGAAACCCTCGGTTTTCCCATTCCTTCCTCCACGGGAAAACAGCATGTTTTCCCGACCCCTTTCTGGGTCTGGTCCACAATCCGAAAAAGTCTGCCGCAGGGCGGCATTTATTTGTGGGTCACAGATAATTTCCTCGCCGCCGCTCGGAAATTTCTCTGACCACGGCTCGCCCGTTTTGCGTGCTCGCAAAACATGGCTCCGCCCGTCCACAAACCGAAAAAGTCTGCCGCAGGGCAGACTTCTTCGTGTTTGTGGACCATACCGGAATCGAACCGGTCACCTCTTCCATGCCATGGAAGCGCTCTACCAAATGAGCTAATGGCCCGTAACGCGGACCATCGTATCAAAACTTATCGCGAACGCTACATCGCCTGAGGGTCCGTTATCGCCGGCGGATGCGAAAGGCATTGCTTGAGAGAGTCCGATTCGGTCCACCCGCACTTTCCGCTTGCCTGAATTTCGCAGGTCGCCTCGCGATAGCACGCATACTCCGGTCGGAACTCGCAGGTAGAAACTCCCCCGCCGTTCGCCGCCTCTTCGGCCGATATACAGAGCTGCATTGAACAGCCGGATACCGCGCACCCATTGCTCACAACACCTGTTTGCGGAGGAGGCATATGCGAAACAGTCTGTGCATCATTGGTGAATGTGCGACCGTCGGGCGTTGCGCACTGTTCCGGAGATGACTCCATGATCGGGTAGCCCGCTCGTTTGCATTCTTCGAATGTGGAAATGCCATACATTTCCTGCTGTTTGGCGATGTTTGAGAGTGAGAGCATGAGCCCGGCGATAAGCGCGAGCACGACGGCCAAACCGAGGAGCATGGGAATACTGGTCTGTTTGTGAGCGGTCTCGCCTTCCATATATGCATTGTATCAGACGTTGATTTTTGGAACTTCTTTCCGAAGCCGCTATAATCCCGCGTACGCACCTTTAGCTCAGTTGGTTAGAGCGTTCGATTCACATTCGAAAGGCCTCAGGTTCGAATCCTGAAAGGTGCACCGTGCACAGAAAACCTGCCCTGCGGCAGGTTCTCCGGCCTGCACCGGCCGGAGCGCTGTGAGCCCAGCGGGTCGAACCGAGAGGCGGGGTCGCGAAAATTATTGAGCGGCGGCGAGATCATTATTCGTGACCACTGGATGTTTTCCTGCTAGGATACGTGGCGATGAGATTTTTTGTCGGGCGAAAACCGACAAGGGTTTCTCTGGAGTCTTTTTGCCGGACTGTCCGGCTTGCACATTGCAGATCAGTAAAGTCTTTTAGCCGGGCTGTAGTATACCGGTAGTACGCACGCTTCGGGTGCGTGTAGACTGGGTTCGATTCCCAGCAGCCCGACCAAAAGACTGTACTGTAGTGCGTGTAGACGGGTCGTGCGGCGCTACGCGCGCTCGCGCCTCACCCTGCAACTCGACACGAAAGATTCCTGAGGCCCGACAAAAGATCTCATCGATAATGCGGGCTGTAGTATACCGGTAGTACGCATGGCTGGGGGTCATGTAGACCGGGTTCGATCCCCGGCAGCCCGACCATAATCCTCCGAAACGTGCGCCGGGAATCTCCGGGTTCGAGTCACGCATCATTCGCTGCTGCGAATGTACGCAACCCCGACTCGCGCCGCCGCGCTCCGTCTCTTGCGCCCTTCCCGACCCAGGGCGCAAGCCCGGCAGCCCGACAATTTGACTAAACTCTAATAGTGTGGCTATATAGCGCTCTATGGTGATCGTACCCATATGGATGCGTGTGATTCTCGCTGCCGGCCTATGCTTCGCTGCGGGCGCTATTGCCGCGCTGCATATGACCAATCAGTCACTTGGCTACTTTGGATCACTTGATCGTCCGCTATTTTTTGCAATGCCGATTCCGGTCATCTTTTTCGCACTCATTGTTACCTACGCGATCATTTCCATCGCATCAGCGCTCATGTGGATCCACGATCCGCGTCCGTGGGATTTCCGCGGTTGGGTGCCGCTCTTCTTTACACACCTGCTTCTGCAGGTGGGGTGGCTCATACTCCTGTTCGCATACAACGTCGTGTTTGTCGCAATGCTGATCGCATTCGTGCTTGCGACCTACGTGTTCATCCTGACCGCAGCCGCATGGGAACGCAGCAGGATCGCCTTTTGGCTTTTACTCGTGTACTTGGCGTGGACACTCTACGCACTCGGCATGAATATCGCCGTGTGGGGTGTTAACTAACATTGTGGGTCACAAATCACAAAAACCTGCTGCAGAGCTGGTTTTTATTTGTGGGTCACAGATAATTTCCTCGCCGCCGCTCGGAAATTTCTCTGACCACGGCTCGCCCGTTTTGCGTGCTCGCAAAACATGGCTCCGCCCGTCCACAAACCGAAAAAGTCTGCCGCAGGGCAGACTTTTTCGTGTTTGTGGACCTATCGAGAATCGAACTCGAGACTGTGCAATGCGAATGCACCGGTATACCACTTACCTATAGGCCCGTTGACGAGAAAATATACCACTCTCTCCTCGAAACAAAAAGTGTATATAACAAAAACCTCCGCTTTCGCGGAGGTTTTTGTTATTTGATGTTCACGATCTTGTACTTCTGCTGGCCTTTTGGGGTCTCGAAGGAGAACATGTCTCCTTTCTTTTTTTCCATCAGCGCGCTGCCGAGCGGCGAGAGGTGCGAAATCTTTCTCTCCTGCATGTTTGCCTCGGCGGAACCGACAATCTCGTACGTGTGTTCGTCTTTCTCTCCCTGCTTCTGAATAGTAACGAACGATCCGAGCGATACCGTATTACCCTTCGTATGCTCGATAATGCGTGCATGCGAAAGCTGCTCTTCGATCACACGAATGCGGTCCTCGGTCGCAGCCTGGAGATTGCGCGCCTCCTCGTATTCGGCGTTCTCGGACAGATCCCCGAGTGATCGGGCGTATTCCAATTGCTCCGCGATCTCACGACGTCGCACAGTCTTCAAGTGTTCCAACTCACCGGTCAATTCGTCGAACTTTTCCTTGCTCAAGTAGTTTGTTTCATCTGCCATATTTGGGTTGCGCGCATTATACAGGAGAACCTCACGGCGACAATGTGGGAAACTTTTCCGACCTATCGAACGTATTCGGGATGATGCTCCATCAGCCAGTAAAAGAACGGCTGCAAACCCGGAGCCGCCCCCGAAGCCGTGTGCGCAGGCGCTTTTTCGAGTACGACTGCGTAGGCATATTTCGGGTCATCAGCCGGCCAAAATCCGACCGACCACGAGTTCATATATTCATTATGTGAACCAAGCTGAGCGGTGCCGGTTTTGGCAGAGATCTGTATACCGGCAATATTCAGCGCTTTGACAGTTGCATCGGGTCGGTCCGATACCACCGCCATACGCATACCTTCGCGCGCCACTTTGAAATACGACTGCGCGATGTCCAGCTGTCGATATTCAGGTGTTGAGGATGCGATGAGCTGCGGCTTGAGCAACTTTCCACCATTAGCGATCGCCGCGGTAAACCGCACCGCCTGCAGGGGCGTAATCTGGAAACCGAACTGACCGATGGACGTGTGATATGTGTTACCCAGTCGCCACGGATCATTCGCGCCGAACACTTTTTCCTTCCACTCAGGTGTCGGAATGATACCTTCAACCTCGCCCTTGAGATCGATGCCCGTCTTTTCTGACATTCCGAACAGCCGTGCGTACTGGTCGATCTTTGCGATACCGAGACCCTTTTGTCCGCCGAATCCGCCGCCGATCGTATAAAAATATTCGTCCGACGAGACGGCAATCGCCGTGCGCATATCCACCCAGCCGTGCACAGTCCAGTCGCGGTAGATCGACGGCTGATCCGGATTGTACGGATTCGGAATGACGATCTTTCCGGTTGATAGGATGCCTTTATCCGGCGAAATGATCCCTTCTTGCAGCGCGGCGATGGCAAATACAGGCTTAACGATCGAACCGGGCGTATACAAACCACCGACCGCACGATTGAGCATGGGTGCACGCGCGCTTTGCGAGGCAGTACGCACGATATCCTTATCGCCGTCGGTAAACGCCTGGTTGTCGTATTCAGGAAAACTGGTGAGTGCGAGCAGCTCGCCTGTTCGGACATCCATGATGACCGCGGCCCCGCCCTTAAAACCCATCGTCTCGGCGTGCTTTGCGAGTATCTGGTTCAACTCACTCGTGACGTCAGCATCGATGGAAAGGTGCATGTCTTCGCCGTGGAGCGCAGGTGAAACGATGTTTTCGCGCTCTATAGTGCCCAGTGCATCTGCTTCGATCATGCGACTGCCGTTCTCACCCGCGAGACGCGCATCGTAGGCCAGTTCGATGCCGGAAACACCGGAGTACTCCTCGCGCCACCATTCTCCCTTTGCGTCCGCTTTCGGATACTGTACGAATCCCAGCAGGTGCGACATTCCGGGACGCGTTATGTACTTGCGGAACGCATAGGTCGCACCCTCTTCCACGTCGGAGACCGCGCTCGACGACGCGTTGGTCGCAGAAATACCGTCACGGATGGACTCGGTCGTCGTGGACACATCGAGCGAGGCTTCGTTCCAGGCGAGCTCGCGACCCGCACGATCGTATACGATGCCGCGGGTCGCGAAGATGACCGAGCGCGAAAGCGTGTTGTTCACCGATATGTTTTCGTATGTCGCCCCCTGCGCGATCTGCAACGAGAACGCGCGGTATCCGAACACGGCAGATACGAGCATAAATACTGCGCCGACCGCAAAGATCGCGCGGTTTGCGACCGGCCGCTCTACCCTGCCCTCAAATGAGGCGGCATTGAAATCCGGGAGATTCGTCGAGTCCAAAAAAATCTCTTCGGGCGCGATTTCATGGATCTCGCGCAATTTCTTTCGTCGACGTCCGAACATGTACCTACTATACGCGCAAAACGGTTCGCTTCAATTCATGAAAGAAATTCCATGCGCAGCGGTTCAAAACCCCATACGATTACGAGCGTTACGATCGTGCACAGCGGAAACATGGTCCACAGCGTGTCGTGCGGTAGCCACAAGAGATCAAGCATCGCCCCCAATACGACTGCTTCGATTGCACGATACCTGATCGAAAGCACGACGATACACACAGCAGTCACCCACGGCGACAAGAACACAGCTCCTATCAGACCGATAACGGTCACGAGAGAACGGAACAGAATCATGGCGAGGGTATGATGTACACGAAACGCATGGTGGCAAGGTTCACAGGTAAGACGATGTACACTCTTTGCTCTGCGGTCGTCGGTACTTCTTCAACCTTTCCGACCATCCCTACCGGATGCCCACCGAGGACCGGCGAGGTAACGGTGTCGCCGACTTTAATGTCGATACCGCGCGGCACCGATACACGCGCATTACCGCCGCCTTCACCCACTGCCGAAACTGCCGCATTCCCGACGACAATATCTATAGTTGCGCCCGCCTGAAACGCGGTTTTTACCAATGTGCGGGACTGGCCGACATCCGAAATGCGACCGACGACATAGCCGGTCTCGCTCAATACAAGGTCGCCCGGAGCAATCGCGTCGTTGATGCTGGCGGCTACCGCAAAGGTACCGTACGGCGACGCGTGATAGGAAGACATGACCGGAGCAGTCACACCGGGTGCAGATTCGGTAAAGTGCACCATCGAACGAAGCGTCTCATTCTCCTGACGGAGCGCATCATATGCGGCCGCCCGCTCGCGTACGCTCGTAAGCTCTTGCGCGAGTCGCTGATTTTCGGCGGCAAGTGTACTGTTGCGCGCAAAAAAACCGCTGCCGGTGATCGATGCGCCCGCCAGGTGAACACCCGTCCATATTTGAGATGCAACGCCCCGTACAAAATTACGGAACGGACCGCCAAGGAGCGCATCGAGCGCAAATATCAGGATGATAAGGATCGAGGCGAACAGAAGGCGACTGCGCTCGCGCGGTGCACCGTACAATCTGCGATGCGAAAGATCCTGCCGCACCATATATTAAAAGCTGCTGTCGGTCGGAAGTAGTTCGTCGTCCGAGCGCAGGAGTGCCTCTGCGTACAGATCCATATCATTGAGAATGATCGAGGTTCCGCGCACCACAGCAGTCAGCGGATCCGACGCGACCGTCACCGGAACACCGAGATTGCGCGAAAAGTACTCGGGCAAGCCCCGGATGAGCGCACCGCCCCCTGCGAGATAAATACCGCGCTGCATGATGTCTCCGACGATCTCCGGCGGAGTGGATTCAATGACCTCCTTGATCGAATCAACAAGCTCTTCAATAGAGTGTCCAATTGCGTTGCGTATATCCTGGTCCGAGATCATGATCTCGCGCGGGAGTCCGGTCACGAGGTCGCGGCCGCGAATAATCGCTTCGATACGGTCACGGTTGAGCGCAACGGACGCGATTGCGATCTTTATCTCCTCCGCGGTCTTGTCGCCGATGAGCATTTTGAATTCATTTCTGATGTGCGACACGATATCAGCATTAAAGCGGTCGCCCGCAACACGGACGTTACGCGCCGTAACAAGACCCCCGAGCGAAACGATACCGATATCTGTCGTGCCGCCGCCGATATCAACGATCATGCTGCCGGTCGGCTCATGGATCGGCAGTTCAATACCTATCGCAGCGGCAAGCGGCTCTTCAATGATATGGACCTCGCGGGCACCCGCCGCGCGCGCAGCGTCGCGTACAGCACGCACCTCAACCGAAGTGATGCCGGACGGCACACCGACCGCAACACGCGGACCAAGTATCTTGGTTTTTCCTCCCTGCGCTTTGTCGATGAGATACGACAACATTTCCGACGTGACCTCGAAGTCCGAGATTACTCCGTCAACAACCGGCTGCACGGCCTGGATGTGTGACGGCGTACGGCCGAGCATGTCCTTTGCGACTTGTCCGACGGCAACCACCTGCCCTGTCTTGGTGTTTACCGCAACGATCGACGGCTCATTTATGACGATACCGCGTCCGCGCACATACACGAGCGTGTTCGCAGTACCGAGGTCAATTCCGATGTCATGCGAAAAATACCCCAGTACTTTATTTTTGAATTGCCGAAACGGTTCCATGGTGTCTCATTCGCGTCTGTTATTCGGTAAGGTGCTCGATCACTTTGCTGTCGGCGAGGAACGATGATGTGCCGGTTGCTCGGTCAGTCACTTCGACCCCACCCTGTGCCATAGTCTTTTCGGATACAACAAGACGCGTCGGAATGCCGATCAGCTCCGCATCGGCGAACTTCTCCCCTGCACGCAGATCACGATCATCAAAAAGCACCTCGATGCCGTGCTCGAGCAACTCTTCGTACAAGCGCTGCGCCTCGGTGGCGACGTCTTCATTACCTCCGGAGATCATGACGAGATGGACCGAGAACGGAGCGACGGCTTTCGGCCACACGATACCCTTCTCATCGGAAAACTTTTCGACGAGCACACCCATGAGTCGCGTGATTCCGATACCGTACGAACCGATCCAGATCGGCGTGTCGTTTCCTTCGGCATCCTTTGCGGAGAGCCCGAGATCGCTCGCTTTCTGCTGACCGAAGTTAAATATATTGCCGACTTCTGCGGTGTTGACCTTTTCGAGTTCATCGCGTGATACACCCAAATCCTTGAGCGTCTCGTCATTCAGGACCTCTTCGTTGATCGCAAATCCCTTTTCACGATTGATGTATGTAATGTCCTCGCCCGCCTCGCAGATCGTCTGGAATTCGTGACTAAACTTCGTGAAGGCGCCCCCTGCAGCAAAGGTGATGAACGTATCATCTCCGATACCCAGTCGCTTGAACACGTTCATGTAAGCCGGTTTTGTGGCCTCGTAGTACGCCAGGTGCGTCTTCTCGTCGGCATTGAACGAGTACATATCTTTCATAACGAATTCCCGCCCGCGCATGATTCCGGACTTCGCGCGCTTTTCGTTGCGAAGCTTTGTCTGGAACTGGTAGACCGAGATCGGCATATCTTTGTAGCTCGATATGTAGTTCTTCATCATGTCTCCGATCGGCTCTTCGTGAGACCAACCGAATCCCACCTCGCCTCCGTCTTTCAGTTTTGACTTGAACCACACGTCGACGGTCTCGTCGTCCCAACGGTGCGTTCGCTCCCACAAGTCTTTCCGCTGCAATGCCGTCATGATGATCTCCTGCGAACCGATCGCATTCATTTCTTCCCGGGTGATCTGTTTTATCTTTTCGAGAACGCGCAGTCCGAGCGGCAGGTACGCGTACACACCGGCCATCTCTTTATGAATGTATCCGGCTCGAATAAGCAGCTGCGCATTTTTCGCAACCTCATCTTTGGGCGCCTCTTTGCGAGTCTTGGTGAAGAGTTGAGATTGGCGCATAGAAAAGCAGTAGCGCACATAGTATCAGACACGGGCTCACGGGCAAAAATACCGAGGAATTACGTGATGATTGCGACATGAAGACGCATCTTGCCGCAAGTCGTAAATACTTGTACAGTTTTGCGGTCGTGCACCACCCGTGCGCAGATAGCGCTCGCCCAGAGGCGAGTAAACGGAGTGCATACGAGTTCATTTCGTTTCCGGAGAACCACAGAGGGATGATCACATGAGCTGGAAAGATTGCGCTCAGATGCAGGCAATGCAGCAAGGCGGTACACGAAGCGTGTCGAAAGAAGACGCCCGTGCTATCCGTCGCTCGCAGCATGAACAGCAGGAGCGGCAACAACAACAGCAGCAAGAGTCGCAGCATCGCGGCCCTTCCCACGAAGAGCAGCAACGCAACCAACAGATACAAATGTGATGATGGCGCTGCTCGTTCGCGCAGCGTCACACTGTCTCTGTGTGGCAATCGGTCACGGCGGTCGGCTTCGGTCGACCGCTTTTTTTATGCAAGAAGTCGTGCGACGTCGTGATATGTGACGGTTACCATGAGCATGATTACGAGCGCGAGACCGATCGCATTCACCAACTGCACAGCAATCTTCGGTGCGCGTCTTCGCAGCACCGCTTCGATACCGACGATAAGCAGGCGGCCGCCGTCGAGTGCCGGGACCGGGATCAGGTTGATGATGGTGAGATTTACTGAAATGAATGCGGCAAGTGACAGCACATAACCCCACCCGTTACTCGCGGCCTCGCCGACGGCAGAAACGAGGCCGACGGGTCCGACCACGTCGGTCAGATCAGGTTTTCCGTGTATCGCCTGCGAAACGATTGTGGCGAGACCCTGCCATACCACGACGAACGTATCGATGGTGCGAGACAGGCCGGCCTGCATCGACCGGGTGAATCCCATCGATTCGGTTTCTGCGAGCAGAAGACCCATACCGACAGCAGGCCTGCCTTCACTCCCCGGTATGATCGCGTGTGCGGGACGCATGATGCCCGTCTTTAACTGCCCTTCGTGAATGAATGAGACCTCGATCTCCTTGCCGGCGCGGGAGCTTACGAAATCCGACACCGCTTCGGGCGAGAGGTCTTGAATGACCGTTTCGCCTTCACGAACATTGGCAATCTCGTCGCCGATCTTGAGACCCGCAGCATCCGCCGGGGACGCAGGCACAACCTGCGAGACAATCAATTGTGTGTTTTCGCCCCTGACATCGACTGGATGCAGAACACCCACCATATACGCACCGCTAAAAAGCACCCATGCGGCGAGTGCATTCATAGTCACGCCTGCAATCAGAATGATCGCCTGTTTCCATCGGGGAGCATCAGAAAAACTTCCGTGGCCGTGCTCCTCCTCTTCGCCGAAGAGACGAACGAACCCGCCGAACGGTATCCAATTGAGCGTGTATTCGGTACCGCCGAAACGACCGAACAAGAATGCGCGCGGCGGATAACCGACACCGAATTCCTCTACCCGAACACCGAATAGCTTCGCGGCAATAAAATGCCCGAACTCGTGCACTACTATAAGGAATACGAGTATCGCAATGACCAGGAGCGCGGTCATAGTTAGGACGTCATTTCAGTCTCTTTTGCGTCGAACGCGTCCTCGAGCGCCTTATTGGTCTTGTCCACCCGCTCCTGCAGATCTTCTTTGAGAGCAAATTTGTCGTCTTCGGTGAGGGTGCCTTCCCGTTCCCGTTCCTGGATCACCTTCCACGATTCGTCTCGCGCCAAGCGAACCGACGTACGGGCTTCTTCGAGCTTCTGTTTTGCGAATTTAACGAGTTCCGCGCGGCGTTCGCCCGTCAATTCCGGGAACGTAACACGCACCGATGAGCCGTCTGAGGCTGTGCCGACTCCGAGATTTGCAGCAGTAATCGCGCGCTCGATATCCTTGATGAGCGACGGATCATAAGCGCCAATTCTGATGGAGCGGGCGTCTTCGACGGAAATGTTCCCGACCTGCTTTAAGGGAGTCATGGACCCGTATGCCGATACTTGGACGCTATCCAAAATGGCTGGAGTCGCGCGCCCGGTACGCAATCCCCGGTATTCTTTTTGCAGCCACTCAATCGCGGCTTTCAGCTTTTCATCAACGGGTTTGAAATCGTAGTCCATAGAATATTTGATTAATTGGGATTATATCATCGGGTGAACAAATAAGTACTAACACAAGAGCGCCACCTGCTCTAAGAGCGGTTTTAAGAGTGACCCCTTATCTCCGGCATACGCGCGCGCACGGTACACAGCATCGATGCCCTGCCGTGCATTACTCATGGGTTTCAGCATGCGCTCGAGCGATGAAAGGAATGTGATGACGGCGGCTATGTCGCGCTTATCGTCTTCGTCTTTCTCAAGCAAGGGCTTCAGCATCTCGATCCGCTCCCGCGGAGTGGCTTTCAGGAATGCGGAGGCCGATACAACAGATAGCTCCACGTCTGATAATTCGATCATCTGCGCACGGGAGCGAAGCGTCGGCAACAGCGCGGTCGGGGCTCCGGTCATGAGAAAGAACAGCGCATGTGCCGGCGGCTCCTCGAGTGTTTTAAGAAGTGCATTTTGTGCCTCACCTGTTATGGCCGGAAATACCGCGATGAACACACGGTTGCCCTCGCCGAGTGCACGGCCGTACGCCCGCGCCGATAATTCGCGCGCCTCATCGATGCCGAAGTGACGATAGATGCGTACGTACGCGTCGGGATTACCCTCGACGGAAATACCCTCCGCCAAGAGAAAGCGATAGAGCTCCGGAAGACTCGCTTCTCCACCCCGAACCAGGTATGTATTGCCAGCGAGCATAATGCGGATAGTATACTCCCCGTATGGCACAGCCCAACGACGTGGAAAAATTTGCACTCAAGGTGACCCGCGGCGTCGGTTCGCCGGTCTCTATCGTTGTACATTCGATCCTGTTCCTCGTGAGCTTCGTTGTCTCTGCGGCGGGCTGGATATCCTTTGACCGGATGCTCCTTATTTTGACGACTATCGTGTCCCTCGAAGCGATCTATCTTGCGATATTCATTCAGATGACGATCAACATCCAGAGCAAGTCCCTCGAAGCGGTGGAGAAGGACATCGATGAGATCCAAAAGGACGTCGAGGAAATTTCCGAAGACGTCGAGGAGATTCAGGAGGACGTTGAGGAAATTTCCGAGGATGTAGGAGAAATTTCCGAGGACGTTGATGAGATCCAGAAAGACGTCGATGAACTCCAGGAAGATGTGGAGGAAATTTCCGAGGATGTCGAGGAGCTCTCTGAAGAGGACGCAGCGGCCATACACGAGGAACAGCAGGAGGACGCCCGAAAAGCCGAACAAAAGCGCACGCTCGAAACAATCCAAACTGATCTTCGCAAGCTCATGGAAGATATCGCAAAGCTTCAAAACAAATAAAAAAGCCGGGCGCGAGCCCGGCTTTTCAGATGCGAAAGATCGATCACGACTTCTCGTCGAAGAAGTCGGCGCCCATGCGCTGCCACATGTGGACCAGCGGCATGCCTCCCTCGCGATAGCGCCGATTGAGGAACGACAGGATCCACGCGGAATCCCCTGTCGGCTCGAGGCCGTAGGTCTCCTTGAAGCGCTTCGGGAACCACTCGAGCTTCGCGCATTTCTCTTTCGCCTCGTTATCGTTGAATTCAGGGTCGTAGCAGAAATTCTCGTACCACTCCTGAGCTCCGGACGAAACAGGCGTCGCGAACGGCGTCGTGAAGAGGTTGATGTTCGCACTCAGTGTGTCGCGAACGACGCCGTAGATTGCGAAGCGCTTGATGCTTTCGCGCACGACAGGTTTCGCGAGCGCGTAAAACGAAGAGAGCGTTGTCGGATCGGACAGGACCGATCTGATCAGGGGAAATCGCTCTTCATCGTCCTCGTTGCGATCGACACCGAGACGCTCGGCGAGCGCCTCGTACAGGCGCGAGAACTTCGGCCCGACGCCGTCCTTCTTTCGGACGACTTCGAGATTGAGCCCGCGAATGACCGACAGTTGATCACGCGAAAACTCGATTGCGCCGGCGAACTTCTTTTCCAGTCTCGCGATGAGGGCTTTCTGCGCAACAATGCACGTCTGCGCCTTGTTGCCGTCGACCTCCTGCGACACCGAGCCGTAGCTCTTGATGTCGTAACATTCCCTCGGCTCGGCAGCATGCACCGCTCCCGAGCAAAGGATCGCGCTGAACAGACCGATTATTGCGGTACGAATCATTGCAGTGCTCCTTCTCGTACACATCAGCGGATGTGTTTCCGCGCGATTTATGTCATGATTTTAGACATTCGTCAATGCACTCAATAGACGGCTCAGTAGAGCCATTTATTGACTTTTTTAATATATATGGTACTATCCCGAAT
>CAZWFX010000005.1:0-79258 GCA_964633425.1 uncultured Candidatus Saccharibacteria bacterium
ACCGCCCAAGAGCAAATCCGTCGTAATTCCAGACCGATGCAAATGTCTTATCGCTCGCAGGAAACACACCTGCCCCGCTGTCGTTTATCTTTACCACTGCCACTTTTGCGCCGCGCATGTCCGTGATCTCGATCAAGCCATGCGGACGCAGCAGCACATTGCCGAGATTCGCAATGCGCGTATTAAAATCGATCGACGCGGCAGAACCATACACGATGTGCCCCGATGAGAACTCGCGAAGCTGCGCATCTTCGTTCACGTCCCCCGCGATGCGCAGGTTCACAATAGATCCCACTTTCATACCGATAGAGGATCCCGTCACACGCTGCTTCGGCGGTGTTGCAAGCAAAAATACGCCGCCAAAGTGCGCGCCCGGCGATGCATCTTTCGGAACAATCACGGTAAACGGTATGGTAACTGTGCCGTCAGCCGGAATCACCACGCTATCCTGCGGCAACTGAATCCATTTACTCAGTTCGTACGGAGTTACTTCGTTCTCTTCGGAAAAAATCGGAACACCCTCATCGGTAATTCCCTTTATGTCTTGTGCGGCCAAATAAAACGTCTTTTCAGTTCCGGATATATTTGTCACGCGCATCGTGAACGAATACGTACTGCCCGGTTCCGCACGATCCTCTATGATAGCGGGCTTGATCTGCACACCCTCTCCGCCTGTCGCAGTTTGCGCGAGCGTCTGCGTTGCACCGAACAAAAGTACGGCGAGTGTAAGCACAAGAGCAAGGGAGGCATTTCGCAGCGTTGCGTTCATGTTTTCCGTCTTAGGGAGTATGGCCATACTGTACCACGCCATGAACGCAACATCCCCGCTTAGTGCGGGGATGTCTGCAAACTTCGAGCTCTGTTTGCTGCGTTTAGAACACCGGGGTTGCTACGTATGTGAGCGTGTTGGTGTAGTCGGTACCTGCTTCCTGCAGCGAACCGATCTCTACCTTGTACGCCACGAAGGTGTCGCCGATATCGTCGGTTGTACCGTCGGACGGTCCGTTGTGATAGAAGACCTGTCGCGGTGTGTCGATGTTGCCGGCGAACAGCGAAGAGCCGAATTCGTCACCCGCTGAGAGCGTTGTATCTTGCGATGTTACGCCGAAGTGACCGTACGTCCATTCACTTCCGAGAGTATTCGTCGGAGACGTCCATGCAGTCGGAACCGATGTCGTTGCTCCGTCCTTGAAGAGGTCAATGTCTGCACCTGTCGATGACAGCAGGTTCGTATCTTCTCGCACTGTTACCGAGAATCCGTAGGCTGCGTTGGTGATTACCGATAGGTACTGACCCATCACCTGTGCACCACCCGAGCCCGGCGTAATGTAGTTGTAATTAATGGCCGTTGCTGTTGTTGAGCCCGTTGTCGTTTCGCCATTCACCACCGTC
The DNA here is from genome assembly GCA_964633425.1 of uncultured Candidatus Saccharibacteria bacterium. Taxonomy (GTDB): domain Bacteria; phylum Patescibacteriota; class Minisyncoccia; order Phycocordibacterales; family UBA2100; genus UBA10103. The sequence goes on from CAZWFX010000005.1 coordinate 1,393, forward strand.
GATGTCGCAACACCCGCTACAGTGAACGTGAATGTTGTATCAACTGCAGCAGTAACAACGACGTCGTCGATGATTGCAATACGGGTAGCACCGACGTCTCCGTTGGAGCCAACCATATTCACTCGATACGAGCCGGCAGATGCAGGGTTCGTAATGATCGGAGACGATGTTGCGCCGTAGTTAATAACCTTGGCCCCCGCCGGGACGGAGTCGCCACCGCAGACAGTCAGCGTAAATCCTTCTGAACCGGCCGTGTAGTTCGTTGAGACTGTTACTTCGTCTGAACCACCACCGCACGTAGTAACGACCGTCATACCGATAGCCGTAATCTGCGTTGTCGTTGCGGTCGGGCCCGCCATTCCGAATGCGCTGGTAGTCGGATCAAATATGAACTGGATCGTGCCGCCAGCCGGTGTAGATGAGGCCGTGGTGTATCTAAGGATGTGCTTAGAAGCTACACCGAGGTCGGAATCGTACAGCGTATCGCTGATCTGCGTGACCTGTGCCGCATCTGCATGCTTGGTAAGCATCGGTGCTCCTGTCGCCCAGAGAAGCGTCGAGATGATCAGAATCATCGCGAGCGGAGACGACAGGACGGAGGCCATCGACTGCTTACTTTGTTCAAATACGTTCATATAATAGTGAACTAATTCGATTTTTTAACTGCTTTGTACTAATAGGCGTATCTATAGTTCGATAAGAGAGAAATACGCGTCCACCTGCAATTGCTCGACCAATGCAGCTAGAAACGTACCGAACCCACAAAACACGCCTGTGTAAAGTATACGGTATCGTATTGACAAAGCCTCTGATATCAAGCCAAACGATGGGGATAACCGCTTAAAACCTAGGTTCCAATCGTAAGCGGTCCGTGGAGGACTGTCTTAGCGACTTTCCGCCGTAACGGTCGACGTTGCAGTCGACTTGAGTTCATGGATCTCGAAATCCCGTTGCGGAACCAAAACCTTGGCTAAGTAGAGCCACGTACCACCAGAAATTACGATGACGAGCAGTACAAAGACAAAGAAGAGGCGGTATTTCGCAAAGAAGCCGCCAATAGTCATCGGCTCTACATAGCCTGGGGTCTCGAGGCGCATCCGCTGTGCAGGAGCAGCCCCAATGGATCGCAGATCCACGACCCCCTCTTTGATCGGCTGCACGAGCGCTTGGAGCGTCGATACGGGCTCGCGCGACGCGATGCGGCGATCGGGAACATCCGGATGGTCGGTAATGCCGAGATGCGCCCGCTCAAGAGAGAGCGCGCGGCGAATGTAGCGGCGAATAAACCAGGTCATCAGGAGGACGATCGCTATAATAGTGCCGATCGTGATCGCGGCCGGCACAACCGGAATTACCCAGAAATACGTCGTTGCCGACGTGTTTTGCTTTTCGTCGTCGCCGTAGTTGAGGGTTACGACAGCGCTGTAGCGACCGATATCAAACGAGTTCTCCTCGCCATTCCACGAGAACTCAAACTTCCGGATCGAGCGAGGCAATACGTTGCCGAACGTGCTCTTTTCGTTTATCAGCACCTGTCCCCGTTCTTTACCCCACATGTTGTAGATCGTGATCGAACCCTGCGGTCGAAGATGCGTGTTCCCCGTGTTCTCAAATCGCAGCGCAAAGCGCGCCTCCGGGCGCTGGTAGAGCGTTTTCTCGGGTGTAAATTCCCGAATGCGACCACTCTCGATGATCTCGCCCTTAATACGAACGAAAAGCAGCGATGTGACGAGACTCGAGACTTTCATGTGAGAGCCTTTGATCTTGTCCGGTCCTTCGTACGGACCGACCATGATGGCGGCGTAGTGCCCTCCGGGGTCGGCATTTTCGGGCGTATGAACGGTAAACTCGATCTGGCGGCTTTCCCCCGCAGGTATCATGATCGGATCTTTGGATATTTCGATCCACGACCCGAGTGAACTCCCCGATGATGATCCGTTCGCGAACGATTCGATCAACGGTACAAAGGTCGCCTGACCGGATTCCCCCTGCGTTTCAAAATCAACGACCTGCGCCGCGTACTCCATATCGTAGGAGTTATTGTTTACGACTTTCACATTACTGGACCAGGTATCGCCCGGATTCAACGAGAGCTGAAACAGCGGCGGTGTAACGGTGACCGACAACGATTCTTGTGCGAATGCCGGCAGTGCGCCGGCGATCACAACAAACGCGAATAGTGCGATGAAGCGCTTTACCATACTCAGGAACCGTTCTTTAGGTTGATGACGTGACCTTCTTTGCGCGGAGTCGGCGCGGTCATCTGGGTGGATGTGAGATCGATGGTCGCCTGTGTGCGCGGCGCACTCGTACGAGCTGCGGGTACCGGCGCTCGGACGGGCTCCGGCACTGGAACGCGTGCCGGTGTCGGCTGTTCGGACACAACGGGCGTTGCCGCTACCGAAACGGGTGCCGCTGCTTCTTGAGACGCCTTCTTCTTGAAGAAACGGAAACGCGAAAAGAATCCGCTCTTTGTAGGCGTATCTGCCTTCTCTTCCGTAACAGGTGCAGGCATGATCGCCGCAATAGGCGCAGCGTTAACCGGAGTGATCATTCCGGGCGGTGCAGAGAGCGCTGCGGCACCGCCGTGCATCGAAGCAAAGCGTTGCATGTGTTTGTGCTCGAGCCACCGGTGGAAATACAGCGCCGAGATGATGATCGCGATAATGCTTACGGTCAGAAGCGCAAGCAACTGCTGCCACGGAATGATCCAGAAAAAGACCGTGTCCTGCAGCGTACCGTTCTGGTTGTTGCCGTAATCGATATTCAAAAACGCCTTGAACTTTCCGAACCCCTGCGCACTGCTCCACGCCGAGGCCAGCTGCGCCTTTTGTTCGGGTGTAAGGCTTTTTCCCTCGGCGTTCACGGGGATCGATGCGACCTCCCGACCCTTGCGGTCGTAGATCCTGATCTCGCCCTTCGGTTTTAACTCCTGATTGCCGATGTTTTCAACCTGGTAGTTGAACAGCACATCGTCTCCGGAAAAAAAGAATCCGTCGGTCATGAATTTATTCAATTGCATCGACTCCTTGATATCGGCCTGGACCTCTGTATTTACGGTCACTACCGAGAGCGGGTTCTGTGTTTCGGCCCCCTCGCGTGCACTCCCCTCGTAGAACGAAATGTCGGCGTGGTACGTATCCGGGAGGGCATTGAGGCTCACACGTATCACAAACGGCACTTCGCGCGTCTCTCCGGGACTCAACTCGATGACTCCGCGCGATATTTCGATCCAATTTGCGAGTGAATCCTGCCGATCGGTTGCATCCTGCGCGGAAACAAATGCTTCCTGCCCGTCTTTCGGCTTCACGTTGTTAACCGACGGATAGAGCATGATCTTTCGCTGCGATGTATTGGTGAGCGTGATCGTTTCTTTCAGGATATCGCGCGCCTTTGCTTTTTCGTCGATCACGACCGGACTCACGGTCATAGTTGCTGCAACCTGCGCGTGAGCCGAAACCGGCGTGATGACAGCGAATGCGAGCGATGCCAGCAGAAAAAATCCGATCCTCAATCGCTGCGTCATAGAGTTCGTTCCGCTTAGCATAACAAGGATTAGAGCTGCTTTTTATGCACAACTTAAAAGACGGGGGTAACAATATAGAGAATCGCTCCCTGATATGACCCTGCGTCCTGCAAATCATTGACTTCGATCTTGTAGATGATGTCCGTCGTCTCGTCCGTCGCCGGACCGGAACCGAACGCGACCTCGGTCGGAACCGATGTGAATTTTGCAAACGAATCATCCGCGGCAAACCGTGTGGAACCTCCTTCGAGCACATCTTTTCCGGTGTGGTAGCCGTAACATCCGGTCGACGTAGACGTACAGCCCGTACTCCAACCTAGCGGCGCGTCGTTCGTTGCTATAAAAGGAGAGATCTCTTTCGACGTGGCGCTCAGGAGTCCCTGTCGCTGGTATGTGTACACCTTGTATCCTGACCCTGCGTTCGTGGATACCGTAAGTCGATGCGCAGCGATCGTCGGCGCTCCGAGCGTAAGCGTTCCGAATCCGACCGTAGTCGGCGACGTCGTTACATCGGTCACCACACCTTCCGTGGATGTTCCCGATGCGAGTCCCCCGATCGAAAAGGTCAGCGTGCCGCCTGCGACGGTGAGGCTCGGGTATGTTGCGCCCGTGTTCAATCCAAGCGGAGAACCTGTTTCTGCGTCGACGAGACGGAAAAAGTACACCGTACTTTGCGGTGCGTTTGATTGCTTGATCGTAAGGTCGTATTCACGACGCGTACTCGGCCAATGGAAAAAGAGCGACGTCGAGGTGCCCGACTCGTTATACGTACCGCATCCGTCTCCAACACCGCCGGAGCAACTCTGCGAATCTGACAACAAATTAGACTGGACAGGCTGATTGTCGGTGCCGCCTCCGTCTGCATAGCACCATGTCGTCGTGCCGCAGGTGCCCTGCTCGCCCACAAACGAAACTCCTTCGGAAAAATCGGACGATGTCGCGAATTGCAGTCGCAGTTTTACATGTGTGACGCCGGCACCGCTGTCGTCCTTTACGGTGATGCGAAGTTTCAACGGATCGTCGTAGCCCACGGCGGACGGGGCGACGTTTTCCGACGCAAATGGGATCGTCGGTTCATCGTTCACTGAATCGTCGTACCAACGCCAGTTCTGCGTGACGAGCGGAGTTGTATCAGCCGGATACAAATACCCACCGGCGAGCAGGAAGTGCGTACTCTGAGATTCCCCGTCGGCAATAGGCTGCAATGTGCCGAACTGTTTGAAATTCGACGTTGTGGAGTATCCGCCAAGCTGCGTAAAGCCCGAGTCATTGAATTGAAAGTTCGAGCTCGACAGTTGGTCTGCAAACACGTACGACGTTGTCAGCGCACACAGCACCGCCGCGACGAACGCGCCGATTGCTTTTCGCTGTGTACGGGAGACATACATATTATTGTGCACTGCCGGTTATCGGCCCGACCTCAATGATCTTGTCGATCGACGGCCGATACAGTATCGCCTGCTGCGATACGAGGTACATAAGGACCTTGTCGCCCACTGCTGCGTTGCGGAAGAACATCTGCCCCTCGAGCGCGTGCAGATCGCTCACTGTCGCGAGCGTCGGCGTTTCGTTCTCCGGCAGGAGCATGTGCTCGCCGACGTCGGCAACCAGAGACTTCATTTCGTATTCGGTACCGCCAAAAATCGCTCCCCACGCCTTCGTGATACCGAATATAACGAGTATCAGCACAATAAGCGCAATCGCACCTGCCGCGACCAGCATCACGAGCTTTTCGCGTGACCGTTTCGGCTGCATACGCGCACGCGGAAGATCGGTATGCGTCTCCGTGCGCGGTGCATTCGGCATACGAGGGTGTTCGTATTCCGGACGGGCGGCATGTTTACGGAGATCGATCGTCATAAGCCTTAGCGCTTGGCGCTTTCGATGGACTGCACGACGCGCGAGGAGTCTTTCATGTTCTCCCAGAACGAGATGCTTTCTTTGCGAATATAAATGGTGTCCTCCGGACCATGCAGTTCACCGCCCAGTTTTACGAGGTTGAGATTGGACTGTTCCAGCTCGCTTGCGGATTTAAGGTAATACACGTTGCTCAAGGTGACGTATCCGTTGCCGACATCGGACAACTTCCCGAAATACACCTGCCCTCCCGTAAGAAATAACGCCTGCCATTTCGATGCGGGCACAGGAGGGAATGAATCAGTTGCAGGCGTGCCGACTCCCATGAACGTAGACGAGAGCCACACTGCCGTAACCGCGATGAGCGCGTACAGAATCCCTTTTACCAGCGTCTTCATGATTGTGTGGGCCATAGATGTTTAATTGCTTCTATTAATAGAGATCTCCGTAAGTCCCGATGCCGGGGTCCACGAACCGCTCTCGCCCTGCTCGCCGATCATCAGGTAGTACGTGCCGTTCGGAAGCAGAGCCGGCAGTCTATCTATAGAGTACGAATACGACCCGTTTTCGCAGGAATATGCGCGATTGACGATCGCTGAGCGCGGATCATTTTCGTAGTCTGTCTGATTCTTAAACAGCAGTACGACGAAGTACGTGCTCGCACACGAACCCGAGACTGTCATGATTCCCGTTTCAGGATCAACCGCTGTCGCGACCGGCACTGTGACCGGCACTATACCGATTGCCCGCGCTTTCTTTGTCGGGATTGTTTTACCAGAAATAGCGAGGACATACTCGGGGTCGAGTGTGTCGTTGGCGTCTTTGAGCGGTACGAATTCCTCGCCGACCGTTTCTACAACCGTGGTAAGCGTCTCCGCAACAATCGTAAGTTCTTCGGGTGGGGGCATCGGAATCTCCTCCGGTGTTTCTACCGGGGTTTCCTCCGGCACGACATTTTCGGTCGTTTCCACGAGTTCAATGACTTCGATTGTGGGTTCGGTCGTCGTAGCCTCCTCCACGACTAGAATCTCGCTCTCGGTACTCGTACCCATCTCCGGGTTTTCCGTTCCCTCGAGCACATCGCCTGTTACTGATTCTTGCGCCGGAGCTGTTTGCTGAACCGACTCCTGCTCCGACGAGACTTCGGGCACGATCGGCGCTTCGGTCGACGCCTCGTCAGGGATCGCAGGCACTTCCGCCGTCGCAGTCGTCGCTTCAACCGGGACGACCGGTTCCACCACCTCGGGTGTTGTTTGTGCAAACGCGACCATTGGCGAGAGCAGCGAAAGTGAGAGCGCGAATGCAATTCCTTTGGTAACGAATGATTTTATAGTCATATGGTTTTCAAAATATTATATGTTATCGATCGGTCTCTATATAAATTCGATTGATGCCAATTCGTGCAGCGTTTGCTGCGGTGTTTGCAGCATTACTCATACATGCGTGTGCTGCCATCATCGTCGTATTTACAGGCAAGTCAGTCGCTATTGATCCATCTGCAATTTTGGTGCCGGTATTGACGTCGTCCATCTGCCAATACACAACAGTGTCATTTGGTTTTGCAAACAGATAGAACGCATACCCATTGTTTGTCGCGAGCGCGGGCTGTCCTGCAATCGTCACCACCGTTGAAGAGCCGGTGTTGTCATTGGTGATCAAAGAGATAGACGTACTCGCGGCATTGATTGCAAATCCGATGGTATTGAGATGATTTGTCAGCTGCTGGGTACATACAGCGGTAGCGGTTGCGGCAGAGAGCCCTACAAACAGTCGATCGCCGGCTGTCCACGTCTCCAAGCCCACTCGGGCCGCAAAGAAGAATCCTCCTTGCCCGGTCGTGCCGCCTCTGAAGAACATCGCTTCCGAACGAGTCCCCACCTGCTGGTTTAGCGTCGTCACGACAGAGGGAAACTGAGACCGACGCTGCGTCGTGTAAAAATTCGTTGTTGTCGGCAAAACAATGACAGGTGTACCGGAGTTTCCGCCGACTGTACCAGTCCACACACCGGCAGCTACTTGCGGCGTAAAGTACACAAGATTGTTCTGCCAAATTGCTGCTTGGAACGGAGTATCGACTCCCGATGGTCCAACCCACTTCGGCACGGTACGCCCGCCGATTTCCTTCGCATAAATATTGAGTTCGCCTGAAGGTGGTGCAACAGGATCGGTAGTCGTTGAAAGCGAGAGAATACCCATACCGTTTACTGCAAACATGGTGCGGCCCGTGCTCGATGCGATAGTGAGAAGATCAGTGGTCTGCGTTGTGGATGTGCCGGTAAGCACGAGACCTGCCGTCGGAATCGACCACGTGAATCCGGCGTTCGCTGTAAACGAACCGTCGATGTTTCGGTATTGCACATTACCTGTGGAGCTTGCCGCCTGACCGCCGCACGTTACCCAGCCGCCGTTGTAGCAGCGGAACTCGCCGATATTCGAGTTGAAATACATCGATCCGTCGATACCCGTCGGGTCACCCGCCGTGTTCTTCGTGTCGAGCACTAGGAGCGACGGGTTCGATCCGCCGGTGCCGAGCGTGACCCGGTTCGTCGACGGTGTGATCGCGAGCATCTGAGCGGTCGTGCTACCGAATGTGAGTCCCGAATTACCCTGCAGTGAAAGTACGTTGGACGACGTTGCAGCGATCGTGCGTGCGTAGAACTGTGTTGCCTCGAGCAAGCTCGAGGTCGCATTTCCGAACTGCTGCAAGCCTGTCCAAAGATTCGGATTGGAAAGGTTCAGCGAGATACCGACGTTGCCGGCGTTCGGGTTCACGGTCAGGGTCGTGTTGGTAGCGCTCACCGAGTTGACTGCACCGCTGATGCACACACCGTTCATAGCGAAGCATCCGCCCGTAAGGTTGATACCCTGTGAACCCGTGGACGTGGCCGAGAAGTTGAGTCGTGTTGCACTCACCCCTCCCGAGAAGGTCGATGTCGAGTTCGTGCCCGTAACATTGATGACACCGGCGATGGTCGATGTCCCCGTTGATCCGCCCTGCAATATCGTGCCGTTCGCTGCGCCGATAGAAAGCTGTTGCAATGCCGAGATCGCGGTCGTTGATGCGTATGGTAGCTGAGAAGCCGTATTGCTTGTCGCGTTAAAGCTCGACGCAGTGGGGGTTGATGATGCGACGACCGTCCCCTGCCCGTTAGTCGCAAGCAGTCCGTTACGAATATTCGAGATCCACAGGTCGGTCGTGGATGCGATGTTGATGCCCGTAATGCTGTTTGCAGCAGCGGCAACGGATCCCGTGAGTGAGAAGCCCGCGAGTGAACCGAAGCGCGCAGATGTCGAGAAGAGGTTCGTCGAGGATGCGACCCCGGTAAAGAGCGACGTGGTGGTAGCACCGGTCGCCGTGATGTTCGCGAATGCGTTCACACCGATGAACGTATTGTTCTTGTAGGTCGTCGGCACCGTTGTTGATGACTGCATGTAGTAATCGGTCGATGACGTCGAGAAGAAATAGCCCTTATCAAACAGCGCGAGTGTGCTGGTCGAGAGTCGGCTGTTAAACGAATTCCAATCGGTGGACGAAAGGTAGCCGTTTTGTGCGGCGCCGGACTGTGTGAGCGTGAGGATGCCGCCGTTGTACGAGAGCGGTCCGGAGAATGTGGTCGCCTGCACTGCGCCGTTCACACCGGATCCGAGTAGACCATTCGAGATACCGACCACCAGGTTCGTGGTCGATGCGATGCCGGTCGAGATAACAGTGGTGGTTGCGCCGGTGGCAGTGATGTTTTGGAACGAATTCGTACCTGTGTAGGTGTTGTTCTTGTATGTGGTAGGAACAGTCGTCGACGACTGCATGTAGTAGTTCTGCGACGTGGTCGAGAACGACGCCCCCTGATTTTGTGACGTAAAGTACGCAGCCGACGTTGTAGAGAACGAGAGTCCGAGGGTCGAGAAGTACGATGCCGAGGTGGTCGAGAAGAAATTATTCTGCGATTTCCAGTAGTCTGTCGATGTCGTCGAGAACGCGAGGCCCGATGCCGCAAATACCGATGCGGATGTAGTCGAGAAGAAGAAGCCTTTGTCGATGAGAGCAAGCGTCGAGGTCGACAAACGGCTATTAAACGAATTCCAATCCGTCGATGAAAGGTAGCCGTTTTGTGCGGCGCCCGACTGTGTGAGCGTAAGGATGCCGCCGTTGTACGAGAGCGGTCCGGAGAATGTGGTCGCCTGCACGACTCCATTTGCACCCGTACCGAGCAACGCATTGGACAGGCCCGAGACGACAAGATTCGTCGTTGAGGCGATGCCGGTCGAGATAGCAGTTGTGGTTGCGCCGGTTGCAGTAATGTTTTGGAACGAATTCGTACCTGTAAACGTGTTGCTCTTGTATGCAGTCACGACCGTCGTCGACGACTGCTGATAATAATTCTCCGAAGTGGTCGAGAACGACGCCCCCTGGTTCTGTCCGAGGAAGTACTGCGCCGAGGTGGTCGAAAACGCAAGTCCAAGCGCCGAGAAGTGCGAGGCACTCGTGGTCGAGAAGAAGTTGTTCACGCTTCGCCAATAGTCGGTGGAGGTGGTCGAGAACGAAAGACCGCTCGCCGAAAAGACCGATGCCGACGTGGTCGAGAAGAACTGTCCCCTATCTATAGTATTGAGCGACGACGTGGAGAGTCGGCTATTGAACGAACTGAAATCCGACGACGAGAGGTAGCCGTTTTGAGATGCGCTTGCCTGCTGGATCGAGAGCGTGCCGGCGGAGAACGAAAGCGGTCCTGAGATTGTCGCGGCCGAAACGACGCCACCCGACCCTGTGTAGAGCATGGAATTCTGAAGGGTTGAGATAACAAGGTTCGAGGTTGACGCACTATTCGTAGAGAGCGCGGTCGTAGTTGCACCGCTCGCAGTGATAGCGCCGAACGCATTGGTGCCCGTGAAGGTATTGTTGGTGAACGTTTTCGGAACGGATGTCGATGCTGCAAGGTACTGATCCACGAGTCCGTTGCTGAAGTACTTGTTGGTCGTACCCTGTGCGAGCGCATCGGTTGTGGTGCCTGCGATCACACCGGCAACGCGTGTCGGCGTGTAGTAGAGATTGCTGCCTTCGGCAAGATCAGTGGTCGACTTCGTAGCGAGCCACGCATCTGACGATGTTGTCGCCCATCGGTTCTGTGTTCCCTCCCAGTAGTTCACCGATGTGGTCGAGAAGAAGTAGCCCTTGTCGTAGGTCGACAAATTGAACGCCGCAGAGGTTGTCGAGAACGCCGCACCCTGATTGAGCGCGAGGAACGCGGAGGCCGAGGTGGTGGAGAAGAAGTATCCCTTGTCATAGGTCGAGAGGTTGTATGCCGTCGATGTGGTCGAGTGGAAATTGTTCTGCGTTTTCCAGTAGTCTGTTGAGGTGGTCGAGAACGCGCCGCCAAGATTCTGTCCGAGGAAGTACTGCGCCGAGGTGGTCGAAAACGCAAGTCCAAGCGACGAGAAGTGTGACGCACTCGTTGTCGAGAAGAAGTTGTTCACGCTTCGCCAATAGTCTGTGGAGGTGGTCGAGAACGAAAGACCGCTCGCCGAAAAGACCGATGCCGAGGTGGTCGAGAAGAAATTATTCTGCGTCTTCCAGTAGTCGGTCGAGGTGGTGGAGAACGTATTGCCCTGATTCTGCGAAACAAGTGCCGATGCCGCCACGAGATCGTAGCCGCCTGATGCATTGCCCACGAGCACCTGACCGTTCTGCGGAGCAGTCGAGGTTCCTGTGCCGCCGTTTGATATGCCCAGCACGCCGGTCACATCGCCGGCGAGGTTTACGAGCGTCGAGGTAACGACACCGGCAACCGACTTGAGTACACCGCTTGCTTTGCCGAACGTGAATCCGTTGGATACGACGAGGTTCGACGTCGACGCGCTTGTACCGATCGATACCGAGTATGTGCTCGACGCGAGCGATACGGTATTGGTGCTGGTCGAGAGATCCCAGTAACCGGATGCACCGGATGCCCCGCCGCCGTAGCTCTCCAGCGCCACAGCCGCATCGACGAATTTCGGCAATACCAATACCGCGATTGTTCCCTGGCCGCCGCCGCTATAGCTCTCGAGTGCCTGACCGAGTGCGTATCCGGATTTCGACAGCTTGATACCGACGCCCGGTACATCAGAAGCGGCGATAAGATCGCCCGCATTGATCGTGCCGTTCGCGGTCGAGACCGTGGTGCGGATCACGCCGGCAAAACCGACAATGTACGCATTCGCTTCGCCCTCAAGATTTGCGTTACCGACGAACGCCGCATTGTCCGACACGACGCCGATCAACGACTCGCCCGCCGTCGCCTTTCGGTACTCACCGTTCGAGTTGAGCGAGACGATGTCTCCCACTGCCGCAGATTCGCTGAGCTGCATGTATTCCGCAAAGTCGGCCGCGCCGGAGGTCTGTGTGATACCGGTTCCCGCGGTCGACAGACGGAGGCTGCCGACGCTGCGTCCGCCCGTGTCTGACCCTGAAGTCACGCCCGTGAAATATTCCTCGAATCGCGGACACGTTGTTGCGCTCGTACACGCCGTTGCGTACGGCGTTCGAAGGTTGAGGCGTAACACATTGTTACCGGACGAAAGCGTATTGTTGTCGTTCGAAATTGCAACGATCGCTGTGCCTGTGGCACCGGTCGCACCGGTGGTCTGGCCCATGAACGAATACTTGTAGTTCGTGGTCGTCGTACCAAACGCCACCGGTCCCGAGATGGACGACGTGGCGGTGGTCGATGTTGCGCTAAAGCTGCCGAACAAACTGCTCACCGCCGATAACACGTTTGCAAAGAGCGAGGTCGAGGTGCCCTGCACGAACGTGATGTTCGAGAAACTGTTCGTTCCGCTGAACGTGTTGTTCGTATATGTCTTGGGGATTGTTGTGGATGCATCGACAAAATAATTTGCCGAAGTGGTCGAGAACGCAGCACCCTGATTCAACCCGAGGAAATATGCGGTAGACGTTGTCGAGAACGCAAGACCGAGCGACGAGAAGTGTGAGGCGCTCGTTGTCGAGAAGAAGTTGTTAACGCTTCGCCAATAGTCGGTCGAGGTGGTCGAGAACGAAAGTCCACGAGCCGAGAACACCGACGCCGAGGTGGTAGAGAAGTAGAAGCCCTTATCGACACCATTCAAGTACGTTTGGACCCGACCGTCCGAGTAGTACTTATTGTTCGTTCCCTCAGCAAGCGCATCGGTGGTGGTGCCTGCGATAACCCCCGCTACGCGCGTCGGCGTGTAGTAGAGGTTGCTGCCTTCGGCAAGATCAGTGGTCGACTTCGTGGCAAGCCACGCGTCTGAGCTTGTGGTTGCCCATCGGTTCTGTGTTCCCTCCCAGTAGTTCACCGATGTGGTCGAGAAGAAGTAGCCCTTGTCGTAGGTCGACAGATTAAACGCAAACGATGTGGTTGAGTGGAAATTGTTCTGCGTCTTCCAGAAGTCTGCAGAGGTTGTTGAGAACGAAGGTATTGTCTGAGTCGAAAGCCAGTAGTTCGATGACGTCGTGGAGAACGCGAGCCCGGCTGACGCAAAATTTGAAGCAGACGTGGTCGAGAAGAAGTAGCCTTTTGAGACCGTGTTCAGGAACGACTGAACTCGGTTATCGGTGTAGTACTGATTAGTCGAACCTTCAGCGATCGCGTCAGACGTTGTTGCCGCCAAAACGCCTGCGACGCGATTAGAGGTGAAGTAGAGATTATTCGTTCCCTCTGCTATCGCATCGGTCGTCGTTGCGGCAAGCACGGTTGCGACGCGTGCCGGCGTGAAATACATATTGTTTACTCCCTCGTCTAGGGCATCAGTGGTGGTTGCGTACCACGACGCGAGCGTGAAGTAGTTTGCAAGGTTTGCGAATGTCGGAAGCCCGATCGATGATGTGGCAGCAACGCTCCAGTGCGAACCGTTCCATGAAAGGATGTCGCCATACGATGAGCCCCCGACCGACGGGATAGTGGATGAGCTATTGATGTACGAGGCTACGCGCGAATCCTGGTAGTACTTGTTGTTCGATCCTTCCGCAAGCGCATCGGTCGTCGTGCCCGCGATCACACCGGCAACTCGTGTCGGCGTGTAGTACAGGTTTGAACCCTCCGCGAGGTCGCTCGTGGACTTGGTCGCAAGCCACGCGTCGGAGCTTGTGGTTGCCCAGCGGTTCTGCGTTCCCTCCCAGTAATTCACCGATGTGGTTGAGAAGAAGTAGCCCTTGTCGTAGGTCGAAAGATTGAACGCAAACGATGTCGTTGAGTGGAAGTTATTCTGCGCCTTCCAGTAGTCAGCGGAGGTGGTCGAGAACGACGAGTCATTCAGCGAGTCGAAATACAACGCAGACGTGGTCGAGAAGAAGAACCCCTTGTCGACGCCGTTCAAATACGTCTGTACCAAACCGTTGCTGTAGTACTTGTTCACGCTTCCTTCGGCAAGCGCATCTGTTGTAGTACCTGCAATGACGCCTGCGACACGATTCGGCGTGAAGTAGAGATTAGTGCTTCCCTCTGCGATCGCATCGGTGGTGGTTGCGGCGAGTGCGGCAGCAACTCGATTCACCGTAAAGTACTTATTGTTCGATCCCTCGGTGAGCGCATCGGTTGTCGTTGCATACCACTGAGCGAGACCCATGTAGGCACCCAGGTCAGAGAATGCGACCAGCCCGAGCGACGATGTAGAGATCTGCGTCCACGTATTCGCCGGACCTCCTATTAATAGAGCGTTTTGCGTTACCGTGCTCAGTCCGGTTCCCCCATTGCCAGCGGTCAGCGCATTATTGAGCGTCAACGAATTAACAGTTGCACTGCCCACGTTCGCAGTACCGATGGTCGCATTATTTGTGAACGAATTCGTCGAGGATGCAGTGCTCGTGTACAAGGTCGTCGTGGTTGCATTCGTTGCGGTGATGACGTTTCCGGTGAATGCGCCCGCGATCAACGAGCCGATGTTCGCGATGTTCGAGTACAGATTGCTGGACGATGCGGTACCGGCGAACGACGTCGTCGACGTCGCGTTGGCGGCAGTCACGTTCTGGAAATCATTCGTTCCGGTGAAGGTGTTGTTTGAATACGTTTTCGGAACGGTCGACGAAGCCTGCATATAGTAATTCGCAGACGACGTCGAGAAGCTCTGCGGATTCTGCGATGCGTAATACGCTGCCGACGTGGTTGAGAAGAAGAACCCCTTGTCGACGCCGTTCAAATACGTCTGTACCAAACCGTTGCTGTAGTACTTGTTCACGCTTCCTTCGGCAAGCGCATCGGTTGTGGTGCCGGCAATGATCTCGGCAACACGGGTCGGCGTGAAGTACAGATTGATACCCTCGGCCACATCACTGGTCGACTTGGTCGCGAGCCACGCGTCGGAGCTTGTTGTCGCCCAGCGACTCTGCGTTCCCTCCCAATAAGTAACCGATGTGGTCGAGAAGAAGTACCCCTTGTCGTACGTTCCAAGATTAAACGCAAACGATGTGGTGGAGTGGAAATTCTGCTGCGACTTCCAGTAGTCGGTCGACGTGGTAGAGAATGCGAGACCGGCAGATGCAAAGTTTGAAGCGGATGTGGTCGAGAAGAAGTAGCCTTTGGAAATTGTATTGAGGAACGTTTGTACGCGAGAGTCATTGTAGTACTTGTTCGTGCTTCCCTCTGCGATCGCATCGGTTGTGGTTGCGGCAAGTACCGTCGCGACACGGTTCGTCGAGAAGTAGAGATTATTCGTGCCTTCCGCGAGCGCGTCGGTCGTTGTCGCTGCGAGCGATTCTGCAAACCGCGCCGGCGTGAAATACATATTGTTTACTCCCTCGTCTAGGGCATCAGTTGTGGTTGCGTACCACGACGCGAGCGTGAAGTAACTTGCAAGGCTCGCGAATGTCGGAAGTCCGATTGATGATGTAGCTGCAACACTCCAGCGCGAACCGTTCCACGACAAGATATCGCCGTATGCGCCTCCTCCGACCGACGGGATTGTGGACGAGCCGTTGATGTACGACGCTACGCGCGAATCCTGGTAGTACTTGTTGGTGCCGCCTTCTGCGAGCGCATCGGTTGTGGTGCCTGCGATCACACTCGCCACACGGTTACTGGTGAAGTACTTATTGTTCGATCCTTCCGCAAGCGCATCGGTGGTGGTGCCTGCGATCACACCGGCAACACGGGTCGGCGTGTAGTAGAGGTTGCTGCCTTCGGCAAGATCAGTGGTCGACTTTGTCGCAAGCCATGCGTCCGAGCTAGTGGTCGCCCAGCGGAACTGCGTCGAATC
Organism: uncultured Candidatus Saccharibacteria bacterium; assembly: GCA_964633425.1. Taxonomy (GTDB): domain Bacteria; phylum Patescibacteriota; class Minisyncoccia; order Phycocordibacterales; family UBA2100; genus UBA10103. Next base: position 16,985 of record CAZWFX010000005.1, read on the forward strand.
CCAGAACGCGACCGATGTAGTCGAGAAGAAGTAGCCCTTGTCGTAGGTCGACAGATTGAACGCGGTCGATGTCGTCGAGTATGCGAGACCGAGAGACGAGAAGTACGAAGCCGATGTGGTAGAAAATGATGCTCCGGGATTTACAGAATTAAAATACGCGGCAGACGTCGTAGAGAACGCAAGACCGACGGACGCGAACTGTGAAGCGCTGGTGGTAGAAAAGTAGAACCCCTTGTCGACGCCGTTCAAGTATGTCTGCACGCGGTTGTCCGTGTAGTACTTGTTTGTCGCTCCCTCTGAGAGCGCGTCGGTTGTCGTGCCAGCGATCACACTCGCAACGCGTGTATCGGTGTAATACCTGTTCGTTACACCTTCCGTAAGTGCGTCGGTCGTGGTTGCGTACCACGCAGAGAGTCCGAGATACGACGAGAGGGTCGCAAATGTCGGCAGTCCGAGTGACGAGGTCGATACCTGCGACCAGGTATTTCCGGCCGCACCGATCAGGATGCCGTTTTGTGATACCGAACCGATACCCGTTCCGCCGCGACCGGCACCGAGTGTTCCCGACCAGGTCGGGGCGAACGTGTGCGTGTCGCCGGAGGACGTGATGGTGATGCCGATGTTTGTATCCGAGCTCGTTGCAAGCGTCTGAGACGATCCTGTTTGATATGAGGAGAATTCCGCCCCGAGCGCCGTCAAACCGCCGCCTGCCCCGGCATCTGCACCACATCCGAACTGCCGCGTCGTAGCATTCCAGATGAGTTTGTCCGAACTCGCCGAGCACGAAACAAGTCCGCCACCCGAAACAGTGTTCAGAATATTAAAATTCGAGGTCGTCGCATTGGTGAGCGTTACGTCGCCCGTGAAATTATTCACGCCACTGAACGAATTATTTGTGAATGACTTCGCAACCGTCGTTGATCCCGCAAGGAATGCATTGACCGCACTGTTCGAGTAGTACAGATTCGTAATACCCTGCGGCAGATTATCTGTCGTCTTTGTTGCAAACCATGCATCCGACGATGTTGTCGCCCAAGCACCTACCGTCGAATTCCAGTAGTTCACCGACGTCGTCGAAAAGAAATACCCCTTGTCGTAGGTTGAGAGGTCGTACGCGGCGCTCGTCGTTGAGTATGAGTTTGCGCGGTAGTACGCCCCTGTCTGACCGCCGAGCGTTGCGGAATTGATTGCGTATCCGGATGCGGTCACACGCTGACGGGGTGAAAGATTTTCAAAACTCTCGGCACCGTCGCCGGCAGCGCACGTCGCGCCGACCTTGCTTGCCACTTCGACGTTCAGGTACACCGCATCGTTCGACTCAAAATCAAAGTTCAACGTGTCTCCTCCTGCGTTCGTATCTCCCACACCCGCATTGAACACACCACTCTTCACATTAACCGTCATGGTCGACGGCGCCGAGGACGGCCACAGCTTTGTGCCGGAACCGACGGTTGCATTGTCGTAGAGCGAGAATTTAACGCAGTAATCCGTGCCACTCGATCCGCCAAGGAGCGAACCGCCCGAGTTCATGAGACGGCCCTGGTAGTTCATGATTCGCGGCACCCCGGTTGCTGCGTGCGCCGTGTCTGCGAAAGCAATCGTGCACATAATCACACATGCAAGAACCGCGATCAGTCGCGGGATGCTTCGATTCATGCTTACCCATGATCGTGTATGTGTGTTCATGTGATCAGGTTTGTTGCTCGAGGCGCTGAATGGCGCGCTGATTGAGTCGCTGGTCGAGCGAAGTTGAAAATATGTAGAAAACAAGCATCAGGAATGCGACGCTCACGATCATGAGAGCGATCGAAAGCCGCTTTACGAGGCGCGGCGATTCGATCTCTCGCTGAATGGTATTCATAAAACCCGTCGATACCGCACCTTTTGTGAGCGGCGCGCCACGCTTTTTGTCCATGTAGTCACGAAGCGCGTCCTCGGTAGTCATCCATGCGACATTTGCAAATACCTGCTTACCCGGCAGTTTTCCGCTCCGAATCAGCTGACCGACATAGTCAGGAGTGTAGCCCGACATGGCCGCCGCTTCTCGAAGTGATATGTATTCGCTTTTTTTCATCATGATAGGCAAATCTCGAGGGTCGAGTTTTACTCATTTATGCAATCTCGGGGGTCGAGATGTCATGAGGTAATTGTATAATCCCTAGGTTTTTAGCCTATTTTTCGATGTGGACAACTTTCGGGGTGTCGAGTTTGTCTTTTCACTTTTTTGACCCGGTCGTTGTCCTTTTTTGGCAGCAAAACCCCTTGTTCTCTACCCGATGACCTATACACTGATGAGACTTCTGCCATGTATACCCTTGCATACAGATATGTCGTAGTCGTCTGCCTTGTCGGACTCGTGACGGGAGGCTACCTGCTCTACAGGGCAGAATCGTCGGGATCGTTCGATGAACGGCTCCAAGCAGCCATCCAAAGCGTCCAAGGGCTTCGATCGTACGAAATGACGGTAGATACCTCGACCGTGGTTTCTGCGCGCGCTATGCGCATTTCCGGCCTCTATAGGCTCGATTATGAAGGCAAACGATACGGATCGTTCGCAACCACGACCCTCTTTACGCCCGAACTGTCCAAACATGAACAGTCGCACACCTTTAGCCTGCAAAATCTTGCCGTCGGCGACAGCGTGTACGTAAAAATCGAGACCGAGAGCCCCCTCTTAAAAAAGACGATTCCAAACGGCCCCGACTGGCACCGCTTGCCTGCCGCCTCGATCCCCCCGCAATATCAGAACATCGCGGTTGCGGGACCGTTTTTGGATACGCTGGCTATCCTCGGGAACAGCGGCGCATATCTGACGCTTACCGGTAAACCGTCGGATCTCGCAGTCGGCTCCACGACGTACCACTCGTATCGTTTCCGGTTATCGAAAGAGGGGCAGCTTGTGGAGGGCGGGACGCTGAGATCCCTTGTACAGCGGATCGCTACAGGTACCGTGGAGGTGCTTGTCGATGATACTCCGTCAGTCCGGGGCGTCCTCATCCACGGCGATAATTACGAATCAACGACAACGATCCTGAGTGTAAACACCCCCTTCATCATCCCGTCTCCGGCTGTTGAGGAATGATGCTAGACTTTTCTCATGTTCCACAGGATCGCTGATTTCGTGCACAGAATCGGCATTCTTCACGCCGTTGCCGTCTTAGTGCTCCTCACGGCATCCACGACCGTACTCATCAATCGCGGCGACTCGATCGTGACGCTGATCGCGGGGAGCGCCGCATCAATGGGAAACGAGACCGTGCTCTACATCTCCCCTCACAGCTCATCCACGCTGAAAGTCGGCGAGACAACCGATGTCGACATACGCATCAACACGAAAACTCCGATCAATACGGTCGGCGCGACCATCAAGTTCCCCGAGGACATGATCGAGATCGTGGGTATCAGCAAGGAAAACTCGTTCCTGGATCTGTGGACCGAGGAAACGAGCATCAAAGAAAAGCTCGGGGAGGTGCATTTTTCGGGTGGCACCATCGAAGGTGGCGGGCTTTCGGGCATCGGTACCATCGTTACGCTTTCGCTCAAGGCAAAGAAATCCGGCTCCGCACAGCTGTCGTTCAAGGATGCGCAGATATTCGCAGCCGACGGAAAAGGCACGGAGGTACAGAGCAGCAAGCGCATCTATACGTTTGAGATCCCGGATGAGGCCCCCGCATCCGGCAGCACGGCCGCTTCAAAAATGAATGACGAGACACTTGCCCCGCCGACAATCGACTTCAACGGCGACGGCAAAGTGAACGTTGTCGACCTTTCGATCATCGCAATCCAGATTATCGCGCCGTATAACGCGAAGTACGATCTTGATCGCGACGGCGCATGTAATCTGGCCGACCTGTCGATCTTCTTTGCGCGAATGCGTCAGTAGTTACACGATCCGCTTTGTTGCGGCACGGCGGTTATACAAAAATCCCAGTGAAATGCCGGCAACAATGAGCGCGAGCAGGTACGGCATCGCCATCAACAGCATCGGTGTCAGGCTCTCAGCTACAGCGGCAAATGCGTTGCCACCCACGGAGATAACGACCTTGTCGGACATGAGTGTCTCGCTGGTTCCTGCCGCGGTCGCCCACGCGCGATATATGCCACGCTCGGCTTTCTCGCGGGCAACGTATGTGAACGAACCGTCGCGGGTCGTAAGCACAATGCTTTCGATCGGCGTGTCATCATCATGCTGCAGATACACCGTGATCGACGAATCCGGCGTGGCACTTCCCTGCAAGGTGATGCGGTTGCCGACCGCTACACGGTCGTCATAACCGCTGATATTCGGGACAGAGATCTGTGCACCTTTCACCTCAGGCACGATGGGTTCGGTCTCGGTTGCAGCGACTGTTTCAAGCGGAGCCGGCACGTCCTGTTTTGCAACGATCGTAAGATTGGCTGATCGCATTGATGTAATGATGTTCATCGCACGCGCGTTGTTCTCGAGTATGGCACCGGATTCAATGTGCAGGTCGGCCGCATGTACCCCGATCGCCCGGAAGGTTATCCGGATGAGTCGTGCGTCGCGCGCATTGAATCGCTCCGCTGCAGTTCCCGAGAATCTGATCGTTCCCTTGGTATTCGAGAATTCGGGTGGCGTCGGCCAGAGCGCGAGCACCGAACCGTCGGTCGAGATCTTTTGGACCGCGAGCGACTGCGGATTGAATGCAATATCGGCCTCTGCGGCAAACGAGGCGGTTCCGTCGGTGTCTGCCAGCACGTCGACCACGAATTCACTGTCGAGCGTATAGGTGCCGTGATCGGGAGAAATGTAGAGTACGCCTTCGGCTGCGAACGCAACCCCCGGTAGAGCAAACAGGCACACTCCTACTAGTGCGAGGTACCGTTTCATGCGTCGGCGGAGGCCTTGCGCTTACGGTCGCGATACCACATGTATCCGCCCAGCAGGAGCAGTCCGACGACGACTGCGATCGCGATCGAGTAGTCGGTCTCTTCCGGAACACGCGGTGCCGCACTGCCCTGTACATACGTACCCATGCGTTCATTACCCGCTTTGTCGATCGCTTTTATCTGAATATTGAGCAGGTGCTGATCCTTCAGCTGATGCGGGGACGTAACAGGCCGCCAGCTTCCGCGCTCAAAGATCTCGTAGTGGTCGAGTCCGCTCTGTTTATCCTCGGTCGAAAAGACTGCATAGTAGTCGCCGCCGAATACACCGCGCGTTGATTCAACCGTAATCACGAATTCATCGGGAGGAGTCTTGTCGTCTCCGACCTGCGCGAGCCACGGATTGGTAGCGGAGAGCGGTGTCGGCCTGATCGAATAGATACCGCTCTGACGGGAGAGCTCGGCACGACTGCCCTGTCCGTCGTTCTTGTATACAGCAGAGCCTTCCTCGACGGACACGGTCGCGCTTTTTTGTTCGGCGCCAACCACACTAAAGACAATCTTGCCGAGCACATTGGAGAGCACCGGGTCGCCGGGGATTCGTCCGCAATAGCCTCCCGGGATACCGCCGGAGAATGTAATTGTGCCCTTATCAGTATCGATCTTCGGCTCTTCGATCCACAAACTGAGAATCGAGTTGCCCTTACTGAAATCGACGGCTCGGAGTGTTTCGGTCGGGTAGCGGATCTCGACATGAATGGCGTTCACACATTCGTTCTGGTTGTCGAGGCGAATGTCGGTGATAAACGTGTCGGTGAGGCCGTACGTTCCCTCGGTCGGGTTCACATATATGGTGGCCGCATCAACAAGGGCCGGAACAGCGAACGCAGCGCAGAGGGCGAAAGCGATCAAAACGCGATTCATACGAGCAGTATAGCGGTTTTTTGGCATCATATTTATCCGGTCCAGTTAAACAACATGATCGAAAAGTCTCCCAGGTTGACCGTGCCGTCGGCGTTGAAGTCGCTCTGAATGTCGTCGGACTGCCATTTCAAAAGAAATATAGAGAAGTCGACGAGGTTCACTTTGCCGTCGCCGTTGAGGTCAGCAGAGCCCGTATCGGCAAATGCTCCCTCGCCCACACTGAACGATATCGACTTACCGAATCCAGACTGAATGCTTGTGTCGAGTTTGAAGTACGATTTTACGGTGTGCATACCGTCGGTAAGTGACGAGGTATCAACACGCAACGCCCATGCCCCCGTGCCGTCGGCAGTTGCGTTCAGTGTGGTTTTTGTACCGCCCCCGATCTCGCTCGAAATACTTGCTTTCGGCACCGAAAACCCGGAGACCGTCAGCGGTTCCCCTTTTGGAACCTGACGTTCGCTCACCTGGATAGTGGGCGGGAAGAACACGTTTGCAACGGTGGATACCGCGCTCTGCGCCACATCGAACACAACCGATGTCGTGACCGATTCTATGCCGTTGGAATCTTTTGCTGTGAAGCCGAACGTTGCGGTCCCCGGCGTAATCTCGGTTGATATGAACTGGAAGTCGGCATTCGAATCCGCCAGCGCGGTACCTTTTATCTTTCCGTCGAGCAACACATTTACGACCGCGTTCGGGTAGGCCTTGCCGCGCAGCACGACGCGCGTCTGTGTTTCTGATGCAATAGTGCCCGCTTGTGCACCGGGAATGAACGGTGTCGAGCCGACGGTCGGAGATCCCGATACCGTGGAGCCTGCCGGAGCGAGTGTGCGGCACGATAGAGAACACAGGTCAGTCGCGATCGTGTTTCCGTCATCGCACTGCTCGCCGAACCGGGCCTGCAAAATACCATCGCCACAGTAGTTGTCGTATGCAATGCAGCCGGGCATGCATTTACGCTCGGCGGTCGTGGAACCGTAGCCGCCGAGGTTGATGCCGTCGTCACACACTTCAACACCGCCACCGTTTATACCGTCGCCGCACACAAGCATCGAGAGCGACGTCTGCACATCCGCGGCAAACGCGAATTGGATCATGATGCCGAGCAAAAATGCTGCGACGACAATGAGGCCCGGTACCGCGAGACGTTTGTCGGCCATATGCATACCGCGTTAGCGGCGAGCCGCGTTTTGGTATGCGTTACGGCGAGCCCGCTGTCTGCGGCGACGCACGCCAAGTGCGATGAACAGGCTCAACAAAAGCAGTACAGGTATCGAAACAACACCGGCAACTTTCAATTTGTCCTTTGTCGAGAGACCGTCAAATCCGTAGCCGGTATACCCCTGCACGGCGCCGAGCGATGCAATCGAAAGATTAATCTGATTCTGCTGCGCGATCTCTTCGCCCTTGTAGATCGTGTATTTAGCGGTGTAGCGCCCGACAGGCAGCCGTGTCGGCAATTCCGCGAGCACCTCTTTGATCGCGAACGGATCAATCTGGTCAATCTTGTTCGTGTTGTATGTCGTTTCGTACAGTTTCTCCACCTCGCTGTCGTAGATATCAAATTTTACTTTTGTCGGACCGTACACGGCGTTACCCGTGTTCTCGATCGTCATAAAAAACCGAATCTTCGCCGGGAATATAAGTCCCCACCTGCGACGACTCTCTTCCACGTCCGCACTGCGAATACGCCTTACGTCGAAATCGTAGATCTTGTCGACAACCTTAATATCAACGTCGATCTGCGCACCAAGCGCAATCGACACACCGGCTCCGCCGTCTGAACCTTCCGCAGACGACGTGCGGATTCGGATGGTTCCCTGGTGCCGTGTGTACTCGGCATCTGCCGGCACATGCACTGCGATCACGATCGGGACCTGTGTCTCTCCTTTTGGGAGCAGGAACGATGTGCCGCGATCAACGACGAACCAGGATTCGACACCCGGGATGTTCATGCTGATCTCCGCTTTTTGATCTACGGTCGGGTCAGAGCGGACAATAGTGATGCGCTGTTCATACACCGTTCCCCGCGTGAGGCGTTCATTCTGGACATACGGGGGCGTAATACCAAAGCCCGCCGAGGCAAATCTGAACCAGCCGAAAAAGACGACTATCAAGAGTAGGGCGGCAAAAAACCGCAGTCCTAACAGCCGCCACGGCAGTGACATCATGGTCTCAATAGTATCACGGTGAGGCCTTCAAAAGTCCAGTAAAACCTGGATATTCCCCGACTTTGAACCCCTTTTGCGCAACAGCGTACCTACCAGTTAGCAGGACTGCTCTTCTTTCCGACGATAGTGTTTTGGCCCGAGTAGTTACCGGCGAGTGTGATGGTCGTCGGGATCGCGATACCCCAATAGGTGTTCTTGGTTTGCGGCGAGCTCGTAGCAGTTGTCTTTTGCACGTTGATCAGGACCGATGCCGGCGAAGTCGATGCGGTAAGCGTGTACGAATCGGTCGATGAATACGCGATAGATGATGTTGCGACGCGCTGCTGGCCTACCGGGATCTTGGTACCTGCGTTCGGACCACCGACATCGCAGTTATCCGGAGCCGAACCGCCGCCTCCACCCACCCAGGTGGTGCACATGGTCGAACCATAGAGATCTTCATCGAGACCCACATTGCCTACTGCCTTAAGGTCGGTGTTGGCGATCATCGGCGTTGTTGTTTCACCCGGCTGCAACGAGCCGTATGCCACAGTCGTTGTAGAAACATCGAACGCGAGGAAGCTCGTCAGATCATTACCGGTCGAGGAGACCGTAACCGCACTCGACGATGCATTGTCATCGGTTGCTCGCACCGCAGCGAGCCAGTTGTCCGCAAAGTACACAGACGTCGCGGAGGAAACACCGTCTGTCGCGTCCGCGTTGTACCACAGAGAAAAGGTGCATGTCACACCGACATCGCTGTCCGTTGCGCCACTGCAAGCGTTGACCGCTGAATCAATCGCACACGAGTAGAACGGAGTGAACAACGGCGACGACGATGCATAGCAGTTGTTGGAATTGTAGTTAGAGCCGGATGTGCATGTGGCACTTGATCGGTACACCGAAATGACATTGGACACAATTTCGCTTGTGGATGATGCGTTCAAACAACCATTGTTGTCCGCGACCACGAACTGAACCTTGAACGGGCCAGATGTCGCCTGCGGTACGGTAAGCGTAAGATTACCAACGTTGTCCGTATCAAGCAGACTGATGCCTGCCGCACTGATCGACGGTGTCTGGTTATTTACCGCAAAGAACGAGTTCGATCCTTGGAACGACGACGTTGCGGCGAGTCCGTATTGATCCGAAATGTATACGTAGGCGTTATACAAGCGATCAGCAGTCGGGACCGCAATCGGTGTTGACGTGCCGGCGTTCGAGGTAACAGCCGTAGAGGTTGCCCACGCACCGCCCGTTGTGCACTGCGATCCGTTAAATGCCGCCGTTTTACACACGTATAACGTAATATTTTGCGCCCCAGCCAACGAATCAGGGTCCGACGATCCCGTGGTCCACGTTACGGTGCCACCCGGGTTTTGTGGTGAGTTGTTCGACAGTGAGTAGAAGACCGGGATGTGGTTGATAAAGAACGGAGACGCGCTGTCCTGGTTGGGTGTACCGCGGTTTGCGGTTGCGTTGCAGCGCGCGAGCGTTGCGTTGTTATCACAAATGTACGCAAACCAGTCGTTGCGCTCGTTATTGAACGGCAAATCGTTCTTTGTGGTGGTTGCGGCCGTTGCTACGGCACCGCTCGCGGTCGCGCCTGACACCGCCCACTGGTTCGATATACCGCCGGGGCATGTGGGCGCAGCACCCGAGTTACCAGTTGCCGTCCCTCCAACCTTGCAGATCAGCAGGTAGTAGTTGTCTCCCGAGGAGTCGGTTGCCTGCACGGTGAACGACAACACCGCGCCTGCGTTTGTGGGCGTTGTGGTAGCGGATGTCGGAGATTCAGCGACATCGGTATCAAATGTAGGCGGCGTGTTGAGCACAGTAACCGATGTCTGCACGTCGTCGGCGCTTGCCACAGGCACGTTCACCTGGAATATCGTAAATACGCATACCAAGACCAAACAGCCGACCAGCGACGTAAAAATCGTGATCTTTCCCTCGGTCGTGCGCGTTCGTTTGAGGAATACGCCTAGCCTCCGATGCATGGTTTCGGACATACTTACTAAGAATCGTAGCACCCATACCCACTCTACGAGGGGTTCCAATGTGGATAAGTACCGATTTTACGGCTTAACTGAATGCTATTTGTAGCGGATCGCGTCGAGCGGGTTGATCTTTGCGGCGCGCCGAGCCGGAAACAGTCCCGTGAGGAACCCCACCCCGCCCGAGAACGAGCAAATGAATATAAGGAACCAGACCGGGTATTTGAACAAACTGACTGATTCCCCTCCGAATTTACTTGCAGCCACCGAGAGGAGTCCGTTGAAGAACATGCCGATGCCTCCCCCGATGAGGATCCCCACCACACCGCCCAACAAACCCACGATAATGGCCTCTGCCACGAACAAGATAACGATGTCTTTTGACGATGCGCCGATCGTACGCATAACACCGATCTCGGCCGTACGCTCGAGGAGCGTAACGGTCATGGTGTTGAACATACCGATCGCGGATACCGTAAGCGCGATGCCGCCGAACACCGCGAGGATCACCTGGATGCCCTGAAAGATCTTGTTCGCTTGTTCGACCGTCTTTGAGAGTGCGGTCACGGTAAAACCCTTAGCAATGATGGCGTCCTGGGCGAGCGGCAGTGATTTGGTGTCGATTACACGCACCTGCACGCGATCGAAATACGGAATCTTAAAATTGGACTGAAACTCCTCGAGCGTAATCGCTGCTGACAGGTTGCCGGTGTCGGCCGTTACGCCCTTTATCTTGTACTGCTTGGGCAGCTGCACTTCTGTCGTTGATTCACTGCCTTCGTTCGGGACAAATACGCGAAATGTAAGCGTTTTACCGAGTACCTCTTCCGGATCTTCGACACCGAAGAGCTTGAGCATGGCGCTGCTGATCACAACCGCATTGCGATCGGTCTCTGCGTCCTCATTCGTGAACAGATCCCCTGCCGCAGCCTGCGCGCCGGTATACAAAAAGTACGATGGCGCGAGGCCCTGAATGTTGGCGTTACCGGTGAGTCCCTGATACGTGACAAGTGTCGGGAACGTGACCACACCTGAAACATCTTTGACGGTGTCCATCGCCGCGAACGCTTCGGTTGTAGGCAAGTCAAGCACAACGATCTTTGACGCGGGGTTCGAAACGTTGAGCGAGAGCAGCGAGTCGCCGAGCACGATCTTGTCGAGAATGATGCTCTGGAGACCGAAGCCCAAACCCACGAGCGCCACAACGGCACCGGTTCCCACGCCCATGCCCAAAATCGTAAGCCACGTACGAGACGGGTTCGTTTTGAACATACGGGTCGAAAGCAATGCGATGTCGCGTACCTGCATATCAAGTGTGGCCTCCCTCCAGTTCGTTCGGGAGAATTACGTACCCGCCTTGGGCGATAAGTTTTTCCATGTGCACCGCGATCTTGTATCCCATGCGCTCCTCGAATCCTGCGCCACCCATTTCGTTGTTCAACAAGAGCCTTTCACTGAACTGCTCGGCGTCGGTGATGCCGCCCACCCGATCCGCTACCGCTTCGCGGAGCGTGCGCAGCTGCTCCTGCGAACACTGAAACCCGACTTCTTCTTTCAGGTACGTGAGCAGGCGCTCAACGAACTTTTGTTGGTGCATGAACATGTTGTCGCTCTGGGTCTCGCTTCGGAATCGCTGCACGTCGATCGAGTACCGGATCAGACTGAACACCCTGCTTGCCATCGGTCCCACTTCTTCCGGCGGAATACCGACACCGCCCAGATGAAACGGCTTCCCCAAAAACTCCGAGAACATCTGTTCGTTCATGGTGCCCTTGAGCACATACAGAATTGCCTCTTCGAGGCGCTGTACCTGGCTGAATCCGATCGACTGCGTGACGAAGTTCACGACGCTCTTCACTTTCAACTCCACCGGTTCTGCATACGGATACATACGGGCAAGCTGCTCGATTTCGGTCACGATAGTCTCGCCGGGCTTTGTGCGTTTAACCTGCTCTTTCTGCGGATTAACGACGATACGGCGTAGTTTGCCGTCGCGCATGTAGAAGACCCGGTGCGCATACGGAAGGTACTTTGCGTCGTGCGTAACGAGGATCACGGTTTTGCGGTCGCGCTCATTAATCTCTTGGAACGAATCCATAACGTGCTCCGCGGAAATGGAGTCCAGGTTACCCACCGGTTCGTCGGCGAGCAGAATTTCCGGGTCGTTGATGAGCGCGCGTGCAACTGCAACTCGCTGCTGCTGACCGCCGGACATTTCCACCGGAAGTTTGTTCTCGACGCGTTCCGGCACTCCGAATCGGCGCAACAGCTGCGCCGCGCGTGCCAGGCGTTCCGCCGGCTGTATACCCAAAAAGAGCATCGGTAGCGCGACATTGTCGATGACGGAGAGCGATGAAATCAGGTTGAACTGCTGGTACACGATGCCGATTGTTGTCTGCTGATAGCGGTTCAACTCCTCGGGCGTATACGCATAGATGTCTTCGTTCTGCACGAACATGTGGCCGTCGGACGGCGGAATACCGCCGAGCATGGTGTACAAAAGTGTCGACTTTCCGCACCCGGACGGACCGAACAGAATGATGTATTCACGAGGATAAATCTCTACGTTTACGTCCTGCAGCGCCTTGAATTCGTTCGACTTACCCTTGTTGTAGGTAATGAACATTTTATCGGTTCGGATGGAAGTTTTTGCCATACTATTTGCCGATGTTGTTGACCCAACCGAACGTACCCTGGAAGTTCTGGAGAATGATGTCGATGATCGACTTTTCCTTAATCGGCGTAATAAGCACGAAGTCTTCCGAACGACTTTCGTTCTGACCCTCATCGTTACAGACCACCCAGAATTGATAGACGGTGCCCGGCGTAAACCCGACGATGACCGAGGTGTGCGAGGTCAACGGGTTGGTTTCTTTCGGTACGAATTCTGCGCCCGTGCCGCCGTTTCCGGTCGAGAGTCCCTGTGAGTAAAACACCTGACAGGTTGCAGGCTCGTCAGTCTCCCACGCGATAATTGTCTGGATTTTCACGTCTTCCCCGGGGAAAAGCGTCGATTCGTTCTTTACCTTTGAAATTGCCGGCGGGATCACGTCGCGGATGGTAATGAACTGGAACGGTTGGCTCTCGGCATTGTCGCCGTCCTGGTTGGTCGTTCGAATGACTGCGGTATATCGTGTACCGAACTCAAGGTCGGCGAGCTGCACATTCTGATTCGCCGCAAAAACCGATGAGCCCGCAACTTTTGTGATCTTAGTGCGTGTATTCGTGTATTCGACGATGCCGCGGGCAAGCACCCCGCCCGTATCCCATGAAATCACGGCTGATTTTTCCTGAATTCTGTTCACTTTTACGTTTCGAATCGAAGGGAGGATCGATTTAGTCTTGAACGTATCGTCTTCGCTCTCACCGGCAAGCCCTGTTGAGTCGTCGGAAACGACCTTAAAGTGGTAGAGCGTCGACGGCTCGAGCCCGATGACCTCAACCGTATGCTTAGACTCAGACGCGTTCGGGTCCCCCTGCGCGATCGTGTAGTCGTTTGATGAGCCGGTGTAATCACTGTCTGGCGACAGGTACACCATGGAGCTTGATTCGCGGTCGGTCGTCCACACAATAGTCGCCTTGGTCTGATCCACAGTCACGCGTGGGAGACCGAGGATGGTGGGCGGCTTCAATATGTCGCCGGCGGTTTCTTTTACCTGCTCATTGATCTCGAGAATCGCTTCGGGCTCTTTGATCTTCTTGATGTCCTTGATAATGCGCTCTTTGATCTTCTGCTGATCGTCTTTTGTCGTGAACACATACCCTGCGGTCGTGCTTTTGTTCCCCTCTTCGTCCGTCGAGACCACGCGGAAGTGATAGGTAGTCGCGGGTTCCAGACTGTCGATGGTGAGCGTGTGGTCTTTTTTATCAAATGCACTGTCGCGCACGGTGCCGAAACGCTCATCAAGACCGAAATTGATGGTTGCATCCGTCTTTTTATCGGTCGACCACGATACAGTCGCCGAATCCGACTTTACGTCGGTGATCTTTACATTGGATATTTCGGCGGCATATGCGCGAAACGCAATCACGACGATCGCAGCGGCACACAGTGTGATGCATATCGCTTTGATCCGTGCGTGTATCGAGTGTTGCATATCAAAAAGAGGCCGCGCGTGGCCTCTTCAGTGTAACACCCGTGTTTCGTTCAACGTTCGCAGTCTCGGGAAAAATCAGTCACGACGGCTGCGTACCCAAATCAGAATCAAAAATACACCGACAACAACGATCGCAATATCAAGCGGACTGTAAAAGTAGTAGGTCGACGGTCGTGTGCATGACAAATAGTCCGCGGTGTTACCGTCGCAGAACTTATCAGCCTCGATCGAAAGCAAACCGACGAGCGTGAGTGCAACGCCGATAAAGAGTGAAGCGTCGTGCGCGATCGTTCCGAGCGCCCGCACAAAAAAATCACTGATGCTATCGACAGTACGCATAAATCCCCCGGTCTCTCGACGCGCATGCACATCGCGGTCATGTGTGTACGTTTCTTCCATAGTGCTCGCCATTGTACTCTATTCATTCCCACTGCATATCCCCACCTTCCGTTTATTGCGTCGTGTACCCGAGCTTTGTGGCGAGCTCGTTGAGCTTCGAGCGGTTGTCGGCGAGTTCGCGGTACAGGTTCGAGCGCTTATTGAATTGCTCTTCGAGCTGCGGGATCTGGCCGTTGAGGTACGTCTTGTGGTCGTCGGTTATCAGACCCTGGTCGTCGATCACTCGCTCAAAAATTTCGGTCGTGTAGTAGTCGGCCCGGTACGAAAGACCGCGAATATCAGCGATAATCTCAGCTTGACGCTTACCGAGCTTCACGATCTCCAGCAGATCCGATCGCTTTGCCGCATTACCCGGTGAGCGCGCCCCCTTTTCAACGGACGCAAGAAGCGGCGCGACGACATCACCTTTTTCCTTTACATCATCGATCTGATCCTCAATATCATCAAGGTGTGCGATTCCCTGCCGCGCCATTTCTATGCGCTCCCCCTGCGACATCTCCACCTGCAACACCTGCGCAAGTAACTGATTGACCTGCTGTCGTACCGGATTTTCCTCCGCGCCGGGTTTGAAGGCGGATTCCTCGTAGGCACGTTCAGCTGCGTCGTACGCTCCAAACGACTTCTCGAATCGCGATGCGCTGAAATTGATGTACGCAAAACCGGCCACGCACAACAAAATGACTGCGCTGACGATCATGGTGGTGCGCTTTTTCGGTGAACGGGTATGTGAACGTTGTGTGGTCATGGCAATCATCACGGAGCTCCCGCTTCAAAGTAGTTAGTTCCCTGCTGGAGACCTGTTGCGGTGGGGATCGGAATCGAAATACCCCAGTACACGTCGCTTGTCGTCGGCGTCGTCGAGGCCGTAGCTTTCGGGATATTAAGCCCTGCGCCGACAGGAGTCGACGGGCCGGAGAGCAACGCACAGACCGAGCACGAGGCGTACGTAAACGTACTCGTCGAATACTTCTGACTGTTCACCGGGATTGAGCCTACATTTTCGCCGGACAGACGGATATCGATCGGCGAATTGCCGGTGTTTGTGACCGTCGTGGTAGCAAGGCGGGAACCGGTGTTCGCGCCCGGATCCATACCCGGTATCGTGTCGTCATCGTATGCGATCGATGTATTCACGGAGAGTCCTCGCATAGTACCCATTTCCGCGCTCGTCGTCGCGGTCGCAGAGAGTCCTGCGGCGTCCTGGATGCGCACGCTCGCCAGCCAGTTTTCCGCGCTATACGAGGGGCTTTGTGCATCAGTCGGCTCAGCAAAATACTGCACATTTGCCGAGCATGTGATGGTGCACGAATTGCCGGAGCAGAGCGACAGTGCACACGAAGGAACCTTGTAGCAGTTGTTGTCATTCGCCGAACAGGTCGAGCCGACGCCGGATCGGTAGATTGTTGATGAGGCGAGCACGATATCGGCATACCCGTTGAAGTCGGTCACCGTACCGGTTGCATATACAAGCGTGGTCGTACCTTCTGTAAGCGCGATACCGGAGCTGGTTGCGTAGTAGAGGAGCGGGAAGTTGAAGTTCGAGATGGTCGGCGGGAACGTCAGACCGATCTCTGCCACATGGTCGTAGCTGTCGAGTGCCCCGGTATCCGTTCGGGCGGTGCGGAAGCAGTACGAATTCGCAACGGCGTTCGTCGTGAGCTGGAAGTTGAATTCGACTTCCGTTGCCTCGTTCGTGCCGACATTGATCGCATTCGTCGTTGCCGACGTATCCTCGACGATCTTGCCCTGCGTAAAGCTCATGCTCGCCGGGCGCGACAAGAGGTCAGAGATCGAGGTCTGATCAACGAACTGCGACGACGGTGCCATACACGCGGCTTTACCCGTGCAGCTCGGACTGCTCTGTGCCGGTACATCCTGGAAGTTCGTAGAAGACTCACAGTTCAGTGCGTCCTTCGCTGCGAACTGCAATTTGAACTGCTTACTCGACAGCGGCGCACCCGTGTTCTGTACCGTGAATCGCACGCGTACATTCTGTCCCGTTGATATACCGGATGTGACAGTGTCCTCGGCGGCAAGCCACGATGCGCCGTCGCTAATTTGTTCGGTACCGAATACATACGTAGGCGTCGCCGATACGTACGGTCGAACCGAGAAGAAGTCCCATCCGCCCTTCATCGCCCAGTACGAGAACCCGTACCCACCGCTCGTATGACTTGAATCGGTCGTATTCAGTGTGGCAAATGCCGATCCGTCGTCATTCAATACGGTCACATTAATGGCGTTGCTGGTGAGCCAATCCACCCGTACGTCGTACCAGCCGGTCGAGTACGAGACCGTAGTCGATGCGAGGACAGTACCGCTTTCGTCGTTTCTCGTTACGTTCTTTGCAATGGAAATTCTCTCCACCGGATAGTGGTCTAGACACACAGCATAGTTATTTGCCGAACCGCCCACGCCGAAGAGCGTACACGGCTCGTCGTCGCGCGAGTCATCCACATACTGATAGAAGTGGATCGTATCGCCCTGTGCACTCAGCGAGCCCGTCTTATACAAACCACTCGTCGTAAAGTCATTGAAGTTCGTTCCGGCATCGAGTCCGTAGGTGTGATTGTGGTTGTACGTGGTGCCGACGTTGAAGAGCGACGTGTCGCCTGAATAACCCGACACAGATCCCGATTCAAAATCTTCGAACGTCTTAAAGGTGTTGGAGCCGTTACTTGCGTCCGACGCGCCGGAGTTGCCGTAATACATATAGATGACCGATGACCCGTTTGCCGGAACGGACGGGAGCTTCACCCACACCGTCGATGAGGCCGACGCAATCGTGCGTTCGATCCAGTATGAGATAGACGTCGTACCGGTTGAGTCCGTGAACCGTAGGTCGTCGAAGTCGCTCTGCATATCTGCGTCGTACGGCACGACGATCTGTACCGCCTGATTCGTGAGCACGGACGCCGTCGGGTTCGAGACAACCACCTTCTGTCGTTTCGACCACGACGCGTTGTACCACTCCGTCGTCGGAGCACCGACCCCGCCGTCATCGTTTCGCCATCGGTAGTGACCCTGGTTCACAAAGAGACACGAGCTGTCGCTCCAGCGAATCTTGCCGCACGTGTCCGCACCGTCGTAGTCATAGGATTCACCGGCATAGTTTCCGTAGTGCGACAGGAACGTCCATGCAGCGGTCGATGAGCTCGTGAGCGACACGTTATAGCCGGATGATACGCCGGTCGATGTGGCGAACTGCACATAACTGATCTGCTTCGATGCGTTGGCATCGATAGCTGCGCCGCTGACCGATATCATGCTGCCGCCGTTCACACCAAGCTGGAAGTCGCCGAGGTCGAGCGACGTGATCGCCGGTGTACCGGTGAAGTTGAGCCCGTTCACGTCGGTATTACGGATCTGGTAGCGAGTTGCGTTGAACGTGCCGCCGGAAACCGTGAACGCATAGCTGCCTGTGCCCTGGTTTTGAATTGTGGTCGTGGCGCCTGCCGCGCCGACGATGTCGAGCGAGCCGCCCGAAATTGTAACCGAGCTCGACGTTGCAATACGTACGTTTGCGATACGCGACGAGCCGCCGAGCGCCGCTCCGTCGAAGTCGGTCGCATAACTCCAATAGTCGTTGCCTGACGATCGCACATACTCACCCCAGATGTACAGATTGCCCGCCACAGCCGTACCGTTGATCGCTGCATTGTCCTGCGAGTACAGCGAACCGGTCGATGTAACCGTCGTGGTTGCGGCGGTCGACTTCCACATACGCACATCGGTGTTTGCTCCCACGAGGAGCGTGCCGTACACGTCGTTCCCTGCCGACTTTGTATTAATAGAGTAATTCGTGCCCGAGAACAGGTAGAGCGTCGAGGTCGCCCAGGTTGTAGCGGAGCCGCCGACGGAATTCGTGAAGGTGCCACCGATAGCGAGCGTCTTGTTCGGCGACAGCGTGAAGCTCGTTGCGGCAGTGATCGTTGTGTCGCCCGTCGACGTCGCGCTCTGCGATACCGTCCAGCCGCCGGCGGCACTATTGAATGTCACGCCTCCGAAACTCGAGATGCCCGGATCGATGGTCTTCCCGGTCGTGGTTGCATTGAAGAGCACCGTACTCGTCGTTGCTGCAGTGAAGCCCGCACCCGTCGTCGTCCAGGAACCACCGACCGTGAATGTGCCCGTCGGTAGCGTTGTCGTGCCGTGCAGGATGGTAAAGTCGCGTGTCGCCGTCGCGCTCGCATCAGTGATCGTCCATCCGCCGCCCACGCCGTCGATCAGGATGTTGTAGAGCGCAGATCCTCCGAATCGGATCGACTTACCTGTCGCGTTCGCCGTGAACTTCGTTGTACCGACGCCTGCGGTGTACGTGCCGAAGTTCTGGAACGACCCGCCGACGGTAAGCATGGTCGTGGGTGCAGTCACGGTGCCGGCGGTTATCGTTACGTTGTTCGACGACGTCGCAGACGCATCAGCAAACGACCACGCACCGCCGGTGCCGTTGAATTCCAGGTTGTACAGATTCGAATTATTGAGACGTACCACCTTGCCGGTTGAGGTCGCGGTAAGGTAGAGCGTTCCGTTGTTGTGCTGCAGCGTGCCGCCGGAATTCAGGAACGAACCCGCGACCGTTGATGTTGCGGTCGGCAAGTTAACGGTACCGGCGGTGACCAAGAAGTCGCCGAGCGCCGTCATAGTTGAGCCGCTGAACGCCCAGTTACCGCCGGTTCCGCTGAATACGATATTGTAGAGCGTCGAATTATTGAGCGTGATTGTCTTACCGGTCGTCGTTGCCGTCATTGTGATCGTTGAACTTGCGGACGTGAACGTCGCACTGCTACCGATGATCAGCGACCCGCCGATCGAGTAGTACTGATTATTTGCAGCGATCAGGCTTGAGCTCGTTGCAACCTCGAGCGTTGCGTCATAGGCATTTGCAGCGCCCCCGATCAGCGTAATGTTGCCGCCCGGCGTGAATGTTTTTCCGGTAAATACGATAAGTTTTGTGCCGGTCGCAACGAGCGTATCGGTCGCCGCATCGGTCGCATTGAACGGAATGTCACTATCCTGGTCGGCATCGTACTGCGCCATTTTTGCGATAGTGATCGGGCTTGTATCTTCGTGACGAACGATTACGCGATTTTCGTACAGGTGCATGTTCGAGATCGAACTGATCGGATCGATCGATACGTTGGCCGCCCGGCGTGTGCCCGTCGCGTTATCCAAGAAGACGGTCAGCGTGTCGCCCGGGTTGAACGCGACTCCCGAGATCGAGTATGCGCCCGTTGCGGAGCTGCACGACGATGTGTACGTACCGGCACCCTGCACCTTGAGGCGTACCACCTGAGTGGAGCCGTTGCATGCGCCGGAGACCGTCGAACCTTCGTCGGAGTACACATTGCCCGAGACAGAGATCGAGCTTGCGCTGTCATCCCATCGCAGGTACCCCGGGTCGCCGTCGGGATCGGAATCGTAGGCTTCGCCGCCGAATGCGCCGTAGTGCAGGTTGAACTTCCACGACGAACCGGAGCTGCCTGTCGCCTTCACGTTGAAGCCGCTCGTAATGCCGCTGCCCGTGGTGGTAGAGAAATTATTGCGCTGGAAGATCTTCAGCGGATTCGCGTCGATCACCGTTCCTGCGACGGTGATTGTACTGCCTCCGTTCACGCCGAGCTGCAGATCGCCGTCTGAGATTGAGGTAACGGTCGGTGAACCCGTGAATGAAAGGCCGTTCGGATCGGTGTTTCTGATCTGGTAGTACTGCGCATTGAACGTACCGCCGGAAACCGTAAACGCGTAGCGGCCCGTTCCCTGATTTTGGATCGTGGTTGTCGCGGTTGTTGTACCCGTAATATCGAGTGAGCCGCCGGAGAGCGTGATCGAGCTCGATGTTGCGATCAAGACCGATACGCCGCGCGGCGTTGAGGTGGCAAGCGATGTGCCGTCGAAGTCCGTCAGATAGCTCCAATAGTCGCTGCCGGTCGACCGTACATATTCGCCCCAGATATAGAGGCTTCCGTCGACCCCCGCGTGATCCTGCGAGTAGAGCGAGCCGGTCGAGTTCACGGTCGTCGTTGCTGCACTCGAATTCCACATGCGCACATCGGTGTTTGCACCGATGAGGAGCGTGCCGTACACGTCGTTCCCTGCTGACTTTGTATTAATAGAGTAACTCGTGCCCGAGGAGAGCGAGAGGGTCGATGTTGCCCATGTGGTCGCCGACCCGCCGACTGAGTTCGTGAATGTGCCGCCGACCGCGAGTGTCTTGTTCGGCGAAAGCGTGAACGAGGTCGCGTTCATAAGTGACGTATCGCCCGTAGATGTAGCACTCTGAAGTATCGTCCACCCGCCGCCGACACCGTTGAAGGAAAGTGTCGCAAAGCTCGACTGACCGGGGTCGATCGTCTCGCCTGTATCAGACGAGTTGAAGTTGACCGTGCCGGCGGAAGACGTGAACGTGCCGAGGTTCGACCAGCTGCCGCCTACGTCGATCACGTTCACATTAGATGCGACGAGCGTACTTGCCGATCCGATTGCGACGCTTCCGGAGATCGAGAGAGCCGGGTCATTCGCATTCACATCCACCAATACCGGATTCGTACCGCCCACCGCAAAAGATGTTGCCGATAAGGTGCCGCCGCGGAGCGTGTATGTAGGAGTACCCGCTGCGCTCGGTGTGAGCAAGAGGGCCGCATATGACTGATCCGCGATCGTCGTTGCACCGGTTCCCGAGAATGTGAACGGTGCCACTTGAGCTGTAAACGTTGCACCAGAAGCAACAGCAAACGGTGTTCCTGATCCCGACAGAACCCACGACGACGTCGCAGCGTACAGTCGCTGCAATGTATTGATGCGGAGCACGCCCGTTACGGTCGTTGTGCCGGTTCCTGTTTTCACCGACGACCCCGCGTTTGTACCGTTACCGAGCGAAAGTGTCGAGAACTGCCAATTATTATTGTTGCCGAATACGCCGGAGCCGTGGAGCGTAATGGTGCCGCCCGTCATATTCACGGTGCCAGATCCCGCAAGCGTACCTTGCGTGAGCGTAAGGTCGCCCGTGCCGGTCAGCGTTCCCGCAGTGAACGTCATGGTATTGAGCACGGTCGTCGTCGAGAATCCGTTATCAAACGACCATGAGCCGCCGGAACCGTTGAATGTCGTGTTCCAGAACGATATCGGAGCGACCGCATAGATCGACTTGTTCGTCGTGGTCGCCGTGAACGTAAACGTCGAGCTTGCGGTCGTAAATGTTGCCCCTGATTGGATCGCAAGTCCGCCGCCGATCGAATGTGATTCTGCACCCGTTGCGGTGAATACGGACGAGGTTGCAATGTGCAGCCGACCATCCTTCGAACCGTTCGCTCCGCCGCTTGTAAGCGACATGTTACCTCCCGGCACGAAGGTCTTACCTGTCCAGACATGCAATTCATTGCCGGGCGAGACCGTGAGCGTGTCGGGTGTGCCTGTTGCGGCAGTAAACGGAATATCGCTGTCGTCACCGGAGTCGTACACCGCCATGCTAGCGATCGTGAGCGGGGCAACGTCCTCGTGTCGCACGATGACCTCGTTTTGGTAGAGATCAAGGCCGGTCACGTTCGCGGTTGCCGTTCGCGTAACAGTTACTGCGCGCGCGCCGCCGTTCGTGTTGAGATACGTTGTAAGGACCGCGTCGCCGCTAAATGTAATGCCGGAAATCGTGTACGCACCCGTCGAGGCATTGCACGAGGTCGACGAAGCGAACGACCCGAAGTTCACCACTATACGCACGTTTGCGGTCACGCCGTCGCAGGCCGGTGAACCGATTGCCGTGCTGCCTTCGTCCGAGTACACATTTCCTGAAACAGAAATGGTGAAGCCTGAGTCATCCCATCGTACGTAACCGGGATTACCGCTGTTCGGCCCGGGATCGAAGTCGAAGCTCTCCCCCGCATAATTGCCGTAATGATTTCGGAACCACCAATATGAACCCGGTGTACCCGTTTCGGTCACGTTGAACCCCGACGTGATGCCGGTCGAGGTAGCGAATCTCACGCGCTGGACCTGGAGCGCACTGTTCGCATCAATGACGGTACTTGCAACTTTGAGTGCCGTTCCACCGTTCACTCCGAGCTCGAAGTCGCCGTCTGCAAGTGATGTGATCGCGGTTGCACCCGAGATCGAGAACCCGTTCACGTCACCGTTCTTCACCGAGTAGTACTGCGCATTCAATGTGCCGCCGGAGATCGCGAATGCGTACCGTCCTGTTCCCTGATTTTGGATGGTCGTCGTCGCGGTCGAGGTACCCACGACCTGAAGTGTTCCCGTGTTGTACGTGATAGTACTCGATGTTGCGATACGCACATTCACTTGGCGCGATGAAACGCCGAGTGCGGTGCCATCGAAGTCGGTCGCGTAGCTCCAGTATTCATTCGCCGAGCTTGTAAATGCTCCATATATATAGAGATCGCCGTCAACCGGTGTCCCGCCGATCGTCGAGTTGTCTTGCGAGTATACCGATGCGGTTGACGCGACCGTCGTTGTTGCCGCGGTCGAGTTCCACGAGCGAATGTTCGTATTTGCGCCAAGCGAAAGTGTTCCGTACACATCGCCCCCTGTCGTCTTTGTATTAATAGAGTAACTCGTGCCCGAGTAGAGCGAGAGCGTCGATGTTGCCCAGGTCGTCGCCGAGCCGCCGACCGCATTGGTGAACGCGCCGCCGACCGCAAGCGTTACGCTCGGCGAAACGGTGAACGATGTGGCATTCGAGAGCGTGAACGCGCCTGTTGCCGTGGTGCTCGCTGAGAGCGTCCACCCGCCTCCGACGCCGTCGAACCATACGGTCGAGAATATCGACGTGCCGGGAGTGATTGTCTTTGCGGTTGACGTCGCAACGAACTTCACTGTTCCGCTGTTGTTCGTGAATCCGCCGTTGGTCGCTATCCACGAGCCGCCCACTGCAAATGTCCCGGACGGCAAGGTCGATGTTCCCGCTTCGAACCGGACGTTATTCGTGCTGGTAGCAGATGCATCGAGGAATGACCATGAACCGGCCGTCCCGCTAAAGTAGGTCTGGTACGCATCAGACCCGCTCAACTGTACCGTTTGTGCACTTGAGGCAGTGAATCTCAAAATGCCGTTGTTGTGCGCAAATGATCCGCCGGTCTTTCTGAACGATCCGCCTATCGCAAGCGTTCCCGACGGCATCGTCACCGCACCCTGAGTGATGATGACGTGACGTGATGATGTGGCGTTCGTTACGCTAAACGACCATGAACCGGCTCCCGAGAACGTGAGGTCATAGAATGGTGAACTGTTCGGATTGACAGTTTTGCCGGTCGCTGCGGAATTGAACACGACCGCGCCGTTATTCGGCTGGAATGCACCGCCGGTCACGAGGAACGATCCCGTGATCGTGGTCGTTGATGACGGCAAGGTCACCGTTCCCGTGGCGATGGTAAAGTCGTTGCCTGCAGTCACCGCCTGCGAGAACGCCCAGTTACCGCCGATGCCGTTGAATGTGATGTTGTAGAAGCTCGATGCCCCCGGTGTGATCGTTTTACCCACGGCAGTCGAGCTGAACGTGACCGTTCCGCTTTGTGCAACGAACGAGTTGTTGTTCGTCCAATTACCGGTGACTTCGATCCCGTAGTTGCTCGCAGTCACATTCAGGGTATCGTCGGAACCGATCGTGATATTCGTGGCTTTCACTGCGGAGCCAAGCTGAACGGTCTTCGTCGTGCCGTCGATCGCGACCGATCCCATGTCCTGTTTTGCCGCCGTGCTATCGGTCCATGTGCCGGACGACGATCCGTCGAATGTTGTTGTTGCGGTTCCCTTTGTAAAGGTGCCCGATGCGCCGATCGAAAGGTTGCCGCCGATAGTGATCGCGGTCGTTGCAGGTGAGAGTGTTCCGAAGTTGAGCGTCAGGTTGCCGTCAACATCGAGCGTCGTCGTGAGCGTCCACGTGGCGGCGTTGGAGGCGGTACCGAACGTCACATGATTGAACGTCGAGAGTGATGCCCCGGTCGAATCGATCGTACGCGTCGACGATGTCGCGGCAAAGATAACCGTTGAAGCATCTTTATTGAACACCGCGTTGTTGTCCCATGACCCCAGGAGCGTCATCGTGTTTCCGTCCATCGTGATCGTTCCGTTATTCTCGAGTCCGTACACCGATACGAATCCGCTCGACGCACTATCGGGTCGGTACGTCGTACCGGCCTTGACCCAGAGCTCCACATCCCAGACCGTACCGGTCGAGGTTGCGGTGAGATCATTCCCCGCATCGACATCATAAAAGATGTCGTCATCTGCCGCGACACTCATATCAAACTGCGAAATGTTGTTGTTGGTGATCGTTTGGTTATCGTCGGAACCGAGCGAGAGATGTCGCTCGTACAGATTCAAGCCGGTGATGTCGCCGTTGCCGTCGTACTTGGTGATGCCGACTGCTTCGCTCGCGTCTCCTGCGCCGTCAACAAAAACGGTCACGATGTCGTCCTGGAATACCGTGACGTTCGCGATCGAGAATGTGCCGCTTCCGGTGATCGTGGCGGTCTTGCCAGTCTGCTTCACGCCGTTGACCGCGACCGCAACGGTACCGGACGTAACGTTCGTCGACTGATCATACTGTTGCACGGTACCCTGAACGTTGATGCCTTGCGCCCACGTGAGCGTCCAATCATTGAGTGTCGGACAGTTACCGGCAACACAGGCCAGGTTTGCCTTCATGCGAATGGTCGAATACGTGATTCGATTCACGTTCGACATGTCGAGCGTCGTTGTCGTGCCGACCGAGTTGCCGGGGATCACGCTGTCAGGAATGAGCGCCCACGAACTCGTCGAGGTAAAGTATTCGACCTGCAGCTTCACCGTGCTCGAACCGGGCGTCGTTTTACTGAATGATATCGCTCCCCACTTCGGACCGGTACCGTCACTGAAATTGATGGCCGTCGATGTAATCGAACCTGCAACGAACGCCGGATATCGTCGCGCGACGATATCGAGCGGGATTGTCGGCGGCGCAACGGTCGTGATCGAGGTCGGCTCGATCTGCTGTTCGGTAGACCAGGTCGTTCCGTTCCAGTACGAGAAATCGTATTCTGTGTTCGCGTCGTCGTAGAAGAACGCCATAATCAGCCCGTCTCCTGTTCGTACCGTACGCACTTCGGCAGAGTCGGTTACCGTGTTAATGACTGCAGGCGCGGTCGTGGCACTGCCGTTCCAATATTCATACTCTGCCTGTGTGGTGTCCGAGTGCACCATCATGGTGTAGCCGTCGCGCGATCCTGCAGTTTCGTATTCGCACGAGACAGGTCGGTCGTTCACGCTGTTACCGAGCGTTTCGACTTCAGTAAATGTAGTCCACGCAGAACCTCCCCATGTGACGTACCCGATATCGGAATCCGCATCGATGTAACACATGGTCATTCGATCGGTGCCGACATCGCGGACGATACGACCGCCTTCAAAGTCGTTGCCGGTTGCGACAGTTCCAGTACCTGACCACGCAGAACCGTTCCAGGAATTCCAAATAAAGTTGTTGTTTGCTCCGTTCGAGACCGCTACGATCGCCTGACCTCCGCTTTCCTCGTATTCGACCGCAATACCCTCGTTTGCGACGGTCACCTGTGAACCCATCGTCATCGAGTTGCCCCATGACGAACCGTTCCAGACGAGCGCCTCATAATCGACAGCGCCTGTCGTCGTGTCACGAACAACCATGATGATCTCGTCGGAGGTCGGATCTGACACCAGTTTGACCCATTCGCAGTTCGTGGATACCGCAAGATTGATCGTCGAGGTTGCCGTCCACGACGACCCGTTCCACACGCGATATGTCGCCTCGGTGCCGAAACACGCAACCGCGAGCGCATCACCGGAGGAGGTTTCGTACGCGACATCGAATCCTCGCTGCGTCGGATCCGAAACAGCCGTGTTGATACGCGCGATATTGCCGGCAGTGTCGGTTGCTCCGTCAATGACCTGGGCATCGACTACGCCGGTCGAGCCCTCGGTCATGATGATATATTCGTCGCGCGTCGGAGCTGCTGCCGCTTCCTCGAAACGGATCGTGTCACCCACCGATACACCGGAGAGCTCGGTTCCCCATACGGTACCGTTCCACAATCGGAAGCGCGGCACCTGCACAGTACCTTCGGAGTACACCATGAATGCCTCCTTGATCGTAGAGGTAATCTGCGCCTTTCCGCCGCTCGTTTCGATGTTGTCGAGCGTATCGGACTGGAACTGTTCATCCGTTGTTTGGAACCATGTGGATACGGCAACGGATGTATCGACGGTAAAACTTCGTAGATCCGACCACACAGACCACACGTTGCCGCCCGTCGGATCGATTGCGCGAACCTTCCACCAGTAGGTCGTACCGTTGGTGAGCGCATCTACAGCTTGTAGCGTAAAGTTGATCAGATTGTTCTGCGTGAACGGGCTCGTGTCGGTCGATGACGCCGTGTTCGAAAAGCCCGCGTTCAGACTCGAACGCCGTGTTGTAGACGACGTAAATGCCTGCGTCGTCGATATTGAGACTTCGTACACAAGATCATCACTTTGCGGGTCGCCGGACTTGAACGTAAATGACGGTGTTGTTGTAGCGGTCTTTTCGTTGTCGAACAGCGTGGTTATTGTCGGTTGTTCAACTGCATAGCCCCAGGCGATGGTCCAGTCATCGAGTCGCGGCGACGCACCGCTGTTCGTCATGTCGGCCCGGATTCGTATCTGGTTATAGATCGTCGGACTCATTGAAAGGAGCGATGTAGTCCCGACGAAGCCCGTCGAATTTCCCGGCAAGTCCGCATCCGGAACGAGGGACCACACGTCGGTGTCGAAATATTCAATGTGATATCGGATCGAGCTCGAGGTCGTGGAGTGTTTGAAACTGAAGGAGCCCCACGCGTTTCCGGTCGTATGCCAATCGAAGTCAATGAGTGAACTCGAGGTCGTACCGACCGTGAAGCCGCTCGAGATAACGACTGAATCGGTCGATGTTGCCTCGGTATCTTCGTGATCGTCTGTAGAGAACTGATAGAGCGTCGTCTGTTTCCACGTGGAAATGGTGACGCTCGTGTCGACCGTAAAGCTCTGCGTTCCGGACCACGCGCTCCATTCGGCGGACTTCGTTCGGTCTTTCGCGCGCACGCGCCAGTAGTAGGTCGTATTGTTCGACAGCGATGACGACGGTATGAACCGCGTAGAGTTTGATGGTGTGAAGGGGTCTTTGTCCGACGGCGTAACCAGGTTCTGGAATTCCGCAAAATTGTTCTGTGAATCACGGTCAATATTCACGGAGCTGAAGTCCGACGCGTCGTCAATCTGCACTTGGTACGTAACATCATCGTTTTTCGGATCTTCGGATACGAACTGGAACCACGGCGTCGTAGACGCGAGCGCCTCGTTATTGAACGGCGACTCAAGCGTCGGCGCATCCGGCGGAGAATCGGTGACAAGACTCGGATAGAGATCGTATTCGTTCAGTGTCACGCCGGTGGATGTGACCGCCCGGAAACAGTAGTTCGTGTTACCGGTTGCGTTGTGCTGGATCACCCAATCGTATTCAAGTTCGTTACCGATTGAAACCGAGAACGGGTTCACCGCCGAATCATTTGCTTCTTCGTAGGTTGCGCGTGTATCGCTTCCGGCGAGTAATGTAGACGCGAGGGTTGCGCCGTCGGAAAGCGAAGCGTTATCATACCCGCGCCATTTTGCAGTTGTTGATCCTATGGCGCCAACATCCTGCCACGTGAGCGACGCACTGCACGTGGCCCCCTCCGCATACTGCAGTTTTACCGAGAGATCCCCTGCCGAAAGTGACACATTCTCTTCCAAGAGACTCATCCGCAGCCGCAGTACGTCATTTGGCGACGGTGAGTAGATAGTCGGAATCACTGCATCTTCTCCAAGATCAGTACCGCCCGACGGCCACGCATCAGAGGGCGTGAGCGAGGTCGCGGCGTTGGCGTACCAGCGGAAGTGCGTTTGCGTCAGGTACGGCTGGCGCTCCCACGTGACCGACCAGTCATCGAGCTGCGGCGCACTTGTATTGGTTGTCGTAAACGTCGCACGAACACAAATGCGGTTGTACGTCGACGTTGAGAGTCCGGAGATGTTGATCGGCGAGGTCGTGGCGTCATAGCCGATACTGTTGAGACCGGGGTTTGCATTGAGTGCAACATCCGGCACGAGCGTACTGCAGCCGCTACCGCTGTCATACAAGACCTGCAATTTCACATCGGTACCCGACGGCTCGGTGGTGTGCCACAAGATCTCGCCCCATGTTTGGCGACCCGGCACCTGGTCGAAGTCGATGGTTCCGCCGGTCATGGTGCCCGACGACGATTCATACGCCTGCGCGACCATGTCGATCGGCTGGTAAAACGGCGTCGTCGTAGCAGACGGTACCGTCTCAAGCGACGTTGCAATCGACCAGGAGATACCGTTCCAGTCAGAGAAGTCATAGCGAGAATTGACGTCGTCGTGGAAGAACGCAAGCACGCCGCCTGCGGATGTGCGGACGGCGTTTACGGTCCACGAGTCCTGTATGGTGCTGATCGCCGCCTTTGCGGTCCATGATGTGCCGTTCCAGTATTGGTACTGAGCAGCTGCCGTATCGGAGTACGGCAACATAACGTAGCCGTCACGGCCGGTCGTCGTTTCGTAGGCGCAGTCTACAGCGCGATCTGTCTTTGCGTTACCGATCGTGTCGCGTTCATCCAACGCGGTCGTGAACGCATCCCATGCGTTACCGTCCCAAACGAGCGTACCGACGTCTGCGTCTTCGTCGATGTAACAGAGCGAGAGCTTGTCGGATCCGTCGTCCGCACGAAGTCTGCCCCACTCAAAGTCGTCGCCGAGACCCTGCGTCTGCGTGATACCCCACGAGGTACCGCTCCATGTCGTCCACACGAAACCGCTTGTGTTTCCGTTCGAGGTGACAACCATCGCCTGATCACCCGATTCTTCGTATTTAACTGCGATACCTTCATGGGCGGTATCGGTCATGGAGCCGAGCGTCTTGGCATTACCCCACGCGCTTCCGTCCCAGACCTGTGCTTCGTACCCGGCGCCAGTATCACGTTCAACAAGGATGATCTCGTCGGACGTCGGGTCGGATGCGAGCGAGATCCATTCGCAGTTGTTCGCGCTCGTGATGTTGACCGTCTGTGGGGCGCTCCATGACGATCCGTTCCATACACGATAGGACGGGTCGGCATCACCGTCGCAGTAGACCGACATAATGTCGCCCGACTGTGACTCGTAGGTCAGGTCGAACCCACGTCGCGCGTTGTTCGCAACTCCCGTCGTCATCTCGGTGACGGCCCCCCACGTATCCGTAGTGCCGTTGAATATCTGCACATTCACGTCGTTGACGTTGTCTTGCGTGCCGCTCACATACTCATCCCTCGTCGGCGCGGCTTTTGTTACAACCCACTGAATGACGCCGCCGACGGAATTCGCGGAACTTTCCGCACTCCACGCAGTGCCGTTCCAAATGCGGTACCGCGGTGTTTGCACGGTGCCCTCTCCGTATACAACGAATGCCTCCTGCGAGGGCGATATTGCAAGTCGCGCAGCGTCTGAACCGAACGTTTCCGCACCGCTCATTGTGTTTGAATCAAATTGAACGTCGGTCGTTTGGAACCACTGCGACGGCTCGACACCGGCGAGATACGTGAAGCTCGTCGTTGTTGCCCACGCGCCCCAGGTGCCGCCGCCGCCGCTCTCGCGGGCGCGCACTCGCCAGTAGTACGTCGTGCCGGAGACGAGCGGCGTTTGAACCGAGAACCGAATGCGGTTTCCTTCGGTGAACGGCGATGTGTTGAGCGGTGTTGTCAGGTTTTGGAAGCAGTTCGGCGAGCATCCCGTTTCAACATCCGACGTTCTGTCCCCAATCGGTGAGGTGTCGAGGTCGCTGTCGTCGTCCCACTGGAACTCATAGATGATCGTGTCGGCGCCGTCCGGGTCTGTCGCACTGAATTCAAAGGCGGGAGTCGATGTGCCGGTTCGTTCGTTTGCGAACAATACGTCGTACAACGTCGGCGCACTCGGCGCTGCTCCGCCCACTCGCTTTGCAAAAATAGCCGTGCGATACGGAGGCAGATGCGAGTCGGTGGAGAACGACGTTATGTTCACATTGTGCGTATGCGCTGCGGTTGCAACGTTTGTGCCCGCCGCGTTATTTCGGTTGATGACACCGCTCGGACCGCCGGTCGGTGCGTTGGTCATATCGATATGACTGTGGGTAAACGCGCCTCCGGTTGCACCGTATGTGGTTGAAGCCTTGATGAACTTATTCGCCATGGCCTCGGAGGTACTGGACGTAGTTGTCCATCCCGTCGGCGGGTCCCCGCTCCACATCGCGATCATCTGATTCGTCGGCGACGATGTCGCGTTCAACTTACCGAGAATGACCTCGATGTACGGCGGCTCGTTGCTTATGGTTCCGGTCGTTGTTGCAGTGAGTGTGTGCGTGTGCGCAGCCGCCGCGACAGAGATCGCAGTGCCCGGGTTTTGCGCATTCACGGTTGTGGCGGCAGCGCCGGTCGTTCCGGACACATCGTGCTTGTGCGTGTTGCTACCGCCGGTCGTGCCCGCAGTTGAGGTGCTTTCACCACGAATATACCGTCCGTTCTGAGCTGTGTAGGCGGTCCATCCGCTCGGCACCGCGGCATCGAACATCGCGATCGCACCGGTCGGGATCGAAGACGGCTCGCCTGCAGTATTGAACTGGATGATCGCAAGCTGTCGGTACGCGGGTAACGTGCTCGTCGCAGTAATAGTGGGTGTGAATGTGTGCGTGTGCGCTACGACCGGCGTTGCCTGATTGTTCGCCCCCACTGTCTGTGATGATGCAGACGCTGCAACCGCGCCCGTTGCAGTGTGTGCGGTTGTGGCCGCGCCGCCGTTTGTGCCGGCGGTAGATGAACCCATAACGAAACGCTGGTAGAACGAATCCGCAGGCAAGCAGGATACACACGTCCACCCTGTCGGAATATACGTACTGTCCCAGTACAAGAGCATGTTGCCGGTTGCGTCGGATGCGATCTTCCACTGGCGAGGCTCCTCGAACGGCAAACCCGACTCGCCTTGTACCTGTGCAGGACCGAGCAAGTACATGTACGGCGAGATGTCGGGCGCATCGTACGTGTACGAAACCTTCATTGACTCTCCGGATTTTAATTCAACGGGCCACACGAGATTTTTCGCACCGCCGTACATGCGGATCTCCGCACCGTCGCTCGTGAGAATATCGAAGTCGGCAGGAACGGATTCCACGAATTCGCCTGTAAAGTCGGCACTCGATGTCAGTTCCAAATCCATCGTGTATGCCGCGACCGGATAAATACGGGTCATACCCGCTCGACGAATCGTGAACGGGACTTCTGCGCGCACCTCGAAGGTGTCGTACACGCGGTGCACGATGAGGCCGCGATCATCGTATTCAGTGGCCACTGCGGTGTACGAGCCGGGAAGCGACGTCGTGTATACGGCAAGGTAGTCTGCTACGTCGATGATGTTGTTGTCGCCGCAGAGGCCGGACTGTTCTACGGACACCGGCGTCGATGTACCGGTGGGGTCCGTGACCGCAAGCCGAATATCGGCATCGCAGATCGTGTCGCCCGAGTCATCAAGTGCGGCAAGGGCGATCGGTACCGTCTCCCCCGGCCGGTACGAAGACTGATTAATATTCATTGCGAGCACGCCCCAATAGAATTCAACACGCTCCGTGAATTCGTCGGTGCCTTCGTGCATGACGATGTCGGCCATGTACTTACCCGGTCGGAATTCGCGCGGATGCGTTTTGATCTCAAGCGTCCACTGACCGTCCTCGCCGTATTCAACCGACACCGGCAACGTGACTTCCGTTCCGTCGTCACGCAAGAATGTAACGCCGGTAACGCCGAACTCGTTTCCTCGTCCCAACAACACGTTGAGACCACGCGATACGAAGTTGCGCTTTGACTTGAACTGGAACTTGAATGCCGGCAATTCATCGCCGTCGAATTCCGCGCGACCGAACATGCGCGAGTTACCTTTTTTCTTTGCAAGCGGCTCGCCGCCTTTCAGTTCGCGCTCGCTCTTCAAGAGTTCGCTTTGCAGGTCTCCGGAGATCGTTGCACCCTGCGCAAGCAATGTGAACTGAAGCGTATCGGTTTCGTTGGACTCGAGTCGCATGCGAACGTACACCGTCTGCCCCGGAAGGATGTCGATCGTTTCGGTCGTTTTTGAGAGCACGCGGTACAGCGGCGGCAGGAATCCCGACAGCGAATCCTGGTCGCCCTGTCCGTCGATGGAAACGAGCGGCACCCATCCGCTGGTGTAGGTTACGGAACTTTCTGAACCCACTTGCACCTGATCGACGGAGCAGTTCGTATTGTCGTCGTTGAGCACCGAACACACCCGCTCCTCGTCGGTCGCCTCGCATCGAGACAGCGCACCCGGTGTGGACGTTGCAACGGCGTCGGTCGATGTGGCGTTTACCTCGAGCGGTTTCCATCCGGCGTCACACAGATAGGTAACCTCCTGGTACTGCGGTGTTTCTGTTGTCGTCGGGACGTTCTTCTTCAGTTCTGAAATATCCACGACCGATCCGAAACCGCGCGGAAACGCCGTATACAAACGCACCGAATCCGCAACGCCGCTTGTATTCGTGAGACTCGCATACACAACATCTCCCGTGTGACTGTACGTGACCTTGTCGGCGCGGATCACCAGCGAGTCGTCGAGGTCGTCGGTATACGGGAACGAGACATGTGCACCGTCAGACAGTACAAGTTCGCCGACCGCACCGCCCTCGTTCAATTCCAGCACCACATTCTCCGGTAGCTCCGGCAGGTCCTCTTCGTCGGTGACAACATCCGACAACAGATCCCGATACTGCGCATCGATCCATACCGCATCAAGATACAGGTCGACGGCGGAGTCGTTGTTGCGATCGTACTCGATCACAACCTTGATATCGGACATTTCTTCCCACGACGCCACATCGTCGAGCGTCGCGGTGAAGTAGCCGCCGTTGGACGCGTTGGAGAGCTGCTTGTTGAGGAAGATCTCGCCCACCTCGCGCCATTTGCCCGCGTGGTAGTAACGGACTTCGAGCTTGTCGTCGACAAGCTCTGTTTCTCCGATGCCGGCAGCAAACGAAAAGTTGAGGCTCGCCTTTTGAAAATTTGTTTCGGTGATCTCGCCGGAAACGGTAAAGCCGTCGAACTGAATCGTGTGACATTCCTTTTGCTGCAAAAAACAGGTCGGCACGTCTTCTGTCATTGCCGGCGTTTCTGCGCCGCCGCCCGCCGTCTCGTCCGGAAGCGCGCTTTCGGTGGTGGTTGCATATACGGTCTTCACAAGCGAAGACGTGATCGTATGAAATATTTTGGAGACGCTTGTTTCGACCGGGGGCGCTTCGGTTGCGGGTGCCGTCGGCGTTTCTGCAGGAGTTGCTGCAGGAGTTTCTGTCGGAACTGCTGACGGTGTCTCTACCGGCGCACTCGGTGTCTGCTCCGGGACCACCGCAGGCGGTACCTGTTCGGGCTCAGCCGTCGGCGCTTCTGATTCTGACGGTGCGGCCTCGGGAGTGGTAGTTGCGTTCTCGACCGGTTGCTGTTCAGTGCTATCCGGTGCGGACGACGGAATGTTCGGCGTCTCGACGACGGGCGTATTTCCTGCGATCGAGAGATGCGCCGAGTTCGTCGTGTCGAACGATTCGAACGGCGCATTCGCACCGAGCTCCTGTGAGAGCGCTGCCTCGGGAGTATCCCATCCTGTAGCAGTCGTAGCCGTCGGAAAAACGTGTGCGCTTTTTGTCTCACGATAGGCGGTCACGTAATGCCCTGTCGTGTACATCGCATACGCAACAACCGCCGCAGCAAAAAGAGCCGCTGCGACGCGATTTCTGCGCACGTTGAGGTGAGAGAGCCTCATGTTTTCGGGAGCTTTTTTCTATACGGAAAACACGCCAAAAAATGGCGGAGATCCGTTCCCTAATTTTAGCACCCTACAAACGCGATTTTGTCCTGATTTCAAGCCAAAACTGGACAATTTCTGGGGGTAAAATCCCCACTTTTCAGAAAGTTATCCCCGAATCGTCTTTTTGAGCTCATCCATGCCGGTATCCACGATCTCCTCCGAGATCTCGAGGACCTCTTTTATACGCTCCAAAAGGTCGCGCTCCGTGGGCGTCAGCTGCGGCTTGTCGTCCAGATCCTGGACCATCTGCTCGAACTCTTCGCGCATCGCCGAGAAGATCTTGTCGTTTTTGTCGCGCACCGCCGCCACCTCCTGCAGCACGTGGAGCCGATCACTGTCGACATGTTTACGTTTTTGTATGTTAAGCGTCGTGAGTACACCGATCACGAATGCAAAAATGAGCAGTAGTATTCGTTCGGTCGTGAAGAACCCGGGAGCCTCCACAACTTCGCCGGGTTTTGCACCCTTTACGGGTTTCGCGACAACGGGCAGGTTTAGATCTTTTTCCGATTCCCGGATATTCCCCGCCTTATCGAACGCCTTGATGAGAACTTTTTGCACCCCTCCTTCCTGCGGCGGCACCAGGTAACCGTCCGTGAGGTCCGCATCTTTTACACTGCCCACCTGGGTGCCACCGATGTAAATTTCGTAACGATCCATACCCGAGAGCTCGTCAGTTGTTTTCATCGAGAACTTCGGCGTATTCGCGTTGTCACCCTGATCAAGCAGCCCCACATCAAACGCGAGCGGCTGGACGGTATCGATCATGATCTTTCGCTTACCGACCTCGCCCCACCCCGCTTCGTTCTTGTATTGGAGATAGAAATACCAGACGCCGTCTGCAATCCCGGTTTGTGTCGACGATGAGACGTCTGCTTTCAGTACCTGTGTCGGCTTTTCGTCTTCTTTACTGCTGAAAAGCCACCTGATTGAGGTGACGTCGGGCGGAACCTTCCAATCCATCTTGACCGTGCTTGTTCCGTACCAATTTTCTGCTTTCGGATGTGTAGCCGAATTGATCGTCGGCGCGATAGGCGGCGAACCGCCGAACGCCTCCCCTGCAGGCTCGGGCTCCGCCGCGGGCTCAGGCGGCGGCGCAGCGGCGGCCTCTTTGATGGTGTAGGTTGCTTCGCCGCCCTTGGTGTACACGTTTGTCCCCTTACCGTCTGCCGCAAGGACCGAACCCTTTGCAAAACTCAGCTTTGCATCGCCGACTTTCTTGCCTTTGAATTTGATCGTGATCACGGTGCCGGATTTTGAAAAGGCTGACGGCGTGCCGCCGCTGAAATCGATAGTACCTGCACTGTTTGAAAAGGTCGGGTCGGCGGTCCAGAGCGAAAAGGCCGAGCCGTCCTTTGTGACGCTGGAGACCGATAGAACGTCTTTGTCGAACAGAATCTGCCCGTCCGCGGCGTTTACACTGTCGACACCCGGATTGACGAGCACTTTGACCGAAAATTCTTTGCCGGAATCGAACGAACCGGTCGCCGGCGAGAACGACATCTCTGCGGCGGAGACAGCGAACGGCACCACACTTAAAAGCGCCGTAAGTATGAAAATATATGCATGCGTTCGGCGTGTCTGCTTCATGCGGGTGCGTTTCGCGGTCACGAAACGTGTGTGAAAATTGATCAGGCCTTGTTGACCCGGATACGAATGCCCGAACTCTCTCCCTTTTTCAACGGAAGCAGGAGCATCAGCACGCCCTCTTTCATCACAGCCTCGGTACGGTCGGAATCGACCTCGGAAGGCAAGATGATCTGCCGATAGAAATTTCCCCACGAACATTCTTCGAGGATCTTTTCGCGGCCTTCGGCAGTCGGCAACTGAAAATGTTCACCTTCCGGGCGCTTTCGCTCGCCCTTTATCGTGACGATGTCACCATCGCCCTCGATAGTGACGCCAAAATCATCGACGTTCGACCCGGCAAGCTGTGCGTAGATGATGATGGCTCCTGGAATTTTGTAGATGTCGACCGGAAGCTGTTCATCCGTCGACGGATTACCGGGTGATTTTTCTGCTTGCATCACAACCTTGTCCTGTTTTTTGTCCTCGGGTGCACCCGGGATCACGTCTTTTGCTTTCAAGCGCTGTAAAAAGGACGACATACAAAGTATTCGTACTCGTATTATAGCGCTAAACGTTCTCGCGAATGATCCGCGTGCGATGCATTCGTGTGGATAGCATCTTCACGCACTGTGTTTGTGTATCAATAGCGATGTTCTCCCGGAAATGCGGCGAACTTCGTGATCGGAAAAACGCGCGCAAACGCGCGACCAACGATGAATTTTTGTTGCAGCGGTCCCCACACTCGCGAATCTGAACTTTCTTTTCGATTATCACCGAGTACGAAATACTCGTCGCGCTCGAGCGTGATCTCGAGCGGTCGTGTCTCCGGCGAGACCGAGGATACATACGGCTCATCCAGACGCAGCGGCTCGCTCATAGAGCTACTTTGTACCGTGACCACGTTATGGTCGATCCGCACCGTCTCACCGGGCAATCCGATGACACGTTTTACGAAGTACACGCTCGGGTCAAGCGGATATTTGAATATAACGACATCACCGCGCACGGGTTCGGTACGACGGTACGTGAGCTGATCCACGATCAGGTACTCCTGCGGCTCGAGCGTGGTACTCATGGACTCGCCGGAGACTATGAACGGCTGCGCAACGAACACGCGGAACGGCGCGACCACGAGCAGCGAAATGAGCGTGTATTTAGCAATCTCGAGGAGCATGCTCCCCTCGCGCTTGGTTTCCCCGTCGTGCGTGCGGGTACGAGAGAAAAATCCCATGTAAAAACTATACCGAGTTCGCGAGACTCTGAATGAGGTCACCGATGAAGTGCAGTATGTACACGATCATGTTGATGAACAGCATGATTATCTGCACGAGAAAATCAAGGATGGTTTTCAGAAATCCGTACAAGGGGTCCATGACGGAAGTATATCAAACGCGCTTATTTGACGCGGATATCGATCTTTGTTTCCGTTACGACCGCATCATCCTTTTTGATCTGCGCGGCAAATGATGTGTTTGTGGCGGCAGTATAGGTGTGTTGCAAGACGATCGTGCACATACCGTCGCTGCCTTGTGTGCAGCCGCCGTCGGCATTCTGTGCGATCGTAAGCGGCGTCGATGAGCTGTCCCCGAAATCAACAGTGTATCCGAGACCCGGCGCCTTTACGGTGAACTTAACTTTCAGCGGCGACGTGCCGGAGGACGGCTGTGCAGTGAAGGTGGCCATTTCAGTCTGCGGTGCGCACGCATTTGCCCGCCAGAACGTCTTGCACTTGAGTTTCTCGATCTGTTCCTGCAACAGATTTTTCTGATCTTCGGACACCTGCACCGACTTACTGAGATCGCCGATCTGTGTCTCCATACGCGCGATTGTCTGTCGTGCTGTTTCGTTCTGCGCGTAAAAGGAGTAGGTACCAAATCCGCCAATCGCTCCGATAAGGATAAGACAAATTACAAACAGGACCCACGTACGGCCTGATGATCGCTGTGGTTCTCGAGGAGGCATGCGAGATATCCTATCACAATGAAAAGCACGGCCGGAGGACGGCGTTCATCTGAGAATAAGGCAGGGCTCGGTCGACCGCTCGAATGGGTAAGCAAGTGACGGGCTCGGCCACAAATATTTCGTCGCCGACACTCGGATTTGTCTGGGCACTGCCGGGACTAGGCCAAGAGCTCGAATGCGCAAGTGACGGACTCGGCCAAGCGCTCGCTTTTCGCCGTCGCGAAAAAGCTCCGCTCGGCCCTGGTTTTGCGAGCCCGAAAGCTTTCGGGCACCCGCGCAAAACCCTTCGAGTCCCGACGCAGAGCGCCCCACGCCCTGCTTCACTGCGCAAATGAAAAACGCCCCGAAGGGCGTCGTTCATTTGCGCGCCCTCGTGGACGACGTTGGAACCAGAATACGCGAATACAAAGGCCACGTCCACATCCCCGACTTGAGGGAGAGGGTCGCGCGGTTGCCCCAATATGCCGCGTAAAACAGGGCTGTGAACGCCTGTATCGAGCGGATGATACATTCACCGAGGAATGTTACCCCCCCCCCCCCCGACGCTTTCACCCACTTTTCTACCTTCTGCCGCACTTTGTAGGCATTGCCGTGGTTCATCAGCCCGAGATACGACTGCACCGTTGCGGCATCACCTTTCTTTCGCTTGATACTCTGAAACATCCTATGTCGCGTTGCGGTCCGAAGCACCCGATGGTCCCCGAAGTGAACCCAACCGAGATAGTCGATCCCTGATGCCAATGTACGAATGGAGATCTTGTCGGGATGAAGCGTAAGGCGGAGTTCGCTCCAGAGAAACTCCTGCACTTGCGGAAGGATACCCTCAAGCCATTTCCTGTCTCGGGAAAAGAATACGAAGTCGTCGGCATACCGAACGTAATACTTCGCTTTCAGTTTGTGCTTGGCGAACTGATCGAGCTTGTTCATGTAGATATTCACCAAGAGCTGCGAAGTCAGGTTGCCGAGCGGCAGTCCTTTACCCTCCTCGTCAGAATGGAAACTCCCGACTATCTCCGCAAGGAGATGCATTATATCCCTGTCTGGGACATACTCGCCAACGACCCGCAAAAGGATCTCGTGATTGACTGAAGCGAAGAACTTTCTCACGTCGCATTTCAGAACCCATGCGGTCCGTGTATTGTTGTCCGAAACGCGATTGGCACAAGAACGAAAAACATCCAGTGCTTTGTGCATACCCTTATCTCGTCGGCAAGAATACGACGCAGCCGCAAAGGTCTTATCGAAGAACGGGTAGAGGTGGCGATATATCGCGTGGTGCAAAAGACGGTCGCGGACCGCGGCTTTGTGGATGTTGCGCGGCTTCGGATCAGAGATATTGAACGCCTCATACGGCGAATGTCGATAGGTCTTTGAGGCAAGCTCGGCATGAAGTGCGAGGACATTACTCATCAAATCGGATTGAAACAGTTGCACATCCTTGCGTGCACGCTTGCCGCGCACGAACTCGCGCCACGCTTCGAGCAGGTTCTCGACCGATATGATATTGTTGTATGTGTGCGAGAGCACGATCCGACCAAGAGTTTTCATAGTGAGCTTTTGCCTTTGTTACAGCGCATCAAAACGCTGTATTTGTTGTGGTATGAATATTATCAGACACTTCCCAAAATCCACCGCCACACGCTCGGCAAGAAAATAGACGCGTTATTTATCGAACTGATGGAAGCGGTCAATGCAGGCGCTTTCCTGCCGCGTGATCAGAAACTCCCGTATGTGCGTCTTGCGATACGGAAGCAAGATACGCTCAAACTTCTCTTGATGGTTTTGTGGGAGACCAAGTCGCTTGATACAAAAAAGTACGGAGCGCTGTCTGCCCAAATGAACGAGATCGGCAAGATGCTCGGCGGGTGGAACGGACAACTTCAGAAGCAAAACTCTCCCAAAGAGGGAGAGAAGCGAGGATAGTTGCGACGAGCGAAAACGAAGCGATTGTCAGCGTTCCAGACGTTGTCAGGATGACCGTTGTTGGCATTGAGCCAGAGGTCGTCGCTGTCGTGCTCCACGTTGAAGATGTTGCGGTCGCCGTCCCGATCGGTTGCGTACAGAGCGCCTCCCGTGCCACTGCCCGTTGAATACTCTTCGAGCTGTATCTTATTCGCGATCGAAATCGCAAGCACTCTGCACCAAGTATCATCAGCTTTTTAGAGCAACAATACGCCACTCCGTTCCGAGCCGTGGCCAGAAACGCTCTGGACGTATGGATACTGGGTTCGGTAGCAAGAAACCATGGTCGCTTGCGTATGCACCTACTACCGCACTCATTCTATCAAAAAAATACCGCCTGCTCGATGCAATCGAGCAGGCGGAGTGTCCAAGCCCCAAGTTCCAAGGGTCCAAGAACCAAAGGATCAAAGGGCAAAGGACCAAGTTACTTGCGACGAGCGAAAACGAAGCGATGAGCAGCGTACCAGACGTAGTAAGGATGACCGTAGTGGGCATGGAGCCAGAGGCCGTCGCTGCCGTGCCCCACGCCGAAGATGAGGCGGTCGCCGTCCCGAGCGGTGATGGCTTCCATCGCGATGCGGAGCCATTCGTCGCGGGGCTGGTCGCCGTACTGCAAACGCAGCGCGGGACCGACTTCGGCGGGGCACAGCTCCAGACCGAGCTCGACTGCCTTGGTGCAGATGTCCGCATAGCGGGCACTGCCCTTGAAGCCGAGGTCGCCGACCGAGAGGTCGACAAGATCGAGGTCGACTTCCACCTGCGAGCAGGAGATCCTGCCGAGGATATCGTCGCCCCAGTCGCCGATACGCCGACCCGCCTTCTTGAGCGCGTTGCGGTACTCGTCAGGCGACTTGCAGGTGCCGAGCTTCACGGACTTCCAAACCGCGAACTCGCGAGGTTGCACCTCGACGAGCTTCAGTTTGCCGTCCAGAAGACGATCGACGCCTTCTTCGCCACCGAGCTTGTTCCAGACCGCCTGAACGCGATCCACGGTACCATTATTCTTCGCCATAGTTCCTCCTCGCCCATATAGGGCACACAGGGTGATCCCGAACCCCGTATAGGGTTTCGGTACTGGACCAACACAGTCACAGCAAAAAACATCCTACCGAGATAAGCTACTTTTTGCTATGACTGGCCGCGCATTTCAAAGAACTGTGTGCAACTATACCACGTTATATTGTTTATGCAATCCCCCCTCGCGAGGACTTTCTATGCGAAGGACCGAACGTCTCCGAGCAGTTTTTCCTGCTCGCGCTGAAGCGAAGCGTCAAAGACGATCCGATACTCAAAGTTCTTATTGATCTCTTGGAACGTACGAAAGCCGACCTCCTTCGCAAAGACCTCATTGGTGAGCTTCTCCCGCTTTCCATCGTAGACCTTCCTGTTTGCTTCGTATTCCAACCGCTCTGCCGTGCTCTTGACCTCAACCACAAGAAACCTGCCTTTGGTGGTCTCGATCAGGAAGTCGGGAAAATACCGCGCAACCCGTTGCCGCTCGGGGCTCCAATACTCAAAGTAGAAGTCGTTATGTGATGTGTCGGTAGCGCCACCCGTAAAGTAAACGTCCCGTATCACTTCGCTTTCGCCAAGAATGTCGCGCAAGTAGCGAAACAGATCGCGTTCATCGGCACTGTCGAAATTGTACGGGTTTATATGAAAGCCGAGCTTGCCGATGTGCCCCACCTCCTCTTCCTTTTCTCTGTAGACCACCAGCTTGTTCTTGCCGCTCTCGATGCTGATTTTGAACGGGTACAGTTTCGTGAGCTCAAGGGTCTCTTCAATCGTATCGACGCGCTCCTCGTACGTGTACGCACGCTTGAGTATCTCTTGGATCACAAACGGTATGAGCGCAGGCGTATCGTTTGCATCCCGCACAAACTCATCACGAGCTTTACCGCTGTTACTGATGATTTTACTGACAGTGAGACACGGAAGATGCGTATAGCGATTGATCATTTCGACAAGCTCGTAGAAGGTGCAGTCACTCCGTTCGCTTATCTCTTGCGTCCCACGTAACTCGGCCTCCTTGTATACAGCTCCGCCAGCATCAGACAAAGAGATACTACCTTCCCTAACGAACACGCGATACTCATCTGCTTTGAACTTCTTGAAGTCGACCTTGATGGCCTCTGGTGCCGCCGTTCGCAAAGACACGATCTCCCGAAGCACTTTCTTCACTTTCACAGTCATTCGTTTCTCGACCTTGAGCGTGTGCTCGACCTTGCTTTGTTCTTGCGCGTTTATGTCAGCAATACTTGCCGAGAAGTTGCTTTTGAGCTCCTTGTCGAGGATCTTATAGTTCTCCGTCGAGAGAAAGATACGTGCCCTCGTCAAGTTGTCGCCGATGGCGCGAAGACAGCGCGTGGTCGACTGGAGGACAAGTATGGTGCTCTTCGGCTTCTTGTAGAGTGCGACGGCAACAAGCGATCGGCAGTTCCACCCTTCCGTACCTTTGCCCACGAGCAGAACGAACCGCTTTCTGCTTTCACTCGTATCGAGTTTCAAGAACTCGTGTCGGTTCTCTTCCGCCTCGGTATGGTATTCGAGCACCGCATCAAGACCGATCCCGTATCGGGTTAGTATCTTCTCGATCTTTGGCTTGAGATCCTTTCGTAGGTCGTCGATACTCGCAGCGTAGAAAGCGATCTTTGGCAGGCGACCTTCGATGCGTTTCTCGCCGTATTCGCCGATAAAGGTCGCGAGCACCTCTTCCAAGAACCTATCTGTGCGGACATCACCGTAATCAAATATGCGGACCTGTTTTAGGATACCGCTCTCGATACCCGCCTTGAGGCCGAAATGATACACCACGTCTGGTATCATCTCGTTCTTTACGTATGGCGTACCCGTCAGGTTTACGACCGAGACAAGCGGCGTATTGGCGTGCATATAATCTATCGTCTGCCGTGTCTTCTTGAGAGCACCCTCAAGATTTGTGCCGAACGAATGATGCGCCTCATCTACAAACACCATAAGGTGCGACAAGCCGCGCAGCGCTTGGAGCCGCGCGTTCTCGATCTCCCGCTTCTCAAGCTCGGCCTTATCTCCGAAGAGCCGCTTCGTACCATTAGAAACAGTCGTGCGAGTTTTGAGGATTATCTTCTGCGAGTTTGATACTACTACATTGTAGTTGCCGATCGGTGAAAGCGGCGTTTCAGGACTTTCGAGATAGTGATATTTTATATTGAGAAGAACATTCTGATACTCGCGCGGAAGCACTCTCGTATAGTCGAAGGTCTTTATCTCCTTCAAACTCTCGATGATGGTCGTGTCAGGTGCAAATATCAGAGCATTCTTCGCAAATCGCTCGTCGTTGGGGTGATGAAAGGCAAGCACGAAATCGTACACCATCATTACTGCCATCAATACGGTCTTGCCCGAACCCATCGTGAGCGCATACACTTGATTTGCATATTCAGATGTTCCAAATGCCGCTTGCAGTAGACGTTCTATTTCAACATCGTCGCCGATCAGATCAAACGCTTTTTCCTTGGAGACCCCAAGGCCGAGCAGGAGTTCCTTGTCATCCGCAAACAAAGAACGGAACAGATCTATGGATGTTTTGTTGCCGATGACTTCTTTGAGATAGATATACGTCTCAAGCGCTTCTATCTGCGGCTCGTGAAGATATGCAACGCGGCGTATATAGGAAAGTATGCTGCGCGTCTCCTTGAAGATATGCGGACAACCTTCATCACGCCATTGTGATACTGCGGACCGTATTTTTTGTAAAAGCAACGTCTCCATATATCTATGCCGCTTTTATCTCGAAGGTCTCGAAATACTCCTCACCCAGCACGTCGGTTATCTTCACCGCAACCGTATACATACCCTTCTTTTCATATGTCCACGAATATTTCGCGAGAATGAGGTCAGCTTCTTTTGGGAGGTCGATGATCTCGGCGTTGAACAGCTTGCCATCATAGTCGACATCTATTGCCACGCTTTCAATGATCTGCCTGTAATCCTCGACCCGTACTCGATGCTCCTTGTTTATGATCTTCTCATTCTCCGTTTCGAGTTTCCGCATCAAAAGCGGCGAATGAAACTCGTCGATCGAGACCTCAAGCGCACCGCCACGCATCTTCGCTTGCACGTGTGCCTCTGGCTTCTGTTTGAACGTCAGGTTTTTTCGGTCAGTGAGAATATTACGAACATCAATCTGTGCACCTGTCTTGTTCTCCTTCTTGAGGAAGTCGAGTACATCGAGCTCCATACCAGAGCAGATGATAATCACGCTCTGCTCGTAAACCGCGTCTCCAGATTTGGAACTCTTCTTGACGGTAAACTCGTCGATCTTGTCTCCGATATTCTTGAGGAGTGTGCGAATATCCATTTTATTGAGCACTCGATTGAGTGGCATCACTTTTACGAAGTTCCCGTCGAGTAGACCGTCAAAATAACTTCTGCGCATCGGTTCGACGCTGTACACCTCCATCACAATCTCCTTCGCCTCAAGCTCATTCCTGAACACATCGTAATCGTTTACGTTTAGTACTTTGAACCCGAGTGACCCAGAGAAGTCGCCCAGTTGGTCGTTCTTGGCCGATTGAAGTTGGCTCCCTATTATCTGATTTATACGCTTCGTGGTGGTCTGCACGGAACCCAGATTGATGTCACACCCGATCCAACGCCTGCCCATTTTCTGCGCGACTGCACACGTTGTTCCAGAACCCATAAAGAAGTCGGCAACAAGATCTCCCTCCTTGGATGCAGTAGAGATAACGCGCTCAAGAAGCGGCTCGGAGTTTTCGGTCG
Source organism: uncultured Candidatus Saccharibacteria bacterium (assembly GCA_964633425.1). Classification (GTDB taxonomy): domain Bacteria; phylum Patescibacteriota; class Minisyncoccia; order Phycocordibacterales; family UBA2100; genus UBA10103. The sequence goes on from CAZWFX010000005.1 coordinate 61,565, forward strand.
GATAGCCAGTAGTGAAGCTGTAGCCAGATATGTCGGTCCAGTTGGTATCGAGAGCGATAGCGCTCTTGGGCTCTACCCAATATTCTGGTTTGCCCGACTTCGGATGAAGACGCGCCTTCCCTTCAGCGGCCATTGCATCTATGCGTTCCTGCGTGAATGTAAAATGTCTTCCGTTTGGAGGAAACATGGTCTTTCCAAAAAACACGCGCTCACGCGGGTAGCGGATGCCTGCGGAGTCCAGTCCGTGCCAATACCCATCTTTCCTCTCATCCAATGGCTTGTAGACACTCGACAACTCCGCCTTTGGGGACTTTGCATAGAGAAAAAGTGAGTCGGTTGCGGTTGGTATACTCTTCTTACCCTGCTGGGTAATATTCTTCTTGATGCGATTGATTGCGAACTCATTTTGAAAGTGATCCTGACCGAATACCTCGTCGAGTACGATCTTCACATAATGACCGAGATGATGATCGAACCGCACGAATATAAAACCAGTGTCTGCTAAAAGCTCGCGCATCAGCGACAGGCGCACGTATATGAATTGGAGGAAATAATCAATCTCAAAAATATTGGCATACTGTTTCTCCTCAAAGAGCGTATAGTCGCCCTTGAGCTGCTGTCCCCTCAAGCTGATCGTCTTGAAATAATCGACCCCCGTACCGAACGGCGGATCAATGTAAATGAGATCTATCTTGCCACGGTACTCCTTGAGCAGGTGCGCGAGCACTTGCAGATTATCTCCCCAAAATAACTTACTGAACTCCTTGGCATCCTTGTCGCCATAGAACTCCTTTTCCTGCGATGGGTAATATTCGATACCTTCCAGTGGACGTTTACCACTCCACTGAAGAAGCGGCCGTCCTTTAGCTTGCTCTACGAACTGTATGTCGTTTTTCATATTTTGGTCGGGTTTTATTGCTGGCGGGAACCATAAAACAAAAAGCTCCCCACCAGAACGAAGGTCGACGACTCTTTCGAGCCGCCCGTAGTCCCTTTCGAGAGCTACGACCCGACCAAGAGCGTCTCCGTCTGATGAGGAGTTTGCTATCTTGGTCGGGTATTTATTTACGCCATACCGTCTACGCGGTTTAGGCAGATATGTGAGGGTTAGCCGTATATCATAGTTTTTGCTTGAGCATACGTAGGATAGCATCTTTTTCGTAGCGACGTACACGCTTCGTTCCTATACGGATCGCGGGCAGGATACCCCTTGCGTCCCATTGCCGTAGAGTGTTCGGATGCACCTTCAAAACCTCGCACGCCTCGGTGAGCGTCAGGAGTTCAGGCACGGTCTTCGATTTGTCCTTGGATGAGGTCATTGGAATAGTTACTTACCATTTGGTAACATCTATATTACACAGTCGCGGGCTTTCAAGCAACAGGACCGAGCAATATTACGATTACCCAAAATGAACTCAAAGCAGAAGATAAAATACGTAAAAGACGCGGTGCTCGAAAAGGCGGCCATCAGCCCCTCGGGGCCCTTTTGGATACGTTTATATAGCGTAACCGAATATGAGGACGGTCCGACTATCCTCTCTCGCGCCGAGCAGTGGTCGATACTGCAAAAACTAAAGCAGGAGCACTTTCTGCAAATTGCACAGCTCGATGAAAAAGACAAAAATATTGCATGGGTCGAACTCGCACCTAAAGAGCCGCTGGGAAAGACACCAAAACGAGTAAGCAATCTTTACTCGCACATCAAAACGGTCGACGGACTGATAATACACAGGGAACTTTTTGAACGGTTCCGTGGGTTGCTGGGAGAGGCGCGTGAGATGCAGGCAGGCCACGCATACATATACCCCACAAGCGAGACAAATGACGACCTGATACAGTTGCTGATCGACCTGAATATCGTGAGCTATGACTGGGAAAAGCTGAAAGCGCAAACCCACCGCGAGGTCGGCAATCGAACCATCGAGTTCGAATATAAGGCCGACACGGTTCTTCCCATACTCGCACGCGTTTCTGGAAAAGGAGGCATCCTTCGCAAGGAGGCGCTCGAACTCATTTCGAGAGAAATCGGGGAACGGTTCACGATGAGTAAAATGATCGAGGTGTTTGTGGATCTTGGCGTTCCCGAGACAATGTTCGTGCCAGATACCAAGTGGCGTGCGGCATTTTATGCACTCTCGTTCTACGCGACATCTAAAGACGAGCATCTACGGCTCCTGAAAATACTTGAGGGCATTTTGCACCCACTGATGTTCGGCGGAGATGAAACAAAAGCCCATGAGACACAGGAAAAGTATCGGTTGTGGCTCAAATATGATCGTATCCACATAGACGAGCATGGTAAGTTCTTTCTCGGACCGAGCGAGGAAGAAATCGAATACGGAATGGACGAATGGGTTGCGTCGGATGGAAAGATAGTGGAACCGTCTGCATACCTCATTTATCCAGAGCACCTCGCGGAACTGTGCGTGTTATGGACACAAATAATGATGCTCACTGGCGGCTACCAGAATAGGACAGGAGCCGACCATAGAGAACTCGAAAAACTTTACCTTGATCTGTTGGGTAAGGTCGAAACGCTCGTCGAGTTTGGAAAGATTGGAGATCTCGCACAAAAGTATAAACGGCCGTTCTCCTCCCTTGCGACCGCCGAGATTGAGACCGCTCAAAACGGCGGTATCGGCGAGACATTGAATGCCTTTCTCAAGGAGATCAACGCATTACAGCCAGATCCCCAACAAATGCAAAAACAGATTGAGAAGCATGGCGAACTTCTTGCCCATGTTATTCATGCTACCCGCCTGATCATAGGAGATAAAGCAAACTTCGGTGACGTCTCTTACGATCAGGCGATATTCCTTCTCAAGCTTGTGGTCGGAAACATATTCAAGATACTCGACGCTGTGGCGAGCGGTCCGCTCAACATGGCTGACGAAGATCTGAATGAGAAATACATCCTTTTGGCCGATGCGTTACAAAAACTCCTCGAACGGCCCGATCTCAAAGAGATGCATGAGCAACTGCCAGACATACCCGAACATCTCCTTGAAGGTCTCAACGAAATGGACGTATGGTGGGAATATTCAGGACCGCGCATTATGGGCTTCTATGGCGACGTTGAAAAACGCTGGATATTGTCTGGCCGTCGAATATTCCCAGTCATTGGCGATCTTGGATTGTTGTTCGACGATGTTGACGCTCGTGTGAATGAACATAACCGTGTGAAAAACACGAAGTGGGATAGGATGCTCAAGAATGCAGATGGGCTGCGTGAGCGGAGCGGGTTCGGCTTCCCGACACCTACCGCAAAATCCGAGCCAGATACCGACATGCTCGAAGTAAAACTTTCCGACGGCGGTATCCTTACACTCAACAAAGCAACGGGCTCCACACGATTGAACACGACCCCCACACAACTCAACCCCGAAAGTCAGGAATACAACCTGCTTGCGAAACTGATGACCTCGAAGAACTACAAGGTCGCTTACAAGGATATTTTGACTGACAACTCAAAATCGACACGTCGTAACCTCACGTTCGTAGTACGCAATCTGAAAACGGGGCTCGGGATACTTCCCAAAGGAAAGGCGCAAAACAAAAACATCATCCGAAACATAAAAAGCCACGGCTACCAGCTGATAACCGAAATCACACTCTAATCACAATACAGCACATCAAACCCACACTCGTTCCGTCCACTTGTACGGCGAAAAGAAATAAAGTCGAGGTCGAAATGCCTCGACTTTTTCGTTGCATTTCGACTTTACAAGTTAGCGATTATTACCATGACCAAATCTAACCAAGACGATCTTTCGTTCTCCGACCCGCTGCAGGTCTGGACGACGTACGATCTTGGCGTTTCAGCCGCGCTCACATGCGCGGGTTTTGAGCTTTTACAGGTCGAGAAAAGCAACCCCCGTAAAGCATTGTTTGTTTTCCGTCGCACCGACGGTATCGACGATGCGGCAGATCAATACTTTGCCGACCGCCTTGAGCTGAAAGCACGCGCATTCTTTGACGCGATCAAGGCGCTCAAGAACCGCCTCTACTCGGAATAGAACCGTATGCGTCTCACGGTCGAACATATCCGCCAGTTCCAAGAGCTTTACCGAAAACACCTCGGCAAAGAGATTAGTGAACAAGAAGCTCTCGATAAGGGCTTGAAGTTCGTGCATCTCATGGCGCGGATATATCGACCAATGACCCGTGAAGAGTACGACGCCGTAAAGAAACGCCAGATCGAGCTCGCAGAAAAGTTTGCACAGAAACACGCGAACGCACACCGACGTGCTCAAACCAAATAATTATTCATTTACAAAAACCGTGAGTTATTCACGCAAAAAACCAGTAGATATGGACTCAAAACACGAACAGATTGACGGGGAGGCGGAAGAACCAATGACCACAGAACAACTCGACGCCTTATTCAATAGCAAAGAATGGCGCGAGATGCAGTCGATGGTCGAGGAGATCGAGAAGCAGATGGAATTGACAAATCTCGTCCCGATCGACCAAAAAGCGGAGCGTTATATATTCGATCGCTACCCCATTGCGGTCCTCTTTGCGCGGGCTGACCTACAAGAGATCGCATACTCGAACTTCGAAACATCATTGACAGAAGAAGAGGTGCAATCGGTCCGAGACGCGTTCTTCGACGACTTGCCATATGAGGTGCATCAGGCAGTCGCCGATGCAATCGAACACGTGCTCGATCAGCGCGAAAAACGAGAGCAAACCCAGTAGGGTTCCTTGAAATACACCGACAACAAAGAAAAAACTATGGACACCATCATTATCAAGATCTACGGACTTACGGGAGTACAGATACACAATCGTACCGAGTGGGTTCCAGAATTGCTGAAGCGCAGAACATACACAGACCTGACCTCAACAGAAAGACAGTCCCTGCATCCGTATCTTCGCAAGTTTGTGCACCACCCGAAACGAGAAGCGAATTATCAACCAAAAGTCGAGTTATTCGAGACCCTTTCGCGCGATCGCAAAAGCGTCCAGTATGTGCTGCGTATCGAGTTTTCCGTACCCAAGTTGCTATATGGCAATAGTTTGGAGGAAGCGACCGATGCGACAAAGGACGAGGTGGTGTCGGCACTGATCAGGGCGCTGTCGCGTATTTCGATTGACGTAACCGCCGAAGCACTGGAAAAAGCAACCGTTTCGGGTGTCCACTTCTGCAAGAACATACTCCTCCCTCGGGATATTCGTATGCGAGAGGTGTTGAAAGAACTTGCCTGTATGGACATAAGCAAGACAGTCGACGTGATGAGCAAACAGTTCAAAAACGGCGGCAAGGTGCTGAATATCTATTCAGGTACTGTCGAGCGGTCTTTTTACGACAAGATAGCGGACGCACGCAGGCCGAAGAACAAGCGTACTGATAAGAAATTGGTCGGCAGGGAGCGCGGTATTATCGACACTCTCGATCTTCAGGGCCGCGAGATGTTTCGCTACGAATACCGCATCAAGATGGCGCAAACCGTACGCAGAGACATAAACAGCACCCTAAACAGGGATAAGAAATCGGGCGTCGTGTTCGGGGATCTATTCGTGCCAGAGCTACCGAAAACGATGATACTCGCCTCTTGGAATGCACTTACGACACGACCAGAAAACCAGCTTGCATTACTTGGACCGACAGACAACCTTGCACTCTTCTTGCATATATTATCGGAGGCAAAGAAGAAAGACGGCGCTCACAGTTTGAACAATGCCCTCATCGCATACGGCCTCACGTGCGCCATTCGCGACCACGGCGCAAAAGAGGTTCGCGGCGCAATCTTTTCCCTATGGAACGCCGATCACTCGGAACGACTGACCAAGAGAATGGTGTCTGCGACTGAACTCACGCGTGGCCTGCCTTACTCGAACTGTATCGCGTATATTGATGCCTCCCTCCGCCACTTTGTCCGTATTACACGTAGCTCTCTTGAAAATGTGGTATAATGTTCACGTTGACCCAGTTATGCGACAGAAATGCCCAGAGGTTTTTTTATTGACGGATAGCGGCGCGAAAGGGGCGGCTTGCCACTATCCGTTATCCTCTGGATCTCGGCATAGCTGGGTCAACCAAGCCGTCCCTTTCGCGTTGTTATGAACCCAGATACCAAAATCAAATATTTCATCTACGGGCGCAAATCGTCGGAAAGCGATGAACGCCAAGTACAGTCCATTGAGGATCAGGTGCTGATAATGGACGGGATAAGAAAAAGCTACGGGCTGAAAGTGGTTGACACTCTGACCGAGGCAAAATCAGCAAAAGAGCCGCACGGACGAAAAACCTTCGAGGAAATGCTCGCTCGCATTGAAAAAGGCGAAGCACAAGGCATCCTTGTCTGGAAGATAGATCGCCTCTCCCGTAATCCGATAGATAGCGCTCGTATCCAATGGCTCCTCCAAAAAGAGACCATTCTCTCTATCCGCACACCCGACCGTGAATATCGACCAGAAGACAATGCTTTACTTTTGAGTGTCGAGAGCAGTATGGCGAACCAGTACATCCGCGACTTGAGTAAAAACGTGAAGCGCGGTCTCAAGAGCAAACTCGATAAGGGATGGATGCCTGGGACCGCGCCGCTCGGCTATCTGAATACCAAAACAGAAATACGCGGCGAAAACTATATCATCAAAGACCCTGACCGTTTCCCACTCATCCGCAAGGCATGGGATTTGATGCTTACGGGCAACTATGTACCCGATCAGATCTTGGATAAGCTCAATAACGAATGGGGTTTCCGCACGCGCGGATGGAAGAAAAAAGGTGGTAAGCCAATGTCGCGTAGTACGATTTACAGAATATTCACCAACCCTTTCTATGCGGGCATTATCCCGTACAAAGACCTTTTCGTAGAGGGTAAGCACCCCGCGATGGTCACCATAGAGGAGTTTGATCGCGTTCAGTTCCTACTCGGGCGCAAAGGCAGGCCGCGACCCAAGCGATACGAGTACGCATACACGGGACAAGTGTTATGCGGCGAATGTACGGGTATCATCTCGGCTACTTACAAAGAAAAGCTGATAAAGAAAACTGGCACGCTGAAAAGCTACGTACTCTATTACTGCACCTGTGCCAGAAAGAATGGCGGATGCTCCCAGAAAAACTATACGAACGTAGAGCAGATCGAGGAGATAATCGAGGCGGAAATAGACAGGTTCTCTATAATGCCCGAGTTCAGGAAATGGGCACTCGACATTCTCGCCGAGCAGAACGATGCGGAGATAGACGAGCGCACCAAAGTGTACGAAACCCAGCAAAAGGCGCACAACGATCTTCAGAAACAGCTCGACAACCTAACTCAAATGCGGCTACGCGATATGATCGACGATCAAGAGTACCTACACGAGAAAACTCGCCTCAAGAATGAGATTGCGCGTATCAAGAGCCAGATGAAAGAAACAGAGGTACGCGCCGAGAGTTGGATCGAGCTCACGGAAAAGGTTTTCGACTTCGCGCTATACGCCCACAAAGCGTTCATTTTCGGCGACGCAGAGACCAAGAAAGAGATCCTGAACGCAATTGGTTTGAACCAAATATTGATCAACAATATCTTTAGGTTTGACGCGGTAGATTGGATAGTCCCTATACGCGAGCGATACTCTGCGCTTGAAGACCAAATCAAGGCGTTTGAACCAGCAAAATACGGCACGGAACAATGGGAAAAGGCGGCTTTCGCCGCCTTCAGTCCCGAAGTGCGCAAGTGACGGGACTCGAACCCGCAGCCTCTCCCGTGACAGGGGAGTGCTCTAACCAATTGAGCTACACCTGCATCGTTAGCGGTTACCCGTAACGGGCACAGAATACAACGAATTCCCCTATTTTCAAACTTTTTTCGCCCCCCAGAAGTACTTCACAACGTCGAAGCCGGACACGAGCGCCCACACGGTATTTATGACCATGAACGGCAGCGAGCCTAGGTGTGCCGCATACAGAAGCAGCCCGATCGAAGCCAGAAAATTGAGTCCGTCATACCAGACGCTTTCTGCGGTTAATTTGCCGTACTCATTGCCGACAAACGCGGTCAACGTCATACCGGCCGAGACGATACCAAGGATCTCTATGGGTTCCATGAGGCAAAGTGTACCCTATCCCCGGACTCGCAAAAAAAGTCATTTTGCGATATTCTCCACAACACGTCAGGGTACTCGGACCGTCCCCTGCCATCGTTCGGAATAAGGCGAGCATGCTCGCTTTTCTGGTCCTCTCTCGTCAGGGTAGCTCAGTTGGTTAGAGCATAGCATTCATAACGCTAAGGTCGCGGGTTCAACTCCCGCCCCTGACACACAATTGACAGACAATATCGTTCCGTTGACGCCACTCTGCCTCCTATGTATCGTTTCTACGGAGCACATTGAGGCTTCGAATAGACGTCCAAACCAAGGAGACGACCATGCGGCATTTCAGCCGGACTGCACGTACCCTTTCCACGCTGTGTATCGGCCTCGCACTCGCTATCACGCAGGCATCGGCGCAGACAGCTGCGCCGGCTCCCGCGCCGGCCAAATCTGCACCCGCTGCGACGCCCGCGCCGGCTTCCAAGGGATCTGCGGCGGCTCCCGCTGCAGCTCCGACACCCGCAGCCGCAAAGGCTGCGCCGGCGCCCGCCGCAGCGACTCCGCAACCCGTAGCGAAGTCCGGTCTCAACAATCGCAGCGTCGAGATCATCAATGCGAGCAAATCGCCGCTGATGAACCTCTACGCCGAGCAAGGCAACAAGGAAGGCACCTGGAAGAACTACCTGCCGTCGAGCTCACGCATCGCACCCGGTGATTCCAAGGTCGTCGACTTCGGTGACATCGGCACGACCGGCGAAGGAAGCTGCAAGCGCGACCTGTATTTCGACTTCGTCGGCGGCGGCGTGAGCGCCCAAGGCAAGGAGAATCTGCTGAATATCAAGGATGTGAACATCTGTTCTCCGAACAAGTTCACGCTCGCCGGTGGTCCGGTCAAGTTCACCATTTCGGCGACCAAGTAGCCGTCGCCTCGTTCGCGAACCACGTCACCCTTCCTCGCGGAGGGTGACGTTCTTTTTGTACGATCGGCATTGTCCCGTCGCGCTATACTTTCCACATGAACATTAACTGGCACGAACCGACACCGTTCTCGCGTATGATCGGAATCATTGTGTTCGTCGGCGTGATCCCGGTACTTTCGTTCTATATCGGTACGCAATACCAGGACATGCTGTCTACGAAAACCGCGATGCAGGTATACGCCTTCCCGAGGCTTACGGTATACCCCGCGTCCGCCGCTGCAGCATTCCTGCCTCCTGCAACCACGACCGAGTAAGTACCATGCGGACATTTTTCGTGCGCACAGGGCCACATATTGCGATTGCGGCGATCATTTGTCTGGCCTTTTTTCTGAGATTCATCGCGTATGATCATCCGCTCGGCTTAAAGGGCGGTGAGGGGTATCGCGACTACCTGACCGCAAAGCACATCGTCGTATTTCACGACTTCCCCGCTGCCGGTCCATGGAACGGAACATTGCCGCACATCGGTAATAGTCCGCTGTATTTCTACGCGCTTGCGGTCCCGCTGCTCATTTCTACGTCGCCTCAGATGCTCGAGATCGCGTTTATCGTACTCTCGTGCATTGGGATATATCTGCTGTACTTACTTGGACGCGATATATTCGGGACCCGCACGGCGATTCTTGCAGCGCTCCTCTACGCGGTCGCGCCGGAAATGATACGAGAAACATCCTCGTTCGTGTGGCAGCCCTACTGTATGGAACCGCTGTTGATCGGGTCCGCGTATACGCTGTACCGTGCGTACGTCGGCGGACGCTATTCATATCTGATCGCGTCGATCGTGCTCGGCATGTCCGCTCTCGCGATGCATATGTCAGCTCTTGCGGTTGCGCCGCTCTTCGGCGCAGCGATACTGTATACGGCTTTTGTCCACCACAGGGCGCACGGAGTCCGCATTGCGACAGCTGTCGCGGTCGGATACTCGTTTCTGATATTCCTGTTACCCCGACTCTTTGCAGAGCCGATTTTCGCAGGTACCGAAACTCCGGCGCGCACGAGCGGTCACCTCATCGAGCTTATTAAAAACCTCTTTGTGCGGCTCATTCCACAAGAGAACCCGAACCTGACAGACTCTCTGTTGACGATCACCGCCCTTGTCTTCGTGAGTGCGACCGGTCTGTACCTCTATTCAAAAACCGCGTCGCTTAAAAAATATGTGCTACTCGGACTCATATCGGTCGTATTTTTGCAGTGCATCGTTGCGGCGGCATTCGGAACCCCGGTCGACAGTCGGTTTATACTGCCTGCTACATTTGCACTCGCACTCACCGCCTCAGCACTGCTCGTCTTCTTACTCGACCACCTGCCGTTTCCCAATATAGTGCTGACGCTTCCGGTCGCCGGCATTATATGTGCATCAATTTCCTCTCCGTTCATAGCCGCCGCACTTCAGAAATACCCGCTCGCAGACCGACCACGCGAAGCAATCGCCGCGCAAGCTCTCGATGCGGCGGCGGCAGACATCAGGATGATCCGCGAAGGCGATGCGTATATGGATTATTCCTTCTTTTCGGTGATCGGTTTCCGCTCAGGTAACCTCGTATTAGTACCTGACATGTTGTGGGACGGCCTCGAGGAGCGACTCGGCGCACGGCTCGTTCACCTGTCAGGAAACTCAGGTGGCCTGATCGGCGCAACGAACGGACCGTATATGCTTGTCCTGTGTGCCGACGGGGAGCGTGTTACCGAACACTACGAGCCCCGCGACTGTCTCTCACGACCGGAACTCGAACAGTACGAGGTCCTGAAACCATCGTACGAGGATCCTGACTTGAACGTATTTCTCATGATACGGAAAGACCTGGTGCATTCGTCCGAGCGACCATAGAGGCAATTCCTGGGCTATACTGATACCACCATGAAAAAGGTACTCATCGTCGAAGACGACCAGCTTATATTTTCAATACTGTCCCGTGAATTGTCCGATGCGGGCTACCAGGTTGCTAATGCGTTCGACGGAGAGCAGGCAATCAACGTAACCAAGGAGCAGCGACCCGACCTCGTGCTGCTCGATATACTATTGCCCCGAAAGAACGGTTTCGAAGTGCTCCAGACACTCAAAGAGGACTCGGAGTTATCCAAGATTCCCGTCGTGATCCTTAGCAACCTCGGTCAGCCCGAAGATATACAGAAGGGACGCGAGCTCGGCGCTATCGACTATATGGTGAAAGTTGAATTCGAACCGAAACAGATCGTCGCCAAAGTTCGCACTCTCCTCGTGTAAACCGTTATGTGGGGATCTATCATGGCGGTGAATTCGTTCTTCGTCTGGCCGCTCACCTTCATTTTCCTTATCTACTCCATCGGCCGCATGGTGCTGTTCTTCGACTGGAAAGTGTTTCTTATCGGTGCGATCCTCTTTGCGGTTTCGACAGCGGCGCAAATGGTGATCGGGGTACTTTCCGAATAGCGGCATGCATCCGCGGCTTTCCATCATCATTCCGGCATATAACGAGGGTACTCGGATCGGCCCTACCGTTGCCGCATGCGAGCAATACTGCTCGTCACTCCCCTACGACAGCGAGATTATTGTGGTTGATGACGGGTCCACCGACGAAACTGCTCGCTCGGTCACGCATGTTCCGTCTCAGCGCGTACGGCTGATACAACACGAGATGAATCGGGGTAAAGGAGCTGCGGTCCGCACCGGCATACTTGCGGCGCGGGGCAATATGCGACTTTTCACGGATGCAGACAACTCAACGCCGATCAACTTCGCGGATGCGCTGATCGCGGAGATCGCGAACGGTGCGGACATCGCGATCGGCTCACGCCGACTGCCCGAATCGAAAATACTGAACAGGCAGGGGGCGGCGAGGGATTTCCTTGGTGCCTTGTTCCGCACGGCCACGCGTACACTGTTCCCCCTCGACGTGTTCGATACCCAGAACGGATTCAAGATGTTTACGGATCGGGCGGCCACGGAAATATTTACACACACGAGGATCAACGGATTTAGCTTTGATCTTGAGGTGCTGACGCTGTCAAAGCGGATGGGATTCAGCGTCGCAGAGTGCCCGATCGAATGGACGAATGACGATAAAAGCCGCGTCCGGTTTCGACATATGGTACGCATGCTGTGGGATCTGATCGTCCTTCGGTGGAGATTTTTTATAGAGAAGGCATAGTTTGCTCGCAGACATCTTTGGTAGTACAATCCGCGTCGATAGCGGGGTGGAGCAGTAGTAGCTCGCCAGGCTCATAACCTGGAGGTCGCGGGTGCAAGTCCCGCCCCCGCAACAAGAAACAAAAAACTCCCTACGGGGAGTTTTTTGTTTCTTGCGGGAGCAAAAGCAAAGCTTTTGCGGGCGGGACTTGCAGGGTTTTGCGTGGGCTCCCGCCAGTAGGCGGGATCGCAAAACCCCGGTCCGAAAAGAGCAATTGCGACGGCAATTGCGAATCGAGGAAAGTCCCGACTTTTCTCGCCAAGTCCCGCCCCACCGCGAAAGCAATTGCGAATCGAGGAAAGTCCCGAAAGCCACCCCCCTATTCCACAAATTTAAACTCCTTGAACACCTGTTCGTAGAGCCCGATGATACGACGCGCCTCGCGGTCGCTCAAGCGCTGCATCGAGCCTTGGTGTGCAATTGCGTTTCGCATTTTGTGTGCCTCCCACGCAAGATCGATCGTCTTCCAGTCGGCGCGTTCAACTTGTTTCATTTTGTCGGCCATTGTCTCGCCGCGGTACGCGAGCAAATCGAGCAGCTCATTGAGCATGATATCTGCCTCAAGAATGGCGAGGCGCCAGGCCTGTTCATTCGAGGACGACACTTCGTCCTTGATACGATTCCATCGAAGCTGGGCCTTCGGCACGTCGCGTGCAGCGACCGGGTGCGCGGCCGCGGCATACCGTTCTTCTTCGTGACGCCGAATCTGGAGAATGCGGACGATGCAGTAAATGGTTCCGGCGGTCAAAAATAGCGACATCAGTACCGAGAGTACAGTGAATGTTCCCCACCAGCGATACAACTCGTCGGCGTACCCCGGTTGGGCGCTCACGCTCAAGAAATTTACGAGCTGATCGGTCGTGATCGGCTGCGTGACCGGGGTGACGATGGGATTCTGAATTCCGAGGTCGGGCACGTTGCCGGAGAGCACCGCGAGTGTCGCGGGAATGTATTTAAAAACAACGTCGCCGATATAACCCACGAGAGCGCCGATGCCATATGCGGCCGAGCCAGGTTCCATGAAAGAAAGTATACAGCGTCGTATCACTACCGCCTGTTGTCTCTCCCCACTACCATCGCTTAGCGCTCGATGTCTGCACCGATTGAAAGCAGCGTCGCTTCAGCGCCATGTCGCGCAATAATCTGGAAGCCGACCGGTAGCGAGGCGCCGTCACGCACAACCGTGCCCATCGGCTGCGAAAGCGCGGGAACACCGGCAAGATTGACCGGAACGGCAAACACGTCCTCCGCATACATCGCGACAGGATCGCTCTTTTCACCGAATTTGAACGCGGGTGACGGCGTCGTGGGTGTCACCACCGCATCAATGCCCGCATTGAATACTGAATCGAACTCGGCACGGATCGATGCGCGCACATCACGCGCTTTTCGATAGTACGCATCCGCATATCCCGACGACAGTACGAATGTACCGATCAAAATACGTCGTCGCACTTCTCGCCCGAACCCCTCGCCTCGTGTTTTTGCATTCACGCCCGCTGCGCTTTCTGCGGGAACCGATAGTCCGTAGCGGATGCCGTCATACCGGGCCAGATTCGTCGATGCTTCTGCCGGCTGGATGATGTAGTAGACCGCGAGCGAATGAGGCAAATTCGGCATGTCGATATCGCGGATCTCGTAGCCCTTTGCTTTAAGCTTTGTGAGTGTTTCTTCAAATCGAGCAAGCACATCAGCATCACAACCCTTCGCAAGGAATGCCCGCGGCACACCGAGCACCTTCGTCTTCGATGCGGGAGCGGCCGACGTATCCGGGAGTGACGTACTGTCTTTCGGATCGTGACCCCGAATCGCCTCATAGACGATGCGGACGTCGTCGACACATTTACCGAACGGACCGATCTGGTCGAGCGACGAGGAAAGTGCCATGAGCCCGTAGCGTGAGACGGCTCCGTATGTCGGCTTTAGTCCGACAATACCTGTCAGCGACGCCGGCTGCCTGATCGAACCGCCGGTGTCTGAGCCCAAGGATACGAGCGCGAGATTCCCCGCCACCGCCGCGGCAGATCCGCCGGATGAGCCGCCGGGAACTCGCGAGAGATCGACGGGGTTTTTTGTGTTTCCGAAAGCACTCGTCTCAGTCGAGCTACCCATGGCGAACTCGTCCATGTTCACACGACCGAGAAACACCGCTCCCTGCGCTTTCAGCTTTTCGATCACGGTCGCGTCATAGGTTGCCACGTACTGCTCGAGGATCTTCGATGCAGAGCTCGCATGCCTGCCTTCTATGAGCATGTTGTCCTTGATCGCCATCGGAATACCGAGCAGCGGCAATCGTTCGCCCTTTTGTATGCGGGCGTCGGCTGCAGCGGCTTCCGCGCGCGCACTCTCCTGCCACACCTCGAGGTACGCATGAATTTCCGGGTCTCTCCGCTCGATCTCAGCCAGATAGGCATTCGTAAGCTCGAGCGCGGAATATTCTTCTGCATCGAGCGCGCGACGCGCCTCGGCAACGGTTAGTGTCGTGAGATCCATATTATTTCCTGTCAGCGGGTACGCCTTGCGGGGTTTTTCGTGTTATGACCTGCTGCACTGCGATACGGTCACCCTCGCGGACCGGGGCAGCAGCAAGCAGTCGCTCGGTATAGATCCCTCCCTCGATCGGGTTCTCGTCGTTTCGAAGGACATTGTGCAAACCCTGCCCTTTGGTTTCGACGGCGACGGTGACATTCTGAATCGTCTCAACGAAGGCAAGAATGCTCGGCAATTCCGTGCCGAGTGCCTCCATTTCGCTTTCGGCGACATCCAGTCGCGCAAGCTGCGCAAGCGCTTTAATATCTACGGATCCCATATCAGTTATCGCCCTACTATACGTAGAAACTCGCCTTCTGTCAGTACAGGCACGCCGAGCTCATGTGCCTTGTCGAGCTTGGAGCCGGCGTTCTCTCCAGCAATCACACCGCTCGTTTTCTTTGAGACAGAGCCTGCGACTTTTGCCCCCGCAGCGCGCAGCGCTTCTTCCGCCTCGTCGCGGGACATGCTCTCGAGAGTGCCCGTTACAACATATGTGCGACCGGAGAGCGGCAACGACGCCTCATTCACCTTGGGCGGCGCCTTGATCGTGAGCACATCTTTGAGTGCGTCGACGAGTGTCTGATGACGTTTGATTTTGAACCACGACACGATTTCACGGGCGACAATCGGTCCGACTCCTTCGATCGCAACGAGCTTCTCCTCGGTCGCAGCCGCAAGCACGTCGATAGAGCGGAACGTCTTTGAAAGCAGGATCGCAGTCTCCTCACCCACCTGCGGAATGGACAGACCGACGATGAGCCGGGACAGCTCCACGGTGCTGGCTTTCTGTATCGCATCGATGGTCTTCTGAGCGGAAATGTCCGCGAACCCCTCAAGAGTGAGCAGGTCACCGGGAGTCAGCGTGAAGAGCTCGTTGTAATGCTGCACCATCCCCTTTTCCAGCAACTGATCGAGCGTGCGCGGACCGAGACCTTCGATATTCAGGGCGTGCTTCGCAACAAAATTATGAAAGCGCCTGCGAACGACTTCGAACGAGTTTTTGTCGACACACCGCCACGCGGACATGCCGGGGACCCGCTCTATTTTGCCGTCGCCGCCGCATTCCGGTACGTGCGTCGGCCACTTGAATTTCTTTTCCTTGCCCGTGCGAAGCTCCGGCAGTGTTCGTACGACCTTCGGGATCACATCGCCCGCCTTCTCCAATATCACTGTGTCCCCAATGCGCACATCGAGCCGTTCAATCTCATCTTCATTGTGGAGGGTTGCGCGACTTACGGTCGTACCGGCAACTGATACCGGTCGCAGATGAGCAACCGGGGTAAGCACCCCCGTGCGACCCACCTGCAATACGATGCCTTCTATGACCGTGGTCACCTGCTCCGCGGGAAACTTGAATGCGATCGCAAAGCGGGGTGCCTTGCCTGTGAATCCGAGCGCCTCCTGATATTTTCGTTCATTGACCTTCACGACGACACCGTCGATCCAGTAATCCTGTTTGCGCCCCTTTTCCTTCCAGGAATCCCAGTACGCGATCACCTCATCAATAGTATGCGCATGCTTGAAATGCCTGTTCACCTTGAATCCGAGCTCGCGTAAATACTGCAGCTCCTCTACCTGTGTCCCCGGCTCGCCTTCAGAGGATCGCGCAACATCGTAGACAAATACATCAAGCTTTCGTGACGCAGTGATCGAGGGATCCAACTGGCGTATAGCGCCGGCCGCGACATTCCGCGGATTTGCGTACAATTCCTCGCCGGCTTTTGCGCGCTCAGCGTTGATTTTTTCGAGCTGTGAGGCGCTCATCCACACTTCGCCCTCGACGATCACGTCGATAGGGCGTGCAATGGATAGCGGAATGCTTTCGATTGTCCGGACGTTATGCGTCACGTCCTCTCCGACTGAGCCGTCGCCTCGTGTTGCCGCGGTTTTCAGGAGGCCGCGTTCGTACTCAAGAACGACTTTGAGGCCGTCGATTTTCAGCTCCACGGTATACGTAGGCTCCACATCACCGTAGGTTGCCCGCAATGCCCGCTTCACGCGCGCATCGAATGCACGGATATCTTCCTCGGAGAACGCGTCGTTGAAAGACCACTGGGTCACCTTGTGTGTGACCTTTTTGAAACCGGGCAGCGGCGTGCCTGCCACGCGCTGCGTCGGTGAATCGGGGGCGATGATCGACGGGTACTGCTCTTCGATACCTGAGAGTTCCTTCATCAGGGTATCGCGGGCGGATTCCGGGATGAGCTCGGTATCGTAGACGTGGTATGCACGCCTATATTCGTTGATCGAATTCTTTAGCTTTTCGTAGCGCTCGCGGACCTGCTTCGGGATCATGGCACCAGTGTACACGGCGCCGAACCTCCTTCCAGTCCCTAGTACTGCAACTCAATGGAGCGCTGGAGCGTTCGGGAGTTCGACGAGATAGTGGAACACGGGGTCGAATACCCGTCGGCATGGATGACCGTATACGGCGCCGTCGCGTTCTTCTGGATGTACACCTCTGCGCAGTTACCGCCGTTTGTGTTGGGGTTACCCGCCTCATCGAGCGAAAACAGTCCGTCCTGACGCGCGCCGGAGGGTCCGCCGTTTGCCGTGTAGACACGGAAATAGCTCACTGCCGTATTTGCGGTCGCGCTCTGCAACACCGGTGTTACCGTGACCTTGTCACAGGTAAGCGCGTTCATGGTCGCGGAAAGCGTCGAGGTCGCAAAACCCGTAAAGCCGGTCGTGGCACTCTGTCGCACGTCGTAATAGAGCGCGCATTCGGCGATTGTGTCCGCCGCATAGAATGCGAACTGCGAGTCGCGACCGAGGGACGAGAGGGTCACCTGTTTTTTGGCTATGGAGAAAATAGACGCACCGAGTGAGAGCACGATCGCAGCTACCAGCGCAGCCAGCAAAAGCGTGAAGCCCGAACGCGGATTGTGTGCCTTACCTGACCGTGATGTGAAGAAGATCATATTAAATTGCTGCGCCGTCTTCGATCCATCGGTACATGTTTGAATACATCTTGAATGATCGCACGCGAC
>CAZWFX010000006.1:0-76761 GCA_964633425.1 uncultured Candidatus Saccharibacteria bacterium
GGGCATGGGAGTTCGAGTCTCCCCCTGCGCACACATAACAAAAAACTGGGGCATGCCCCAGTTTTTTGTTATGTGGCAGCAGAGGGAGACGAGAAAGCGAGGACTGGGGACCCGCGAACACGCGGGGATGTCCGAGCAGGGCCGAGTGGAGAAAAGTTCTGACGAGAACTTTTCGAGCGCTTGGCCGAGTCTCCTGAGCGACGGCGAGCCGAGAGTTGTGGGTCACATTAGACGACGGCGCAAAATCGAGAGCTTGACCGAGTCGCCCCTTGTGCAATCGAAGGACGCAGCGGCGCGTCGCCGCTGCGAGCGCAGGGTATTATCCCTCTATGCGCCGACTACCGTTCGCACTCGCACTGTGCGCAACGACACTCTTTCTATTTTTTACATTTCAGACTGATCCGGTACCGCGCGCGCCCGCACGAGAGCTATCACGCTCCGAGTACGATATAGCCCGAGACACATACCTGACAATTCAAAAGACCGCGGGGTCGCGCACTGCACTCGACACCCTCCGTTCAGATATAAACAAAAACGACCCCCTTGCACGCTCATGCCACTCGATCGCCCACGAAATAGGACAGCGCGCATTTATCCGCGACCCGGACTTCGGCAGAGCAATGGCAGTACAGAGTGATGTCTGTAACTCCGGGTACATGCACGGCCTCATAGAGATGTACTTCGTGGAACACGGCAATGCGACATCAACCATGCAGGCCGCATGCGCCGCCTATTCGGGCGGCGACTACCTGAGCTGGGAGTGTTACCACGGAGTCGGTCACGGACTCATGTTCGCCTCGAGTAACGATCTGCCCCATGCAGTCGTTCAGTGTGACGCCTACAACAACGAGTTCGCGGCGACCGCCTGCCGCAATGGTGCCTTTATGGAAAACTTCAATACTGATCCGACCGCACATCCTACCGAGTATGTCAGTAGCACCGACCTTTTTTACCCATGCAGCATGTTTGATCAACGCGTAGCCGGTGACTGTTACCTCTACGCACCCGTACGCTACCTGAGCGTCCACGAAAATGACTACACAGGCGCACTCACCTGGTGCGGGTCAGCACCCGGGAGGTTCAAGGACTTGTGCGTGCGCGGCGTCGGGACTGAAACCATGAAGCGAAACATTTCCGATCCGTCGTTCACGGAAAACGTCTGCTCGGGCGGAGATTTGTACGAACGATGGGCGTGCATCAGGGGTATGGCGGGCTTATACCTGAATCACGCCGGGTCTATGACTGCGGCGCGAGCGATGTGCAACGCATTACAGCTTGTCGACCAACCTGCGTGCTACTACGAGCTCGATCAAGACGCTCCTATGTTCGACCATTAAAAAACACCCCATTCGGGGTGTTTTTTATTTTGAGTTTGAATTTATGCCTGCTCTGCGGCTGCGCTCTCTTCTGCGGTCGGAGCTGCTGCTTCGATTGGTGTCTGGTCCTCTTCGATACCCGTAACAACCGGAGCCGACGACTTGTTTACCAACACAGTTCGGCGGAGTACGCGGCGAGCTTCGCGCGCAACCTTTTCGCGGATGAAGTAGAGCTTTGCGCGGCGCATGGTAGCGCGCTTTACGATCTCGATCTTGTCGATCATCGGCGAGTACAACGGGAAAATCTTCTCGACTCCCACACCGCTTGATACGCGACGAACAGTGAACGTACCGCCGGCCTCTGTGCCGTGCTTGCGCGCAAGTACCAAACCTTCAAAGGTCTGAATGCGGGTCTTACCCTTTTCTTCGATCTTCTGGTGAACACGCACCGTATCCCCCGATCGGAGATCGAGTTCTTTGCGCGCCTTCACGTCTACCGGTGAAATTACGAATGCCATAACGTCGCGGCACTGTAACATGACACCCCGCGGAGGGCAAATGCACCCTATCGCGCGCTCCTGTTGCACTCCTCCCCCTCCTCTATTAAGGTGCCCGCGGGACCAAACAGAAGGAGGGCACCCATGACTGAGACTCTATTGAAGATCGGCGTCGCCGGTAACCGCGACACATTGAACCGCATCGAATCCTGGCTGACCTCGGCAATGCAGCAGTACCTGCCGCCGAGGCGTTTCACCATCTCGAATCACGATCCGTTCCCGCCGGGACAGAGCAACACCGAAATGTCGACGCTGGTGCGTCCACCCAAGGGCCTCGGCGCGATCCAGTCGCTACATCATCGCTCGGGCACGATTGCGCGCGTGATGCTCGAGCGCAATCCCGACATCGACGTGATGATCCGGATCGACTCCGGCGGCCTGCAGATGGACATCCCGAAGCCGAGCAGCGTCTACCACGACAGCCAGTACGGCGTTGTTGCAACGCTCGCGACGCGACTGAAGGGCGCCGGCGCGATCATGCTGTACTCCAGCTTGAGCTCGCAGGGCTATCTGGGCGGAAGCGGCGTCGGCCATCGCCAGGAGACGGCAATGTCGGAGGTCGCGATGCAGGGAGTGCTCCCCCGCTGGTGGATGGAACTCAGTCGCGGCGTCCACCGGGCGAGCACCGCGCTCGCTGCCTGAACTGCCTGATTGCACACGTGTTGAGCGGGTCGCCATGCGACCCGCTCTTTCAATAATTGGTTTTATTGGGGAAATACGCTAAGGTGATGCAGAAGTAATTCACGGGTCACAAGCTCCGAAGACGACACTCTTCGCGGCGCGGTACCCCCGATTGCTTTCGTATCGTAGTTCATGGGCGATTAGCTCCAGAGGACGATGCCGTCGTTCGCGGAGCGGTGCCTTGAAAAGAGTTCGTATCGTAGTTCATGGGCGATTAGCTCCAGAGGACGATGCCGTCGTTCGCGGAGCGGTGCCTTGAAAAGAGTTCGTATCGTAGTTCATGGGCGATTAGCTCAGTTGGTAGAGCAACGCTTTTACACAGCGAAGGTCACAGGTTCGAGTCCTGTATCGCCCACAGTTCAAAATTGTGGTCACGCATAAACCCCGAGCCGTCGCTCGGGTTTTTGCGCGACCCCGACTCGCGGTCCTGCACGCTTGCAGGACATCGCTTCGTCCGACACACGTCGCAAAAGCCGGACGCGGGTCCGGCTTTTGTGTCGTGTGTCCCCGGTTGGAATCGAACCAACATAACCGGCTTAGAAGTCCGGTGTTCTATCCATTGAACTACAGGGACGTGCGCTGAATCGTAGCCGCGTACCCTACTCGGGTCAATCAGTTACTTTTCGAGGGATCACTTACGGCCGGCGGGGTCGCACGGCCGAGCTCGTAGTTTTCTCTACGTTCGTAGAATTGAGTCAGAGTACCTTCGAGCTGCGCGCGGTCGATCGCGGGGGCGGCCTGCGACCCGCCTCCCGATGTGGACGTCGATATCGTTTTCATGACAGCAGAGAATTCCCATATACCAAACAGTATGATTCCGATCGCGGCAACAATCGCTGTCAGCAGCACGACACGCCAATACACCTCTGCGATCGGTCGCAGGTTTTCAGGCTCGTGGCGAGCCTCGTATAACTCTTTGAACGAATCGTGTGCGTCCGTCATATAGAAACTTGAATGAGCGTCAGCACCTTGATGCGTGCCGTAATGTGCCACGCGGGCTGCTTCGGATCACTCGTGTTGTTACGCACAATCTCAATCTGGTCGACCGACGACAAAAGCGGTAGTCGCTCGTAGAGTTGGGCCGCATGCATAATCTGTGCCATCGAGCCGTCACCCTGCACGCTGAACATAACAGCGCGCAGCGTGTCACCCGATTTACCGAGCGGCAGCGTCCCCGCAACCGACGCATCGCTTACCTTTGCCTCGATGCCCGCACTCCTCCCTGCGGCATCGATCGTATCGATGACCGTCACTACATCAGCTGCAGCAAGCAGCGCGAGTTCCTCGCGTTTTTCTTTCGTAACCTCCGCAAGCGCCTGTACTTTTTGGTTCATTGCCGATTGGTTCGCCTTGGTCATCGCCAACTGTGTATCGTTTGAGCGCTGAAGCGCTGTGGCGCGGATCATTTGTGCCGCATACCCCACACCCGTCCACGCTGCGATCGCCAGCACGAGTACTATCCACGACATGAGTTTGATGCGCTCCGACATATCAAAAATTTCCTTGTAGGGTTATCGAAAACTGTCCGCTTGAACCGACGAGCGCGGCTACCGGAACCGATACTGTGGTAAAGGTGCCGTCACCCTCGAGCGCGGTGCGATACGCGGTCAGCTGTTCGCGCGTCGCTTTGCCGCCGAGCTGGATCGATCGGGATGCGCCGATATACCGGATATGATCGACCGTTACGCCTTTGGGGCGCAGCTCGAGCGCCTTGATGACTGCCCTCGACGGCGACGATGTTGCACTCACGACCGGCGCGACCGCAGTAAGCAATGCCTGCGAGCGGACCATGCTTTTCAGACTGTCTGCCGCACCGGATCCTTGTGCATTCACCTCTTCCGCGGAAAGCGTGTTGACTTCGAGCGCCGCGAAGCTCGGTATGAGCGCGATCAACATGAACATCGACAGCGCAATGAGCATCAGCGACAGCACGATGATGAATCGCGCGCGGTGCACGGCCCAGAGTGATCGTTGTGCAGGTACCGGTAGAACGTTCGACATAGTTATAGGCCGCGCAGCGCGAGTCCGATTGCAGTAGCAAATTGAAGCGATACATGTTTGTCGATTGGCGGTACGTAATCTTCAAACGTCGTGACATGCCTCCACACATTGCCCCGCAACGCCTTTGCCTGAACACGACCCGAAATGTAGTCCGAAAGTCCGCGCAGATTTGCGTTACCTCCGACGAGAATGACGCGGCCCACCGGAGTCATACGCTCTCCGTGTTCATTACGCCTGGTATCCCAGTAGTGGTAGTGACGCGCAACTTCGTCGGCAAGCGCGGCGGCGGCCCCGCTCACAGCATCCAGTTCCGGGGATTTGGTTCCGCTGCGGGCAGCAAGCAGGCCCTCGTCGTTCTTGAACCGTTCGGCGTCTTCGTGCGTCATGTTGAGCTTTCCGACGAGCATTCGATCGATCAGGTCACCGCCCACCTCGACAGTTGATGTGAAAATCGGAACACCTCGCTTCACAACGGCAAAACCGGTGCGCGCACGTCCGAAATCCACCAAGAGCGTTATCGGCTCTTCAGCGTCCGACGATGAAACCGCGCGTGCAATCGAACGCGCCTCGACCTCAAGCGAGAGCAGCGTGATACCTGCGGCGGAGAATGCGTCGACGTAGGCCTGAGCCACGTCCTTTGGGAATACAACAACGCTTATTTCTTCGCTGCCGCCGTCGTCGCGTGAAAGCGTATTGTAATCATATACAGCCGCGCTCGGAGGGATGGGCACCCGACCCTCAAATTCAAATTCGATCATACCGAGCACCTGAGCGCGTGGCGTTCCGCTCGGCACCTGCATACTGAACACGTACGCAGCCTCTTCGGGCAGCGCGGCATGCGCACAATAGATCCCCTTTAACTCCTTACGCACCCCCTTGAGCACGTCTGCAAGCGCCGGCACGTCATGAATGACACCGTTCATTACAATGCCTGAGCGCAGCGGAATGTCGCCGTATGTCTGCACACGAAGACCGTTCTCGGCCGAGACAAGTGTGAGCCACTTAATGGATGAGTCGGAAATATCGACGCCTGCGGCACGCGGCATCAGGAGACGCGGCATCGGGAACCACCGCGTGAGGCGTCGCGAGAATGTTTCTTTCGCAGCAGAAAGAGCGGTGGGATCAGAAGACCACATCGCTCAATTATATCAGCATTGCTACTTCAATTTCGTTCCCTGTGGAACTTCTCGCTCCGGTTGTATGAGTGCGACACCCTTTTCGTCTGATGCAGCAATCAGCATGCCCTGACTCTCAACACCGCGAAGCATACGCGGCGCCAGATTTACGATGTACGGCAACTGACGACCGACCAGATCTTCAGGCTGTTTCCATTCTGCAATCCCGGAAACGATGGTGCGTGTGCCCATCGCTCCGAAATCGATCGTGCACTTGAGAAGCTTGTCGGCGTTCTCCACCTTTTCAACGGCCACGACGGTGCCGATACGTATATCAAGCTTGGCAAAATCATCGTACGAGATCTCAGCCTTCTTCTCGGGAACCGGAGTCTGTACTTCGACGGGGGCGATATTATCTGCGGGGGTTTGTTCTGACATAGTCTGCCTAGTCTACACTTCCGGTTTTGATATCCAAATAGCGCTGCAGAATGATCGCGGCCGCAGACGCGTCGTCATGACGGTCATCCGGCGCGTAGCGGTTGGCTTCGATGGAGCTCCCCGCTTCCCACGAGGACGCAATCGGCACGTCGAGCGTCTTTTTCAGATCCTCGACGAAATCTCGCACCTTCAACGTGATGGGGTTCGGTATCCCGCCGTAGCTTTGCGTATCACCTACCACAATGAACCCGATCTTTTCGTCTTCGACGATCTTTTGGATCACACCGATGACTCCCCGCATGTTTGCGATGGTCTCACGCGGAAACGCGATCGTGCCCCCCTCGTCCGAGACAGCGAGTCCGATGCGCTTACCGCCGTAATCGATGCCCAAAAACTTCATGTCAGTAATCGTACGCTGTTCCGGTCTCGATTGCATCAAACGCGATGTTGTGGGATTTAAGGATGCCGCCGACCATTGCCGGAATAAACGCGGCGAATTGCGGGTGCAGGATCATATCGTGCACCGGGAACGCACGCTGCGGTTTGAGCATGATTGCGTAATCGATTGCCTGGGACACCTTCATCCATGGACCGGCAACCGGAAGCGCCACGATTTCCACCGGCTCTCCCGGCTCAATAAACGCATCCCCCGGATACCAGAGGCGACCCGCGATAAGAAATCCCGTATTTTGGATGCGCGGAATGGACGAGTGGATCTCTTCGTGCACGCCGGATACGCCGGTAAACGCAACGCCGCCGTGCTCGTGTGTCCCGTCCGTCATGGTGATGTGTTCGATGTGTTCGCGTGTGAGCAACGCAGACACCCCTTCGTTGCAGATAATCACAACCCTCGGGTTTGTAGCCACAAGATGTTTTAACGATTCAAGGTGATAGTGGTCAGCGTGTTCGTGTGTGTAGAGAATAACGTCGATACCCGTCAGGGAGGAGTGGATGTTTGCAGTGAATGCACCGGGGTCGGTCAGGATGCGGATCCCCCGCTCTTCAATCAGCAGACAACAATGTCCGTATTTCGTTATTTTCATGCGCGTAGTATAGCCCTATCGTTCCTGAAGTTTCGATGTTTTGTAGATTTCGGGCTGAAAGGGTTTCAATCGGACGACACGGGTGTGCAATCCTGCACGGTCGAGCTCGGCCTGCAATTCGTTTACATAAAAGCTGTGCTGATCGTAGCCGAGCCCTATCACCTCGGGATCAGCCAAAACAATATGTCCGATGAAACCCTCACGATCTCCGAGAACGACCTCATCCACAAGATTGCAGGCCTCGACCGTCTTGAGCCGTTCAAGCTCCGTATGTTTCGGCTTCATGCCTTTTATGCGTTCGGTCGATTGATCTCTCGCTATCGAAACAATAAGCTGCGGATCCTCTACGAGCGCGCGGGCCTGACGGAACATATCGAGATGTCCCTCGTGGAGCATGTCGAACGTACCGAATACCATTACCCGCCTCATGATGCGACTTCCTCCTGATTCTCCCGACTGAGCATATAGAGCGCAAACAGAAGCAGTGCGGTGCCTGCCCACTGCCCCACAAACAGGCCAAAGTAGGTGCCCGGAGCGTTATTCCCTGCGATGAAATATGCGTTCACAAATACAGCCGCGAGCGGAAACCCGAGCTCTGCGAGCGTTGCGATGGATGCTTTCGTGAACTGCAGTCCGTAGTAGTAGATAGAGAGCGAAAAGACTCCGGAAACCATTGCCACGATTGCGATAAAGAGCCAGTCCGTGGGAGTAATCGAAGCGAACGGAGGCAACTGGTCTTGCGCCGCGGAAAGCATCATCAGAAACACAAAAGCAATACCGAAACGCAGCGCAGTGAGGGTTTGGAATGAACTTGTGCGCAGCGCGTACTTGCCCAGTACCGTTGATGCTCCCCACAAGAGCGCCGCAGCGAGCGCGAACAACACCCCGAGCATGTTGGGGTTGAACACTTCCCCTTCATACATTTGAGGTCGTATATCCGGAAAGCTGATGAGGTACGCTCCCACGATCGCAACGATCGCCCATATCCAGAAATATTTATGCATGCGCTCTTTCAGAAAGAGCGCGGCAAGTGATATAGCGATCAACGGCTGCACTTTTTGCAGCAGAATCGCCACTGAGGGATTCACGTACGAGAACGACTGCGTGAATGCAATAGACGCGAGTGCCGAACCGCCCACCGCTATAACAACGATTGCGGCCCACTCGCGCTTGGTGAACGTTGAGAGTTCACGCCAATTGAAAAACAGCACCGGGACCACGAACAAAAGGTTTACCGCGTGTTCCGCGAGCACGATAAAGCTCGATGACAGGTCTTTTGTGAGGTAGGTGCGGAACGGTGCATCCGTCGCCCACAACATCGCCGCGGCACAGACGAGCAGCGGACCAAAAAATGCGAGGGAACGGGTTACCTGCTTCATATGTTCAGGAAGTATGCACGAACGAGCGCCACATCGGAAGCCATGGCCGCCTTTAGATCGGCGTCGTTTTCAAACAACCGGTTGTCACGGATCTTTTCGTACACATCTATCCGCGCGGTTTTCCCGTACAGGTCCCCCGACATGTCCAGCAGGTGCGCCTCGAGCACACCGCGTTTTGCATCACGAAATGCCGCCGCCAGAAACTCCGCGCCGTCGATAACAACTTTTGCCGGGTAGATCCCGTCGAGATCACATTCGGCGCACTCGATGTTAATGGTGGGATATCCCAAGAGCGCCGCGCGCTTCGAGCCATGGACCACTTCCCCCGTGAACGACGTCATATGTCAGTTGATTTCGATATCTATATATCGCACATGCGGACATGCACTTTTCACGCGCCCCTCGATTTCGTCGATCTTCTTTCCGATCATGCGCGGTATACGATCGGCATACCACACACAGAAACGCTTGAATGCTTCGTAGTCGTTGCTGATGTTATCGAATTCCGAGAGTAACGATTCCTGCTGGTATGCCTCGTTCATCAGCGCAGCGCCATTGAACTCAATCTCAAACTTCACGCGGTAGACGCCGATATCGAGCACGGTCGACTTGAAATCGATCACGCGCTCGATGGCCGGTTCACCGGCGAGCACGTCCATGATGGCCTCCTGATCGTCCTCGGGAATCGCACGACCGATAAGGTACGAGCGATTCTTTGCAATCAACGCGATCGCAACAATACCCAGAAGTGTTGCGATAATGATCGAACCTACTGCGTCCCATCGAGGATTATTCGTCAGGTACGAGAGAATTATTGAGCTTGCGGCGATGATGACACCGAACACGGCAACACCGTCCTCGAGACACACGGCAAGCGTTGACGGGTCCGCAAGTACGAACCGTTCTGTCCATGACTGTTTGGGGAACGAACGTGCGAGTGATCGCAAAGCGATCCAGAGTGTGAGCGCCTCGACTACGAATGCCACCAAAAGCACCGCAAACGTAAGTGCGCTGATCTCGATGGGCTTAGGGTGCTGGAGTGCCTCAATGCCGTGATACATGGTGACCCCTGCCCCGACAAAGAAGATGCCGCACGCCGAAATGAGCGCCCAAAAGAATCGCTCGTTGCCGAATCCGTACGCGAATTCACTGGTAGGCTTTTTGTGCGAACGGGTAACGCCCACCAAAAGCAATGCCTGATTACTGGTGTCGGCAAAGCTGTGAATGGCCTCTGAGAACATGGCGCTTGAGCCCGAGGCGGAGGCAGCCAACACTTTGAATACAGTAACGAGTGCATTCCCTATCAGGGCCGCAAGAACCGGCCAGAACCCTTTCGACTTCGCGATAGCCATTCGGACCACTCTATCATTGAGGGTACGCGTATCGCCGCACAATCTCACATGCGAGCGCGGCCCGGGAATGTCGACGTTCACCGCAGACCGCCAGAGGGCTTTGTTGAGCCCTCGTAGGAAGATATCCACCGCGGGACTTGACGTGACGTTAGTTAGTGTATAACCTACACTTAGTGGTCGAAACAGCGGGTACATCCCGCTCTTACTTGATCATTACTTAGTGTACGAAATACACTATTTATGCTCTTTGAAATAACGGAGAAAACCATGAAGAAGCTCGCCCGCATCGGAGTGGTCGTCGGCAGATTCCAAGTCGCCGCCCTCCACAAAGGACATCTGCATCTGCTGCGGCATGCCATGCGCAGCAGCGACACACTGCTCGTTGTGCTGGGCTCACCCGAGTTCCCTACCCCACGCAACCCGCTCTCGTTCGAGATGCGCAAGCAGATGATCGAAGAAGCATTCCCCGACGCGATCGTCGTCGAGCTTCGTGACACCCCGAAGGATGCTGACTGGATCAAGAAGCTTGATTCGCTCATCCGCGCAGTAGGCGCAGAGCGCGACGTGACGCTCTATGGATCACGCGATTCATTCCTGTCGGTTTACGCAGGCGCGTTTCGCACCGAGCTCGTACCCGAGTTGCCTGGATTCTCAGGGACCGCGGAACGCGCCAAGTGCATGACGAGCAAGCGGACATCGGCGGCATACCGTGCCGGCGTGATTCACGGATTCGTGTCCCGCCTGAAGGTCACCCGACCAATGGTGGACATTGCCGTGATGAAACGCCGCGAAGGACTTGTACTCTTGGGCGGAAAGCCAAAGGACCCGAAAGGTCTGTGGCGATTCCCCGGAGGACTCGTCGATCCGAGCGACCCGTCGCTTGAGTACGCTGCAAGGCGTGAAGCAAGCGAAGAGTTGTCGAACATCGAAATCGACGATGTGGCCTACATCGGGTCAACGTCGACGAATGATCGCCGCTACCGCGGCACCGGTGAATACGCGATCACCGCACTGTGTATCGCGACCTACATCTACGGCGCAGCGCGTGCGGGCGACGACCTCTCGAGAGTCGAGTGGTTCCCTGTCGCGATGCTGCCGAAGGTGCTCGTTCCCGAGCATAGGAAGCTCGGTGAAATGCTCACCAACTATCTATCCCGCGCGTAAGCGCTCCGTAGGAGGACGTCATGAACGCCCATGTATCAAGTGCCTCGATGCTCGCTCAGCCGAACATCATCACGCTGACTGACAGCTACAAGGTCTCGCACTGGAAGCAGTATCCGAAGAACACGACCCGCGTCTACTCGTTCTTCGAGAGCCGCGGGGGCATGTTCCCCTCGGTCACATTCTTCGGCCTGCAGTACTACCTGATGAAGTACCTCGCCGGCGTCGTCGTGAACGAACAATTCATCAAGAAGGCCCGTCGTCGCTTCAAGGCGCACTTCGGCACCGATGAGATGTTCAACGAAGCCGGCTGGCGGTACATCATCGAGAAGCACGGCGGCAAGCTGCCGGTCCGCATCAAGGCGGTGCCTGAAGGAACGACTGTTCCGACCGGCAACGTGCTGATGACGATCGAGAATACCGACCCCGAATGCGAATGGGACACCAACTACCTCGAGACCCTGCTCTCGATGGTGTGGTACCCCTCGACCGTGGCGACGCAGAGCCGTGAAATGCGACGGGTACTGCTCAAGTACCTGGTCATGACCGGCGATCCGTCGCTCATCGACTTCAAACTGCACGACTTCGGTTTCCGCGGTTCGACCTCGGTCGAAAGTGCGGGAATCGGCGGCGCTGCGCATCTGGTGAACTTTTTGGGCACCGATACGCTCGCCGCACTTGATGTCGCCGAAGACTACTACGACGAAGAAAGCGCCGGATTCTCAATTCCGGCAGCCGAACACTCCACGATTACCTCGTGGGGTCGCGAGAACGAGGCCGAAGCATTCGAAAACATGCTCACGCAGTTCCCGAGCGGACTCGTCGCCGTGGTGTCTGACAGCTACAACATCTACGAAGCGTGCAAGAAGATCTGGGGCGAACAGCTCCGGGAGAAAGTGCTTGCACGCGACGGCGTACTCGTAGTGCGACCGGATAGCGGCTACCCGCCGGACACGGTCGTCGTCGTGCTGAACATCCTGGGCGAGAAGTTCGGATACACCATGAACGACAAGGGCTACAAAGTCCTGAATCCGAAGGTTCGCGTCATCCAGGGTGACGGCATCGACTACGAGATGCTCGACAAGGTGCTGGTCGCGATGAAGATCGCCGGATGGTCGGCGGACAATGTCGCGTTCGGCTCGGGCGGCGGTCTCCTGCAGAAGGTCAACCGTGACACGCAGAAGTTCGCGATCAAGTGCTCGTATATGGAAGTCGCCGGCGAAGGTCGCGACGTGATGAAGGACCCGATCACCGACCCGGGCAAGCGCTCGAAGGCGGGCCGACTCGCGCTCGTGAAGATCGATGGCGAGTTCAAGACCGTCCGCGAGGAAGAGGCAGCCCGCCTCGGACTCAAGGATGAGCTCGAGACCGTGTTCGAGAACGGCGAGATCCTGGTCAAGCACAGCTTCGCGGACATTCGTGCCCGCGCAGCAATCTGATTACTCCGTTTTCCCTCTTCCGCGCGCACTTCGGTGCGCGCGGTTCTTTGTTGCATGAACGTTCACAGAAAAGCTACTATGCTGCCATGTCTCCCCTTCTCATACTTACCTGGACCGCGGCAGTCTCCCTGTGCGCGATCGGCGCCGCGTACTACGCACGAACATCCGGCCGCGCAGATGCGATCGTCGCACTCTATGTCACGCTCGTCGTGGCCTCGAATTTAGTCGCGTCAAAGATCGTCGGTTTTGACGTCGGTGTGGCCACTCTTTTTGCACCAGGTGCGACGCTTCTGTTTTCTGTCACCTTTTTGTTGACCGACATCGTGAACGAACGATTCGGCAGACAGGAAACCCAGCGGATGATTTACATCGCCGTCTTCGCACAACTCGCATTTCTCCTCTTCGGATACATTGCTGTGTCGGCGACACCCGCTCCGTTCTTTACGGGGCAAGCGGCCTTTGAAACCGTGTTTGGGACGGTACCGCGAATCGCACTCGCCGGGCTCGTGACATTTCTTATCAGCGAATCACTCGACGCATATTTGTATCAATGGTTCCGCCTGAAAACGCACGGCCGTAATTTGTGGCTACGAAACGCCTTCAGCTCCATACCCGCGATGCTTTTGGACAGCGCACTATTCGTGACATTGGCGTTTTACGGAACAACCGCACTCCTGCCGCTCATCATCGGACTCACGGTTGTGAAATGGATTGTCGCCGTGATCGACATTCCGTTCATGTACGCCGCCCGCTGGGTACTCGGTACGCGCAGTTCCTAGCAATACCGAAAAAGCCCGCATTGTGTTACAAAGTGCAGCACGGAGGGGTGGCAGAGTGGTCTATCGCACCTGTCTTGAAAACAGGAGTCTCGCAAGGGACCAAGAGTTCGAATCTCTTCCCCTCCGCAATGATTCAAAGAAACGCCTTCGGGCGTTTTTTTGATTCACCATTGCGAGCAAGGGGAAGAAACTCGAGCGTGAGCGGCGGAGGCTCCATCAGCAGATGGAGCGACTCGGACAG
Organism: uncultured Candidatus Saccharibacteria bacterium; assembly: GCA_964633425.1. GTDB lineage: Bacteria > Patescibacteriota > Minisyncoccia > Phycocordibacterales > UBA2100 > UBA10103. Next base: position 13,503 of record CAZWFX010000006.1, read on the forward strand.
GTCCGAGAGGAGTGAGGAGTGAGGAGTGAGGAGCGACGGCGACGAACGAGTGATTGCCCGCATCTCTCTCTTCAAAAGGAAAACCGGCGCAGACAACTGCACCGGTTTTTTGATTGAAAGATCTTATGCGGTCGGCTTATTCGACGTCTGCAGTTTTTTCGCATGCAGATCGGCAACTCGGTTGAGCTGGCTCAGAAATTCGATGCCCTGCACCGCCTTGAACCTCAGGACCGTGTAGCCGTCCCGGACAAAACGCTCAGCCGCACTGCGGTCGTTCACATCTTCGAGCGCATCGACTCCTTCCGGCGGATCAGCAACGCGCACGCTGTTTGCGTCGAATTCCATCACAACCCATACCCACGTTCCGTCACCGAGCATGCCGAGCAGGACTTTGTCCGTGTACTCCACGGTACCCTTGTCATACTCAAGCTCCGCCGCAATCTCGAACCGTTTACCGAGGATGTCTTCCCGTTCCGCCGCGAGCGGCTCGAGCAGCGCTTTCTGCCGTTCGAAATGCTCATCCAATCGTGCGGTGTAGTGCGCGAGCACCGTACCCACATCAACGATCTCACCCGAGCCTTCGGGCGCGGGTAGGAGTGCTTGTTCCCCTGCTGTGAGCAGAAACACCTGCCGCTCCACGTTCGTTCGCGCAAGCTCGCGCACGGCAATGAGGTGCTCTCCGACCTGTTGCCGGTATTCAAGTTTCGGCGTCGGTGAGTGATTCTTATCTCCAAGGTTGTCCCAGAGGAATCCTTCGCGAAGCGACAAATACAGGTCCCGACGTTCAAGTTGTTCCAAGTACGGCGGCTTCAGCGCATCCGGAATGCCCGCCGGCGACTCAGCCTGCGAACGGAAAAACTCGTACGTCGCCTTCTCGAACCCCGAGAACTGCAGCGCGAGCTTCTCCGCTTCGCGCTCACGCACGTCCGGATCTTCGTTCAGATGATCGACGAGCGACGCAAACGAGAAATGCGGGTCCGTGAGATCAATAACAATCTCCCCGCGGCGACTGAGCGGACGCTTCCAGTTCGCAAGCAGATTGTCGTAGCCTGCACGTCTTTCACCGTCGGAAAGGACCGCATACGCGACATTGAGCAGATTGGACTGGTGTTCAGCTTCCCGCAACAACTCGGGCGCAAGCCCTTGGAAACGGTCGGGATGGTATTGCATCTGCTTTTTGTGGTACGCCGTCGTGATTGCACTCTTATCCGCATCACGCGGGACGCCGAATAATGCGTAGTAATCTATGACGAAGTCCACGCCAAACGTTCCCGTGTTCATGGCCCTACCTCCGGAGTCAAAGGTCACACTCGCGCCAGTACACCCAAAACGCGAGCGCAAGTCAAATGGATCCATCTCTACCATACCGAGCACTGTAGGCGGTGCGCGTATCAACATGCGCGCACAACAACAGACAACCGCGCAATGCGCGGTTGTTTTGTTCTAGGAGATCCACACGAGGTTCTCGACTTCGTTCTCGACCTCTTTCATCGTGACGAACATCTGTTCGGTTTTCGTCATCTCGGTGTAGAGGTCCTTTACGGACTCTTTCAGTACAAGCAGCGCAGTGTCGGCCTCTTCGCGCGAGAGCGTGCCGTGCTCGGCGAGTAGCCGAAACACGAATTCGAGCATCGGCCTCGACTGGATCGGCGTCTGCATGATTGCCGTACCGTCATCGCAGACCAGTATCAAATGTCCGTGCTGCTCGTGCGACGTATACGGACAGACGACCGTGCCATCCTTGTCCCACGGAGCGCGCATCTCCCACACCTCTACGCACGATCGGCAAAAGCCGACATGGAACGGAAACGGATGACTCATTGGAATCCGTACCTCGCCGAGCACGAATGCCATGCGAGGATCGACTGCGTTGAGCGGATACATGCGCGTCTGCGCAAACACCCACGGGTAGTTGATTGAAAACGTCTTCTCTTCAGACTGCGCACTCATGTGCGACTCCTCGTGCTGACTACTCTATCGACACTACTCCTCAGCCGTGACGCAGGCAAGTGCAGGGCCGATGCTACAATTGTCGTATCTATGGAGGACCATACGGTCGTACTGAGGTGGAATGCGTACGAACACGAGCACATCGAGCGCGGAACGGAGTGGTTTTGGGCACTCGGTATTGCCGCCTCATGTGCAGCACTTACGGCTTTTCTTTTGAGTAATATCCTGTTCGGGTTGGTGATACTCCTCGGCGCATTCACGATCGCACTCATGGCACGGCACGCGCCCGAAGTCGCCACATTCGAGATATCCGTCAAAGGGCTGCGCGTAAACAGCACACTCCACCGCTATGACGAGATCATTTCGTTCTGGGTGGAAGACGAGCATGACGGTCACCCGATGCTTTTGATCGACACGGTAAAATTTCTCTCTCCCAACCTCATCATTCCCATTCACGACATCGATCCGCAGCTCGTGCGAGCGTACCTGAAAGAACATGCGCACGAAGTGCCCATGAAAGAACCGCTCGCACACAAAGTGCTCGAGTTCTTCGGTATTTAAAATTGATCAGTTAGCGAGAAGCGTGGTCTTTGCTTCTTTTACGTCGCCGTTCACACTCGTGCACGTGAGTGATACTTCGGTATCAGACGCTACGCGCGGGAGCGCGATCGCACCGCTCTGCGGAACAGGATTCCCGAAGAACGCCGTGAGGTCGGCATTCCCTGTCGCATTGAGTTCGCATATATCCATACCTCGGGTCACCCATGCGAGCGCTTCGCCCGTAGGCGACGACTGCGATGTAAGCAGCATAAGCGGTTTTGCAACCGCGACCGCACACGTTGCGCTCACAACATTCTTTCCGTCGGAACAGCGGAGACCGTAGATCATCGTCCCGTTCGGAAGTCCCGGATCGAGCCGGACTTCAGTCGCTCCCCATAATCGTCCGCCGGTCGAGAATTCGTTGCTGGAACTCATCACTGAGTTTGCACATCCGAACGCCACGGCTACCTTCATTCCCGACTGTGCGATCTTCGGCTGGCATGAAATCTGAGCAACCGGACCGGAGACCTGCGAAACCGGAGCGCTCTCGCTGAGTGTTTTAGAAATATACCGAATCGGAGCCGCATCGAGTCCACCCTCTTCGGCAGCATCGGCCGTTGCTTCGATGATACTTTTCACCGCATCGCGACCGCTCTGCGTGAGTGTGTCCTTAAGGAGGGGCGCAACGTCTGCTGCCGTCTCACCCTTGTCGTCTATTAGACGCGCCGCAAGAATACTTGCTGCCTGCACGGGCTGTGTTGCATTCTGTACGGCTGTGCGGATACACACATCGCCGTTGTCAGCCGGATCACACTCGGTGAGTTTGAAACACACGCCTGCGCTCGCGTACGTCGACGGCGGACAGTATCGAATAACACACTTTGACGACACTCCAGACACGCATGCCCCGTTCTCAGAACCTTCGGGACACTGCACTGTGCGCACCGTGCCCGCACCCGACGACATGTTGACGGTATGCACGTCGCCCGCAACGCAAGTGGACGGAAGCGCCGTTACAACGGTCGAAGCCGCAGCTGCAGACTGCGAATCGGCGGGCTGCGATGCGATCTTGTAGCCCGATATGAACAGTACAAAGATCGCGACAAACACGAGTGCGGCAAGGACCGAGGTACCTGCCTGTGCAGTCGGGCCCGTCTGGCGGTTGATCATGTATGTATCATCGCGTTGATGTGGCTACTCCGCAATGAGAATGCGGGGATATGAACCAGCGACACAACTGGATTTCGTGCGGACTCTACGCTAGACTCCTCTCCAAGCTCCCGTCGTTCAACGGATAGGATGCATCCTTGCGGAGGATGTGATGTAGGTTCGATTCCTGCCGGGAGCACAATGCAACAAAATCTGCCGAAAGGCAGATTTTGTCGTTGCACGACCGAGCAGAGTACCCGCGCGCTCTGCGTGCAGGAATCGAACGTAGGAGCAATGTGAGGCCAACAGGCCGAGCAGCGAGGCGGGTTCGCGGAAATGCGTTTGCGACAGCAAATGCGCTATCCGTGACTGCACTGCTTTCCTATTGCACCACCTTGAATGCAGCAGATATCGGGTTGTCGATGAATTTCGGTTCCGGCAGCGAAGCGTCCTTTACTTCACCGAGGTTTGCATTCACGGGCTGGTACAGCGACGCTAAGATCGCATACGCAGCACCTGGTATGAGATCGGTACCGCATACACGCGACGACGACATGTCGCAGTCCTCGTCTTCAGTCGGGAGAGTCCATGAATACGTGCCCGACTTCGAGCGATGACCCGCTATCAGCGCCACGGTCTTTTTTTCTTCGACGCTGTACAACCACAACGCAACGGCCGAAGCGTCAGGCGCATCCGGGAAGTTCCAGCGCAGTGTTGCCTCAGACCCGCGCACCACATCGGTACGGTTCTCGATGGAAGCACTCACTGTTCCCGGACGATACACGTCGAGCGAAATCTTTTCCTGCCGACTCTCACCGGTCACCGTTACACAGTCGACATAAAAGTCGGACCGCTCAACCATCGGGGAGGTTGTCGCTATGCCTGCGGTTGCCGTGCGTGATGCGTTGCGCGTTGTGAAGTCCTCTTGGTCGGGGCTCGAGACCGTGCACGATTTCATACCGGTGGTCACCCAACCGATCAGCGCACTGCTGCCCACTTTTACCGGATTAGGCTCGGCGCGAAGCGATATAGAAACTTTTGCGAGCTGCACCGAACACTGCGCACCTGCCGTTACGTTTCCGTCTTCACATTTAACTGCAAAATTCTTCCCAATCGCATTCTCCGGCGCGTCGTCGAGCGTGACTGTTGTTGCCCCTGCGGTCGCACCCTTAGTATCGAATCCGAAACCGGTCGAACGTTGCGAATTTGTGCATGTGTACGAGATTGTCACGCGCGACCCCTGTTCGGCCACTTCGGGGTTGCAGGCGATCTGTGCGGTCGGTGTCGTTGCGTTATTGGGCACACATTGCCAAACCGGGCACACCATACCTGCACCGGACGCGGTCATTTGTCGCCACGTTCCGGTCGGACACGTTGTCGGCGACGGTTGCGCGGGAAGCTGCGGACACTGCCCGTTCCCGTCCGTCCCGTATCCCGGTCGGCACGGCTGTGGCGCGACAGGTGGCGCGACAGTGTTTGTGTAGCCGTATGAGGAATTGTTTCGCACCTGATAGTTGTATTGTTCCAGTTGGTAGTTGTACTGCTGCAACTGGTAGTTGTACTGCTGCTGGTACTGCGCATACGCCTGCGGATCAGTCGGGCATGTTTGCGCCGCTCCTTGTTGCTGCTGTTGCTGCTGCCCGACACCCAAGCCTTTCATGAGTCCACCGAGAAACGACATGAGACCGCTTGCACCTGAGCCTCCGAACGACCCGAGGCCGCCGGTGGTTTGTCGCGGAGCTGTCTGCGCATCAGGGATGGTCGAGGGCGGTTGCTGCGGCGGCGCAGCCGGAGGACCGGCCGGCGGTTTTGCCGGGGGCGGTGCCGTCGTAGACGGTTTGGTTTCTACAGGCGGCGGGCATTCGCTGCTGTTACATCCGGTCTGTAAAGCGCCGGACGCTTTTGCGTTCGCAAGCTTCGGATCACTGCCGTCCCCCATGCAATATGCATCAGCACATTCCGTCCATGTACCCTTACCGATGTCATTGATGCCGGCATCCTGCGCAAGCTTACTGCGAGCACGTGCCGCGTCATCTTGAACCGACTGAAACTGCCCGGCTGTTTCCGCCCACTTTCCGTCAAACACCTGCGCGCGAACATCCGCACCGAGTGCGGATCGAGCGCCCGCAGCTTTCTGATCGTCCTCGTTCACGATCCGTCCGACACCGCCCTCAACCGGCTCAAACGTACTTGTTTGTAAACGAGGAGTGCCGGCATTTGTTGTCCCGGAATCCGCTCTCGGATCCAGCATGGACGCGTCGGCTTTCGGTTCTCCCCCCAAATACGTACCGCCTGCACCGGGCTCTATCTCACCGAACTCATTAAGCTTTGCACCGCCGGTTGTTTCTGTCGGGCACGGATCCACTCCTGAACATACCGTCACGGGAGGAGTTTTCTCCTCTTGGGTTTCCTCGGGCGCCTTGAACGGCTGCTCTTCACCACAGGGGTCAACTCCCGAACATTGTGTGGTCGGCAGCTTCTGCGGCTGAGGCATCTGCTGCTGCGCGTTCGGCTGCGGAGCTTCGGGCGAACCACCGCCACCGCCACCGCCGGGAATCTGCGGCATAGGCGGCAGCCCCGCATTTTGCGAATTGGTGGTCTGACCGGCACCGAATTCTTTTTTCGGCGCGGAGCACATCTCCTTTTGCGGCTGGCCGTCGAGCACCGGAAACGACTGACACACTTTCGTTATCATGCACTTACCTTTCGCCGCTTCACGACTCGGCTCGGTTATCGACGTGCTTGAGTCCTTAGTTATCTTTACCTCGCCCTTTCTGCCGACACAGTCGTAGTCTTCGGGCTTCTGGCTCGGCTTCTTCCCCTGTTTGATGACGCCGCCAAAACACGCGTCCATCGTCGCGTTCTGGCCTTTGTCGACGGCCGTCACTTTTGGTCCTGCCTCTTTTCCGAGCGCCGCCTTTATAGCCTCTGTGCAACTCTCCGGAGCCGGAGAGTCGTATTCTGTCTTATTCGCCTTATCGTCATATTCGCTCGTATATGCGGCCGCAGTCATGGCTAAGGCGTCTGTTCGCTCGGGAGACGTAGCGACTACAGCCTGCGGTTGCGGTCCTACCAGTTGCAAAGAACCGGCAATGAAGCCGGCGACCACAAGGAGCGAGAACGCAGAAAGCGGCGAAATGCGTCGTTCTGCATTAAGAAAATTCGCGATGTCTTCGCGGCGCATAACGCAATGATGCGGCCTCTTAGCCGCATCAGCAATCGGTCCACGGGGACAAGGTGGCTATGCAGCGACCTTTTTGAGGGACTTTGAAAGGCGCGACTTCATGCGGGCGGCCGTGTTCTTCTTGATGGTGCCGTTCTTAGCAGCCTTATCGAGCGCCTTGTAGAGGGCCGGAAGGGACTTTTCTGCACCCTTTGCGTCCTTTGCGGCAACGAGTTTAGACACAGCCTTTACGCTGTCCTTCATCGCCTTCTTGCGGCGCGCATTAAAAACGTAGCGTCGCTCGGACACTCGTTCTGCCTTCTTTGCCGACTTCGTATTTGCCATTCACGGGATACTACGCAAAAAAGCGCGCGTTTGCAAGCCCAATGCGCCGCCCACCCCCATGGCGACACGGCGACGGCGCGTTATGATTCACCCATGATCGGATCAGTCACGGGACAGGTTTCGGCACTCCGTGCCGGTTTTGCGATCGTTTCCGCAGGAGGGATAGGCTACAAGATCGCCGCATCCCGCTCGACGCTCGCCGGACTCGCCGTCGGATCCCCCGCATCGCTCTGGACCCACCTCATCGTTCGCGAGGACGTATTGGATCTCTACGGATTTTTGACCGAGGACGAAATGAAATTCTTCGAGCTACTGCTCACGGTGTCCGGTATCGGACCGAAATCGGCGCTCGCCGTACTTGATATCGCTTCTATAGAAACACTCCGCAACGCGATCGCGAGCGGCAACTACGGATATCTCACGAATGTGTCCGGTATCGGAAAAAAGACCGCTGAGAAAATCATTGTGGAGTTACGTGACAAAGTCGGGCTTATCGCGAGCGGAACGGACGCGTCACTGCGGGGTGACGAGGACGCGCTCGAGGCCATGCGCGCACTCGGCTATTCGGCGAATGAAGCCCGCGACGCGCTGCGCAACGTCCCCTCATCTGTTCAAAGCGGTACTGATCGTCTTCGCGAAGCGCTGAAGATAGTCGGTAAATAAATCGTATGCTGCGCTCCATCGCATCCTCGCTCGGATTGCTTTCGCTCTATCATCTGTGCCTCGCCTACCTCGGTGCGTTCCTGTACAGCTTCCCGTCGGACCGGATGGTGGTTATCGCGGTAACGGGTACGAAGGGAAAATCGAGTACAACGGAGATGATCGCAGCGATTCTTGACGAAGCGGGCTACAAAACCGCCCTCCTCAATTCGATCCGAATCAAAGTCGGCGATGAGTCGGTGCCGAACGAAATGCGCATGTCGATGCCGGGACGAATGTACATTCAGCGATTCCTCTCTCGCGCACTGCGCGCCGGCTGTACGGCAGTCGTACTTGAAATGACTTCCGAAGGTGCTCGGCAGCACCGACACCGCGCAATCTCGCTCGATGCCCTCGTGTTCACCAACTTGGCCCCGGAGCACATCGAATCGCACGGTTCGTATGAGTCGTACGCCGACGCGAAGTTCATGCTCGGCGAAGCCTTGGTGCGGTCAAAAAAACGCCCGCGCATCATGATTGCGAATGCGGACGACGCACAAGGCGCGCGCTACCTTGCCCTCCCCGTGGAGATTCCGATCGGTTTTGCTCTCAAGAACTTTATTCCCTACGAATCAAACGACCGGAGCGGATACTTTACGCTCGATCATGTGCGCGTACCCGTTGCACAGCCCGGTGATTTTTCCCTGCAGAACGGGCTCGGGGCCGCGCTCGTTACACGAACCCTCGGCGTCCCCGCGCAAACGATCGCGACCGCGCTCGGTACATTGCACACCATACAAGGCCGCGCCGAACGTATCGAAGCCGGGCAAGACTTCACCGTGATCGTCGACTACGCACACACGCCGGACTCGCTCGAAGCACTCTACAAAGCGTTTCCGATGCGAAAAGTCTGCGTACTCGGATCGACCGGTGGCGGACGCGACACGTGGAAGCGTCCGGTGATGGGTGGGAAAGCGGATGAATACTGCGACTACGTGATACTCACCAATGAAGACCCGTACGACGAAGACCCGGGCGCAATCGTGAGCGCACTTGCAGCAGGTATGAAAAAGAAACCGGAAATCATTATGGATAGACGTGCCGCGATCGCAAAAGCACTCTCGCTTGCGCAACCCGGGGATGCGGTGCTCATTACCGGCAAAGGGACTGATCCGAATATCGCCGGACCGAACGGTACAAAGACACCCTGGAGCGATGCGGCAGTAGCACGTGAAGAGATCCAGAAACTCGCGTCACGCTCGGTATAATACGTTCATGGTCCTTTCGATCCTGAAGTGGGTAGCGATCGCGATGGTCTTGTCACTCTTTGCGCTGTGGTTATGGCAGGGAGGCTATTGGAAAATCGCGAACTACGCACAGATCATTCCGAATCCGCTCGACGCAACATCAACGAGCGGAGGCTTGTATCAACTACCGGGGCAACCTGATTTTTTTACAATCGACGACACAACGTCCGCTCCGGATGAAATGGAGTACGGGGCGGCTGACTACGGCAACGCGAGTGACGCGCTCTACCAGGGCGGTACGTATGATCCGAACGCGACACGTTCACCCTATGCTGGATTCATCGAGCTGCAGATCGGCGGCGCTGATCGACCGGACGTGAACGGCGAGTATGTGGTGATCCGCGCGTCCGACTTCGTGACACTCCCCATCCCTGTTTCCGGTTGGTCCCTGAAAAGCGCATACACGGGTCGTCGTGCGATCGTACCGCTCGCAGCGTCGCCCTTTTACCAGGGAGTCGTGAATACTGTTGAGCCTATCGAGCTCTCATCCGGTGAAAGCGTGATCCTTTCAACAGGGGTATCCCCCGTCGGCGTGTCGTTCCGCGAAACTGTTTGTACCGGATACCTCGGCCAAACACAGCAGTTCTCGCCCGCTCTCTCGAACAGCTGCCCGCGTCCGACCGATCTGATGCCGCGCTCGAACGAAAATGCGGCACGGTACGGCGCACGTTGCCTCGACTATGTAGAACGTCTGCCGCAATGCAGTTTCCCGACTATCTTTCCGAGCGATCTGAGCGATGCATGCCGAAGCTTTCTGACGACCGCATTTACGTACAACGGATGCACGCAGGTATACGGCTCGCGGAGCGGCAGCGCCATGAGCACATGGCGCGCCTATTACGCTTCGGGCGAAGAACTGTGGCAGAACGAGCACGATTCGATCGTGCTCACCGACGAACAAGGTCGTACGGTCGCATCTGTCAGTTACTGAGCGATCGTTCCGAACAGAGCCACTCCTGCTGCGACAGATACGTTCAGTGATTCCTTAGAGCCATACATGGGGATTTCGATGAGCGTGTCACACGCTGCACAAAGCGCCGGAGAAAGGCCGCGCACTTCGTTGCCGAACAGATAGAGTGTTGTGCCGGTCCTTTTGAATACTCGGTAGTCGATTGAGCGCGCGTGCTGCTCGACGCCCACCACATGCACACCGTCGGCCTTGAGACGCTTGATCACAGGCATCGGTGTTTTTACATACCGCCACGGAATGGAGTGTTCCGCACCGAGAGCGGTCTTTGCAATATCTTTCTGCGGACGGCCGAATCGGTCTACCGGAGACGGTGTGTAGCCGGAGAGAATGATCTCGCTCACCCCCGCACCGTCTGCAGTCCGGAAAATTGAACCGACATTATGTGCGCTACGAATATTGTGAAGGAGAACGATGCGTTTTTGCATACGAGACATCGCGCACTGTATACTAAACGCCATGCTTAGTCTCCTGCCGCAGATCCTGTTCCTCGGAACACTTGCGCCGTCGGTCATTCGACTGACACTTGCCGGCATGCTCGCCTACAGCGCCTGGAAGAACGCTTCGCGCGGTGCGATCGATGTGCGCGCATTCTCGTTGTTCGAGACTGCGGTCGCGGCATCGCTTGTACTTGGTGCATGGACGCAACTCTTTGCGATGGTGGGATCGCTTATACTTGCGCTGTCCCTCTACCTGCCGCAATTCCGCGTATGGCCGCGCTCGTCCGTCGCACTTATGCTCGTCATGATGCTCACGCTCATCGTGACCGGACCGGGCGCGTTTGCGTTCGACCTTCCTCTCTAACCTATGGATGAACGTGAACCCATCGGAAGCGGACTCGCGTTCGCGCTTATCGCATTCGGCATAATGATCGATCTCGTACAGCTCCTACTCACCTTTTTGATGGTGGGATTTGTACTCAATCCGGTACTCGACCTGTTCGCAATGGGAGTTTTTTGGATCATGCTCTATCATCACGGTCAAAAAGTGCTCTCGCGCCGCGGTATGTCGTTCGGTTTTTCTGCCCTCATTGAACTGATACCCGGTCTCGATGCGATACCGGTGTGGACCGTCTTTGCGATCTACACCGTGGTGAAAGACCATTCGGAAGCACTGAGTGAAGGTATGGAGGACGACCCGGATAACAACCCGGGGCCCCCGACGAGGAGCACGTGGTCGAGGGTCTTATAGGTGAATCGTGGCGAGTGCGCCGATTGGGTGGTATAAATCACATCACTTGCGCTCATAGCTCAGTTGGTAGAGCAGCTCCCTTTTAAGGAGACGGTCCCAGGTTCAAATCCTGGTGGGCGCACCAGATAGAAAAACAGCACCTGCGTGCTGTTTTTCTTTACTGGTGCGGGCCGGAGCGATGTCCCGCAAGCTTGCGGGACCGCGAGGCGGGGCCTGCGACCAAAACTTTGCGACGGCAAAGTTTTGAGTTGTGGGCCACGTGTGCGAGCTGGAGGCGCGGCGACCGCGAGTCGGGGTCGCGGAATTTCGAGGCCGACGGGCCGAGAAATATCTGTGACACATGTTTATTACCCCGATAAACACCCCTCGCCTTTCCCTACCCGAGTGATACCGTCTCCGTGGAACCACTCAATGGAGGCCCGCATGCCGGCCAACTTTCCGAGCTTTGATGTATACCGCTCGCTCTATCGCAGGAATTACCACGGTCGCAGTATCGATGAGTTTTTCGAGTTATCCGGCTCGCTTGTCGGTCGTACGGTGCTGGATTTGTGCGGCGGAGACGGCAGTCTCTCGCAAAAGGCGCTGAAGTTCGGTGCCTCGCGAGTGGCGCTCGTCGACGAACAAGAGGCTATGATCCCGCCCGAGGTGGAGGCAAATCCGAATATCGACGTCCACATCTCGAGTGCGGAAGCGTTTCTCTCCGGCACCAAGGCGGGAGGCTTCGATCGGATTTTCTGCCGTCAGGCGATGAACTACTGGTTTAACGAGCGGAGTGCAGCACGGCTTGCACACGCGCTCTCGCTCGACGGCGTGCTCGTGTTCAACACGTTCAACCAAAAGCCGCCGGTTGAGCCGTTCGTGAATCGATACGAACTCGACGGGCGGCGGTACGTGGAGACGAGCTGGCTCGTCGACAACGACGTGCACCATGTGCAGTTGTGCGAGGGCTTCCCCGCTCACTACTCGTGGTGCCGCTGGATCGCACCCGAGGAGTATCTTCGAGCACTGTCGCCGTATTTTGATGTGCGCGTGACGTCTCACGAAAAAGCGAGCCTGTATCGGTGCACGAAGCGCTGATCAAAACAAAACGCCGCGCAATGCGCGGCGTTGTCTTTTGGGGCAATCAGTCCTCACTCGGACTGTCGCTACGAACACTTCGGAAATGATCCATCGCACGCTGCATATCGGCTTCACTCGGGGGCGGCGGTCGCTCGGGCTTGAGGTCAACCACCTCGCCCTCGGCGAGCAGCTTCACGCCTTTCTTCTCACAGCATTCGATGCAGGTGATCGACTGAATCGACTGGTGCGGCGTTCCCCACGACGTCACGTCAACGACGAACGCACGCTCACACAGTCCGCATGAGAGCCGCAACTGATAGTGCTGCATCGCGACTACCAGATCTCGCGGTGACGGCCGGCGCCGATGTAATTCGCGTCGGTGATTTTCTTGGGAACCGTTCCGTCAGCCGACGGGATGTCGATTTTTTCTCCCTCGCCCATCTGCGCGATCTGATGTTTGATCGCAGCGGTCGACGGCGGCGGTATGACACGGCCGAAACGCTTGGTCTCTTTCATCGGTCTCTCCTCTTGTTTCCGATATCACCCTACCCACGTACGCAGCATGCGTCAACGATTGCCTAATACGCCTCGCTCGCGTCCCATAGACCCTCGAAAAGGGCCTCGAACATGCCGTTGAGCTCCTGAGAGGTAATAAGAATGGCCGACGGCTTATCGAACGACGAAAAGATAGCGATCTTGTCGTCGAACAGGAACATCATGGATTTGAATTTCCCGTGCATAACCCACGGCATGAGTCTCGGATTTCGCTCGTGACGCTCCTCGTCGGTGAGTGTGCGACTGGTACGCATACCGTCCTCCCACAAGGTGCGCGATGTGATGCCGTAGTGCTTTCGTGCGCGCAGGTAGCGGTCGGCGTACTCACGGTCGTACTCACGTAAAAAGTTCTGATACGGGGCGATGATGTCCCATTTCTTTGATTTACAGTAAAAGGCTATGTCCATCACGAGCTTCATGCCGTCGATACCGCTGTACTGCACAACGCTCGCCCCGTCGCCGTCGGGTTTTATTTGCGAGACAAGCAACGGGATAAGTTCCTCGAGCTTCTTTGATCGAGCTTCCAGTTCCTGACGCTGCTCTTCGACGAGTCCGCGGATGGTATCGGGCGGACACATTGAATACCTGATTTTCCCGCCTTTCTTTCGCTCGGATACAAGCCCCTTCTCGGTCAGCGTCCCGATCGCGTGATAAATAGTCGGTCGCTTAATCTTTGTCTTGTGTCCGATCTCCTGCACGGTAAGCGCATCGGATGCGAGCCCCGCGAGATAGATCTTTGCCTCGGTGCGCGTGAGACCAAGACCAATAAGCGCGTCCTCAGTTTCGCTCATAGGGGCACAATACGCGCGAGCGCCGTTATGTCAACGTGCTTTTAAACATTATTAGTCATGTTTTGAGCCAATTATTACTCTGTGTTCATCACGATTATAAACAACCATTGGCAATTCTCTCCTACGCAATACGCTTACCAAAAGAGATCTTTGACAGCAAGAACTACGGTCTGTGCCTTGGTAGCTCAGTGGTAGAGCGTCGGAATTACACCTGCGAATCTGAAGTAGGTTGTGTAGCCGAAAAAGAGACGCAGTCCGAAGGTCAGGGGTTCGATCCCTCTCCAAGGTGCCCATCTTCTCTACAACCATGAAAGGAACAGCTATGACCAACAAAGTCGTACATGTTATCGGCGGAGGCACTCGCGCTCGCATCGAGATTGACTCGCACGTCTACGTCGAGCTGGGTTCGAAGGCAACGGGCCCGACCGCACGAAGAATCGCGGAGCTCTGTCGCGAACACAACACCACCATGGACGTCCGGCTCCACCTCACGAATATGGCGGATCCGCAGAGCGGGATCGACACGAATGCCGACCTGAAGGAATTCGTACAGAGTCTCACCCGCGACATGACGACGAAGATCGTCTTTATGAACGCCGCGGTGCTCGACTTCGACCCGAGTTTTCCGAACGCAGTTGTCGGCAAAGAAGCCGGCCGACTGCGCACTTCGGACAATTCCGGCAAGCCGATCGAATACGACTACACACTGCACCTCTCACCGAGCGAAAAGATCGTGCGACTCATCCGCGCCGAGCGGAAAGACATCTTTCTGGTGGCGTTCAAGCAGACCGACGGTGCAAGCACCGACGAGCAGTACCGTCTCGGACTGAACATGCTGAAGGCGGCGAGCGCGAACCTCGTACTCGCGAACGATCGCGCATCGAGGGCCAACATGATCATCGTGCCGGAGGAAGCCGCGTACCACGTAACGACCGACCGCGAAGCGGCGCTGCGCAGTCTCGTCGAGATGGCGTACCTGCGCAGCCACCTCACATTCACTCGCTCAACGGTCGTTTCCGGCGAACCTGTTCCCTGGGAGTCAGACATCGTTCCGCCTGCGTTGCGTGCGGTGGTTGACCACTGTATCGATCGCGGCGCGTACAAAACGTTCCGCGGTGTGACCGCAGGTCACTTTGCGGTGAAGGTCGACGACACGACGTTCCTGACGTCGCGTCGCAAGACAGACTTCAACGACATGAAGCGCGTCGGTCTGGTGAAGGTTCGCACCGACGGACCGGACTCCGTCATCGCCTACGGCTCGAAGCCGTCGGTCGGCGGACAGTCGCAGCGGATCGTGTTCGAAGAGCATCCGGACGCGGACTGCATCGTGCACTTCCACTGCCCCAAGAAGGCGGGTTCAGATGTGCCGACGGTTTCGCAGCGCGAGTATGAGTGCGGCAGCCACGAGTGCGGTCGCAATACGTCGCGGGGACTCCGGCGGTTCGGTAACCTGCTCGCCGTGTATCTCGACGAACACGGTCCGAATATCGTCTTCAACAAGTCGATCGATCCGAAGGAGGTGATCGACTTCATCGAAACAAACTTCGTGCTCGAGGACAAAACGGGCGGATACGCGATCTCGTAAATATGTCGCCGCGGCCCACGGGCCGCGGCGTTTCTCTTTCTGAAGGAGGACATCCTATGGATACCGGCCGAAAGACCATTCCGTTTACGGATCACGACGCTATCTCGAGCATGTCGACCGGCGACACGTGGAGCACATGGAGCGAGCCGAAACTCATTACGAGCGACGCGGTCGCGGCATTCGGTGGAATCACCGATAACCATCAGTGGATTCACGAAGATCCGACACGATGCATACGGGAAAGTCCGTACGGACGACAGATTGTCCACGGTTTATTCCTGGTAGCGCTGATCCCCTCACTCCTACCGGACGAAGGATTCACCATAACCGGGAATCGAGTTCGCATCGTACGCGGTTTCGACCACCTGCGACTACCGTCCCCCGTATTCCCGGACGAATCCGTACGCGAACGCATTCGACGGATGCACGCCTATCCTGCAGAAAGCGGAAAGGGCACCATAATTGAGCGCAAGGTCGAGGTGTGGGCGTTGCACGGCAAAAAACCCGCCGCATGCGGGATCCTGAAGCTGCAATATTTTTAAGACAAAGGGCGGATCACTCCGCCCTTCTTGTTTGCAAAACGATCACGCGGATACCAGGAAAATGATGGTAGAGTTTTTTTATGGACATGCTGATTATGTTTGCGGCTCGCTACCTCATCCTGCTGCTTCCCATTGCACTGCTTCAGCAAATCTGGATGCTTAGTCCGAAGGAAAAGTTCAGCTTCATAGCTCACACGCTACTCACACTCCTTATCGCGTTTGCACTCGCAAAACTCGGCACACAGCTGTACGACAACCCTCGACCGTTCGTCGTCGGACAGTTCGAACCGCTGGTGCCCCACGGTATTGAGAACGGATTCCCGTCGCTCCACACCTTATTCGCCGCAACGATGGCTGCGCTGATTTTCACGAAACACCGGTACCTCGGAATCGCCATGTTCTTTGTCGCCATCCTCATCGGTACCGCACGTGTACTCGCGGGCGTGCATCACGGCCTCGATGTGTTCGCGAGCCTGTGCATTTCGATAGCCGCCCTCTACATTGCGCGACAACTGCTGGGAATTCGTATATACAGATAGCTATGCATTTTTTTGACGCTGTAATCTTGGGAGTGGTTGAGGGCATCACTGAATTTCTACCCATCTCCTCTACCGGCCACCTTATTCTCGCAAACGAATTACTCGGTATTCCCGCAACGGATTTCACGAAAAGTTTTGAGATCGCGATACAGCTCGGAGCAATGTGTGCAGTGCTCGCACTGTACTTCAAATCGTTCTTCGACATTGAGATATTGAAACGACTGATAGTCGGTTTCATTCCGACCGGCATCATCGGATTCGCCGTCTACCCGTACGTCAAAGCGATACTGCTCGGTAGCCCGCTTGTTGTCGTTATTGCGCTCGCATTCGGCGGGTTCGTCCTCATAGCATTCGAGTTATTCAACGTGCAGGCAGACGATACCCGAGGGGACCTACGAGCAATGCCCTACAGCCGTGCCGCCCTCATCGGACTCGCTCAGTCCGTCGCAGTCGTGCCTGGCGTATCTCGGTCTGCAGCAACGATCGTAGGCGGTCTCGTCATGAAAATGCCGCGAGCAGCCATTGTTGAGTTCTCTTTTTTGCTCGGCGTACCGACGATTGCTGCAGCAACCGCGCTCGACCTCCTGAAGAGTTATAAAACCTTCGCAGGTGCGGACATACTCCCGTTTGTTACCGGGTTTGTCGTCGCTTTTTTCGTTGCGCTCGCAAGTTTACGATTTTTGTTGCGATACGTGCGCAATCACACCTTCATTGCGTTCGGCGTCTACCGGATCGTGATAGCGCTCGCCTTTCTCTTTTTCGTGCTCTAAAGCGCGATCTGTACGGTCACTGAGTCCGTAACGTGAGACCCGTTCGGCGCGATGCACGAAATAGTGAATGTGGTCGGCTGCGTAAGCGGCACCGTTGACGCGCCGCCTTTCAAGGTTGTCTGGGTAAAGCTCCCGTCCGGCGAAGTTTCGATGCAGTCAGTAACACCCTGCGTGTTCCAGAAGATCGAGGTTCGAGCACCGAGCGGTACGGTCGTGGGAGACGCCCAGATATCCACTTTTGCATTCAGCGGCTGCGCCGTGGTTGTTGTGGCCTTCGCAGGTGTTGTTTTGGTACCGCCGACAGTCGTCTTGGTAACCACCGGCTGCGTGGCGGGTGTCGTTGTCTTTGTGGTCACGACAGGTGCCGTGCTCGGACCCACCGCGTAACCGCGCCATGTGCACAAAGAATCAAAGAACGACGGCGGAATGATGTAGGACAGGAAATTCTTTGACCACGGACGGTTGGTGCACATCTTCGCGACTGCACTTGTACCACTGGTAGAGTTGGTCCCGAAGAATCCCGCAACCTCGGTTTTACCTTCGCGGACGCCCGCGATAATCGTTGTTCCGTTTGAGAGAATCTTTACATCGCCATATGCTCCCGGCGGGAGATTCTTCGCAACGATCGACTGCACAATCGACTGCGGTGAGTTGAAGTTGAGCGATGCACCGGCATCGTTGGTGCCGCCGGTCGAGGCCGAGATACCCGTCGATCCGTTACCGAGTGCTGCGCTCCCGCCGGTGGAAGCAGAGCCTCCGGTCACACTGCCTGAGTTATTCAAATTAGTGAGCGGTGTCGTAAAGAGCGGTGCGCTCGCGTTCGAATTGGAACCGCCGGTTCCCGTCGTAACACCGGTCACGTTCGTGCTCGAGCCGCCGTTCGTGCCACCCGTTCCCCCGTTTCCGCAGGCGGTGGCGCTCCCGCCGGTGCCGGTCGTTCCGCCGACGCAATCCTGTCCGTTGTTCGGGCTTGGATTCGCGCCCGCTGCAATCGTGAGATTCACGCCACCACGGATATCTCCGGTAGAAGCGATCTTCAGGCGAGCGGCGAACGACCCTGCAGCGGAGTACGTGTGATCAACTGTCTCTTGAATACTGCGGCACCCGTCTTCCGCATGAACGGGCACGTTGTATTTCGCGCCGTCTGCGTAGTCGAGCTCAAGCTCCGGAGTGTTACAGCCTGTCGTACCGTTGGTGTACGCAAATGTGACCTTGAGCGGCGTTTCTCCTTCGGTCGGGTTTGCCACTAGGCCGCCCGACGGATCAGTCTGATTTTCCTTGCTGGTCGGGTCGCTCGCGGGATTGTAGAAGTAACACATAGGATTACTTTCGGCCATCGCGCGATCGCCGGTCGGCTGCATGGTGGTACACATACCGGTATTCGGGTCTGTCGGCGAGCCGCCGCCTCCCCCGCCATCTTTACCCTTGAGAGCTTCCATCAACTTGCCGAGCATTTCGCCGAGCTTCGACATACCCTGATCGAGCTTGCCGTCACTGGTCGACTTTGCTTCGCATTTATTCGGAGCGATACAGGTACCGGGAACACTGAAACCGTTCGTATTATCAATGCAGATTCCGGGCGGGCACATGAACTTATTCATTCCCGGTTTACAACCCCCCTTTCCGTCGGGAACGGTCATGCACTTACAGGTTGGAATCACAATGTCACACATAGCGTCCGCCATTGTCCCCACTGCATTTGTGACCGCCGGCGCAAAAATCAAAACAGATATCACCGCGACTCCCAGTTTTTTAAGGAGACTTGTAGTCGACATACGATACCGAAATGGTATCACACAGCCGACAATACAAAGTGCTCCAGTGCGTATTCGAGTTCAAAACCCTGGCGACGCGCTTCGTGCGGTAACTCCGCGAGCATGGCAACAAGTTTGCGCGCACGAGCATCCGTCGGTCTGCGTAACAACGCATCCTTTGCCGCATAGAACAACATGCCGTGAACCGCTTCAGGCTTACTCCCCGCCTGCAGCTCTCGCTGGTATGCGACCCATAAATCTTTTTTCTTTCCGTCCTGCAACGGACGCACGACGCCAAATATGCTGTCCCGTGCTTTTGCTTTTACCGACTCAAACTTTTCGGACGACTCCGCGTATTTTTCAATCTGCTTTTTGGTCGCGGCATCGACCGCTGTCTCGTATATATAGTATGTATCCGACGCCGCTTTCAGGCTCGGTAGTCGATCGAGCACAATGCCGCGCATTTCGTCGTGCGTGAGCGTGCTGTCCAAGACCACCGTGCGCGCACCCCCGAACATCCCTCCGCCCATGAGTGCAGCCTCAAGGTCGGCAAGTGTGTGGGCATCGGTGATGCGGAACACATCGGTTCCCGCACCCGCTAGTTCGACAGCGGCATTCAGTTTTGCGCGCGCCGTGTCTCTGTCGGTACCGTAGTAGAGATACAACATGGTTTAGCCGTGCTTCACTCGTTCGACGTTCCCCCAGTTTGTTCCGACCGACATCTCGGCGATGATCGGCACACCGGAGAGCAGCGCAGGATCAACAACCTTCTCCATGACTTCGCGGATTGCCTCACCGATCTCGAGTGCGTCGTTCTCGTCGATCTCGTAGACGAGTTCGTCGTGCACCTGCAAGAGGAGCTTCGCCTTTTCGCGCCACCCTCTTTGTTCGATCATCTCGTCTGCGACGACCATTGCACGCTTAATGATGTCTGCCTGCGTACCCTGGATGGGAGCATTAATTGCCATGCGTTCAGCCTGCGCCTTGATGTTCGGCAGCGGTGACTGGAATCCGGGAAAATATCGACGACGGCCGTACAGCGTTTCAGTGAACCCCTGTCGCTGCGCCTCGGCCTTCGTCTTTTCTATATAGCGTGCTACGCCGGCAAAGTTCTTGAAGTATTCGGTCAGGAATGTCGCTGCTTCGTCGCGCGATATACCCTCGCCCAGGTTCTGGCGAAGTGCGTTCACCCCCATGCCATAGAGTATGCCGAAGTTGATGACCTTGGCTCGACGACGCATTTCTTTATCGACGTGCTCGGGCGGCACGCCGAACACCTGCGCCGCAGTCGCGGCGTGCACGTCTTCGCCGCGTCGGAATACATCCGTGAGGATCGGGTCACCGGAGAGACCCGCCGCAATGCGAAGCTCGATCTGTGAGTAGTCGATCGCTACAAATCTTTTGCCCTTCGCAGCAACAAAACCGGTGCGGATACGACGACCGTTCTCGGTTTTGATGGGAATGTTCTGGAGGTTCGGGTCCTGGCACGACATGCGACCCGTGGCCGATCCGTTCTGAACGAATTCCGTTCGGAGTCGCCCGTCTTTTCCGACAAGTGCCGGCATTTTTTCGATATAGGTACCGAGCAGCTTCTGCAGCTCACGATATGAAAGCACGTCCATGATGATCGGATGCTGATCCGCCATTTTTAGAAGCTCTTCTTCTTTTGTGGTGCGTGCGCCGGTCGCTGTTTTCTTTTGCTTTTCCAGTGTGATCTTAAGCTCGTCATACAACACGTCACCCAGCTGTTTCGGTGAGTTTATATTGAACTCATGTCCCGCATATCCGAAAATTCTCAGTCCTATTTTGGAGAGTTCTGATGCGTATTCCCGCTCGAGCGACTTCATGTACTTCACGTCGAGCTCGATACCCGTGTCGTTCATACGGTTCACGACCGCAATGAGCGGCTGCTCGATCTCTTTGAAAACCAGACCGAGCCTGCCCGTGACTTCGAGCTGCTTAAATATCACATCGTGTGCCTCGTCAAAGTTGTCCGTCTTAGCAAAACTAAGGATGTCCTGCACGCTCGGCGACGTGAGATCGCTCTTTAAAAGCCACGCCGCGATACCGAGCTCTTTTACATCGTCAGCCGTCGCGACAACGTCACTCTCACCGACTGTTTGCACAGTCGCCTCGGAAAGCCCGAGCGCCCCCTTGAGTCGCTGGCGTATCGAATGGAATTCGTACTTTTCGAGCACGGGACCGATGGTCTCCGCGAATTCCTTCATGTGGTAGTGGTTGGTCGGCAGTTTGAAACCGATTGGAAGGTCGGTGTGAATGGTTGCGAGGTCCCTGGAAAATTCCGCCTGACTCTGGTTTGCCGCGACAAGTTCTACGTACTGTCGACGGACTCCTGATTCCTTCGAGACCGCTTCGACACCTTTTTTATGCAGTGCTTCGTAGATTTTGGCCAGCCCGCCGTACTTGATGATGAGTTTACTCGCGCTTCCTGCACCGACACCGGGCACACCGGGAATGTTGTCGGATGTATCGCCGACGATTCCTTTGTAGTCGATGACGTACTCGGGACCGAACCCGTATTTATTGACGACCTCGGTCTCGTCGTAAATGACCGTGTCCGAGATTCCGGTACGGATCATGAATACGCGCGTCCGCGGCCCGACCAATTGAAGCGTGTCGCTGTCGCCGGTAGCGATGATGGTCTCAAGGTCGCTCCGTTTACTTGTCTCGCGAGCGATAGTGCCGAGCATGTCGTCAGCCTCGTACCCGGGCTTTTCGTAAACCGGAATGCCGAACGCTTCGAATATTTCGGGAGCCTGGTTGAGTTGTGTGATGAGCGCGTCGTCGATCTGCGCACGCGTTGCTTTGTACGATTCAAACGCTTCATGACGGACGGTTTTTCCGGGCAGGTCTCGTGTGGCGATGATGTAGTCAGGCTTCAGCGTGTCGCTGATCTTGAGCAGCATGAGAATCAGGCCGTACAGGGCCCCTGTTGGTTCCCCGTTCGCTTTCGAAAATTCCGGTAGCGCGTGATACGCGCGGTGGAGAATTGCATGAGAGTCGAGCAGCACCACTCGTGTCGGTTTCCCGGCATCTTTCGGCAACTCCTTCCCCATCCGACCCACCGCCTTGCCCGGCTTTGTCGCTTTTTCGGATCGAGCGTTATCCGGTGCTTTCGTGACTGTTTTCTTTGCCGCCTTCTTTGCCATACGTGAATGTGATGATACGCCCCTCGCCCTCAATGTCGAATCTGATAGCAATCGCAGTATCGGGGATCGCACCCGGCACAGCCTCAGGCCACTCGAGTACGATGAGATTGTGGGGGTCTGCAAGAATGTCGTTCCACCCGATCGTGACGAGTTCCTGCATGCTTTTCAATCGGTACGTATCGATATGGATCAGCTTCTTGTACAGCTGGTCCTTGAGATCGTAGGTCTTTTGGATGACGAACGTGGGACTCGCAACGGTTTCGTCGACACCGAGTGCTCGTGCAATCCCTTTGGTAAACGTGGTCTTCCCAGCCCCCAGGCTCCCCGAGAGAGTAACAACAGTCGCGGTCGCACCGGGACGAAGCCCCGCCACGAAATCCGCTGCCGCTTTCGGCATGTCTGATTCAAGCACGTTCATCTGCTGATTCTACTCTTTCACGGTTCCCGACGAAACCGGAGTCGGCGGTGCGATACAATAATCGTACATGACGACGTTCAACGAAAAGAAACAGGACGAACGCCTGCACGAACTGCGCCTCAAAGAGGAAGAGCAGCTTGCGGAAATGCTCGCGCACAAATACAGCGTTGACTACGTGGATCTGACGTCGAAATCGATCGACACCGATGCGCTCGGCTTGTTGCCCGAGGCGGATGCACGAGCAGCTGAAGTGGCGGCGTTCAAACGAATCAACAAGCAGATCATGGTCGCCATGCGCAGCCCCGACCGGCCCGATGCACTGAAACAGTGCGAAGCGATCGAACACAAGGGCTACCAAGTTCGGCGTTTCATCGCCTCGCGAGCCTCGCTCGAACACGCATGGGATCGTTACCACGACATCTCATACGCTACACAGACCGAGGCGGGCGTACTCACCCTCTCCAACGAAACTATCCAGGAAATGCTCGGCAAGCTTCACACACTCGAGGATGTGAAGACTCAGATCAATGAGAACACCTCTTCCAAGGACTCGCATCGCATCTCTCACGTGCTCGAAGTACTGATGGCCGGCGCGCTCGCGCTCGGCGCCTCCGACGTACACCTTGAGCCGCAAGACGACGCGGTGGGCATGCGATACCGCATGGACGGTGTGCTGTTGCAGGTGATGATGTTCGACATTGCGACCTACGCGCTCATCTCGGCGCGACTAAAACTTCTCTCGGGGCTGAAGCTCAATATCAAGAACATGGCACAGGACGGACGATTCTCGATCGTTGTCGGCGGCAAAGAGATCGAGATACGTACATCGGTGCTCCCTGGTGCGTACGCAGAAACGATTGTGATGCGTATTCTCGATCCGTCGACAATTGCACTCCCCATGGAAGTGCTCGGCTTCGATAAATATCTGATGGATATTTTCAAACACGAGATCGCAAAACCAAACGGCATGATCCTGAACACCGGACCGACCGGATCGGGTAAGACGACGACACTCTACGCATTCTTGCGCGGTGTGCTCTCGTCTGAAATCAAGATCGTCACGATCGAAGACCCCATCGAATACCACCTTGCCGGCGTCGTACAAACGCAGGTCTCGAAAGACTACACATTCGCACAGGGGCTGCGCTCTACACTCCGGCAGGACCCGGACGTGATCATGGTGGGCGAGATCCGAGACGGCGAAGTCGCATCAACGGCGGTCAACGCGTCGCTCACGGGTCACCTGGTGTTCTCGACGCTTCACACCAACGACGCAGGCGGCACCTTCCCCCGACTGGTAGACATGGGTGTGTCTCCCGACATTTTGGGCGCCGCTGTTACGACGGCGATGGCCCAGCGACTCGTGCGCCGACTCTGTCCGCATTGTCGCGAAGCAGTACCGATCACCGGAGCCGACCGCGCAACGATGGATAAACTTTTGAATAACATCCCGCACGCCGACGAGCTGCCGGAAAATAAGGACACTATGTGGAAAGCAAAGGGCTGCGATAAATGCGGCGGTATCGGTTACAAAGGACGAATCGCGGTCGTGGAAGTCATTTTGATGGATAAAGAAGTCGAAGAATGCATCCGACACACGTCGTCGGAGCGAGAGATCTGGGCGGCCGCAAAACATCAACGCATCCGCCGCATGGCACAGGATGGTGCCGTGAAGGTGCTCCAGGGCATCACCACACTCGATGAGCTTTCGCGCGTGGTCGACCTCAACGACGAGGTCATGCTCTCTACTATTGAGTAGCCTGTGCACGTGGCGCTCTTGACCGGGCTCCCGCTCGGGCGTACTACTATCTGCGGACAACCCCAGCTGGAGCAAGACGATGCGACATGTGATTCCCCCGAATGACGCACACGTGCTTTCGTGTGCAGATCGTGCCCGTATGGGCTTCGATCGCCTTTCACGACGGTTCGGCCGCGCAGCCACACTGCAGGCCGCGCGCACGCCCCATCTCGATATCGACGATTCGCGCAAGTGCATGGTCGCTATCGCGAGCGGCACGGGCAGCTACGAGCAGGGCTGCAAGATGTTGGGCATCCAGAAAGACGGCGTCGAAGCAGTCATGCTCGGATTCTGGATGACAAATGACGGCGGTCCCGACTACGATGCGTACCAGCAAGAGTCGCTCGACCTGCGCGACGAATTCCGCGCGCTCGCCTACGCGGCGTAACGGGACAAATCGGACTCTGTGCGAAGGCGCCGTGTATCGGCGCCTTTTTGCTTTCGATATGACTGCTGCAGTTTCATTGACACCATGAAGCTGTTTGTGTACGACGTACGCAGGAGGTGACACATGAAGCGAAATGATGAGCATCGACTGAGCATCGAACGGCGCGCGCGGCGGTTCCTGCGGTACATGGACCGGACGTTCCCGCTCGAGAAGAGTAACTGGGTACCGTGGCATCACTGCATCCACCTCGAGACAATGCGCGTCGAGGACGCCACGACATGCCCAATTGCCCAGGTAGTCGGCGTCGCAGGCGGCGACTTCTACGCAGCGTGCGAGCGCATGGGTATCAACGTGAAGGACGAACGCGAGCTCCAGCACGCCGGACTGCTGCCCTATAACTCGCCGAGCGACGACAAGCCGTGGACGGTGGATTATCGCGCGCTCGAGATTGCGAAGCTCAATGTGGCACTCAGAGCGAAGGTCGCTGAGCGCTACCGTCACCGGCCGAAACGCATCAGCTTGATCGCGTAACTGTGGTACGGACCCGGCGCGCCGACTTGATCGGCGCGTCTTTTTTTATTCTTTCTTTTTGTATACCCGCTCGAACAGCCGGGCTCCCCGTTCGGTAACTTCTCTCAACGTTTTCGGGACAACACCGCTGTCGATTGATCCGGCGCTTGCAATGAGAATACCTCCGGGTTTCAAGACTCGCGCAATATCTTCGAACATCATCGCCTGGTCCTGTGCATAGACGTCGGTATCAAATACTGCGATCCCGATAACTACATCGAATGAGTCGTTTGCAAACGGCAGCTGCTCTACACGCGCGGCAACTTGCGGACCGCTCTCACCTCGCGGTCGCGCATCGACGCCGACTATATCGACACCGTTGTCGTGCAGACCCTTGAGATGGTCGCCGTTACCGCTTCCGATTTCGAGAACCTTCGTATCTTTAGTGAGTATCATGCCCTCTTGCTTGAGCTTGAACTTGAACATCTCGTAGGCAGAGTCGCCGCCGTGATTCAAATTTTCCCACCAACCGCCGCCGGCATCGCCATACCTGCGCACATCGCCGGTCGGAACCTTCCTGTGTCGCTCTATGCTCATGCGGTAAATTTACACCACAAAACCCGATTGCACGGAGGCAATCGGGTGTTATGGTTCGGGAAGTCCCCGATCGTCTACATGGGTGGAGATGCACAATTTCGGGCGATGCTTTTGTAGGAAAAGTTGCAGTTGAGATCTAAGGATAGTAAGAGCCGAAACTTTTACGTCCTCGAAGAAACCGCCATCGCCCGAAGCTATGCGTCTCTATCCCCTATGTAGAGAAAAAGCGCTCTGTTGGGCGCTTTCTGAGGGGGAATATATCATATTAAAACCACTTGTCAAGTATGGTGAATACCGACGATTCCGCGACCCAGAAGGGCTCCCGGACCCTCGATCAAGCCCTGCGACCGGATTCCTGGACAGAATATGTGGGCCAAGGCCCCATCAAAGAGAACCTTCGCATCCTCCTCACGGCCGCAAAAGGCCGCAACCATCAGCCTGAGCACGTGCTTTTGTATGGTCCGCCCGGTTTAGGCAAGACAACACTCGCACACCTCATTGCAAAAGAAGTCGGAGCAAATTTACGCACGACATCCGGCCCCGCGATTGAGCGCGTGGGCGATCTCGCATCCATCCTCACCAACCTCTCCCCCGGTGATGTGCTGTTCATCGATGAAATTCATCGCCTGAACCGCACGATTGAAGAGGTGCTCTACCCTGCGATGGAGGCGGGCGTTCTCGATATTGTTATCGGTAAAGGACCGGCCGCGCGTACCGTACAGTTGGAACTCCCGCCGTTCACACTCATCGCCGCAACCACGCGCATATCAATGCTCTCGGCACCGCTACGCTCCCGATTTTCGGGGGGCACATTCCGACTGCAGTACTACACCGACGAAGAGATTGCGGAAATTCTGCGACGATCAGGGAAGATTCTTGGCATTGAGACCGACATGGACGCACTGATGGAAATAGCGAAGCGCTCGCGCTCGACTCCCCGAACAGCCAACTACCTTTTGAAACGCGCCCGCGATTACGCCGCAGTGTCCGAGCAGGCACTTGATATAAAAGCCGTAAAGCGCTCGCTCGCGATGCTCGAGATTGATGAGGCGGGACTCAACCAGACGGACCGCGACATTCTGACACTGCTCATAGAGAAGTACGCCGGAAATCCGGTGGGCTTGAAAACGATCGCCGCTGCTCTTTCCGAGGAAGAAGCGACCATTGAAGAAGTGAACGAGCCGTATCTGATGCAGACCGGTCTGATAGACCGCACCCCCCGCGGACGTGTCGCCACAAAAAAGGCGTACCTGCACATGGGTTTTAAACCACCGGCCGAAGAGCCGTCGCTCGGTTTATAGCTTGACCCCACCACCCTTTTGAGGATAATCCCCCGCAGATAAACCAACGGGGGTATTCCCAATGACTGAAGCAGCTGAACGGACGGGCGTATGGCGTGCGGTGCGAGACGAGGAGAAGTCTGAGGCGGTGAAACGGATCGAGCGGTCGCTCGACCTCATCGACGACAATCTCGCGATCAACTCGGTCTTCACCGTGCTGAGGCGGTACGGCATTCGCCTGAAGTCGTTCAGGGCGCCGAAGTGCTCCGTTACGAAGGAGGCGTACACGCCGCGTGGCAGCAAGTTCCTGATCTGTGGCAGTGCGTCGCGCGACGAATTCAAGATCCATGAGCCCGGCGTGCATCAGCGCGAAGAGCGCGGCGCGAACTACCTACTCACCCTCCTGCATGTGTACTTCCACGAGTACACGCACATGCTCGAGGGCGAGTACCAAACGAAACAGAAGGAGCTGTCGGTCGGCGGGATGCGGTTCATGGGCTCGAAGCGGGTGAGCGGATACATGACGCGTGTCGTGTTCAATCTGCCCAAGGAATTCGAATTCCGAGAAGGCACGCTCGTGACGAACTCGATGCTCAACGAGGCCGTGACGGAATCGTTTGCGCGAGAGTGTGTTGCCGAGTATCTGCGTCTCGATCCGGATTTCGGCGGTGTGGGAGAGGTGGCGATCTCGATCCACCGCGAACTCATGGAGAGCGACTCCGACCTCGTGTTCTACCCCGAACCCGTGCAGTTCCTCACCATGCTTTCGCAAGAGCTCAAGCAGGCGCTCGGTTCCGAGCGGGACGTGAAGCGGCTGCTGTACGGCGGCTACTTCAAAGGAACCGATGTGCTTCGGAGCCGTAAGTGGAAACGGATTCTCAAGCAGTGCGACCTCTACGGAATCATGCAGGCGTGTGCCGGAGAACTGCCCGCCCATGCCTACAAATTGATCGCACAGCTCCACTCGGAGATGCGGAAGATCGAGACGGTTCACCTGAAGGTTGTTCGTTAAAACCATGCCGCCGGCCACTCGCCGGCGGCATTTGTTTTGCGAAAAGTTGCGCTGCGCGCGGATGTGATTAGGATGCAGATAGACAACAAAGGGAGTGTGTCATGGGACTCGCTGAATTAGCGCTTGTTAACGCCCCGCACGGTAAAAGCAAACTGATCGTGGACTGCACCTACCGCCGTACACGGTTCAATCCGACCAGGGATAAAGGTAGACCGATCGCAGCAAAGTTCGCCTACTCGATGGCGGCACATCTGCTGAAACTTGATGCCGGCCACAGCGAGCAAGAGATCGCATCGCAGCTCGAGTGTTCGGAATCGCAAGCGAAAACATTCGTTGAATACGGTGCACACGTCGTGAACCGCTCCGGCGAAGCCCAGGAACTGCTCGCCACGATACGCGACGACGTGCATTCGAGACTCGAGAAGGTCGGTATGCAGTTCATGCTGGACTCGGTCGACATGGAACCGCCACCGCCGACGACCCTCGAAATTCCGGACGAGGTGCCGAAGATCATTGCACTCGTTGCGAGAATACTGGGTGTTGCGCCCGGTCTCCTGACGGGAAAGTCAAAGCGCTTCCCTGAGATGCATGCGCGCCACATCGCTGTGGCGATTGTGCAGTTCAAGAAGCCTACGATGTCGCGTCCGAAGATCGGCTCGTACTTCGGCAAGCGCGACAACACGACGATACTGTCGTCTCTCCAAAAGATCGACCGGATCGTCCGAGGCGAGGACGACGACCCTGTACTGTTCAAAAAGATCGAACATGTGCGCGAAAAACTGGGTCTGGATATTAGCGCGTTCTATTTTGTTCCAAAGAAACCTGCGTGAACTTTCGGCGGCCTCGCGGCCGCCGTACGTCTCCACACAAAACACAAAGGCTTCCGTGAAGGAAGCCTTTTGCATGCGCGGCGATTTCGGATCGACGACCGTTGTTGCTTGGATTGATATGATCTCCCCTCGCCACAACCGTCGCCCTGGAGCTCTCGCAGCCTATTCCCGCTCCTTCTTCCGGCTGTTACCCCGGCGTAGGTCCTGGGAACTGATCTCCGGGATGCTTGGCGTTGCCGCCACCCCCTTGAAACCGACTGACACACGGTAAAGCGCATCAGTACTACGGAGTATACGGTGCTGTTTTTATGTGCACATGAGATCAATATCGGTATTTTTGCGGATTCCGTATGTATAAGTGTGTGGAAAACCATGTGAATAGTCGTTCTATGGCTCGGCCACGTGGTATTCCCCGCTGTTGATAACTGCAGATATACACAGCCTGCCCCGGATGAAGAGACGTATGATACGAGGGACACACGGTAACGAAAAAGCCTCGGATCGCTCCGGGGCTTTTTTCGTTCTCGGTTATTGAGGACCTGTTCTGCGGGTGTGAAAGGTTTGATACGATCGCACCTTACTCGAGCTGGAGCACCACACTTGCGCATGGCAACCCCGACCGCAAAACCACTAACCTAACCGACAGTTCCTTCAGTTCGTACCGCTTTCGCAATACTGGGATCCAAGGAACGTTGAGGGACGTGTCGTTCTTGCGAACGGTCGACCCCTCGGTGCTGACACACGGTAAGGAATGTCAGAAGCTCCATACTAGCCCCATGTAAATGGGTCATATATTGAGAAATCCCCCGTTTCGGGGGATTTCTCGTGCGTAACTATGGGGATAGTGCAGTGGATAACCCGGTGGATATCCTGCTCCCCCATTCGGAGACTAGGCGTGAGCCGGGACGCTCTGATCGTGGTCGTCTTTGCAGGTCATTCCCCCGCAGCCACGGCACTCGCATGCCCATACCGACCAGCGGCCGGAACCGGCAAACGCGATACCAAGCGAGAGGAGGAAGAGCACGACTTCGAGCTCGTGCTGACCATATCCGTTGGCAAAGTGACCTGTAACCCAGATTGCCACCACCATTTCGATCGCGAAGAGAATCGCGAAGAGTCGCGGGATGATACCGAGAATAATCGCCGCCCCGCCGATAAGTTCGAGGTATGTGATGAATTCAGCGGTTCCCGTCGGGAAGCCCATGCCGGAGAACATACCGCCGATCATGTCGGCGTTGTTGAACTTCATCCAGCCGTGCATTACGAACACGAGGCCGGTTGCAACACGTATTAAAAGTAGTCCGAGCGACGGCTTGTACATCATCCGCCCGCATGTATCCATGAGTCCTTTCATGTAAATAAGCCTTAACTGTTATATGTACAGTATAGCGCCTCATGAAGTTTGCCATCCACCGGCAAACGAATAGAATTCGTCCATGTCCGGTCATAACAAATGGTCACAAATTAAGCACCGCAAGGGAGCTGCAGACAAGGCGAAATCGAACGTGTGGGGCAAACTCGCCAAGCGCATCATCGTCGAGAGCAAGCTCGCAAACGGCGACCCCAACTCCCCTACGCTTCGCACCATGATCGAAAAGGCGAAGAAGGAGAACATGCCGAAAGAGAACATCGAGCGCGCCATCAAAAAAGGCATTTCCGCCGACGCCGGCTCCATGGAAAGCATCATGTACGAAACCTATGGCCCCGGCGGTGCCGCAATCCTCATTTCCACAGTTACCGACAGCAAGAACCGCACCGCGCAGGAGATAAAACACCTCCTTACCAAAAACGGTCTCGCACTTGCCTCACAAGGCTCGGCTATGTGGGCGTTTCAAAAAGACACAGAGGGCGGCTTCGCCGCGACAACAACTGTTCCCCTGAACGAGTCCGACAACGAGGCGCTCATGAAGATCCTCGAAGAGATCGACGCCCATGACGACGTCGAGGATGTTTATACCAACGCGGAGTAACAACAGGCCGGTTTAGAGAACCGAATGTGCGATAGCGCCGATGATGGCGCCGGCTGCCGCAACATATGCCATGTGGTATGCGCTTTTCCAGACTGCGCGACCGGTGTGACCGCTCCAGAGTCCGAGAATGAATGCAAAGGCAAACGAGCACACGATAGCGCTCGTAAAGGCACCGCTCACGTCCATAAGCATGTACGGAAGCAGCGGCACGATACCCGCAACGATATAGAACAGACCCATCATGATGCTCTCGGTCACCAGCGGTTTAAGTGAGGCACCCTCTTCGATCTCTGACTGACGGGCGAGCATGTTCCGTGCTGCTGCGGAAACCGCGGCGGTGCACACGAAAATAGTTCCCACGAGCACAATGGTTGCGCTTGATATACCGGCAATCGCGCAGCCCGAAAGCAGCCCGACGGTCAGAACCAATCCCTCCTCGATGTTGTGTACGAGGGAGATAACGAATCGCGGCTCGCGCGGGTTAAATGTCATGCGCGGTAGACTACCCTATTGCCTAAATTCGTCAAGCGTGGTCTCGTTTTTATCCCACGAGAGCGGGTCTTGGTCTTCATTTACGGGGTATACTGGCGCGATATGGAAGGAACCTGTAACCGATGTCATACCGATCTCGCGGGCGGCGGCATCCTTTTTACTCCCCCGGGCGACAATCAGATGTCGCAGAACCTCTGCATGAAATGCTTCGAGAGCATGAACAGCGGCGACATACAGCCCGAGCAGGCGGTCTAGTCTATCGCCCGCCACAACATATCGAAATACGAGCGCCGCGTTTTAGCTAACGCGGTGCTTTCGATGACGATGATCATGTCATCCGGTCGCGGTGAAATGAGGGCGGTGAATTCTTCCCCGATAACTTCCGTGTAGGGCAGCGCGTAGCCCTTGGGCAAAAACTTCGACACCCGGTTCTCTGTCGGATCTTTGCGGACGATCATACGCGCGTACGGAGAATCAACGATGAGCTGCATGCTCTGCAGTTTGCGTATCTTCTTTGCCTTAATGATCTCGTCGAGAATGTACTTTTCGGATACGAAATCCAGGAAGTTCTCCCCTTCCGTGATGATGCGATACCCGTCTCGCGACTCAAAGATGCGGTCCCATACCGCCTTGAACCCAGACGGTCCGTGAAAAAAGTACACCCCGGGTTTTTTGTAGTGAGAGAGTACGAGCGCATCAAGCGCAGGCAAGGATTCCTCGAACATCTGTAATCGCTCGCGCGCCCGTTTCAAAAGCACCGACGGCGGGCATGCACGCAGATACTCGCGCTTCGCGCGTTTTACCTCCTGGAACGCACCTGCATCCAAAAGCTCCTCGAGTACATAGTATGCGGTCGTGCGTTTGATTCGAGCGCGACGTGCGAGCTCCAGGATCGTGCACTCCCCGAGTTCCAGCCCAGCGCGGTAGAGACGTGCGGCCTTTTCGGATAGTCCGGCTCCTCGAATCGCTTCATCAATGGAATAGGCCTTGGCCATTACCCCACAGTATCAAAATGTGTCGAAAAAATCGACAGAATGTGCGGCTTTTCGCGTGCGAAAGCCCTACGCTTACATACGGAACATACAGAGGAGGTTCCTATGCTCCAACTGATTGCGCACCTGATCGGCGACTACATGCTTCAGAGCGGATGGATGGCGAACAACAAGACGAAGCGGCACTTCCCTGCGCTCGTACACGCACTCGTCTACTTTGTGCCGTTCTACCTGATCTTCAACCCGTCGCCGCTTGCGGCGAGCGTGATGGTCGGCACGCACTTTGTGATCGACCGGTGGCGGCTCGCGCGATATCTCGCCTTTTGCAAAGAGTTCATTGCACCGCCG
Source organism: uncultured Candidatus Saccharibacteria bacterium (assembly GCA_964633425.1). GTDB lineage: Bacteria > Patescibacteriota > Minisyncoccia > Phycocordibacterales > UBA2100 > UBA10103. The sequence goes on from CAZWFX010000006.1 coordinate 46,154, forward strand.
AAAAATTGGCCGCACTGGGCAGACCACGCGGAGACGGGATTCCACAAGGACACGCCCGCGTTCCTTGCGGTGTGGCTGATGATCATCGTCGACAACGGGATGCATCTGGTCATCAACTATCTGTGTCTCACGTATCTGTAACCGCGCCATCAAGGGGGCCCGCATCTGCGGGCCCCTCGTTTGTACCCTATACTGAGGCCATGAAAGTGCTCGCGATCGATCCGGGATACGGCAGGTGCGGCATGGCGGTTGTGGAGCGAGTCGGAACCAAAGACGTGCTCCTGTATTCAACGTGCGTCGAGACAGACGCGAAGACTGAATTCCCCGAACGACTCCGCGAGGTTGTTGCACGCTGCGAATCGCTCCTTGCAGAACACACCCCGGACCACATGGCGATGGAAAAACTGTTCTTCAAAGCGAACCGCACGACCGCACTAAAAGTCGCGGAGGTCCGCGGCGCAATCATCAATGCCGCAGCAGTTCATGCGGTACCGGTACACGAGTATTCACCCGCCGAAGTAAAGAGCGCGACAGCGGGCTGGGGAGGTGCCGATAAAAAACAGATAGCAACCATGATCCACGCACTCGTAAAGATCGAAAAGCCGATCAAGCACGATGACGAATACGACGCGATCGCGGTCGGCGTCACGCATCTTGCGTGTTACCGGAGTCTATTGACGCGACAAGGCAAGGTGGCATAGTTCCCGCGGACAACACGGTAACTCACAGGGAGATCTCACATGACCGCATCAGGTAGGGCGTTCGACGTCGTTATGGCGTTGCCGCAGAGTACGACCGCATTCGTTCGTGCACATATCGGGGGTATCCTCGGAATCTTCGTCGTGCTGTCGCTCGGAGCCACGCTCCTCAAGGCGAGCATGTTCGGCGACAAACTTAGTATTTTGACGCTGGTCATCGTCGGCTTCGGCTGGATCGTGCCCATGATCGGACGCGACCAGGAAAAAAAAGAGACAGACGAGGACTACGCCGTGCGTATGGCCGGTAAGCGCCTCATCACACGAGTGTGGCAGGTCGTCTCGATCGGAGTATTTCCGGCGATCTTCGTACTGTTTCCGCCGATCAACCACGACCGCTATCCGGAAAGTGTCTGGGTCCGTGCGTACGACGGCGCAACATCGCTCTCGGGGGGAACACTCTTCATCAACCCCTTTCGCACGGTCGTGTACGACGTAAGCATGTCGCAGGGATTTTCCGTCACCACACGAGCGACGTCACGCGACGGAATACCGCTGCAATGCAACGCAATAGTCGGCGGCGTCGTGCTCGACAGACGCACACCCGCCGAGCTCGAGACGTTTCTTTCGTCACTCGCCCGGAAGGGCAACCCGGGCACGCTGATCCAGAGCGAGCTCAAGCAGGCAGCGACCGCGTCGCTTGCAGCTGTCGTCTCGTCGAAGACAGCCGAAGAGATTGCGTCGCCGGTGAGCAAGTTCACGATTCCCTACGCCGTCGGCACTCCGCTCTACGAGGTGCTCGCACGAATGCGGCTGCAGTTCAGCGGTGGCAGCGTGCAACCGAGTTGCCGAATACTGTTCGAGAGTTAACGATTCGCTGTCGTTCTTTCATGATCACGCGCCCCGCTTGTTCGGGGCGCGTTCTTTTTTTGAAAGCGGAAAAAAGATACAATGCCCCGTAATGAGCAGACTCCGTGAAGTGCGTCGTCGCACCGGTTATCACTTTAATCGCCTCCCCGAGTGGGTGCGTCTATCGCTGACCCTACTCGCCGCTCTCACCTTCTTCGGTCTCGGCGGCATAATCGCATGGGCCACGTTCATGCCGATCCCTGATATCAATAGCTTCGAGAACCGACAGGTTGCCGAGAGCACCAAAATCTACGATCGCACCGGCAATATCGTGCTCTACGATGTGCACGGATCGGTGCGCCGAACATCGGTTCCCCTCGAGCAGATCTCACCGAACATCCAAAAAGCGACTATCGCGATCGAGGACGCGTCGTTCTACGAACACCACGGCTTCCGTCCGACCCGCTTCCTCCTTGCCGCGTGGGCCGACGTGACGACCGGATCGTTCGGTCAGGGCGGCTCAACGATCACACAACAGGTCGTTAAGAATGCGCTCCTCACGCGCAAAAAGACCCCGACCCGAAAACTACAAGAGATTATTCTTGCCGTCCGTCTAGAGCGCGTGTATTCAAAAGACGAGATTCTGAGTGTCTACCTCAACGAAAACCCGTACGGCGGCACGATCTACGGCGTTGAAGAGGCGGCACAGTACTTCTTTGGCGTTGATGCAAACAACGTATCGCTCGCACAGGCTGCATACCTTGCGGCCCTTCCGCAGGCACCGACCTACTATTCTCCCAACGGTAACCATCGTGATGCACTTGATGCTCGAAAAGACCGGGTGCTGTTCGAGATGCTTGATCACAAAATGATCACTCAAGAGGAGTACAACGAGGCGAAAGCGGAGCAGGTGCAGTTCCTCGACGTGGCCGAGGCAGGTATTAAAGCCCCGCACTTCGTGTTCTATATCCGCGAGTACCTCGAGAGTAAGTACGGCGTGGACTCGGTGCAAAAAGAAGGTCTCAAAGTAATTACTACCCTCGACTACGACCTGCAGAAAAAGGCGGAAGAAACGGTCGCCGCATATGCACCCGGAATGGAAAAGAATTTCGACGCATCAAACGAAGGCATGGTTGCGATTGAGCCAAAAACCGGTCAAATCCTCACGATGGTCGGCTCGCGCGGATACTTCGACGACTCAATCGACGGAAAAGTGAACGTTGCGGTCGCGCACCGCCAGCCGGGCTCCTCCTTCAAACCCATCGTCTACGCCACCGCATTCCAAAAGGGCTACACGCCGGAAACCGTCGTGTTCGACCTCAAAACACAGTTCTCGACCACGTGTGGTGTGCAGGATGTACTTAACGACGAGCCGCCGTGTTACAGCCCCGAGAACTTCGACGGCAAGTTCCACGGCCCTATCTCACTGCGTAATGCGCTCGCGCAGTCCATGAACATCCCCGCCGTAAAAACGCTCTACCTTGCGGGCGTCGAAGACTCAATCGCGATGGCACAGAAGCTCGGCATAACCACACTGACCGACGCGTCACGCTATGGTCTCACGCTGGTACTCGGAGGCGGCGAAGTGACACTCCTCGAAATGACGGGCGCGTACAGTGTGTTCGCAAACGACGGATTGAAAAATCCTCCCACCGGAATCTTGCGTGTCGAAGACCGCGACGGCGCCGTGCTCGAGGAATACAAAGACACATCTGAACAGGTACTCGACCCCGAGATCGCCCGTCAGGTAAACGACGTACTCTCTGACAACGCGGCAAGAACGCCCGAATTCGGTGCCGACTCACCGCTCAACTTCTCTGAATTCAAGGTGGCGGACAAAACAGGTACAACAAACGATTTCCGCGACGTGTGGATCATCGGATATACCCCGGGTATTTCGGTCGGTGCGTGGGCGGGTAACAACGACAACAGCCAGATGCAGAAAAAGATTGCCGCGTTCATCATCGCACCGATGTGGCACGAATTCATGTCGTACGCGATGAAAAAATACCCTGCGGAACCGTTCACTGAGCCCGCTCCTGTTGCCGACATAGATTCGCTGCCCCCAGTTCTACGTGGAGAGTGGAATACGAACCCTTCGCAAGGTGTCCACGAGATCTTGTACTGGGTGAACAAAGAAAACCCTCGCAGCGGCAGCGGAGGAAGCACAAATGACTCGCAGTTCCGCTATTGGGACTACCCGGTGCAGTTGTGGGCAAGCGGACAGGTTGCTTCATCCACCGGATCAAGCGGGCCGGTCGAGGGTATTCCCGAGAGCGTGTCAGCGTTCCGTGTTCTCTCTCCTACTGCAGGATCATTCGTCCCGGTAGGCCGACCGATGACAATCACTTCGTACTACCCGAATCCCGGTAATGTCATACAGATCACGTACCTGATCAACGGAATTCCGGTCGGAACCGCCAACCAGCCCCCGTTTTCGGTCACCCATGTACCGAATATCCCCGGACCATCGAGTCTCCAGGCGATCGTGCAAACGACAGCCGGCACGGAAACCTCGCAGATACCGTTCACTGTTCAGTAAATCTCAAAACAAAACGACTCCCGGAAGGGAGTCGTTTTGTTTGTATGGGTACATTAGCGATTGAGTGGCATCACGAGGTACATGAATGATGCGTCGGATGCGCCACGGATAACGAGCGGACGACCCGGCCCCGCAAACGAGAGCACTACACTGTCACTTTCTACACTCGGGAGACATTCGGAGAGGTAGCCAATATGAAAGTTAATGTCTAGGTCCTCACCGGTAAGCGCTGCGTCAATCGAATCGGACATCTCGCCCACATCATTCGAGCGTGCAGTCGCTGTGAATATCTTTTTCTTCGGATACACATGGAGACCTACGTGCTGGTCATTACCAGAAAAAACGCGTGCCTTGCGAAGCATTTCAGACAGATCGGCCTTCAGGAGTGTTGCCTCGGTTGCCGTAGTCTTTGGCACGATCTCTTTGTAGTTCGGGAATGTTGCGTCTACGACACGGGAAACGAATCGTACGCCGCCCCCGGAGAGCACCAGCTGTGCATCCTCTGTCGCGATCGTAACCGTGTCGTCATCGATCTTATCGAGGATGTGTGTGAGCTCAAGCGCGTGCTTGAGCGGAATGAGGAGCTCACTTTCCTCGCTCGCTCCGACACCGGTTATCGTCTTTTCGGCAAGACGGAACGAATCAGTCGCTACGGATACCATCGAACCGTCTTTGATGACGATATAGATGCTTCCGAGGTCAGGACGGATCATTGAGGGTGATGCTGCATAGCTAACAGCCTGTAATCCGCGTGTAATTCGCTCCCTATTCATCGTAATACCCTTTTTAGATGTCGTGGTAGGGAGTACCGGGAATTCAGCTTGTGGCACGGCTTTTATGAGGGTTTTCGTTCCGCGTGATTCGATCAATAAGTTTCCATCCTCTGCCGAGAGCGTAACGGTATCGCCGTTGATGGATCGGATCGTCTGAGAAAGAATCGTTGCCGGCACTGCGATCGTTCCCTTTTCCTGAATATCAGCAGGTACCGTGATCTCAACCCCTGCTTCAAGATTAGTTGCACGTATCACCAGTTCTTTATCCGCATCGATAAGGATGCACGAAAGTATCGGGAGTGATTCTTTTTTCCCCACTACCCTCTCCGCGATCAGAATCGCATTTAGGATTTTTTCTTTCGTCGTTCCTATCTTCATACTTATTTAATTAAAGACTATTACTACTACTAGTGACTGGGATAACGGGATAACTCAGAAAGAGCTAGGAAATACGCGATAATTTCTGTCTCCGACACCCGTGGATAACTGCTGCGCGAGGACTGTGTCGTCTGTGGACGAACGTGCGTTGGAGAAGTACACCGTGCTATTCATTGAGACTTCATAGTGTTGTACCCTGCGTTCTTCCCCTGTTTGTGCAGGTGATATCCACATAGGCTAGGCGTGAATCAGCGCGCGAATGTGGTCGAGCTCCTGTTCGAGCGAGCTCGAATTTTTCATCTCCTCCTTAATTTTCTCGCACGAGTGAATAACTGTCGTGTGATCGCGGCCGCCGAGCTTCTCGCCGATCGACGGATATGAGACTGCGAACTCTTCGCGCAATACGTACATAATGATCTGGCGGGGCTTCACGACCTCTTTCTTGCGAGTTTTCTCGTAGATGCTCTTCTCCGGCACTTCGTAGTACTGCGCGATACGGCGCACGACTTCGTCGATAGAGACTCCGCGGTTCGGTTTTACGTTGTGTTTGATGAGTGCACGCACATCCGCGTGCGAGATAGCCTTCCCTTTCAGTTGGGACTTACAGACGATCATATTGAGTACTCCCTCGAGCTCACGGATGTTACCTCGTACGTTCTCGGCAATGTACTGAATGATGTCTGCGGGAATGGAAAAGCCGTGTTGCTCGATTTTTGCGCCTATGATGGCGGTTCGGCTCTCTACATCAGGCTCAGGGATCTCTGCAATCATGCCACCCGAGAACCGTCCTTTCAGGCGGTCTTCAAAGCCCGGCAACAGTGCCGGATGCTTGTCTGACGAGAAAACGATCTGTTTATTGTTGTCGCGCAGAGCGTTGAAGAGGTGGAACAGTTCCTCCTGGGTCTTCTCTGTATTTGCGATGAACTGGACGTCGTCCATGATGAGCACGTCGTACTGGCGGTACTGGTCCTTGAAGTTATTGGCGTGACCCGCACGTACCGCGTTGATGTAGTCGATCGCGAAGCGCTCAGACGTTACGTAGAGCACCTTCTTGTTCGCGTGTGACTTCTTGAAGTAGTTCCCTATCGCCTGGATAAGGTGAGTCTTTCCGTGACCGGTCGATCCGTAAATAAAAAGCGGGTTATATGCGAGTCCCGGGCGCTCAAGTACGGCCTTGGCCGCAGCGTGAGCGAGCTGGTTAAACGGGCCCACGACGAATGTCTCAAATGTGTAACGCGGGTTCAGGTTGTCGCGCTTGTCTATATAGAGCGACTGGAGGTCGAACGAGGCGTTCTGAGGTGCCTCCTGCTTTTGTGGCTTGCGATCCTGCTGCGGTGCTGTGCGGTGCACTACGTATTCGACCGTTCGGATGGACGAATCGAGCGAGCGAAGCGCTTTCATGATGAGCTTGTGATGCTTGTCGGAGAGCCATTCCTTCACGATCTTGGACGGAACGGCGACCTGCACTGTTCCCCCGTCGCGGTGAGCGACATCAGTATTACGAAACCATGTTCGGAACGATGCTTCAGAAGTGCCCAACTCTATCTGTACGAGTGCGTTCTGCCATAGTTCACGGTTTGTCATCATAATTGTGGGGTACATCGTCTATGCAGTGAGAACAATGCTCCGCATTATACGCACTTCGTGCTCGTATGGAATCTTGACCGAGGGTCTCGGGGGTGTTCACAACTATGTGGATAACGCGGGGATATGTTTTTTTGCTCTCGTTGAATTTTTTTTCGCACGTTGCGTTTTTCATCTGCCTGTCGCATACTGCGCCGCATGTCGACCAAGCGAACATATCAACCCAAGAAGCGAAAGCGTGTAAAGACGCACGGTTTCCGAGCGCGCACAAAGTCTGCGACCGGTAAGGCCGTACTCGTCCGCCGCCGCCGCAAGGGCCGAGCGAAGCTCACGGTCTAAGACCGTTCCTGGCCATGCCTAAAAAGCAGCGGCTTACAGGGGGCGAAATTCGTCGCCTCAAACCTGAAAAAAGGCTTGTTTCAAGCCTTTTTTCGCTTTCGTATGCGCGCGATACGGGTGCCGGGAAGGCTGCGTGTGTAGTGTCTAAAAAGGTCTCCGTCCGCGCGGTCGACCGCAATACCGTGAAGCGTCGGATGCGAGCTGCTTTGCGGGCGCTCGCTCCCCTACCCCCGCATGTCTCTATGGTAATAGCCGCCAAGAAGGCGGTGACCGCGGTCTCGTACAAGGAGCTTCACACAGATCTCGAAGCGCTCATCGGACGCGTTCATAGCGGGAAATAATCTCAGAGAGTACAATACGCGAACCATATGATCTCCTCAGCATTTCACGCGGCCGTGTATCTCCCGATCTATAACGCACTTGTCTACTTTGTCGACGTAGTGCCGACGCACGATATCGGCATCGCGGTCATCATCGTCACGATCATTGTGCGCCTGATCCTCTTCCCGCTTGCACGCCGGGCTATCAAGTCTCAGATGGCTATGAAGGCGGTTGCCCCAGAGATTGAGGAGCTTAAGAAAAAATACAAGGATAAGCCGGAAGAACAGGGTCGCGCTATGTTTGCGCTATACCGGGAGCGTAAGGTGAATCCGTTCTCAGGGTTCTTGCTCCTGTTGCTCCAGCTCCCAATCCTGCTCGGTCTCTACTGGGTATTCGCTCGTGGCGGGTTTCCGGTGGTAAAGCCGGAAATGCTCTATTCGTTCGTCGCGGTGCCGGAGGCAGTGAACATGCACTTCGTAGGCCTCATTGATATGGGAGGAAAAAGCATCCTTTTGGCCGTTTTAGTGGCTATAACACAGGCTATTTACACCCGTCTCTCCATGGGTCCTCAGGGCACCATAACCCAGACCGAAGCATCGTTCTCGGACGAAATGGCGAAGAGCTTCGATGTCCAGGCGCGTTACGTGCTGCCTGTCGTCATTGGAATCGTGTCCTACTTTGTTGCCGCCGCCGCACCGTTGTACTGGGTCACCAGCAACGTTTTTATGATCGGACAAGAGATTTTCGTCGGTCGCCGCTTTCACGGCCGTCACGTGCAGTAAAAGCATCACGTTTGATTGGGCGTCAAGTCGCGCACCGTTTGAATTGAGAGTATAGTGCCCTTCATGCACGCAACGGTTGAAACAATTTTGAAGGAACTGCTTGCCTCGATGGGGCTTGGGACCGCCAAAGTCAGCCACGCAGAAGTCGCCGGTCAGGCCATTTTTTCCATACAGACTGAGGATCCGGCCGAGGCTCGAGCACTCATCGGGGCGCACGGCGATACGGTTCACGCTATCGATATGTTGGTAAAGAAGATCGCAGAAAAGCGACTCTCTGCCGAGGACTCCGAGAATATGCACTTCCTTGTGGATGTGAACGACTACCGAGTGAAGCAGATCAAGGACCTGCAGACCAAGGCTCTTATGATGGCGGAGCGCGCCCGATCATTCCAGTACGACGTTGAGCTCTCCCCCATGAGCGCTTACGAGCGACTCATCGTGCACACGACGCTCCAGGATGCCCCGAATGTAAAGACCGAATCAGCCGGCGAAGGCCGAAATCGTCGCGTAGTGATCAAATACGCTGCGTAACGCCCTGAAAACAAGAAGACGGCACGACGGTGCCGTCTTTTTGTTTGGAGTACCGTACTTATTTGGAACCGATACCCCCCTGCCCCAGCGGTGTCGTCTGTTTGGGTGTCACGTATTTGATATTGAGCTGTGTGAGTTGCGGGTTGATCTGGTTCAGGATGAGATACACGCTCAAAAGCAGCAAGAGTCCGATCATTACGTCGCCTAGTATCTCTTTGGCGTGCGACTTCTCCCCCCATGCGTCTGACGACATGTATTGCCATCCGGCGTAGCCGATGCGGAGTACTGCGAGGATCGCTCCGATCGAAAGTGCGACCTTAAATGCGGAACCAACGAACGAGCCTAGGTCATTGAAGCCGGAACTGTTGACGCTGTTCACGCCGAAGATCTTAGAAAAATCGGCATTCTTGGTGAGCGGCACAAAGCCTCCCTGCGCGTGCGAGAGCACGGGAACGGCAAGAGCGAGCGCAAACAGGATCAGAAATGTGAATGTGAGAGTTCGCGTGATGCGCATAGGTACATTATTCACTGATTCTGAGCAGCCAGAGTGACTTATCCGCAGCATCGCGGAATCCGATCGCTGAGCCCGTTTCGTCCATCATCGGCTCCTCTACATCAAAGTCGGTGCGAGTATCCGGTACGAAGAACCGTGTCGCTGTTCCGGCTGCAGCTTCCACTCGCCACCAGATATCGTGCGTATGAACTGCCCCTGCGTACCAGCCGGCAAGGTACCCGTTCTTCGGAGATTCCGCCGGCACTGCGCAGTACGCTATGAGTCCGGCACCCGGTGCCCATACGCATTTGTCCGCCGTCGTCTCGAGCGGCAGTCTGATAGCATCGCTACCCTCGTTCTTTACATAGAGTGCGAGCTTGCCGTCCTCGACCGCCCCGTAGAGATAGGCCTCTGCGGTGTCATGGTAGCGAACGGTCAGGCCGTTCACGTTCGAGACGAGCGGCTTCATGGTGCCTGACGGCGAGACGATGAACGAGTACCCCGATGCGGTGTCCGATGCAGCCTGGACGATAACAGCTCGACCGTCGGCAAGCGCCTGCGCCCTCCACTGATACAGCGGTGAGACGAAAATCTTTTTTGTGTTTGTCCCCTTCCAGCCCGAAGAGACGCCGATCGAGCCCCCTTCTGCAAGTTTTGCGATGTAGAAAATATTCTTTGCGGTCGTCTGGTAGTTGGGAGTGTCCAAGGCAACGATATTCTGCGGCAGGTACGTGCCTTCGAGCACATTCGGTGTCGAGGTCGAGGTGATCACGCTGGTCGTTGCAATGGAAGCGGCGAATGTTGTCACCACGTCCTGCTCGTTGGTCGTGCGCAGTATCACGTCACCCGAGCGGCTGAACCGCGCATCCATAATCTTCGGCATGAGTGTGTTCGTGAGACGAATGATGCTGCTCGTGTTGGGGTCGGCTCGCATGATGTTACCCGTTGCTCGCTCTGCGATGTAGATTGATGCTCCGGACGGACCGAATCCGAACCCTGCGATCGGAGTGCGGGTCACATGCCACAGGCGCGGTGCGCGGCTTCCGATCTCAGAGGTGGACGTACCGGTATCCCCCGAGATGTTCTGGTAGGTGCTTCCGGCACCGCCCGAGAACGAGGCCTCTTCGGTGTTGCCTCGTGCGGTGATCTCGGAGGACGTCTCTGCAGTCTTGTTCTTTATAAAAAAGTACCACCCGGCGGAGCCGCCGATGATCACGACCAACAGTGCGACGAGCGTGAATTGAATGATTGAGTTACGCATATTATTTGCCGGTGAACGGGTCAACGCTCGCTCCGGATTGCGTGGAGCCGCCGAGTGTACCGAATGTCACGTTCCAGAGTCCGTGTGCGTCGAGACGGAAGTTTTTCTTATGAGTGAGCGACAGCTCTATGAGACCGACGCCGCCTTCCGCCCCGGCGTTGATTGTGAGCGTTGCCGGACGTTCTTTGTTGGCTTCTACGGGGGCCTTGTTCACACGCCAGATGTAGGTGAACTGTTTGTCGTTCGGACCGTCAGCAAATGCAAAGTACGGGATTGCAGTGAATGTCATTTCGGTGTCTCCGAGGGAGGTCTCGGCGGGCACCGCATTGTGATACATGGTTCCGTAGAGCGGATGCTCGAAATACAACTGCGTCATTGGTACAACGGTTGCGATCGCTGCAGTACGGTCGGCGCCGAGCGTCCGGTCGGATGTCGTTACGCTGACGCTGATGGTGTTGGTTTGTGAAAATTCCGCAACCGGCACGCTGAGCGAGGTCTTTCCGCGTCCGCTCAAGAGCGTCTCCCCGCTCTGTGTCCATGTGTAGACGAGCTGCGACGCCGGGATCTCTACGCCATCCTTTGCAAAATGCGGCAATGCCTGCAGGGTGATCGAAGCGCCGAGGCTCGGAAGATGACGTCCGCGGTAGAGGCCCGGTGCGTAGGTATTTGCTTCCCAGAGCAGATCGACAGACAGCGGTATTATGGAAAGCGAAGCGTCGCCGTCCACGCCGTCCACGCGGACCGACATATCGGCACGCTCTCCGCTTTGCGGCGCCTTCATTTTGAATACAGTCTCACCCTCCCCTTCCGCAACAATAGTTCCGCTGTTGCGCCACGAGATCTGGCGCTGTGTAAGATCCATCACCGGGCTCTGTACCGTAAGTGTGACCGCTTCACCCGGGCGCGGGTACTGCGGCGTGACGGAAACGAACAACCTCGGTCCATTGAACAGCTCCTGTGCCGAAGCCGGAAGTGCAAGGAGCAACACGACGAGAAAGACGATGTACCTCATACGATACCGGGAGCGACCGCAGGCTCTGCCGGCGAAGCCGGAGCCGGTGTTCCGCCGGTTTTCGGGAGCGCGGCTGCGGCGAGTGTTGCGGCTGCCTGCTGTGTCGCTTCGCGCTGTTCGTTGATCTGTGCGTCGGTCGAGTTTTGGAGGTCCTGTTTTGCCTTCTTGATGGCGAGAATCTGTGACGGGTCCGATGTGATGATCTGGTCTTCCGTATACGACGCGATAACCTTGATCGCGACGTGCTTCAGTCCGGCAAAGAAGATTCCCTCACCCACATCCGATTCAAGCAGGAGGTATTTCTCTTCGTCAGAGAGCTTGAAGGTCTGCTGGACGAGGTCAACGGACGTCGGTGACTGTCGCAGGAGCATCTGGATCGATGAGTTTGTGATCATCGGTACACCGTAGGGTGAGTTCAAGAAGTCGGATACGTCCTGTGTGATCGTCGAGATGCCGAGGAAGTATTTTCGTCCGCGCTTTGCGATCGAGAAGAGGAAGGATGCAGTGTCCTCGGATCGCATCATCCACCAGGCCTCGTCGATGATGAGAAGTCGTTTGCGGAGCTCCTTTCGCACCGTGTTCCAAATGTGGTGCGTAATGATGTACATCGCCACCGGCTTGAGGTCGTCTTCCATGTCTCGGACTGAAAACACGACCAGTTTCTTGTTCATGTCGACGTTGGTCGGACGATTCATGAATCCGGACCATGTGCCCTTGGTGTACTTGGAGAGTCGCTGCACAAGCGACTCAGATCCGTCCATGCCGGAGAGCACGAGTTCGAAGTCGGAAAGGAGCGGCGGTTCGACGGCTGCAAAGTTCGCGTCCGCGGTAATGTCCTTCAGTGCGTAGGTCTCCGTAATGGCGCGGTCGATAACGGCATCCTCTTCAGGGGTCAGGCCGCCGAGCATGATGCGGAAGAGTCCGACGAGCGTGATGATGTTATTACGAAGGACGTCCGACGGCGACTCGTCTTCGCGCGGAATCGGCAGGTCGAACGGGTTAATGTGGTGCTCCGACGAGAGCGAGATATTGAAGTATCGCCCGCCGACCGTTTCCGCGAGGTATTCGTACTCGCGTTCAGGGTCGATGACGATCACTTCAGTGTCGAACATGAGCGAGCGAAGAATCTCCAGCTTGGTGGTGTAGGACTTACCGGCACCGGATTTCGCGAAGGTAACGGAGTTGTAGTTCTCGAGCGAGAAACGGTCGAACAGAATGAGGGACGAGTTGTGGCGGTTGATGCCGTAGAGAATGCCTCGATCCGAGGTTAGGTCGAATGAGATGAACGGAAAGATCGATGAGAGCGGAGCGGAGTTGAGCTTTGTGTGTACATCGAGCTCATCGGTCGCGATCGGAAGAACAGATCGGAAGCCCTGCTCCTGCTGAAAGAGGGCCGGACGGATGTACACGAGTCGTGATTCAAGGACGGATCGGATTTCGCTTTCGGTCTTGTCGACTTGTTCACGCGTAGCGCCGTAGATTGTGAGGTACAAGCCGACGTCGAATATCTTTTCCTGAGCCTGCTGCAAAGAGTCGCGCAGCTGTTCGAGGTCGGAGTACGCGGTGTCGAGCATCGGGTCGCGCACCATCCCTTTCTCTTCGCGTGTCGAGATCTGGCTTTGTACTTCGGCCACTTTTTTCTGGAACTTTCGGAGCATTTCGTTGGTATCCATCGGGTGGATGAAGATCGAAATATCGAGCACCTTGTCCATGTTGATGATCGGCGCGAACCAGCCTGTTGTGAGGAATCGCGGGTACGAGATCACGAAGAAGGTTCGTGCAATCTTTTCCCCGAGGTCGAGCTCGTGCGACGAAATCTTGAGGGCGTGCGGTGCGATGACATCCTGGAGATCAAGTACGCCCGTCTGATAAATTTCCTCCGGCAGAACCGGGAGCACATTCGGCCCCTGCTCCTGCTTTTTTCCCAATAGTGAGTCGAAAAGTCCCATATTATTGCTGTTCGAGCGACATCGGCTTAGAGTCCTCGCCCGGATTGAACATCTTGTACAACAGTTCGATCGCCTCTTCGGTACCGAGCTGCACCGTGCGTACACCTGTTCGCACGAGTCCCTGCTGCACAATTGAGATGCGCTGCTCGAGCTGCGTAGCCTGCTCTTCAAAGGTACGGTTCTCTTCCGCAGCGTCAGTTTTCTTCTTCCCGAACGGGAAGATCGAGCCTCCGGAGCTTGTCTGAATAACAGCCGGCGTATACGGCACTACGATGAAGAAGTTCTTAGTCATGATGTTGGCCGCCTCAGTGAAGCTTTTGATGAACTCGATGTATTCGCGGATCTGAATCCGCATCAGGTCATCGAGCTGGCCTTTATAGGCCTCTTCGAGTGTTGCGATGTAGGGGCGAATGTCGAGTTGTCGGGACTGCACGAAGATCTGGCATGAAAAGTCGAGTGAGTTCAGGAAGTTCTGAAATTGCACGATGAAGGCGGTCTGTTCGTCCTCGGACTTCAGTGCAAAGTTGATCGACGATGCGAGCAGGATCGCGCGCAGACCGTTGTCTTTCATGACCACGATACCGTCGCGCACCTCCTTGATCGGCACGAACTCCTGTGTCGACTTGTTCTCGCTGCGCGTACTGTTCTGGGTCTGCGGCATAGTTATTGTGTGAGTGCTTTCAGGGCTTCACGAGGTGTACGGATGCCGCGTGCCATGTCTTCGCTTCGTACAGCATCGCGGTCACGCTCGTTACCTGTTCCGGCGGCGATACGCTCCTTGATGTCGAGACTCCAGGCCAGTTCGTGGAGTCTGCTGTCGTTGAGTCTCGGCACGTAGAGGTTCTCCTGCGGCATGAGTGGGTTCTTTTTTGCTTCAGCGATACGTTTTTTTGTCTTGTTGTTCCACAAGTAGAGCTTGGAGTGGATGAGATAGAAGAATGCGGTTTCAAGCGCGACCATGAAAGGGCGGCCGTTGTACTGCATGAACGCGAGCGCAACCGAGAAACCGACTACCATCATCGCGATCGGTGCCGCTATAAACGACGGGAGTAGTCGCCACACAAGGTATGCGAGACCTAATCCGCCCGCCATGTAGACGAACTGTTTGAATGTGAACGGTCCGAAGATTTTATCTTCGACCTCAATGAATTGAGGTACCTGAAACTGCATGCAGTATTAGTATACCCCGCGTCGAACGCTGCCCGCTGCGCTTTTCACAGTCGTAACCGTGATGCGCGCGTAATTACGACAGTTGTTCGCGGTACGGATCACCCTCGATACTTTTTCGTTCGTGACTTGCGCTCGCGCTGTATGTTTGCGGTATCTGGGCGCGCACTGCTTTTTCTTCCGGTGCGGGCGCCGGGGGTGTTGCAGGGACGACAGCCGGCGTGGGCGGCTCGACTGGTATGCCGACTTCGGGTGTATCCCCCGACGAGCCCTCTGCGTGGAGTGTTTCAGCTCGCAGAGTGTCGACGTCTGATATTGCCTGCTGCACTGCCGTCGGGTGACTGAGCGAGCGTTCCATTTCGCCGCGGATCGGCTTGAATACGATGTCTGAGACGCTCTGAGAAAGTTCGGTTGCGACCTCTGCCGTCACGTTGAGGTCTTTTTCGAGCCGGGTCGGCAACTCTGCGACCGGCTGGAAGCCAAGGAGCGTCAGCATTACGTTATTCTCGAGCACCTGCCACTGATCAACGTGAAGTTTGTGACCTTCCGCGAGGTCGCGCATATGCTTTTGAACGTCTGCAGACGTTATTGCATCCTGGACGACCTTCGGGAGGGTTGCGAACCGCTCTGCAAACTGTGCCGACATGTCCTGTTCTGTGTCCATATATTAGGTGGTTGTTCCGCTCGAGCCGCCGGATTTGAGCGAGGCCTGAATATCCTTAAAGACGCTCGACGGTGAGTCTTTCTTCGTATACTTGGTGAACGACTTTTCGATGATGGCTTTGCCTACATCGCCTCCTTGCGCGTGGTGTGACGTTTCTTCTGCAAGGTGGCTGATACCGCTCTTGACCCCCTCCTCCGCCTTTTTGACGCGAGCCTCCAGCTTTTCTTTGATATCGCGCTGCATTTGCGACGAGACGGCATTTGCTTCCTTGCGCGCCTTGGTAACCAGGGTGTTCTTTTCGGCATGCGTTCGCTGTGCCGCTGCAAGTCGGGTCTGTGCATCGGTCTTCGGTCGGTCGATCTCGGCGTTGATGGTCGTAAGCTTCTGGTGTGCCTCCTTGATGCGCTGTGTTTCTTTGCCGAGCGCCTCCTGCTTCTCTGCGCGCGCTTTGACGAGTTCTTGCTGAGCCTTCTGGCGTTCTGCTGCTGCGAGCGTCTGATCGTTGGATCGGTGTTCGTGTTGTGCGATGACGCTGTCGTATCGCGTGTTGACGTCGCGCTGGTGTTCCTCGTGCGCCGCCTCCACTTCCTTGGTGACGGTCTCCACCTCGCCCTTCCGTGCATCGCGATTCGAATCTGCCTGTGCGCTTGCTGCGGCAAGTTCCTTCTCTGCCGTCTGCATGCTGTCGCGAGCGATCTCGAGTTCTTTCTCTGCTGCTTCCTTTGCCTTTGCCTTTGAGTCGGCTTCGTTGCCGTACTGCTTCGCAATTTCTTCTTCGGTCTCCTTCTTCATCTTTGCCTTGTCGTCGGCGGTCAGCGCCATCGCCTTTGCCTTTTCTTCGTTGTGTTCGGCGTGCGCATTCATGTTGCTAACAAAGCCACCCTTGGTCTCGCCCACGCCCTTGAGTCCGGCGCTGCCGGCGATCGCCTTGCCGAGTGCGGTGTTCATAAAGTTGTAGCTGCGGTCCGCCTTCTTCTCGAGTTCGGCCTTCTGCTTGCGGAGCTTATCGAATGCCGCCCAATCGCTCTTGAGGCCCGTTTCCATCGCCTTGCGCTTCGCCTTGTCGACGCCCTCGTTCATGTTCTGTGCACGACGCGCATTGTTCCAGCCGAGGGTTCGCTGACCGAGGCCCGCACCGAGGAGTGCTCCGCCGATCAGCGGGAGCCCGGCGGCCATTTGTCCCGCACGTACACCGCTGATCGATCCGGCGAGCGAGCTTGAGAGGCGGAATGATGCAAACAGCATGCCGGTGCCGATGATGTAGAGGAACAGAACACGCCACCCGTCGGCGAGTACCTGCTGCTGCGGCGCGTTCAAAAGTGCACCGAACGTATCGTTGCCGGTTACACGCAGCGACGCTTCCTGCATCACGAGGATCGAGATAGAGAGGAACACCATCAAAAGAGGTGCAAACGCTGCGTTGTTGATGAGTGACTTCCACCACGCGGTCCACCCGAAACGGCTCGCTTCGAAGTGCGGAGAGAGGTAGGTAGCGTACGCGATGGGTGCGGTAAGCATGAGGATGAAAAACCAGATCGCGCGCGCGATGATGAGAAATGCCCCGTAGAGGATCACGAGCGCGAGCGCTGAAAGAATGAAGAAGCCGAACAGTCCGAACAGGAAGGCTTTCATTGCTCCCCCGTCGGTCTGCTGTGCGACGCGAAGTGCAAGTGCGGATGTATCCCATACACCGGTTACGTGCAGTGGTGAGAGAATCTTGTCTGCGATCGAGAACTGAGGCACCGCGCCGCCGTTCGGTACACGGGCTGTTTGTGAGTAGATCGAGTACGCCATGAAGTTCGAGGCGTCGATAACAATCTTTGTGAACAAGAGACTGAAGTTCATCAAAACGGCGATCACGAGCACGCGAGCGATCATGCGCTTTTGGCCGTATTCCTTAAGACCGAGGATGAGACTGATCGCGATGAATACAAAGATGCCGATCATCAGTATGTTCGCGATATCGCGGAAGAACGTCCATCCGCTGTTGATGATCGGGACCAACGACATCGAATCAAGCGTGTTCTTGAAGTCCATGATGGCGCGGTTCACGCCGAAATCGAATATCGATCCGGCGAATCGCAAAATACCTCCGCCCATCGAGAGCATTGCGGAACTCGCCCAGAGTGTGACGGGGACTGCAACGCAGCGCGCGAACTGGAAGTTGTACCAGCAGCCGCTGGGGTTCTGCAGGGCCTGACTTGCGTCTTTCGTGCCCCCTGCTGCGGCTTGCGCGAGCGCACTCTGAGGGATCAGGGTGAACGCGAGCGTCACGATGATTGTGAGGAGTGCGATTGTCCAGGTTGTACGAGAGAGAGTCATACAGGTGGTCGTTATAGTGCTTGCGGGCACGCCGCTCCGGACCAACATGCGGTCCATTCTTCTTTTACTGCCGGCGCCGCCGTCTCAGAGAGATTGCACCAACCCTTCACCGGGTCAGGGTCCTCTTTCCATTTCTTGACCGCATTCTCGACGATTTTGGGCAGCATCTGCCTGAATGACTCGTACGTCGTGCTTTCGTTCGAGGCGCTGTGGAGCGTGATCGCGTTCAGTGCCGCCTGGGCGATCGTTTGCTGAGCGGCGGTCGGGTTTGCGATCAGGGCGTCGCGGACCAGCGTGATGGCTGTGATATTTGTATCGGCCGGACCGAGCTTCTGGGTTGTTGCGAGTGCGCTTGCACGGAAATTGTCTTCGATGACCTTCTGCGAGAACTTCGTTTCTTTGATGAACGTAAGCGTACCGCCGGCAGTCGCTGTGCACGACGTCTCATTAATGGTGCCCGCCTGGCAAACCGCGTTCGCGATATCGGTGTAGCACTGGGCTTCCTGCGTTCGTAGCTCGGTGCTGTTCGTGCTGAAAAGCGCGATCGTGTCAGTGATTACCTTTTTATAGGCGGTTTCCTGCGCGATCGCGTTTCGCAGGAGATCGAGTGTAAAGTTGCCCGTCTGTGTGACAAGCGAGCCTCCAGCGGATTGTTTGACCTGCTCCATGTACGAAAGTGCGCCGCTGATCGCCTGGGTGATGGCTGAGAGTCCGCCCGTGCTTCCTGCTGTGCCGCCGGATCCGCTGCCGAGTGTACCGCCGGTAAGCACCTGATTCGAGATACCGGCGTACAATCCTTCGGTCATCTCACCAATGTCGTCGGCTTCGCGTGCCTGAACGTACCCGGACTGCACCGACTGAATACCGTTTGCGAGCACGATGGCGCCCGGCGTATCGGTCACATGGAAACCGTCTTCGTCGTAATGGAATACGTCGGTTATACCCTGCCCCCAGTTGAGCCGTTCATGTTGTTTGTATAGCTCGTACGCGCTCTGCTGCTCAATGGCGTTGTATGCGAGTACCGATGCGGAAAACACACTGCATGCCGGATTATCAGTGACTGCATCGAACGCATCCCAGTAGTTACCGCTCGGCGTGCCGCTGTAGACCTGGTTGAGGTCGCCTGTATATTTACATTCAAATCCGAGACGAGGGTCGCGGGCATAGTTATATGCCTGACCGATCCAGTTCTTTACCTTACCCTCGATCGTATCGTTGAAGTTCGAGAGCGAATCGTTGCGGAGGTATCGGTTGACGGTGCGGTCATTTAAAAACACATCTTCCTTACCCATTTCTCGCGACGGGTAACTGTTGAACTGTTTCAAAACTTCTGTGTCGAGTGCCGCAAGAGCTGCCTTGCGCTTCGCGGTTACGATCTCGCGCAGGACACATTCTTTATAGACAAGAAGCCCCGTGTTCAATTCAACCGCATAGTCGGCTACCGGAACGTACGGACCGCCGAGCGGTCGAGTGGATCCTGCACCAGTCGTCGCCTGTCCGCTTGTATTGCAGTTGTAAATATCGTCCGGTCCTGCGAGCGCAACAATCGGAGTGGCTCCGACGCAAAACGCGATGACCGCTAAGAGGATCGACTTTTTCATAGGGATTTTCGTGCGAACAATGATCGCATGCGGTCGAAGGAATCATAAATGCCCTGCTCTTTCTCGTTGTAGGTGCGCAAGAGTGCGACAGATGCATACGGGTCGTCGCCGTGGCTCACGAGTCCGTCGAGTACGGCAGCGAATGCGCGGAGAGAATTCAGCAGCTCCCGGTGATAGTTGATCGCGTCCTGCGGAACACGGATCTGTGCCCCCGCATCGGCCGATGCTCGGTACGCGGCAGCTGCGTCGGTCAGTTGTGTCAGGTATTTGGGATCACTCGTTTCGACGTAGTGGCCGTAGATCACATATTCGGCGCTCGGAATGCTTGAGAGCGGCTTGAGAGCCTCCTGTAACTGGTCGCGGTATACGCGCACTCGCTCGGCCGAGGAGTCCGGATCTATCGTGAAGTCGCTGTTCTCGAACGCGTCGTACGCGACCGCTGCTTTCATGCGCTCGGCGATACGTGCCGCAGCTTGGCGCAGGTCTTCTTTTGTGTAGTCCTGTCCGCTATCAAGAATGCGTGCGTACGTACCCAACATCTCGCCCGCAATCATCGGTCCGATCAGCGACAAATGATCGTTGGTCGTCGTTGCATCGAGATCTGTCGAATCAGACATACCGAGGAGAACCATTGACTGCTGATCGAACGAATCGAGGGGTACCGGCGTGGTATCTGACGGTGTTGTAGCGTCTACAGCTGCGACTACCGCAGGTTCCGCCGGAGCCGGTCGCAGGGCAAGTGTTATACGGACAACCGAAACGCTCAGCAGCAGCGCAATCGACAAGAGTGCAGTCACTGCAATAGGAGAAAAGCCGCCGAATACCGCGCGTAATTTCTGCACACTAAAAGTATACCCCAGTGAAACGGCGGCGCGTGGCTCAAACACGGGAAAAAATGGGATAGCAATCAGTTTCTGCGGAAGCTGAACGCAGAACCGGCATCGGTCTCGTCGAACGTGACGTCGTGTGTAGAAAACAGATTCACCATGCCGACAAAAGCGAGGGTGAACGCGTCGGCCTTGTTGTTGTATGAGGTAATAGCGCCGATGAACGCCTGGTCATCGCTTGCCCGCGGGACTGCAGCGAGTGCTGTTCCGAGGTTTACATATGAGTCCCCGAGCGCTTTATGGGCTGCTTCGGCGCTCACGGGTACATCGTGAAAGCTCAGGATACCCTCTCCGAGCGCTTTGTACCGGTTTCCGAGTTCGATAACGGCGTCCGCATAGGTTTTATTGTCACGGTGGGTCGCTTGATTGACGACCGTTTGAGACATATTCGGGTTAACGGCCGCGAAAGCCTGTACCCTGCGACCGATTTCATTTCCATAGGCGAACAAGAGCTCCTGTTCCGGGGTGCGGGCGGGTGCGGCGGTCGCCTGCCTGCTCGGAACGAACGTGAACGCGCCGATTAGCTCTTCGTAGGTCTTTGCGGTCTGCGGATGAGTGGGGGCCTCATCGTGTGCGAGTCGGGCAAGCAGTGCGTTGTAGTCAAATGACTCGTCACCTGGCTTTTCTATGATTTTTGCGGTCACGCCCGTGGACGGTTTCGGGATGACGAGCTTCTCGGGCGCAGGTTCCGAGGCGGTCTCCGGAATCTCATGCTCGGGCACTGTGGCTTCGGTGGTCGGTGTCGGTTCGATGTATCCGTTCACTGTGTCCCATGAAGAATTGCTGCCGGTGGGGGCAACAGCTCGCTGGCGTTCGACGAAATACAGGCCTGCGAGGACGAGCACGAGCGCAGCAACGAGTGTAAGGAGGACCGGATGCCTCAAATTCATGATCACAGTATACCCCGCAGCCTTTGTACGTATGCCACATATCCTCTTTTTGCGGGCGCATCTCCTCGGGTCGAGGCGGGTATGTCGTATACTTCATACATGCGTGCGATCGCAGGTACACTCGCGGGGATCATACTGCTTATGGCCCCTACCGCTGTAGTGGCACAAACGAACCCCTTCGGCGGACCGATCACGCAGATCATTTTTTGCTACAACCAGGCGATTTGGACGACCGTCGGCCCCCCGGTGGGAGGCATCTATATATGGACGCCCTCGACGGTTACATACCAGTTCGGACCGCCGGCACATGTGGGCCAGTACCTGCTCGGGCTCTACGGTGCCCCCTACTACTGCCTCGTATCGATCGTTCCGATCATCGTGTTTGCAGGCATCTCCATAACCATGATGGGCAGTAGCCAATGAAAAAGAGTGCTTGAGCACTCTTTTTCTTTAGGCTACTGAGCCGGAGCGATGTCGCCAAAGCTTTGGCGACCGCGAGGCGGGGCCTGCGACCGAGTCGCGCGACGGCGCGACGAGAGTTGTGGGCGCAGTCAGTAAACTCCTACCCCACCAACGTCCTCGTGATGGTCTTCCAGCTTTCTATTCCGATATCCTCCGCCCGCGCTTTTTCTGAAATTCCTGTCTGCGCAAGTGCGGAAAGAGCCTTTTCTTTCCCGAACGTGACTGCAAGATTGTTCGCCACCATCTTTCGCTTCGAAGCAAAACCGGCGTGCGCGACTTTGAAAAAGCCCTCCTCTGTTATGTCGCTGAAGAATTTTTTCGATACGTTGTCGATGACGAGGATCGCAGAATCCACGTTCGGTGCCGGAGAAAAATGTTTTGCGGGAACTTTATCCGTGATGCGCGGCGTACCGTACGCCTTTATCGACAGTGAAAGCAGGCTTTCTTTTTTGGAAACGGCGCGTTGTGCGACTTCCTTTTGTACCAGGAGTGCGAGTGCGCGCGGCTGTACCGGTGCAGTCAGGAACTGCCGGATAATTTCCCCTGTTATGTAATACGGAATATTCGCTGCGACGACATACGACGAAAGCCCGAGCGACTCTGCCGACACGTTACGGACGTCGTCTTCGACGAGTCGAAACGTTCCCGCAGCGATCTCGCTCGCGAACATTGCTTCAAGTTTCGGTATAAGCTCGGGATCTTTCTCGACAGCGACCGTGCGCCCGAGTGTGAGCAACTCCTTCGTAAGGATGCCCTTGCCCGGACCGATCTCAAGGTAGGTCTCGCCGTCGTTCAATGGCACCGCGTGCGCAAGCGCCCGCGCTGCCCACGAGTGAATGAGAAAGTGTTGTCCGAGTTTTGCGCCGCCCCGCTTCATAGGGCGACATTACCGAATGATGTCGTCGTCGTCGAGGAGTGAGCGTTTGCGGGCGACTGTCTTGAGGAGGCGCGCATCGATGTCGTCTATGAATTCCGATGGGATCGCGTATTCGCGCGACCCGTATTTCATGCGCTCCGCAGCGTACGAAAGGAACAGTTGTTTGCGTGCACGCGTGAGCGCCACGTAAAACAGACGCCGTTCTTCTTCATCGTCGCGGGTACTGTCACCCTGGCGGATCGAGGGAAACAGACCCTGCTCGAGTCCGCTCACGAACACGGCATCGAATTCCAGACCCTTCGACGCATGTATTGTCATGAGCGAGACGGCGTCCTGTTTTTCTTCGAGTTCGTCCTGGTCGCTCTGGAGCGCGGCCTCTTCGAGCAGCTTTTCAATGCCCGTCGGCGGCTGCTCAAAATCGTAGCGGGTCGCGAAGTTGACGAGCTCACGTACGTTCTCCAGTCGCTCACGACCCTCCTCTGTTTTGTGGAACGATGCCTCGAGTCCGGACGACTCCAGTGCGAAGCGTACGGCCTCGGAGGCGGGAAGTGTTGCGATTGCCGTTTGAATACCCGCAAGAACTTTTCTGAACTGCGCTACTTTCAGCGCCGTCGCTCCCGTAAGTTCGGCTTCCTTTCCTTCCACGATTTTATCGAGCGTCACTTTGCCGATGCCTCGGGGAGGAGACGCGATGATGCGCGTGAGGTCGACGTTGCTCTGCGGATTCATGGCTGCGCGTAGATACGACAAAACGTCCTTCACTTCTTTGCGTTCAAAAAAGCGTGTGCCGAGCACTCGGTACGGTACGCTGTTGTGCATCATCGCTTCTTCGAGTACGCGCGACATAAAGTTCTCCCGGTACAGAACGGCGATCTCACTCGGTTTGATCCCCTGTTCGATCAGGAGCGCCGCATTCTGCGCTATGAACCATGCTTCATCCATTTCATTCTTCCCGCCGAACAGCACGATCGGCTCGCCGACACTGTTGTCGGTATAGAGCACTTTCGGTTTGCGGTTCTTATTCTTTTCGATAACCGAATTCGCCGCTGAAAGAATGGTTCTCGTTGAGCGGTAGTTTTGCTCGAGGGTGACCACCTTTGCATTCGGGTAGGTAACCTCGAATTCCATGAGGTGTGCAATGTCCGCCCCACGCCAGCTATAGATGTTCTGGTCGATATCACCGACGACGCAAATATTCTTTCGGTCTGCCGCAAGCCAGCGTGCGATCTCGTACTGGGATTTGTTGGTGTCTTGGTACTCATCGATCGTGATGTGCGACCACCTATTCTGTAGGAGTGTGCGAACACGTTCTGAATCCCGAAGCAGGTGCAGAGTGCGGAACAGGAGGTCGTCGAAGTCGAGTGCCCCCTCTTCCTTCAGTGCGCGTTCGTAGTGTTCCCATGCCTGTGCAACAGTTTGTTCGCGGAAGCTTTTTGTGGAGCGGGCATACTCCTTTTGTGAGACCCCGTCCCCTTTCTCGCGGGAGATCGCGGAGAGAATGCTGCGCGGCGGCCACTGTTCGACCGACATTTTATCAAGCGCAGCCTTTACTGAACGCACGCTGTCATCACGGTCCCAGATGGTGAACCCTTTTGGCAGTCCGGCGTCCTCGTGGAACTCGCGCAAGAGTCGGACACCGAGCGAATGGAAGGTGGACACGGTCGGCATGCCTGCCGCTTCAGGAACGAGTGAGCGAACGCGTTCCCGCATCTCGCCGGCGGCCTTGTTTGTAAAGGTGACCGCGAGGATCTTTCGCGCCGGCACCCCTGTTTCTATTAAATGAGCGATTCGGTGGGTAATGGTTTTGGTCTTCCCCGCTCCGGCCCCGGCAATGATCAACAGGGGGCCGTCGGTGTGTGCTGCCGCCTCTTTTTGGCGGTCGTTGAGGCCTTCAAAGTATTTCACCCGAGCACTATACCACGGCTCAAAATATGGATTTTTTGGCTTTTCGGGGGATGGGAGCGTCTTCATATTTTTGTTGACAAATCCGCTATCCACTGCCCCTCCTGATTATGAATTGACTCTGAAGGTCGCATTCGTTACCGTTAACTGGTCGATGGTCACCTGTGATTTCTGATTCGGCCGACACCTCAAAAATATCGAGGTTTTAAGCCAAATTCCAGCCTGACTGCCCATGCCATCGTACAGAACGGCTTCCACCACTTAGCTTTCCGGGTTGAACGCGGGAATACCGCACGACCCCGAGGCACACACAAGTGATCCGGCCGAAAAAATTGACGTATTTTGGCTCAAAATAAGGATTCTAGGGCTTACGGGCTCAAGAGGAAATATCGGAAGTTTCGACCTGCCCGCGTGGCTGTGTCAGTCATTTCAATGATGTTGATCGTCGGAACCCTGCTTCCGGCTGTCGCGCGGGCGTGGAATATCACGGATCTCTTTACGGTCGTGATTAAGGGCAATATTGCCGAAGCAGACACCGAACCGAGCACATCCAATGTGCAGAATATGCCGTTGCCGAAGGCGGCGTTGAACATGGCGGCGGCTCAGGACAGCGGCGGCGGCGATATTACGATCGTTGACGACTCTGCGCTTGTGTCCGACGAAGGACCGTCCGGCACAATCTCCCGACCGAAGAATTCGACCATTTCCACCTATGTCGTCCGCGAAGGAGACACAATCTCCGCGATCGCTCAGATGTTTGATGTGACGCCGAGTACGATCCTGTGGGCAAATGACATCGCCAAGGGTACGCCGCTTAAGGTCGGCCAGACGCTGACCATCTTGCCTGTCACGGGCGTGAAGTACACGGTGCGAAAGGGAGACACGCTCGCAACCATCGCAAAGAAGTTCGATGGAGATGTCAACGAAATCGTCAGCTACAACGGTATTGATAATGGCGCCCTTGCGGTCGGTACCGAAGTCATCATCCCGAACGGCGAGATCACTGCTCCTGCTCCGACTCCGGTCAAAAAGACCACCTCCGGCGTAGGTAAGGTTGTGAAAACGATCACGAACACGATCTCTGCCGGGTATTATTCCGCTCCGCTTGCTAGCTACGTGAAAACGCAGGGTGTCCATGGATACAACGGTGTAGACCTCGCGGCGCCGGTCGGCACCCCGATTCTTGCGGCCGCAGAGGGTGATGTGATTGTTGCAAAACAGGGCGGCTACAACGGCGGATACGGCAGTTACGTTGTGATTCAGCATGCAAACGGTTCGCAGACACTCTACGCTCACCAAACGACTGTATATGTCGGTGTCGGGCAGCACGTCGCAAAGGGCCAGACGATCGGTACGGTGGGTAACTCCGGACGCGTCTCGGGACCGACGGGTTATCACCTCCACTTCGAAATACGTAACGGCGTACGAAACCCGTTCTAAAACCCGCTTGAACAAGCGGGTTTTTTAGTATTGAATCGGGATGGAAATTCCAGGGAGGAAGACGTGATAGAGACAGGGTTGATTGTGGTTGCAGCCGGCTACGGTTCGTTTCGAACCGAGCACGGGGCCCCGGTGCCAAAGGTTATTGAGCGTGTCCGCGACATTCCCATGATCGCGTATCCGCTCAGAAACGGACGCGAGATAGGCATCACGCGCACGGTCGTTGTGGTGAATCCGCGAGACCGAGGGCTCGTTGAGCAAGCGATCCGTTACTCCATGCGTATGGGCATTGTGCTGACGATGCCCGAGATTGTTGAGCAGCCGACGCGAAGCGGTTCCGCTGATGCCGTGTTCCGTGCGATCCCACCGCTCAGACGTATGGGTGCCGAGAAAGCCCTTATTACGTACGGCGATATGCCGTTGTGGTCGGCGCGCACGTTTCGCGAAGTTATCGACGCGGACGCGGAGCGGGTCACTGTGACGATGGTCACCGTGCAACGCGACGGCGAACGGTTTCCTGCGCTCGAATCCTACGGGCGCGTCGCGCGCGCTCCTGATAAGTCGATCGAGCGCATCATCGAGGCGGATGACCCTGCGATCACGTCGCACCAGCGCGCGCTTTTCCGGGTAAACCCTTCGCTGTGGGTGTGGGACCTACGCTGGCTTGAGAGCGCCATCCCCGAAGTTGTCCCGGTCCAAAAGACAGACGGATTTGGCGATGAGCGATATATGCCGCCGCTCGTCGGTCGTGCGGTACAGGAGGGTCGCGTAGTCCGAGAGCTTGCACTCTCGCCTACTCGAAGCCGGGAGGCGCTTGGGGTGAATACGCTGAGCGACCTCAAGCGGGTGCAACGCTACAGGATATAGATCATTCGAAAACGGCCGGGAATTCCCGGCCGTTCTTTTAATACTGCATGTAGTGCGCGGTTGCGAGCGAATTCCAGAGGTCCAGTTGTTGACGGCTTTCCGCCGCTTTGCCCTTTTCGTCAGTCGCACAGAGCGTAGGATTCGGTTCGAATACGAGGTAGAAATCCGTAAACTCTTTTACCTGCGCCGGCTTGTCGCCGGATGCCATCTGGAATCGTTCCAGCGTCTGTTCGTTCCACGATGTATGCGACTCAGCGATCGCGTTCTTCTTGATCTGATAGATTGCCGCGAGGTCACACCCGCCCTTTGTATACATATGAAGCACGGTGCCCGGACCGTTCTCGCTCTCGTCATTCGTCGAATAGGTAAGGTCAGAAAGTGATCCCGGTACGTCGAGTGCCACGCCGTACTCGGATAAGTTGAGAGTTCGTGCAGCGCCCGTGGTGGCACTGCCGGTGAAGGCATATATAAGCAGCGCGAGTGCGGCGACCACGATAACGGCAGAGAGAGTGAGTGTTCGAGTATTCATAGTGAGTGTGACGGTGTGTAATAGCGATTATTTCATGCTCGGCGCAAGTGTATCGACCGGTTGTCCGTTCAGATACAACTGCACTGCTTGGACTGTCGGGAATTGTTTTGCGGTCTCTTCGATTTGAATGTCCGCGCGCGGGTCGTCGCAGACGCCTGCAAGTCCGGAGAGTGATCCGGTCAGGTAGATGTTCGCGGTGCCGTTTGAGACACTCGCACTTACAAACTCCAGCGTGGCATTTGTCCTCGGGATGAAATTGAACCAGCCACCTATCGTTGTTGACGATGTGGTGAAGAGAGCGTTCATTGCCGCAGTGAGCGGCGCAGTCGTACTCGGTATCGACTGACTGACCATGACGACTCTATCGCACCCTCGTACCGGACCGTTCGTTGTTTGTTCTATGTCGAGCAGTGCCAGGCTGATTGTAGACGTTGCTGCAGCCGACTCAGTCGGGAGCTGCACCGGGGTCGTGGTCGGTGTCACTATGTTCATGTCGACTGACCCTGCGTTCTGCATCCACATATACCAGATGAACAGGAGCGCAATCGCGGCGACAAGGACGGTAAGCACCAGATTTTTTGTATGCATGGGGTGCACTGTAACCCTGTCGTATGAAGAATCAAGGAATCGTTAAAGGCGCCTGTAGAGCGCGCGGAATATAGTTTTTTGGAAATCAGCCAGCGTCGAGTTATCGATGATAAAACTGCGCTTTTCATTCAGGTCGATGAACGCTATCCGCGAACCGTAAATAAGCTGAATCGCATTATGGCGGAAAGACTCTTTATCGTTGCCGAGATACTTAATGAACCTCTCAAGACGCGAACGTTTGCGAGCTCCTGATTCGGGGTTGCTGATCACCTGTCGTTCAAGGCGCTTCGCATCCCGTTTGTTGCGGTAGTCACTCGGAAGTAACCGGTTCACCGCGTCGAGGTCGCGTTCTGATGTGTAGCGATAAAACGTGTCGCCCCGCTTTGAGTGCTCGAGCACGTCGGTAAACACGGCAGTGATCCCCTTGTCGCCTTCAAAGTACCTGATACCCATACTCGACCGTGCCGGCCGTTCGGCAAGAAGCGCATCGCTCGCGGCTCGAGCTCCGTGCAACAGCGCGTCGATGTGTGCCCGCGGTTTTGCAGCGTAGAACGTGCGCTTTCCGAATGTTGTGAGCGTCAGCAGTTTCTTTTCTTTGAGCGCCGCGAGGGAGAGGTACAGAGCTGGTCTGTGAACGCGCGCGGAGCGTGCGATCGCGCTGGCGTGCATCGGCCCCCCTTTTTCCAGAGCGAGATACACGGCGTCCGCATGTTTAGGCAGATCAAGTCGTTTGAATATATCGGCGAGCGTCACGGATGTATTGTACATAAAATAGTACAAATTACCTATTGACTCTGACGGTGAGCGCAAACGCGGCTATTCTCCATACGGGTTTGATCGTTGACAGAGGAGTCAGTCATGAAGGTCCTGAAGAAGGGTCGCGAGCAGAAGGGCTGGTCCAAGGAGTTCGTCTGTTCCGGTCACGGAAACGGCGGCGGGGGCTGCGGCGCGAAGCTGCTGGTTTCCGAATACGATTTGTACCAGACCTCAAGCAGTGACTATGGCGGCGGCACCGACTACTACCCTACTTTCTCGTGTGTCGCATGCGGCGTTGAGACCGATGTGCCGTGGTCTTCAGTGAGCAGTGCTCACATGCGCGGCTCGCGGCCGTCGAGAGTCTGTCGTCACTAAACCAGCGGCGGGTCCAAGACCCGCCGCATTCATTCCCAACTGAGGAGGGTCCTATGGATCTCAAACAACATATCGCTGCGGTCGAGAATTTTCCGAAGCCCGGAATCACTTTTCGAGACATCTCTCCCCTGCTTTCAAACGCCTCGGCGTTCGGGCATGTGGTCGACATGATCGCGAAACAATGGGATGGATCCGTTGATGCGGTCGTCGCGTTGGATGCGCGCGGATTTGTGTTCGGTGCGCCGGTTGCACTCAAGCTCGGTGTGCCGTTCGTGATGATCCGGAAACGCGGGAAACTTCCCGGTGCAGTGGTGTCGTATTCCTACGACCTGGAGTACGGATCGGATACCGTGGAAATGAAACGTGGCGCGCTCGAGTCGGGCGCACGGGTGCTTGTGGTCGACGATCTGCTCGCGACCGGAGGCACTGCGGCAGCAGCCGCTGTGCTCGTTGAATCAGTCGGAGCCGAGGTTGCGGGTCTCGCGTTCGTGATCGAACTCAGTGGTCTCGGAGGTCGAGAGAAGCTCGGCGAGCGGCAAGTTCAGTCACTCGTTCTATACACGGAGGATTGATATGAAACTGAAGCAAGCCATCCGCTGTGTGGACATGATCGCGATGCGAGGAGACTCGTTCGTCGTGATCGAGCGGTTGTCTGAGCCGAAGGGTCTCGCCTTCCCCGGCGGGAAGATCGAGCCCGGTGAAACACCGACCGGTGCGATCGCTCGCGAGTTCTCGGAAGAGACTGGCTTCGCGGTAGAGGTGGATGGTGTTGTCGGTTTCTACGGCGATAGCAACCGAGACCCGCGCGGACGCTACGTATCGACGGTGATGTATGGCAGAGCGTTCGGCGTGCCCCGCGAAGAGGCAGGCAAGACGCGCGTGCACTGCATGCATGAAAGCGAGATCGTTGCTCGGCAACGTGAGTTCGTGTCTGACCACTTCCAAATGTTCTGTGATTTCAGGCAGCGAGCTGCCTGATCAAAGCCCCGACTCAGTCGGGGCTTTTTCCTAGAGTTTCCGGTACAAAAGGCGGAACAGTTTTTCCTGGAAGCGCGCGATCTTAGCACTCTCGACGATGAACGACGTCTTTGAGTCGTAATCAACGTATGCAGTTTTGTCGCCGTAAATGACCAGTGAAACATTGTCCGCAAAGAGGTCAAAGTCCTTGGGGATCGCTTTGACCGACCGATCAAGTTTCTTGCTCTTTCTATTCGCTTTCTCTTCGCTCGTAATGACCATACGCTCAAGTTTTTTTGCGTCGCGGGTCTGCGCGTAAAACGTGTCGTGAAATTCTTTCTCGTCACCGGTGCGCGATGAGTACCGGTAGAATATGCCGTTTTTCGGAACGGTCCGTGCGATGTCGTCGAACACAAATGTGACACCGCGCTTCCCTTCGAAGTATTGGATGACCGGCTTTTCGTGCGTGCCGCGGGCGTATGTTGCGGCGATCTCGCTGAGCTTCTCCTCAACGTCGGTCCGCTCCTGCCGGTATCGTTCGAGCAAGCGGGTCGGCGACTCTGCGCGATACAGTGTCCGCTTATTGCGCTTCTCCAGACTCACGAGGCCGGAGTCGACGAGTCGGGGAACGAGGGCATAGAGCGAGGGGCGGTTTATGTGTGTCTCGCGATTCAGGTCCGAGAGTGACAACGGTCCTTTTTCCACGAGTGCAGAGAGCACCGCAGCGCTCTTACGGTCGAGTCCGGCGTGTACAAATACCTCAAAAGTGTCCATTTTGTAATATTTTCTTACACATTTGCTATGGCTCTATATAA